>JAYULK010000001.1:0-22309 GCA_043763635.1 Chitinophagaceae bacterium
CGGGTGAGCCGCATTGACACTTGAAAACTGTATCTGCTCTTCCCCTTTGCCAACATAAATACAATCTAATTTTTCTAATGAAAAGGTTTGGTCGTTCACAATCACCTTTCCTTTACCGCCTACATTAATGATTCCAATCTCCCGGCGTTCAAGAAAATATGAAGATTTCAGATTTTCATAATTACCCAGGTTTAGTAGATCATTTACCGGCACTGAAGCACCAATCACCATGCGATCATAATGGCTATATGCGAAAGTGATTGCTCCGGGACTTATTAATGTATTTAATAAAAATTGCTGCCGAACCTGTGTTGTGTTATACGTTTTGAAATCAATTGGATTGGTGCTATGTATAGTGTTCATGTCCATCATAGTGATCTATAATAATACGGTTGTATCTAGCATTAACAATACAAACTTTATAAGGATGGTGCTCATAGCATTAACCAAAAAGTTTACGACCTGCAAAGTACACGAATGTCGGATGCAATAAACTTCAGTTTTATCATTTAGAAAACATCAAAATGGCTTACGTATTCTTCGTTTTAAAATTATTTTTAAAGGTACATAGTCCGGCATCTGTATAGCTATGCCAACCATACCAATTGAAATAATTTTCATGCTTTTTGTATTCCCTTTAAAGAGTAAAAAAGGCTGCCTCACTGCCCCTATAGAAAGCGGATTAGCAATCTGCCCTTCTGCTGCAATAGTTGGTGTTTTGTATCCACGAATGTTATGAGCATTGGATGAAAGAGTACGAGGCATCTTTACATCTGAGTTAAGTTACCCAACACTTCCTATCATGAAAAAACTTAGGTTATTTTTTTTCTAACGATGAGAAAAAATTTCTTTTCCGGGAAAAATAAAGAACATAGATTGTTTACTTCAAATTGAGATGAGAACAAAGGAGCGACAAGTGCAACTAACCCATAAAATTTGCAAGAAACAATAGGTATGTCTAGAAAGACCAAATTAGTTTTAATCGGATGCTTAGTAACGGCCAGCTTTTACCTGCCTGGCTGTGATGATAAACCAGAGGAAAAGAACACCAGGAAAAGGTCTGATTATATAAGAGCAATAGCCGGCAAAAACGACAGCATACCGGCAGATGTAGCCCAAAAAGGAAAAGTCTTAATTGCTTATTCAGATTGTTATACCTGCCATAAAGAAGAACAAAAAGCAGTGGGACCAGCTTTTAAAGATGTAGCAAAAAGATACCCTGTAAACCAGGTTTATATTGAGATGCTGGCTCAAAAAGTAATTGTTGGAGGAAGCAGAAGTTGGGGGTACCCGGTAATGGCCCCGCATCCCAATCTTTCAGTTGAAGATGCAAAGATGATGGTTACGTACATACTGTCGCTGGAAAAGTAATTGACCTTAAGAGAAATACAGCGGAGGTAATAAAGCTATATGCTTCAATAACCTCTATATTATCAAATACACAGATAATAAAGATGCCGGAGATAATTCTTTATTATCTGTGTAATATCCAGGTATAAATAATAAAATATTTTGCCTTATTATGAAAAATATTTTGCAGATCCGTCATGTTGCTCGTTGCCGTAACAAGCAATGCGCAACAAAAAATTCAGCTATATAATGCTGCAGCGCCTGGGTCGGAATCATGGACCTGGAACAAGCTTAGTAAAGGCAATCTTGTTTATAATGTTTCCTACCCTACCCTTACTTTTTTTCCTGCAGATCCGTTATAAGGCAAACGACACCGCAGTGATCATTTGTCCAGGTGGTGGTTTGTATATGTTAGCCTTTTCGCACGAAGGTACCGGGGTGGCCCAATTGCTGGCCCGCAAAGGCATTACCGCTTTTGTACTGCGCTATAGGCTCGCACATGTATTAGCAATTATTCATCCTATAAATAATGAGCATATTAGTAAGAATTTCTTAATGGCATGCTAAACTTAGTAGATAAATTGACCCGGTTATTAATAAGACCCGAGTTACGCCGTTAAAGACTACGCAAGAAAAAAATAACAATACAGCTTGAGGTTTACTTTCTGTTTAAAGTCTCTTTCTATTTATTATTATTTGTAAAACTACCCGAAATCCAACGAGCTCTTCTTGCCAAGGTTCCTGTCTCACGAACTATACCCATCTTGTCGTTCGCGAAACATGAACCAGGGAGTTGGAGGAACCCGGCAAAGAAGGCAATTTAAACACCCGCTTTTTGCAGCGTTTTTAAGGTTTTTTCCAGGCCGATCTTCGCTACTTCCTGCAAGTTTCCCTTCCAGTATTCCGGGTTATACATTTCAAGTGAAATGCATCCCTTATAACCTGTAGCTTTTAAGTCGTTAAATATCTGCGACAGTGGTAGTATGCCATCGCCTGGATAAACCCTATGTTCATCGCGAAGCAAGGCCAATGCAGGAGTAGCGGGCGCGTCGTTAAACTGAAAAATGCCGATGCTATTTCCTTTAAGCATTTTCAATCCTTCAAAGCCGCCTTCACTTATGTACATGTGGTATATGTCGGGTATCACGGAAGCCTTCGGATGATTTGCATCAATAGCAACCCCAACTGCCTGGCCGAGTGTTTTTAATGGAAAGTATTTTACAAAAACCAGCGATGGTAAAATATTATAATCTTTAATGCCAATCCCTATAATATCCCGGTAGCGGTCTGCTACCCATTTTTGCGAATAATTTTCACCCACAGTATTTGGTATGGTTTGAATGTGCTCTGCGCCAATTGCAGCAGCCATTCGCATACGGTTGCGTGTAAGTGGCAATGCTTTTTCCCATAGTTCCTGCGTAGGTGGTAAGGCATTCCACAAACCAATTACACTGGGCACAAATAACCCAAGGTCTTTTATTTCTTTTCCAAGGTCTTTGAGACTTCCACCGGCGGCTTCAAATTTCTCAAGTTCACCATCCCAGGGTTCTATAGCATCATACCCCGCTTTGGCGGCAAATTTTATTTTATCTTTTAGTGAAGCGGGACGGATTGTAGCTGTATCAAGGCATACAGGCCAGGGGCTTTTTCCTTTCTGGTAGCGTTTTTCTTTTGGTTGTGCATTGGCTTTTGCTCCTGCTGATGTTGGTATGATTACACTGCCAACAGCAGCCAGAGCGCCCGAAAGCATAAAGTCTCTTCTCTTCATTTTAATTATTATATTTTAAAAAAAATCGGACTAAGTAGCCCATGCTTTATCACCTTTCTTATAAGGAATGCAGCCACGGTAAGCACCCGGGGTTTCTATATAGCGTAATGCTTTAGTAGCCCCTACTTCTGAAGTAAAGAAGCCCAGTAATGTTAATTGCTTCATCATTAAAAAATAATGTACCGGTGTTTGGGGGTTTCCCTGTCCTCGTCTGTTTCCACCACCAGCATTGGCGGCCGGATTCAATTTTTTTTGTTCATCATCCAGCTTTTGTAAAAAAGCCAACCGTGTTTTATGACTAGCATCCATAAAACTTGTGCTATGTGCCGCTTTAAAGTCTTCCCTGATTTTGTTCAGACCATTTAGAAAAATCTTTTGATTAGCCTCTTCATAACAATCAGTCACCATCATCACCATAAAGGCGCCTATATCTGCCGACTTGGCCCCGGGACTTCCGGGTATGGGAGGAAGAATTGTACCACCAATTTCATTCAGTAATAATTCATCTTCTTTGGAAAAAACAATTTGTTCCGGCGTATGCACTAAACCTAACCCTTTACTGAATGCATTAGCGCCTATAATGCTGCCACCTAATAACAGGGCAACTTTGGCAATAGCTTCTCTTCTTTTCATATAAAGCTTTTTATCTTTTTATTAGAGATTACCTTTCTTTAATTCATTTACTGCATACGCGGCGGCCCTGGCCGTTAGTGCCATAAACGTAAGAGATGGATTTTGACAAGGCGATGAAGGAAAGCTGGCGCCATCAGTTACAAAAACATTCTTAGCATCCCATACCTGGTTATAAGCATTTAGCACAGATGTTTTAGGATCGCGGCCCATTCTTGCAGTGCCTGTTTCATGTATGGCATTACCAGGGGTAAAACCATTATCGCTACCTCCTACTTTTTTTAATCCGCAGATCTCTAAAAATTCAATGGAGTCTGCCAGCATATCTTTTCGCATTTTAAGTTCATTTTCTTTAAGCTCGCAATCAATGGCCAATACCGGAAGGCCCCACTTATCTTTTGCGTTTGTGTCCAGTGTTGCTTTGTTTTCGTGGTAAGGCAGCATTTCACCAAATGCCCCCATGCCAAAGCTCCACCGGCCTGGTTCGGTTAGCAACTCCATCAGGTTTTCACCAATATTGTATTCGGCAATGTTACGAGCCCAGCTTCCTTCCCTTGTTCCGTTTCCCTGGAAACCAAAGCCCCTCAAGTAGTCTCTTTTATCGCCGAAAAAATTCCTGTATCTGGGTATATAAATACCATTGGCTCTGCGCCCATAGTAATACTTATCATCGTACCCCTCGGCGGTGCCGCCTACGCCAATGCCTAAGTGATGATCCATAAGGTTGTGGCCTAACTCACCGCTGCTGCTGCCTAATCCTCCTGGCCATACATCTGTAGCAGAATTCAGCAACACCCAGGTTGAATTAAGTGTAGATGCGCAAACGAATACAATTTTTGACTTGTATACATAGGTCATATTTGTTTCTGCATCAATAATTTCAACGCCGGTGGCTTTTTTCTTGTCTTTATCATACAGAATTTTGGTCACAATAGAGAAAGGGCGAAGTGTTAACCTTCCAGTTTTCATAGCGGCCGGAAGCGTAGAAGATTGTGTGCTGAAATAACCACCATAAAAACAACCAGATGCGCATTTATTCCGGTACTGGCAGGGAGCCCTTCCATCAAGTGCTTTTGTATTGTTTGCAGTACGGCCAATAATTAATGCCCGCTGCCCTTTGTAATGCTGTTTGATTTTTTTAGCCATATCAATTTCAACACAGTTCATTTCCATGGGCGGCATAAACTTACCATCCGGCAATTGAGGGATGCCATCTTTATTCCCGCTGATGCCTGCAAATTTTTCTACATGATCGTACCAGGGCGCAATGTCTTTATACCTTATAGGCCAGTCAACGGCCCACCCTTCTTTTGCATTGGCATTAAAATCTAAATCGCTATAACGATACGTTTGTCTTCCCCATGACAGCGACTTTCCGCCCACATTATAGGAGCGATGCCAGGCAAAGCCTTTTACTTCAGTATAAGGACTGTCTGGTATTCTTGTAGATACACTGAACAATTTTGTTTGCCGTGCTAATTCTTCCTTTATCTCAGGCTTTTCTGCAACTGCTTGTGTCGGCCTACGGCCTCTGTACCGGGTATCCCATGGGTTTAACGCAGCGGTTACATAATCTTTCACGTGTTCTATATTACGACCTCTTTCCAGCATCAGCACTTTTAACCCTCTTTCGGTAAGCTCTTTTGCAGCCCACCCGCCAGAAACTCCCGAGCCTATTACAATTGCATCGAATGATTGATCTGCCATATATTTTCTATAATTTTTTTTTAGCCTGTTTATAATAACTACAATAGCCGTTCAAAATTTGGAGTTGAGAATGTAGCTGTAAAATCTTCAATCACCATCATTAACTATGCTTGTTTTTGAAATTTTTAGTACTAGAACTAAAACATTTACTTTCTTTTGCGTAGTTAATAATCATACCTGCAAATAAGCTGTATAATATTGATTGCCTGCTTTTATAACAGCTTTTTCTTAAAAAATAGGGACAACAAAATTTAATATGAGAAAACAAAAACACAACTTCTTAGTAGCTGCACTTCTTTTACCCTGCCTGATGCAGCCGGAAACTTCAAGAGCGCAAGCACGAGCGGTTTATCTTAACCAGCTTTATTTTTCTACTGTTAATCCAAAATATAACAAGGTTATAAAAAATAAATCTTTTACCGGCACGGGGCTACAAATAGCGAATGAAAAGTATGACCGTGGTGTTGGCGCACAGGAAAGTAGCTTAATAGAAGTTTTACTTAATAAAGGCTCTGAACGTTTTGGCTTTTGTCAATTTTAATTAGCTACTTAAACATCATCATTCAACTAAAACATAATTATGAAAAAAAATTTACTGGCCATTTGTTTCATAGCTGCTACAATGACTGTGAGGGCTGCTGATCTTATAATTTACCCTGCTCCTAAAAATGCCCAGGCGGCCCCTGAATTTGAGCTGGAGGTAAATGGACAAAAAGTTTATGTTTATAATACAAAATCAGCGGCTTTAGCCTATTTTTCTTTTAGTGGAAAGGTGAATATAAAAGTGACATTTTTATCGCCGGTTTATAACTTTGATATCCGTCCTAAAAGCCGCAATATCATCGGGGAAGTAAGCCGGAATGAAATTAAATTTTCATTAGACAACCCCGCCAATCTTAGCGTTGAGATTAATAAAAATATCAAAAGGCCTTTATTCATTTTTGCCAATCCCCTGGAAGAAAAAATTCCTGACAAAACCTCAAGCAACGTTAGGTTTTTTGAAGGAGGTAAAATACATACTCCGGGCATAGTGACACTTAAAAGCAACGAAACTGTGTACATTGCTGGAGGCGCTATTGTAAGAGGCTCTTTCAAAACCGACAAAGGGGAGAACATCAAAATAATGGGCCGGGGAATTATTGATAATAGTATGTATCAATCGCAGGAAGCAAGGCCAATTGAAGTAAGTGAAAGCAAAAATGTATTGTTGGAAGGATTCATTATTACAGATGCAAAACATTGGTGCTGTGGTGCATATGCTTCAAGCAACATAACCTACCGGAATTTAAAAATAGTTTCGGATAATGATGTAGATGACGGAATAGACATTGTAGGCAGTCAAAATGTACTGGTGGATAATTGCTTCATTAAAACAAAAGATGATTGCATTGCTATCAAGTCAGGAGTAAAGTATTTTACAAAATTTGAAAGTGGTTTTAATGTAAATAATATTGTTATTCAAAATTCGGTTATGTGGAATGGAATATGGGGCAATGGTTTGGAAATAGGATTTGAAACAAGGGCCGACACCATTCAGAATATTACATTCAAAAATTGCGATCTCATTCATGTAGAAGGGCCGGAAGGCACCTTTACCATACACAATGGCGATAGAGCGCTTGTGAAAAATGTGCTTTATGAAAACATCCGTGTGGAAGATTCAAAAGGGTGGCTGATTGATTTTAAAATATTAAAATCCCGCTATTCTAAAGACACGACCCGGGGCCGTATTGAAGACATCCGCTTTAAAAATATTTATGTGGAAGGTGAGCATTTTCCTTCCTCTCAACTATTGGGTTTTAGCGACAGCTACAACATACAAAATGTTACCATTGAGAATTTTTACATTCATGGCAAAAAAATAAATTCTACTTACAATGGAATGTTTGCGGTGATTCATACAGAGGCCCTTATGTTTAAATAAGCATCTTAAAACTTACTTCTTCTTTTGATGATGAAATCCCAAGTAATAAGTTCACAAGTGTTTCAATAGATAAAGTCTTAAGTGTATGATGATGCTTGTATACAGAAAGCTTATTAAATTGTAAACAATCTTTCATACTTAATACTAAGTAACATTTTTTTAAAAGTTAGTTCAAAATGAGAAAAAATAAATTCACCCACCTTTGTTTTTTGCTGTCAACGATAATTACTGCCTTATGGCTTATTAGTTGTTCAAACGCTTCCACCACTGCCCCGGCTGCCAACTTAATCATCGAAGAAAATAAAAAAGAAGGTACAACCGACTGGCTCATAAAAGTGCCTTTCGATACGTGTAGCTACCCCGATCATCAATTTTGCAGAAGAAAGCAAATAGAAGGTTTTTGTTCGCATACCAGCATTGGGGCCGGAGAAAAGTTAAGTGTATTTGTAAGCGCTGACCCTGGTTCTGATTATTCCCTCAATATTTATCGCATGGGTTATTATGGAGGTAAAGGCGGTAGGCTAATGAAATCGTTTAGCGATCTAAAAGGCAAACCTCAAACAATGCCCGTAGCAGATAACAAAACAAATTTTCTTGAATGCCGCTGGGATACGGCTTTAAGTGTAACCATACCACAAGACTGGCTAAGTGGTGTGTATATAGGCAAGCTTACTGCAAAAAAAGATAATAGCCAGGCATACATAATCTTTATTGTAAAAGACCAACGAAAATCTGACTTCCTGTTTCAATGTTCTGATCTTACCTGGCAGGCTTATAACCGCTGGCCTCAGTGGCACAGCATGTATGATGAAGGACATCAGCCCTGGGTAAATACCAATGGGGCCCGCATTAGTTTTAACAGGCCCTATAGCCTGTATGTTAACGGACTGCCATCTGATTTTAATCCGCTCAGTAACGGCGGCGGCGAATTTCTTTTATGGGAATTTCCGCTTGCATTCTGGATGGAAAAAGAAGGATATGATGTTAGCTATATCTCTAACATAGATACGCATGCAGATGCCGCTACTCTTTTAAGGGCAAAGGGCTTTCTTTCTGTAGGGCATGATGAATACTGGACGGATCAGATGTATAATAACGCCGTAAGCGCAAGAGATGCAGGGGTGAACATGCTTTTTTTGTCGGGCAATTCTGTTAATGGCAAAATATATCTTGAACCGGGTACTGATGGCCACCCGAATCGGGTTACGGGCCGTGTGCCCAATGAAAGGCTTTTCAACAATGAGCAGGATCTTATGGGTTCATCATCTTACGGAGTAGGCTATACAAGCTTTGTATGCAAAGCCCCCGATCACTGGCTTTTTAATAATACAGGAATGAAGCTAAACGATTCTATACCCGATTTTGTGGGATGGGAATATCACGGGCTGCCTGTAGGAAATAATAAAAACACAATGATCCTGGCACAAAACAAAATTTATCCAAACATGTATAAAGACCCTAAATCTCCCGATCATACAGCCACTATATATGATGCAGCAAAAGGAAATTTTGTATTCAATGCGGGTACATGTTGGTGGAGTATGTTATTATCTACTCCTCCGGGCTTTCAAAATCCTGTTTGCGGGCAGGGCGATAAAAATCACCGGGTAATTGATTTTTCAAAATCAGATAAAAGAGTGCAGGAGATGACAAAAAATTTATTGAACCGTTGCATTGCGGGTAAAGAAACTGTTTCTAAATAACCATTCATATCATCAGCACGTTTACAAAATGGAAATTGTAAACGTGCTGATTTATACTGCCTTAGTTTCTTCAATCATAGCACCACTGTTTCATGAAAACAGATTCTTTCCATAAAGTATTTACCTTCTTTTCTTGCGTAGTAGCAATGCCCCCTGATGCTATATCGCCGTTAAAGACAGGTTCTATAAAGTTAATCGCCGGGCTTTTGTTCCTTGTAAGTTCTGTTAGTATTCCCCTTTCACTAATGGCTTTACCAACACATCATATTCTTTGTAACTAAAATCATGTGGCACTGTCAGCAGATTTTGCAATTTGACTGCGTAAAAATATGACGCCTTTTTCTGCTATATCATTTCCCGATTTTTCAATTTGCCTCCATATTGCTGCTGCTTTAGCAATAACGGTTACATCAGTGGTGAATGATTCAATAGCCATATTACCCTTGTAATTTATTTTTTTTAAAGCCTCAAAAATTGCTGTCCAATCTGTATGATCATTACCAGGTGTACCGCGATCTGATCCACAAGAATGAAAATGCCCTAGCTTATCACCCGCTTTTAAAATGGCGGTATGCAAATGCTTTTCTTCTATATTCATGTGAAAGCTATCTAAGTGCAGCAATAAAGCCGGATGGTTTACATCGTTTATCATGTTCAGTCCCTGCTCACAGGTATTCATAAAATCTGTCTCAAACCTGTTTAACGGTTCAATGGCCAATACAATATTGCGTTCCTGTGCATAATCGCTAAGGTCTTTTAAATGAGCAACAACTGTTTTCCATTGGTTTTTATAATCTTCCTTCGCTACCTGCTCTGCCCGGCCAACAGATGAATAAAGCGGCCCTGCTAACACCGGACAGCCTAATGCCTTCATTTGATCCATTACTCCTTTTAGGTACGACAAAGCCGTTTGCTGTTGTTCTTTTGTTCCTCTCAAATCTCTGTCCGGGCCCATAGCAGCACAAATGGCAAGACAGTCTAATCCATTTTTTTCAAGTTCTTCCTTTATATAAACAGCATCAATATCGGATGGGTTTTCTAAAGCAATTTCTACGAAATCAAATCCCCAACTTTTAAACATTGGAAACAATGCCACATCCTTATTAGTAAAAGGAGAAGTAAACAAAAAGGTATTGATACCAATTTTCATAAATTAATTTTTAAGGTATTCTATTTATTCATCAGTGTGTGAAGATGGCTATATACCATTATAGTTGGAAGATGAAGGCCAACAATAATAACCGGGAAAAGTTCTTTTACACAGGAGCACATTAGGTACTTTTTATTGAGCTGTATATTAACCGGTGCCTCATAATTATTTACGAGGCTTTTTTTGTAAGGCAATTAATTCGCTTTGCGTGGGTGCAGGCGTTACCACTCCATTCTGTGGCACATCAATTTTAGCTACCCAAAGAATTGCATTTAATACAAGCTTTCTATAATCATCATTCATCCAGTTGTTGTGATAATGGCCGCCTGTAAATCCAAAGCCTCTTCCACCGCCTGGCCTTGTAAAAGCCCAGGCCATTGTTTGCGGTTGTTTTTTTACCAATACATTTTCTTTTACAGAAGGGTTAGAAGAACGGTCTCCTTCCGGCCTATCAAGCGTTGAAGCCGGTGGTAATAATTTTAAAACAGAAACAAGGTTAGGATCATTTTGCACAAAACGCATGTGGTAATACCATTCATCACGCACTTCAAAAGGCTTCACGCCACTTGTAACAGCATGCGTTGGTAATGCATCGAATTTAGCCACCCAGATTGGGTTTACGGAGTAAAAAGTTTCAAAATAACCTCCTATCCATTTTAAAAAATTATTGCCGCCTTCACCTTTAGGAATTTCTACTGCAAAGTGAAGGTTTATTAATCCTGTTCCTTTTTTTGCCAGCCGGTCTATGTGCGCCATGTGCGGAATAACATTATGTCCTTCAGCGCCATCGCTGTATATCAAAATGGCTGCTGCATTATCAAGCACAGTGGTATCGGCAGGCCACCCTTGCTCTGTTACGGTTGCTTCAACCCCAGGCACATTTTCATTCAACAGCTTTGCCAATAAGTGGCAGCCGCCAAGAAATTCATGCTCACCAACTCCATGGCTATCTTTACCCGGTATCAAAACAATCTTTTTCTTTTTTTCCTGTTCCATTTTTTTTGGACCAGAGCAAAAGCTAAAGCTGAAAACAGCAGCTAATAAAATAAGAAGGATATAATTTTTCATACGCTACCTAATGTGTGATGATTTTAATTTTGAAGTTTGAATGTAGACTTTTTTGTTAAACAAATGCAAGGGGTTCAGCAAAACAGGATCTAGTGAAGTTATCCTGAAGAATTTGTTCGACTTCACTGGTTATGATATTACAACGATAATGGAAATAGAAAGACATAAACTGCGGGTGGAAATATGGGAGTACACCAACCAATATGTTTTTAATATAAGAAAGAATGACGCTTCTAAAGTGTTTAATTGACCCGAACAAAGCACATCCTGATATTAACCTTAAAACAACTATTGGAAGTATTTTTTTTTAAAATTACTTTGAAGAGTTTTTGTAAAGCATAAAGAATAAGCTTTTTCCGTAAGCCTATGTAAGAACTAAGCCCTTACGCAAATCATTTACTCTGTACAAATAAAGGATTGGTTACTTCTATGGTAAAGTTTGCATTGCCCACTCTACCATTATTTGAAAGGCCCTGAATAACTACCGTATATTTTCCCGGCAAATCTGAAGTGTAAAAACTAATATTTTGTTTGCCTGTGTTGTCTGTTTTAAAATTTGGTTCCCATAAAAGCAAGCTCCGAAAATCTGGGAGGCGGCTATTTACCTGGTTGGCTGTTTCGTACACAGGCTTATAAAACTCCCGCTGCATTTGTAATCCTTCATAATCAAGCACGGTAGTATTAGCCTCAAGTTCCATTCCTTCCGGGCGACCATCATAAGTTATGAAGTTGGCAATGCCCTGGGTTACCGATGTACCGAGATAATAATCCCTGTTAATTATCTGCAACTCTTTTACTTTAAGCGGATCATACCTGAAAATTTTATTCTGATCTCCCAAAAGAGGTACGCCATCTATTAAAACCAACGGGTCTCGTTTTTCTATAAAACCATTGGGGTATTTTCTAATTAGTGCAATGGAAAAATTTTTATTCCGATGATAAACATTTATTTCCTGCACGTATTCCCTTAGCACCTCTTGCATAGTAGGAAACCTTACATAATCATCTAAAAAATAAGTTCTTTGCGACTTCCCATAAAAAGAAACTGTATCATTAACCAAATGAGGGTGAGCTTTAATTTTATCAGCATAAATATTTTGAACCTGCATGTTTACGCTTTTAAATTTTAACTGCCGGTTTACCAAAGATGTTATATTAAATGTGGCTATTGGGCGTGAAGAATAATTCTCTGAGTAAGGTGTTTCAATATTAATGCGATACGTTTTTTCATTGCCGGGTTTTGCCTGCGCCACAATCTCCACAGGGCCATAAAAGTTTTTTGCATAATAATGAAGGCGGCCTGTACTATCGCTTGTACTACTGTATAACAAAAAGTTTTTACCGGGTATAGCTAGATAGGTTTGAATATTTTTTTCAGCCCTGCCGGTTTGTATATTTTCAATATTGCCGGAAATGATAGGCCCTTCAAATTCCGGCTGGTAAGCCTGCGATAAATTTTTATTCTCCAGTACATCCTTCCATTTAAATCTTCGCCATCCATGTGTGAGCATTAAATTATCCAATGCCATGTTTACAGCAGCAGTGCTATCTGAAAAATAATATCCCGGCGATTCTACATTTCCTTTCAGATCAGATGTAAGCAACATGTAGCTAGTTATATCAGCGCCGGTATTTAAATACGAAGAATCGTTATAAAATACTGCTATAGAAAGATCGGCAGCCTGAGGAGCACCGGTTTCATCTTTTGCAATAAAAGCCAGGTTAACTTTTTCTCTTCTTTTAAGCTGATGCTTCAATGAAGAGGCTTCAATATTTAATTTTTTACGGGGACGTTTAAAATACAATCTTTCGCAAAGAGGCTGCATACCACTGTTGAATAAAGTAATATGAGAAACGCCATCAGCAAGGCTATCTCTATGCACCATAAACTGCACACTATCCTCTTTAACTTGTGCACTGATTATTTCTTTTGCCTGGTGGCGTGTATGAACAAACAAGTGCAGCAAGGCGCCTTCTGTGGCCGCATTCGTGTTAACATTAACAAGAACATTGCCGTTATCTTTTTCAGTAACATGTAGTACATAGCCTCTTTCATACATCTTGGGAAGATCTTTAATTACAGTCTGCCCGTTGGGCATCATAAATATCCCTTTATAACTTACATCTGCAGAAGGCACAAACTCAAAACTTCCAATGCCTGCAAATAAGGGTTGAAATCTGGAAACCGTATCACCATTCCGGTCAACCAACGCTCCTTTAAAATCTACTCCTTTGCCATCTTTGTTCACTGCTTTAAAAGCCACCTTGTTTTTTAATCCCTTTACCAGGTTTCCTCCTTCAGGAAAATATTGAATATCAAAAGCGGCCCCGGCTGTATCAACAACCTTTATCGGTTCTTCGGAGATTGTATTTATGATAGTGACCGTTTTTTCGAAATAAAAATCAGCATCAAAATTCTTCATCCAGTTTGTATACGTACGAAAAATGTAATTACCTGAAGCAAGACTTTCAGGCAGTTGTAAGTTTCCATTCCCCGTTCCTTTTTGAAGCGCAATTTTTGTTTGCAGTACAGGTAAATGTTGTGCATCTAAAATTTCTATATAGGCTACTTTACTTAATTCTAAAGGAAGGTGAAAGCCGGCATCAACATTATACAGCTTAAACCATATTGTTTCTCCTGCCAGGTAAAACTCTTTGTCTGTATGTGCATATATTTTTTCCTGTAACAATTGTTGTTTTTGGAACAAAGCTTTGAGGGTCTGCCTTGTTTCCTGCCCGGCAAGATTCGTGGTTGTAGTGAAAAAGAAAAGACTTAGACTAATTATTGAAATATATTTCATCATTAATTTATGCATTTGTTTACCAGTAAGATGGCTTTACATTAATACCGCCCCGCTCTCTGCAGTCCACACAAAGAGATGGGGCTGTTAAATAAAACGTTATATTAGCCCCCCTCTGTATGGCATCGTACGGCCAGCCGGGAGGAATATATCTTTTTATAGAGTCAGGATCATTCAGTACCGCAAAAGAATTACAAATAGTACCGCCATTAATACTAAAACCTCTTCCACTTAATTGAAAAGAATTAATAAAAATTCTTTGCTCTTTTATAGCCGCCGCATTTACATATCCAATAACAATATCTTCCGGATTGGTGATGCAAGTTATATTTCCCCTGAGCGCTGAAGGTTGCGGATCGAAAATAGTCCCTAATGACTCCGTGTTTTTTTTCATCTGTTCAAAAAAGCCATACCCTTCCTTATCTAAAGCATATTGCCTTACAAGAATGCTATAACGTATTCCAAGGCGTTCCTCATTTCTTGCAAGGAAGTGCAGCGGTTGCAGGAAAATTTTATCAGATTCCAATTTGGCGCTGGAGCCAAGTATTATAGAATTAGAAGAAGCATATTTCCAACAATAATAAATCTGTGGGTCGGTTGGTAAGGTGGCTCTAATTGTGTTATTATCGAATTTATAATTAGCAGAGTAAGCTGAGCGTATTTCCCATGTTTCATCGAAATCCCATCTATAATAAAGTGTACTATTTTTAGGGTCATGCGTATTTGCATACAATTGTACGCCTCCATTCTCTTCTTTCCAGCTTATGCTATCTATATCAGGCGTAAGTTTAACAGGCACAAATTTAGATAGATACTCCTTACCGTCCGCTGTATTTATCCTAAGGCGGTATTTATCAACCGGGTTGAGCAATGTAGCAGAAGAGTATAAACCGCCTCCAGTATGAGGCACAAAAAAAACAACAGCATTTGCCTCACCTTCTATTCGCATTGTTGCATTCAATTCAGGGATAAACTTATTCTTTTGATCAAGAGGAACGGATCTTGATAATTTTATTTTTGTAAGGCCGTTTGCATTAATAATACCTTCAACAACAAGATAATTTTGTTTAAGAGCCGGAAGGTTAGGCTCAAACCGTTCCTTGCATCCTGTGAGAAGAATGAATAAATAAACGTACCCTAAAAATTTCCACTTTTTCATAGTGCTCAGAATCTGATATTAAAATTAATAAACGGAATAGCGCTGCCGAAAATGGAAAGCTTATAACCCTTTACTACTCCATTTTCTGAAGTATAATAAACAGAATAAGGGTTCTTTCTTCCGGTTGCATTGTATACTCCAATCGTCCATGAATTGTGTGTTCGCTGGTGAACTTTATAATTGCCTTCTATATTCATTGAAAAATCTGTTCTGAAATAATCAGGAATTCTATAAGTATTTCTATCTGAGTAAAGCGTTCTTTCCGAACCTGCATAAAAATACCTTCCTATTGGTACTGTAATAGGCCTGCCTGTGCTATAAGTAGCGTTTAAAGAAATACTAAACCTTTGATTTATTCTATAGTTACCGATCAATGTAAAATCATGTGGTTTATCATAATTAGCAGGATAATACGCTCCGTTATTTATAGTTTCTCCGGCATTAGGATCATCTTCCTTTAAAAGAATGCGTGAATAAGTATAGCTCATCCACCCATTAAGCCTGCCGGCCCTTTTTTTAATCATTATTTCTGCGCCATAAGCATTCCCACGGGTTTTAAATACATCTGTCTCCAGGTGATCATTTAATACCAACACCGCACCATTCTTATAATCTAAATAGTTCTTCAAATGCTTTTTATACACTTCAAATGATATCTCTAATGTGTCGTTTTTAAAATTTTTATATAACCCCAGCGATACCTGGTTACCAAGTTGAGGTTCTATATTATTATCGCTTAACTTCCAGATATCAGTTGGCGATATTGCTGCCGTGTTGGAAAGCATGTGTAGGTACTGCCGCAAACTATTGTAAGATGCTTTTACAGAAAAACTGCTATTGAAGGCGTACCGTGCAGCCAGGCGTATTTCAGGCCCATGATAAGTTTTAATTACAGAACCACTTTTATAAGAAATGGTGCCTGTACGGTTGGCATCTGTTTTTGGCAAGTGCCCAGGATACTCGTCAACTGCCTGGGGCCCTAAATAATTAAATATAGAATAACGTATGCCGGGATTGAAGGAAAGTTTGCGGGTTATATCATAGCGGTCACTTACATAAATGGCACTTTCCAAAGCCTGTTCTGTTTGCACTGTTACAGGGGTTACTATAGACTCTTTTCCATTGGGCTGAAAAGAGCCGGGGTGCAGTTGATAATATATAGAGCTAAACCCTGCATCAATTTTATGTTTCGTATTTAAATTATAGTTGAAATCTCCTTTTAAATTTTTCTGGTCAATATTGAAAGCCATTTTATACGCATTAACCGGATTATGCTGGCTTTCGTTTACATACTCATAATGATCGTTTCCAACATTTAAAAATCCCGTCAGCTTATTATTAAAAACATGTTTCCATTTTACAGAAACATTCCTGTTGCTATAACCAAACGTAGTATCGCTATTCAGATTAAAGCGGTCTTTACTGCCGTATAAAGTAACATACAAATTATCCCTTTTGCCCAGGGTATGACTGGTGTAAACATTTACATCATAAAACGAAGCCTTGCTATTTTTGTAATCATATTTATCGGGCAAAAGCTTTAGTAACCAGTTTGAATAAGTGGTGCGGCCCCCAATATTAAACGAAGATTTATTTTTTGTAATAGGGCCCTCGATATTTAAACGGCTGGTTAAAAGACCTATGCCAGCAGACCCAATAATTTTTTCTTTGCTTCCTTCTCTTGCTGTTACCTCAAGCACCGACGCAAGACGGCCTCCATATTGTGCAGGAATACCGCTTTTGTACAACTCTACTTCTTTTACTATCTCAGGATTAAAGGCTGAGAAGAAGCCGAAAAAATGAGAAGGATTATAAATTGTAGCATCATTAAAAAGAATAAGATTTTGATCTGATGCGCCGCCACGTACATTAAAGCCAGTGCTTGCCTCTCCTACCGACTTAACGCCAGGCAGAGTTAGTACAGCTCTTAATATATCTGCCTCACCAAATACTGCAGGCATTTGCTTAATGCTTTTAATGGTAAGACGCTCAATGCCCATTTGTACACGGTTTACATTGGCTATTCGATCTGCTGACACAATAACTTCCTGCAACACAGGTATAATATCATCCAGTTGCAAGTCTACCCGGCCATCAGAATAAACAATAGCTTGTTGCGAAGCATCTATTTTGCCGGTGCCCCTTGCATAAATCGTATGTCTTCCTTTTGGAAGCGTTAAGCTGTACCGTCCGTTTGAATCTGTAACAGTGCCCGATCCGCCAACTTCCGTATAAACAGATATTCCATTGAGCGGGTAACCGCTCTTAGTATCTTTTACTATCCCTGAAACGATTGCATTACCAGGCTGCAGGTTGTTGGTTTTTATACCTACTTCTAATTGCTTGTTCTTAAATCCTGATTTAGAAATGCTTTTACTCCTACTATTCAAGCTATCAACAAACACATAGTCCGGGTTTATATTACCTAAGCCGCCAAGCGCCGATGATAAATTAGTTTTAATAGTTTGGCCTTTTAATAAAAAAACACGGCTTTCATCTATGGCAAAAGAATAATCAGAATTTTTAAACGCTTCTTTAAGAACCTGATGTAGCGGTTCATCCTTTACAGCAACATTTATTATTATCAAATCAAAAAGCTTTGGGTCATAATAAAAATGATAGCTTGTTTTTGCTTCAATCTGTTTAATAAATTCATCTATTGTAACACTTCTGAAATCGCCTGTTATTAGCTGCGCATCCTTGCTTTGAGCAGTAACGTTTGCCATTATAAAAAGGAAAAACAGAAATAAAAACCACCTCGTTAGTTTCATTATTTTTTTATTAATTGGTCGTAATGCGCTACAACGCTGGTCATTGCTATTTCAGGCATGCTTTTAAACTTTATCTTATTACGCCTTATGTAGTGATTTAATTCATTTCTTTTATCGGACAGCATTTTAAGAAGGTCTTTTTTATTTTTTATACGGAAATAGCTGCCTTCTTTTAAAAGATAAAATGATGATTTCGCTGACGCCCTTAGATAAATAGATCCTGATTCTATTTTTTCTTCCGCAAGCTTTGTCCTCTTCATTAATAAGCTAACCTGTCCTTTATATAGCTCATCATAATATCCTCCTTTTATAACTGTGTTGCTAGTATCAGGATTCAGTTTGATAAAGTGGTGACTGCTTAAATAAAACGAGTCAACCTTTTCTTTAACCAGGTTTATTTGATGAACCCTGTCAAAATGCAAAAGAATTAATTCATCATGAACGAGGTCATACAGTAATGGCACATCCTTATATTTTACCTTATCATAAAAAACAGTTCCCTGTATAAAGGAGGAATCTTTAAAATAGGGAGTGCTTTGGAAAAAAATAAAATTATATGGTTCTACCTCCACCCCGTTATACAAATTTGATGCTGTGCCTTGCTTCTTGTGATAAAGGTCTATTACTGCATCAATAGAATTTTGCCGCATACAGCTATCGGAAGAATGGCCCTGGGCAATTGAATAGCGGGACAGAAAAATGAAGGGAAGAAATAGAATAATAAAAATAACTCCGTATCTCATCAAGCAATGTTTGGTTAATTTACAGCCTCTAATATAAATCTAAAAAATTATATAGGAGTATCAATTGCAAGTAAGGCTCTTGAAAGTTATAGTACTAATGGTTTTGTGTATCGCTACTTTCCGATACAGAAGCTAGGCAAACCAATTGCTTGTTCAGTTTAATTTACAAACGCAACAAAATTGAAACACTACTTCCTATAGCCTTCTGGGCCCTGCAAAATGCACGGCATAGAACCTTATGTTGGTTGTGTAGGCTCCCCATTTTCAGTACGGTTCAAAAGTAGAATATTTCATTAAGTTGTCTGTTTGCAGAACCACTTGGGCGCAGTGAAGCGAAGGCGTAGCCGAAGCGGAACTGCGTCCAAGAGGTTGGGTATTCTTTTCTTTATACGTTTGGGGCGGCAGCCCACCGAGGGCATCATGCGGCCTATAGTGATTGTAATCATCAACCCATATAGCTGTTACTTCTCTTACTTCGTCAATGGTTTCAAATAGATAAGTATCTAAAACACCTTCTCTGTAGGTTTTATTAAATCGTTCCACAAATGCATTTTGCTTGGGCTTTCCTGGCTGTATATATTTAAACTCAATTTCATTGGCCATGCTCCATGCCTGTGCTATGCATGAAGCCTTAAAAGATGCAGTAACAAAAAAGTTTAACGCCTGACGAGAAAGGTAGCATGGTTGCCTATAATGAAAACAGAACATAAACTCAGCCAGCGTCAGGCTTGTAAAGCAATAAGTCTACCTCAAAGCACAGGTCGTTATCAGCCTAAAGGCAAACAGGATGGAGAAGTGATTAAAGAACTTCAATCACTGGTTGATAAGCATCCCACTATAGGTTTTTGGCAAAGCTATTACCGCCTCAGGCGGAAAGGGTTTGCCTGGAACCATAAGCGTGTTTATAGGGTCTACACAGAACTTCGTCTGAACATACGCCGCAGATGTAAGAAAAGATTGCCTGCAAGAGTAAAGCAGGCACTCTATCAGCCAGATAGCATTAATGTGGTATGGAGTGTTGACTTTATGAATGATGCTCTATGGGATGGCAGAAAATTCAGGTTACTCAATATAGTAGATGACTACAACCGCGAAGTATTGCACATAGAAGCCGACACATCCTTGCCTACAACCAGGTTAATCAGGTCTTTAGAATATTTGCGTGAGTTTAGAGGGTTGCCTAAGATGATCAGGGTAGATAACGGCCCTGAATTTATATCATCACAACTAGACGTGTGGTGCAGATTGCATAAGATTACTTTGATTTTTATACAACCAGGAAAACCAATGCAAAATGGTTATGTAGAACGCTGCAATGGAAGCATCAGAAGAGAGTTGCTCAGTAAGCCTCCGGCCAAGTACACCTTGTTAATAACAAATAGCCGTTGCTTATTTTTTGGAGTGATGCGGAAGCAGCTCTGTGATTTTATTGATTGGGTGATCTGCGATTGTTTGCAGAACATCACGCAGCCAGCTATAAGGTTCAACCTGGTGAAGGGTGTGTAAAATAAACTGTGTCAAAGATATTGTTATGTAGCGGAAGAGGCGGTCCCCCAACCCTGGCGCAAGCATGCCGAAATGGCTTTGTGCGGATGGGTACTTGTGCCCAAAGTTAAGCACTGATTTATTGAAAGGCACAAGTACGCATGGCTTCAAAAGCTTAGCTGCATACTCAGCCAGAGTGGGGGTAGCCCTTTTGCGAGTTGTCAATTTGAAGCTGCCAAAACTTAATGCTATATTATGTAAAATTATTTTAGCTTTTTTAACAATTGTGTTCTTCATGTAACAGCAATTATGCACCTTGCAATTTTTAAATATAAATCTGTTTAATTTATGGAAGAAAAAAACTTATCAGATTATCTTGATGACTTAGAGAAGATAAAAGAAGATATAGATTCTCACGGAAAGAGTACTAGCAATGGAGTGTACATTTATAGCAGGATTATCAATCAAAAGTGTAAACCTATTTTAGGACGAGACAGATAACGCCGTGTCCCTGCTATACACAAAGCCAGAAGAGGAGACACGGCTAGTACCCTAAAGCAGCATACCCTTTTGTCAATTGAGATTATCCCTTTCACGCTTCATCAGTGTTCCAATGTTTATCCGATAAAGGCTGTCAAAGTAGTTCTTGTCAATGACCGAAAATATCCAACCATTTGTGCTGCCTTCCATAATTTGGTCTCGTGAAGTAGAGAACAGTCGCTTTGTGCCATTATTCACATAAACTTCAACATAATACTGCGCTTGATACCTATTATAACCAAGGTCTGTGCTGTTATTCCATTTGTTTGCAAAAACTTCAAATTGTGTCTTCGTTAAAGAGATTGTTGAGTCACAATATGGTAAACCCTTGCACATGGTTACTTTCATCACTGAAGTAACGTCCAATTCTTTTTTTTCATGGTTTGTCCATTAAAACTAAAGTTAATTGTCAAAGTCAAAATAATGATAAGGACGGCTATAAGAAAATTAAATTGTCTACTCATTTAGGGGCACTTCTTGAGACTTGCTAATTTGATGACTGTTGGGTTGCTGCTAACGTACAGGGCTTGCCGAAGTGCCGGGCTCCAATGCCCTATCGTCTGGATAAAGATATAGAGCTTCACAAAGTATTACAAGCCCGTAACATGTTCAATAGCCGGCATTTTGGCAAACCAATGTTAGGCGCATCACGATTTAGGGGAATTAGGGTGCTTCAGTTTTAAGTACTCCATTGCTTCTCCATCTACATAATAGATCAAATCTTTGTATTTGCTCATGACACTTATAATTCCTTCGCTGGAACTTACTTCTTTCAAAAATGGAAGGATATATAACTCGAAAAACTCAGTAATAAGAAACTCTCTTTCTTTATTTATAAACTCTTGATTCTCCAAATTAAAAACTCTCATTACTAATTCTTTGTCGGCAAATTCATCTAAACTTATTTTCAAGTTACATTTATAGAAGACCGGATATTCCTTCCCTGTATGATTTAATTGCTTTATGAAGAAGCCAAAAACGTGTTCATAATATCCTCCATATGGACATTTGTGAAGGTAAAAAAAGCAAATGCACTCTTGTGAGTGCCTGTACCATGTTCCTTTCTTCTTGACAAATCCTTCCTTTTTTAAAAGTTCATCAACAAGATCAAATAAATCTTTTCCATTAGAAATCATAAATATTTAATGAAGGTTGATACAGTTGCGCCTAACGATTGTATTAATGCTAATATACGCCACTTATCATATGTATTTATATTTTCAAAACCTTATACGCTAAGCACATATAAAAAAAAACGCAACTGCCTGCACTTGCGTAAAGCCAACCTGCACTATTTAATAAGCGCCTATATTTCGACACGCCATGTTCAACAGATTACCGAACGATGAACCGAGCGTGGCAACAGGCGCTTCATAGTACCACTAAAGCCCGTCCCATAAATATTTTTCTAGGCCCCTGTTGGTGTTGTGCCTTGCTTTGTGCGATGGCGTCACCAACAGGCGAATTTAGATCACTCTCTGTAATGAGAAAGAAAACCCCAATTATCTAT
>JAYULK010000002.1:0-21870 GCA_043763635.1 Chitinophagaceae bacterium
AATGTTGGTGAAACGGTGCTTTACAAGCTGCTTTATTTTTCCGACTTCAATTATTATGAATTGTATGAAGAACATTTAACTGGTGCAAAATATCGCAAGCTGCCTTATGGACCAGTTCCACAAAAGTTAGATAGTATCGTTTTACAAATGATTAATAAAGGTCAGTTGCAAAGAGTGAAAACAGAATATCATGGCTACCCTCAAACTCGTTATTTGCCTTTGGTGAAAGCCGATTTAACTGGATTGAAAGCAAGTGAGAAAGAAGTAATTGATAGAGTTATTCAACAACTAAGTGATTGGAGTGCTGCTGCCATAAGCAACTATTCTCATAAGGATATGCCTTGGTTAGCTTCAAAAGAAGGAGAAGAAATAAATTACGAATTAGCTTTTTACAGAGATGCGCCTTTTTCGGTGAGAAACTACGGTGACGAAATTGAACAACAATGACCTTTGATAAACTTGTAGAATTTAATAAAGATTTGAAAAACCTGTTGAAAAAATACAGAACGCTGAATGAAGATTTGGAAGTGGTGAAAAAAGTATTGGAAGTAACACCGCAAGAAAGACCACCGTTTAATTTTCGTATTGATAATTTGGGTTTGGAAACCTGTATCATTAAAGTAAAAAAGATTGCCTGTAAAGCATTAAAAGGTCGTGGAGTAAATTCAGGGCTAAGATTAATTTATGCTCACTTTGAAGCGGAACAAAAAATAACATTTATTGAATTGTATCATAAGAACGATAAAGAGAATGAAGACAAACAAAGAATTATAAACAACTTTAAATAATATCGCAATGAAAGATTTACAAAATTCTCGTAAAGAATGGTCGTCAGCGGCGTATCCCTCCGAGCAAGTACATATAGTCATCAACGATGAGCCGATTTAGTTTTGTAAATAAAACTAATGATGCGCAATAATGAGCAAGTAAGAAACAACATGTTTCATCACATTGATCAGTGGAAAAATAGCGACCAAATCACAAAAGTCATATTGCAGTGAGCACGGTATAGCTTATCATGTTTTTCATTATTATTTTAAACGATACCGTGAGGTTCACTTGGTTGGAAAGGAGAGCAAAGAGCGCAAACCCTCTTTTGTAAAGTTGCAGTTGGATCACTCAGATGTGATGGCTCATGCTGAACTGATCCTGCCCGATGGTAAACGACTGGTATTTCATAAGCCTGTTAATAGTGCTTTTCTTAAAGCCCTTATTAGTTAGCTGGTGTTGCACCTGTTTTCTTCGTGCCGGTATTATCTCTATACAGAAAGTACAGATATGCGCAAGGGCTTCGACAGCTTAAGCGGGCTGGTTACTGTGCAACTGAAAATGAATGTACTCAATGGCGCTGTATTTATCTTTTTAAATAAGAAACGCGACCAGGTAAAATTGTTGTTATGGGAAGGCAATGGCTTTTCGATGTATTACAAGCGTTTAGATCGTCCTGGATAAGTATGCAGACCACCTGCCACTCTACCGCCAGATTGAGCGTTTTGAAAGAAACTCAGTAAAGCTTCCTTATTCCACATTTACCGATTGGGTGGGTGCAACCTGCAAGCTTATTACCTCTTTATACGAAGCACTGAAAACAGAAACACTGCAAACGAGTTACCTGCATGTAGATGAAACGCCCATCAAGGTAATGGATAAGGATAAGAAAGGCACCACACACAGAGGTTATTACTGGGTGTATCAGAACAGTATTAAAAAAATAGTGTTTTTTGATTACCAGCAAGGTCGCGGACGGGAAGGCCCCTCAGGAATACTAGAAAACTTCACCGGTTACCTGCAAGCTGATGGCTATAATGTGTATGACGCTTTTGAAAAAAAAGAAAGCATCACCCTCATGCATTGTATGGCGCATGCCAGGCGCATGTTTCATGATGCATTGCAAAACGATGAAGGCCGTGTTGCATACGCCATGGAAGAAATACAAAAGCTATATGCTATTGAAAGAGATGTGAAAGAGCAAAGCTTATCCTTCGACCAGATAAAAGAAGTGCGGCAAGAGAAATCTCTTCCCATACTAGCATCACTGGGCACCTGGATGAAGCAGCAGTATATGGAAGTAACACCTAAAAGCACCATTGGCAAAGCGCTGGGTTATAGTATTGAACGATGGAACAGGCTATGCCTGTATACTAAAAACGGAATGCTGAACATAGATAACAATCCGGTAGAAAATTCCATTCGTCCTGTGGCAGTGGGGAGAAAAAATTATCTGTTCTGCGGATCGCATAGCCTGCCCCGCCACAGCGGGGAAGCAGCACAAAGAAGCGCCATGCTATACAGCCTGCTGGGTACTTGCAAACTTCACCAGGTTGAACCTTATAGCTGGCTGCGTGATGTTCTGCAAACAATCGCAGATCATCCCATCAACAAAATCACAGAACTGCTTCCTCATCATTTCAATAAATAATTAAAACAAATTGTTTACACCAGCAAGGTGTAGTTGGCCGGAGGCATACCTTGCAAAAAGCAACATTGTTTTAATACACGTGTTTAAAGAATACTGTGCGCTTTTGTTTTTCAAGGGTGTCTTGTTAAATGATACTAATGGTATTTTAATTCAACAAACAAAGAATGTGCAGGCGGCACGCCAGATACGTTTCACCGGTGTTCAGAAATAGCTGAGAAAGAAGCCATCCTGAAAGCCTATATTTTTGAAGCCATTGAAGTTGAGAAAGCCGGTTTGAAAGTGGATTTAAAAAAGACTACAGAATTCAAAATTGCTGAAGAATTCAGAAGAAAATAGATGAAAGCCCTGCCTTAAAAAATGCTTTTAATGCATTAACGCCTGGGCGGCAAAGAGGATATATGCTGCATTTTTCTGCTCCTAAAAATTCCAAAACCCGGGAGTCGAGAGTAGAAAAATGCATAGAGCAAATTTTAAATGGAAAGGGGTTAAACGATTAGGACACTTGATAAGGAATAAGATGAATTAATCTTTACCGTATTCCTTCACTTTACATTAATAGACACCAACACTACCGCAACATTAATGAGAATAATTTGCGAATGAGGTGAATGGCTTACGAATACCCTTTTTACCACTTTAATTCAAGCTTATTATTCTTCCTGTCTACATCGGCCATGCGCAGCGTAGGGTCAATTTCAACCAAAGTTATTTCAGTTAATTTTCTTTTTGTTTGAATTTGATATGTAGGGTGTGTCCATTTCCAGGGTTCGTAATTGATACGGCCAGCCTGACCTTCTTCCGGCGGTTTACTACCAAACATTAAATACATGGGTACATAATGCCATTCGCTGCTGCCGTCTTTAAAGCTTATTTTCACATCAATTGGCATAGGCACTAACCCAAGCTGGCGCAAGCGGATATTTGTACCGCCATTTCCTTCCCACAAGCTATCAATACCATAGTTGATGGTCTTTGTAGTATTCACCCAATACTCCTTATACCAGTCAAGTTTCATTTTACTTTCCTTTTCCGCAATCTTTATAAAGTCATTCAAAGCCGGATGTTTAAAACGCCATTGACGATAATATTCCAATAAAATTTTATCCCGTACAGCAGCGCCAACGATATAGCTTAACTGCTCCATGAATACGGCTCCTTTATTATACGCACTATTTGAATAGGCATAATTTGTATTAAAATGATCTGCATGCGTAGTTAATGGTTCTTCTTTGGGGCTTCTTACCAAATTGTAATAGCCTGTATAGTTTGGCGCTTGATAACGGGGCAATGTATTCATCGCTATCGAATCATTCTTTCTAAGCGCTGATGGATTGTTGAGCAATGTTTTCCTGCTTACTTCCTGGCGATAATTTTCTTCAACAAGGTTAGTGGCATATTCTGTAAATCCTTCATCCATCCAGTAATACTTAGATTCATTGGTACCTAACATACCCTGGTACCAGCTATGCATCCACTCATGAAAGGCAGTGCCCAGGCCAGGATTAACTAACATAGTGCAATTGGGATACTCCATACCACCATCGCCACCGTGAATAAATGAATACTGTTTATAAGGATACTCGCCGAAGTTTTTTCTAATGAATGGGTAAACGGTAACAGCAGCGTCCGCAATATTTTCCCATTGCTTGTCCCATGTTTCTGCGTAGCGGCTAAAATCGTTATTATAATTAGCCTTTGCGGCAGTTGAAAGACCTTCGAAGGCATCAGGAGTCGGACGACTATTATACAAAACCCGGATGGTAGGCCCGTTCGGTATATTACGTATAACTTGTTTGTATTCCGCATCTGCAGCCCACGCAAAGTCATGCACATTAGTAGCAATAAAATGCCACTTTAATTTATCACCTGCAGGCTTTGCTACTCTTGAGCCCTTAGGCTCATAGCCATAGCCCACTTCAGCGCCGTTTTGCACCGTGCCACTGCCGCCAAGTATATAATTTTTATCAATGGATATGCTTACATCATAATCACCCCATACACCATAAAACTCACGTCCAACATAAGGCGTAGGGTGCCAGCCTTCTTTATCATATTCGCATAGTTTGGGATACCATTGTGTCATGGTGTACTTAACGTCTGTTGCAGGATTATTACGGCCACTGCGGCGTATTTGCAAAGGCACCTGGGCATCCCACTCCATATCAAAAACAACTTTTGACTTTGGAAGGATTGCCTTGTCTAACCTCACCTCAAGTATTGTTTCATGTACTGTCCACTTTTGTGAACGTCCATCCATTTTTAACGAAGCGATCTTTTCATACCCTATTTCAGATGCAGATAAATGTGCAATCCTGTCTTCCACACGCGGATCCCAATCTCTAACCTCATTGCCCTGGTTATCCGTACCTAATATAAGAGCGCCCTGGCGGCGGCTGCGCATATCCATCATACTGTTTGGCTGAAAAGCATTCCAGTATAAATGGAAAAAGACACGGTCTAATGTATCAGGCGAATTATTCCAATAATCTATTTTTTGTTTGCCGGTATATTTATTATCCGCAACATTCATATCAATATCCATTGCATACTTCACCCTCTGTTGCCAACCACCGGGTTGCGCATGAAGAATAAAAGATGATATAACAAGTAATAGAACAAGGTTTGTTTTCTTCATAAACGTATTACGCTAAGGAGACATTAATTTGATAACGGCTTTCGGAATACAACAGTATATAGAAAGAAAAAGTAAGCGTCAGCTACCTGGTAATTTGTCTATAATGTAATTGCATCTCCCACTAATCGGCCCGACTTATTAAAGAACAAATGCTTTTTTTGAATGTCGTTCTTTTCTACTTTAACGCGGTACTGCGTAACATTACCGAGCCGGTAAATTATTTTTGTGTCGAGTATTTTCCATTCAGCATATTTGCTTTTATCAAAGCCTTGCTTAACGTCATCATTCAGTTGTTCAAAGGTAAATTCCTTCTCGGTCTCCTTCCATTTTCCTTTGTTGGTATAAAAAGCAACCATCTTTTCGGCAGCCATAGAAAAATGTACCTGCACACTAACGAGGTTATCTTCATACTCAATATTTTCAACATCTGCATATTGTTTGCTGAAAGCATCTTTTACTACGGTTGGTACTTCCCTAACCTGGCTAAACGATGTAACTGAGAATAATAAAAAAGCCAATACAAGAATTCGGGCCATAACTATATTTTTTTGGTAACGGCAAAGGTGAATAAAAATTATTCTTTCCCCTGCACAATTAACACAATTTCGCCTTTTACTTCTTTCGCTTTAAAATGATCGCTTACTTCTTTCAAACTGCCCCTTTTATTTTCTTCATAGAATTTAGTAAGTTCCCTGCTTACGGAGCAAAGACGGGTTTCTCCAAAGTATTGTGCAAGTTCATCAAGGGTTTTTGTTAACCGCATAGGAGATTCATAGAGGATCATTGTACGCTCTTCTTCAGCCAGTTTTTTTAATAAGGTTTGACGGCCTTTTTTTAAAGGAAGAAATCCTTCAAAAACAAAACGGTTAATAGGCAAGCCACTATTAACCAATGCGGGAACAAAGGCAGTAGCACCAGGCAACGATTCTACCCTAACATCATGACGGATGCATTCACGCACCAAAAGAAAAGCAGGATCTGATATGCCCGGCGTACCTGCATCTGTTACAACTGCCATTTTCTTTCCTGCAATTAATTGTTCTACCAGGTGTTGCAGAATTTTATGTTCGTTGTGTTGGTGATAAGGGGAAAGCGGTTTGTTGATATTGTAATGATTCAAAAGCTTTGACGTATTCCTTGTATCCTCGGCAAGGATCACATCTACTTCCTGCAATATTTCTAAAGCACGAAGGGTGATGTCTTTTAGATTACCTATGGGTGTAGGAACGAGGTAGAGCATGGTAATTAGCTGATGTGATAATTAGTTAATCAACTCATTAGCTTATTGATATTTCGAAATATTCCATCACCTGGTTAGCCAATAATTTTTTACTGGCTTCTTCGGCAATGGCTTTTGCCTCTTCAGCGGAAGCAGCTTCTATCTGCAGGCTTATACTTTTGCCTATCCTTACATCCTGAATTGATTTTAATCCAAGATTTCCCAACCCTGTCATAACAGCTTTTCCTTGTGGATCTAAAAGCTCTTTTAAAGGCATTACTTTAACCTGAACTGTAAATTGCATGGTTAGAAATTTGGCGCAAACCTAAGGAATGATATGCTTATAAAAGATTTGAATTTTGTACATCCTTCCCGGAAATAATAGTACCAGGCTGTTTTGAGAGCATTGAAATAATAAGGTATAAAACAAAAATTACGGGAATAGCCAACCATCTTAAAGATACCAGGCATATTAAGGACGCAGAAAGCAAAATGTATTTTAAAAGGTTGTTTCTAAATGAAAAGTCAGTGAATTTGATGGCCATAAATGTGCGGTTGCAAACCATTAAGTAGCTAAGGAAAAGAATAACCGCATACAGAAACCACCGGTTAATAAAGAAAGCCTGAATGCCAAAATACTGATACCAGATTATTAAAGGCAAAGAAGCGATTAATAAACCGGCTGCCGGAGAGGGAACGCCTTTAAAGCTGTATGATTGATTATCAGCAATATTAAATTTAGCCAGCCGCCAGGCAACAGCGCCGGTATAAAAAAAGGCCGGCAATAAAGCCACTATAGAAACATCTAATCCATTTTCTTCCCGGGCAAAACTTATCCGCAGTAATTGGTATAAAATCATACCCGGTGCCACGCCAAAACTTACAATATCACTTAAAGAATCTAATTGTTTGCCCATTTCAGAATTCGCCTTCAGCATGCGGGCAAGAAAGCCATCAAAAAAGTCTATAACGGCAGCAGCAAAAATGAATAAGGCGCCCCACCAAATTTTTTCAGGAAGGTTTACCTGTGTGGTACCACCATTTTCCAGGAGTACAATAGTTTCGCCGGTTTGTAAAATAAATACAATGGCAATACAGCCAAAAATAAGATTAAGCAGTGTAAAAAAATTTGGAATTTGCGCCAAGGCCCCCTGTCCCCCGAGGGGGGAACTTAGGTGTTTGATTTCATTTTTATCTTCGATCATTCTTTGTGTTATTTATTTTTAAGTTGCATATTAAAAGTATGGTGTCTGGAGGCAAAAATAGCCATCATACATTTTAGGACCACAACCTTGTTTCAATCTACAGATTTATAAAGGAAAGGCCGAAGCTGGATTATTCATTATAATCCTTTAAGCGAAATATGGAAGATGGTAAACTCAAATATTACGAAATGAATAATAAAATCTTACTTTTCTGAGGAACTGTTCATGGGGGCACGAAACATTATAATGAGATTTATTTCCTCGTTACGGGGAATGAGCTAATTCTCCTGTTGGTGACGCCTTCGCACAAAAGAAAGAGCCCTACACACAGAGCGGAAAATTATATTATGGCAAAAAAAGAATTACAGGCATTGGTTTTAGAGCACAAAATACTGCACAGGATATATGTGGTTCGGGGAGAAAAAGTAATGCTAGATAGAGACCTTGCAGAAATGTATGGGGTGGAAACAAAGGTCTTTAATCAAAGTGTCAAAAGAAATGCAGAACGATTCCCCAAGGATTTTATGTTTACCCTAAATGAAAAAGAATGGGAAAACTTGAAGTCACAAATTGTGACCTCAAGTTGGGGTGGTACCAGATATAGGCCCAATGTATTTACAGAACAAGGAGTGGCAATGCTATCCAGTATTTTAAATAGCAAAACAGCCATAGAAGTAAATATTAGGATCATTAGAGTATTTACAAAGCTTAGAGAATATGCGCTGACCCACAAAGACATTTTGTTGCAGCTATCAAAGCTTGAAAAAGAAGTAAAAGGCAACAGCAAGGATATTGAAAATATTTTTATGGTGCTGAAAGAGTTGATAGAAAAGCAAAGCAAGCCATCACAAAGAAATAAAATAGGCTTTAAGAATTACGATTAACACATCTGAAACCAGTATGCAGCAAGGCCTGTCCGGTATAGATGGGTGCCTCAAGGTCTGTGTTCTTATCCGCTCAAAACCATTAGGAAAAAGAGGTAATTCTGTTTTCTATCTAGAGAGTTTTATACGAAAGGCCCTACTCAAAATCTTTTTTTACCCTAAGTTTCCCTTCGGGGGACAGGGGCTGCCTCATCGCTGCTTCTATTTCTTCAACGGTTATTGGAATGCCTTCAAATAAATCAATACTACCGTTATCTGTAAGCCATACATTGTTTTCAATACGAATACCTATGGCTTCTTCTTCTATATAAATACCCGGCTCTATTGTAAATAACATCCCTGCTTTTACAGGTTCATTACGGGTTCCCAGATCATGTACATCAATACCCAAATGATGAGAGATGCCATGATATAAATATTTGCGATAAGCCCTGTTTTCAGGATCCTCATTTTTTACATCTTCTTCTTTTAATAAGCCAATTGCTACAAACTGTTTTGTTGCTTCTACTCCTACTTTGTCAGTATAATCAATAATGCTGATGCCCGGCTTTAAAATTGATTTTGCATAGTTATGCAAATGAAGACAGGCGTTATATACTTCTTTCTGCCGGACTGAAAATTTTCCGTTAACAGGAACAGTGCGTGATAAATCTGCAGCATAGCCGCCATACTCGGCACCAAAATCCATCAGCACCATTTCACCATCCTTGCATTCCTCATTATTAGAAATGTAGTGCAAAGTTCTTGCCCTGTCGCCACTTGCAATAATGCTTTTATATGCCTCCCCTTCTGCCCGTTGGCTTAAAAAAGAATGCATGATCTCTGCTTCAATTTCATACTCCATTACTCCGGGCCTTATAAATTTCAGTAGCCGGTTAAAGGTATTGCCGGTTATATGGATAGCCTTCTTTACAACTTCAATTTCATGAGCAGTTTTTACTGAACGCAAGTCTTTCATGATCTTTGCCGCCCGGTCATATTGATGCAAAGGATACCGGTTTTTCATTTCTTTTATAAAACGATAATCTCTTGTTTCCAACAAGCTTCCTTTGCGGTCGTTTTCATTGCTGTCTAAATAGATAGTATCAGCTACATGAATCCAGGTTTGTAAAAGCGCATCAATGCCATCCAGCCAAACTATAGTTTCAATGCCGCTTAAAGCCACGGCTTCATCCCTTTTTAATCGCTTACCATCCCATTTTTCCTTTAATTCATTTGGCTTCATCAACACCAATACTTCTCTAAATTTTGGATCAGGGTTATCGGGGAAAAGCACCACCATTGTATCTTCCTGGGTAATGCCGCATAACCAATACAAATCGCTGTTTTGTTTAAAGGGATATAAGGCATCGCCATTGCAAGGCACTTCATCATTGCTTACAAAAATGGCTATCGAATGTGGCTGCATTTTTTCCACAAAACGCCTGCGGTTTATTATAAACAATTCACTATTTAAAGGAAAATTCTTCATTTGTTTTTGTTGAGAAGAAAAGCAAAATACGTATTTGCTCTTTCTTTCTTTAACTTTTATAATGTGGCATTGAATACTGCAATAAACACCTTTTTAAAAGAGGCTGCCGATTAAAATAAACTTTTCACCTTTTTTAACTCCTGCTAACCAGGGGAGTTTTTTATTTTTATTTAACGCCTGGTTTTTAAAGTAGTGATAATTTTTTTAACCTCTCATCGTTTGAATCGTGTATGATCAGCCTATTCAGCCTCTTTACCTTTTTACTCCTTCTTTTTACTATGCCTGTAGCAATTGAAGGTAAAGCCGTTGTGGTTAATCATCCTATACGTATAGTGCATTCCATAGAAGAAAAAGACGATTACCTGCCATGGTTTTCCGATCGCCGCCTTAGCTGGGAAGATTTCTTATGCGAGCCAAAACATAACACCGATGCGGTAGCATTAACAAGTACGGCTTTGGGAATAGCTTACAAGGTAAGCCAGGGCGAATTGACTTATGAGATCACTTGCAGCTTTTCAAAAAACAAATCATGGGGCATTTTAAAAACCACCTACATATTGGCACATGAGCAGGGCCATTTTGATATTACGGAAATTTTTGCCCGCAAGCTTCACAAAGAATTGTCAGAGTACGCATTTAACAAAAAAACCTTCAGGGTTGATGTAAGTAATATGTATAACCGTATTGTAAGAGAAAAAGAAAACTTACAATATGCTTATGATGGCCAGAGCGATCATAGCCGCAATAAGACTTTGCAAAAAGAATGGTTGCAAAAAATTGAATTTTTGTTGGAAGAAACAGCGCCTTATGCTGAATATCCCTAGTGGATAATTGATTTGAATAGAAGTTAGTTGAGCGATAGATTATCCTGAATACAGATATAGCTTAGACTAATCAAACTTTCCAAAAAGGACAAAACACCAGGCATGCATCTTACTGTCTTTGTTTTATTATGCCTTTAAAATCTATAACAGTGATGGCTGGCATATAAAGTAATACAACGTTTATCGCAGTTTTATTGTACAGGCCAAAGATGCCTTTTGCTTTGCCTTTCTTAATTCATTCGTTTCTCCCATCACCACATCATCTTTGTTTACATTTGCGCCAATGAACCATCCCGCTACCATTTTTTCAGAAGGTAAAATGTTATTGATTGATAAGCCTTTTAAATGGACTTCGTTTGATGTAGTTCGAAAAGTTCGTCATCTAACCAAAACAAAAAAGGTAGGACATGCAGGTACATTAGATCCGTTGGCAACAGGTTTGCTGATTGTTTGTACCGGCAAGTTTACAAAGAAGATTAATGAGTATATGGCGCAGGAAAAGGAATATACCGGCACTATAACGTTGGGTGCCACAACACCTACATACGACCTTGAAAGCGAACCGCAGGACTTTAAACCCTTCCTAAATATTACAGCATTAGAGGTGGAGGAAGCCACCAAACCCTTTACCGGCGCTATCCAACAAATACCGCCTATACATTCTGCTATAAAAAAAGACGGCCAACGTGTGTATGAGCTGGCAAGAAAAGGCATTGATGTAAAACTTGAGCCCAGGCCCGTTACCATACATTCTTTCGAGATCACAAAGTTTGAATTACCTGTTGTACATTTTAAAGTAGTTTGCTCCACCGGCACTTACATAAGAAGCCTGGCAAATGATTATGGCCAACAACTTGGTTGTGGCGGTTACTTAAGCAGCTTATGCCGTACCAGGATAGGGCCATACTTATTGAGCGATGCCTATTCTATGGAAGGGATTGAAACGATGGTAAGCGAAACAAATCAGAATGGATAATTAACACCTAATTGCAGTTGCCCGTTTAATAGCTTCCAGTTATAGAACCATAAATTTTGCTTCGTTATATCGTCAGGACTTGGGTCTTTTACTTTATAGGCATAATCTACCCTCACCAGAAAAAAACCAAAATCTATCCGTAAGCCGGTGCCTACACCAATGCCCAGATCTTTCCAAATTTTTGAAGGGCGAAATTCACCTCCTTTAAAATTTTCATTTTTTCTTAAAAACCATACATTCCCTATGTCTGTAAAAACTGCGCTGTTTATTTTTACTCCTCCCATGTCTGCAAGAAAAAAACGGTATTCAGCATTTGTTTCTAATTGAATATCGCCAAAGCGGTCAGGCACATCTCTGGCTGATTGGATGCTGGACCCGGGTCCGAGTTTTCTTAAGCCCCATGCACGCATACTATTAGAACCTCCGGCAAAATACTGCCGAAAGAAAGGCATATAGCGATCATAGCGTAAATGACTTGAAGCAAACTCGTAACCCACACCACCAAATGCCCGAAATGCAAATTCTTTTTTTCCTGTTCTATTTCTTCTTGTTTGTCTAAATTCTGCATCAAGTTTTAAGAAGCGGTATAAGTTACTGTCTAAAAAATTATTGTTCTTTATAAAACCTGCAATTAAACCTGAGCCTTCAAGGTTTATGCGTTTGAGGCTTGTTACATTTTTATGCGCAGATGTGGTAGTGAAATTGGCAATAGAAGAAATGATCAGGCCCTTATTGAAAATATATTCGTAAGAAGGGAACCTTTTTATCAGCGCATCCAATGAATCCCGCCGATTTAAGAAAGTGTACTCCACGTTCGGAATGCGGATAGATAGTAACTTGTTCTTTTGTTTGAATTCATAGCCCCATGAAGCATTAAAAGTTGTTAGGTTAAAAAAGTTTTTACGGTCTGTATTGCCCACGTTCATGGAAAGGCGGGTGACCGGTGTTTCTCTCCATTTTTTTAATAGACCAGGCAGTTGTAAAATATAACGGGGGAAAAAAATATTATGGCTAATAGAAACCTGCTGTGTCTGTAGAAAATCTCCCTCCGAATTTAATTCAACTCCATAACGCAAGTTGGTATTTGATTGATTAGCTCCTCTTGCAAAATTCCTGTTTTGTAATCCAAGGTTAATACCAAGCCCAAGCAAATCGCCCGTGGTAAAAGGATTGCCCCAGTTCTTACTTCCTTCTACATTAAAATCAAACAGGTATTTAGCGGCTGGCCTTAGTTTTATTACAAAGTCAACGGTGTCTGTTCCTGGCCTTGGATTTTGATCAACAGAGGCAAGCCGCCATGCAGCTAAAGAATTAAAACGATTAAGCGTTTGAAGATAATTACGCTGCCGGTACAGACTTCCCCGCTGCATGTAAATATTTTCAACAACCACTTTCGGTTTAAATTCATTGTGATAGCTAATGATCTTATAGCCCTTTAGCTCTGCTACAGATGGCACAAAACTGCTCGTATCTGCAGAAAGGTCAGGATACACCGTAACATTCCCTACATAATAACGGGTGAGATAAGAGCTGTCAGGATTAGCTCGCAAACGCACTTCAACATCTGCTATGGGGTTTGCCCTTCTTTTTTGCAACTCCTGTATTTGGGCAGCTTGCTCAAATGGATCAAGTGTTGGGCGTAACAGTTCAATGCCTACTGTATCCCAAACGGCCAGCAGGTCATCAAAAGCAAAGCGCAAATAACCATTGTTTTTATATACATCTACCAGGCGGTTAAACTCGGTTGATATAAGTGTTTTTGCAAAAGGTTCTCCCTTCTTTAACAGTGATTCTTTCTGAGCTTCTAACGCTATACTTTGCAAGCTATCATTACCTGTTTTAATAAGAACAGAATCGCCACTATGCACATACCATGCAGAATCATTTAAATTATAAGTTATAGAATCAAGCTTTATTAATTTTCCGGGGATTACTTTAAAATTAACAATAGTGCGGTATTGATCTTTACGAACGAGTGTATCTGTTGTATATGCTATTGAATCTCTGTAATATCCCAATGACTTAAGCATAGCACTCATAAATTGCTGCGATTTGCTAACATTTAAACTGTCATAAACAGGGGGCTTATTTATTACAGAGTACAGGAATTTTGGAGCACCTCGTTCCCAGCCAATTAATTTTTGAACACTTCGCACCTGCAGGCTATCATGCAATTGTTGCTCCAGCTGATTAACCAATTGTTTTTTTTCATCTGCACTAAGTTTATCTTCAATTTCTATATTAGTATCGTATACAAAAGGAGTATTAACCGGATAATTTTTTATAATAGTACAGGAAGAAAAAAGGAGAATAATTGCAGCAAAAAAATATAGGAGGATTGATCGTGTGTATGTTGCTCCGGGTATATGAATCATGTTGATAAAGCCAGACTATGCTTAGTAAAAATGAAATTAAAGGTATTCAAAGTTTGCACCAGAAAAAAGTAAGGGAGGAAGAGCGGCTTTTTATTGCAGAAGGCCCTAAGATAATTTTGGAACTGGTACAAACGGTACCAAAGCAGTTTAAAAAAATTTACGCCTTAAAATCGTGGATTGATAAAACAGCAAATGCGCTGCAAAACATTCCTTTTGAAGAAATAAGTGAAATTGAATTAGGAAAGATTTCGCAACTGCAAGCTCCTAACGAAGTAGTTGGTGTACTGCATCATTTTGAGTGTGTGGTTCCGCAACCCAAAGGTTTCATTCTATACCTTGATGGCATTCAGGACCCGGGAAACTTTGGTACCATCATTCGTATTGCAGACTGGTTTGGAATAAAAGATATTGTATGTGGCGATGGATGTGCTGATGTGTACAATGCTAAAGTAGTACAGGCTACTATGGCCAGCATTGCCCGTGTAAATATTTTTTACGAAGGTGGGTCAGGATGGTTGCAACAACAATCATTGCCTAAATATGCGGCTGCATTAAATGGCACTTCTATTCATCATTTAAAAAAAATGGCTTCAGGAATATTAATAATAGGCAATGAGTCTAAAGGAATACGGCCTGAGGTAGCAGGGCAGGCAACTGAACATATTACCATACCAAGAATAGGGGAAGCAGAATCGTTAAATGCGGCCGTAGCAACTGGTATTATCTTATCGCATATATGCTAATGAGTAATTAATAATATAATTTTTTACATGAATTAGAACAAATTAGACGAACGGTGATTTCAATACTTTCCATTATAGTCTATCGTGATTAAGCCATTAATGATTCGTTTAAATTTGTTTTAAGAAAGTCATTTATCGAAATCTGATAGCCTTCACCGGCTGTACTTTTCTAACAATAAAAGAAGGAATTAATAGTACAAGAAAAGAAACAAGCAGCGTACCGCCACATACAACCCCCACTTGCCACCACTCAATTTTCACCGCTGCCACATCCATATAATATGCCTCTTCCTGCAACCGGATAAAACCTGTTTCCATTTGAAGGAATAAAAGCCCCAGCGCAAACAGAGTTCCTATAATAATGCCCGCAAAAGTAATGATGGCGGAATGATGCAAAAAAATGCGTTGTACGCCCCAGTTAGATGCACCAAGCGCTTTTAAAATACCAATCATACGAAGCCGCTCCAGCACCAGAATAATAAGGCAGGTGATTAAATTAATAACGGCAATAACCACCATGATCGTGATAAGGATTACCTGGTTTGTATTTTGTATTTGCAGCCAGTCGAAAATGTTGGGGTAAATTTCCTTTACTGTTTTTGTTTCCCATAAAAGCGGGAATTGGCTGTTTTCATAAATGTCACCACTGGTTTTTTCCATTGTTGTATAGTCCTTCAAAAAAATTTCATACCCGCCTATCTCATTATCTTTCCAGCTATTTAAGCGTTGAATTAATTTGATGTCGCCCACAGCAAAGGTTTTATCATATTCCTCAATGCCCGTTTTATAAATACCTACAATGTTTAGTTTATCAGGGCGAAGGGTTCCATCGGGGCGAACGAAGTATATAAGAATACGGTCGTTCAGCTTAAGCTTTAATTGTTTTGCAGTATAGGTTGATATAACAATTTCCCGGCTATAGGTGCTATCGCCAAACTTTATCCATCTTCCTTCTTTTAAAAATCCTGAAAGATGGTCAAAGTCATAATTGTCATCAAGTCCCTTTAACAATACGCCTTCCATATCTTCAGGTGCTTTTAAAATAGCATACTTGGTAGCATAAGGATGAATAGATTGTACCTGCGCCAGCTTTTTTACTTCCTGCACTAAAGAATCATTTTTTTCAACCGGCTGGTCTTCGGCAATATTAGCTTTCATGGGTTGCCGGTATTGAATGCGTAAATGCCCCCAGAAACTAAACACCTTCTGGCTTACAACCTCCTGAAAGCCGTTCACAAAAGAAAGCGTGATGATCATAACGGATACACTGATAACAGTGGCCATAATTGATAATCGAATAATAAATCTTGAGAAAGATTTTTGCTGGTTAAAAGCAATGCGCTGTGCTATGAAGGAAAAAACATTCAAAATTTAAAGTTATAGGTATCACGTTACTTATTACAAATGCGGTATTAACGATAGTGTTTCGCTTCTTCCAGAAACTTTGATATGGTCAGGATTTTAGTCTTACGGTAAGCAGCTATATCTAACAGGTCTATATCACCGGTGAGCAGATAGTCTGCTTTGCCATCTTTTGAGAGTGCCAGCAAAAAATTATCTTTTGTGTCTCTGCAAAAATTTACTGTGCTTTTTACTTCTATCAGCTCAATATAAGGTTCCAGGTTCAAGAGCATTTCTTCCATAGTATTTACAGAAAAGTATTTTTTCAACTTCAGCTTTGTTACAGTAGCATTTATTTCCTCCAGTAATTCAACACTGAAAAGCAAACGCAACTTTTCTAAATAAAGAAGTGAATCAAGCCTTCGTTGCCGGTCAGAGATGAGGAAGCTAATCCAAAGGTTAGTGTCTATAAAAAGACGAAACGATTTATTTTTTGGCATAACGTTCTGCCCTTACTTCTTTTACAATTTTAGATATCTCATCTAAGCCTGGAGCGGTTTTAGAATTGCGGCGCATTTTTTTTAGGTAAGCTTTTACTTTTGAAGCCGGCTCTTCACTTACTCTTATTAAATTAAGCTCCTGCATACCTTTTATTAACTGCATAGCTTTCTGGTTCAATATTTCAATTCTTAAAGCTTCCATATCTCAAATTTATGCAAATTCAAACTTTCAGCGTAAATGCAAAGCATTACTGCTATCGTTAAGTTTAATCAAAAATAGATTGTGCCTCACAAAAATCTTTATTTTCATGCTACAATGAAGAAGCTTCCCTTATTAATTTTTCTTGTGGGTATAATTGTATCCTCCTCATCGGCGCAGACTGGCGGTATTACGTACCATCAGAATATACATTCCACCAAACTTTATAAATCCGGAGATCAAACATCTTTTCCTGCACTTTCATTAAATGGAAATGAATTGCTCGAGTTGCATTTTGATGACCTGGATGCAGATACCAAAACCTATTATTATTCTTTTCAATTGTGCAATGCCGACTGGTCGCCAAGCATGCTGCGAACCTTCGACTATACAAAAGGATTTCAAAATGTACGTATTACTAACTATAGAAATTCATCGCTTTCTTTTGTGCGCTATACGCATTACCAGGCCGTAGTACCAGATCGTAATTCTGCCCCCAGCCGTTCCGGTAATTATATTTTGAAAGTTTTTTTAAATGGCGATACAACGCAACTGGCGTTTACCAAACGTTTTGTAGTGGTGGATAACAGGGCTTCAGTAACCGCACAAATATTACAACCCTTCAACGCACGGTTATACAATACATCTCAAAAGCTGCAGATTGGTGTGCAAACAGATAGCCGCATCCAGGTAATGAGCCCTACTGATATAAAAGTAGTTGCCCTGCAAAATAATAACTGGCTTACTTCTATTTCTCTGGACAGGCCAACATTGTTCAGGGGCAATTATTATGAGTACAGTGATGAATCGCTCACTGCCTTTCCTGCCATAAAAGAATTTAGGTGGATTGATTTAAGAAGCTTTCGTTTAAAGAGCGACCGCATGCAACACCTTGATGCCAAAGCAAAGAGTACAGATGTTTATGTAAAGCCCGATGCACAACGTTCGGGCCAGGCATATATTTATTACCGCGATTTAAATGGGAGCTACACCATAGAATCAATGGAAAGCGTAAATCCGTTTTGGCAGGGCGATTATGCAACGGTGCATTTTAGCTATTTTCCTTCCGGCAACAAACCTGTGGAAGGGCAGGACATATATCTTTTTGGAGAGCTTACAAATTATGCTGCCGATACATCGGGCCTAATGAGGTTTAATGCAGAAAAAGGAGCGTATGAAAAATCACTTTTTCTAAAGCAGGGGTTTTATAATTATACTTATGCTTCACTGGCTGCCAACAATAAATCTTATCCGGACTTTACACAGACTGAAGGCAATTATTGGGGCACCGAAAACGCTTATGTTATATTGGTGTACTACCGCCCCTTTGGCGCCCGGGCAGATGAATTAATCGGCTTTTCGTCCTTGAATTCCATATTTCAACGGCGGTAACGCCGTGGGTGATCTTTTTCCTGAATAGAATTTATCGGCCAGGGGGCCAATGCTACTTCGCTCTTTTGCCTCAAAACAGTTTCTGCAGTTTTAATTTATTTCCTCTCCTTTATATGGTAAGAAGGGTAGCGCAAGGGAAAAGACAGCTTCCTCTTCGCTCTTTTGCCTCAAAACAGTTTGTGAGTTGATCAAAACAGTTTCTGTTTGTGTCAAAACAGTTCGTGAGTTGATCAAAACAGTTTCTGTTTGCCTCAAAACAGTTCGTGAGTTAATCGAAACAGTTCGCTAGTTAATCAAAACAGTTTCTGTTTCTGTCAAAACAGTTCGTGAGTTTATCGAAACACTACGCTCGACGGTCAACTTAGTACGCAAGTTGATCGAAAGTTCCGGCAAGTTGGCCCACTTAGTTTGCAAGGTGAAATATTTTACCGTACACACATAAAATATTTAATATATTTACCTTGCTTCTTTCCTTGCTGCCAAATTGCCGGGGGTGAGCAGGCGAAGCTAAAGCGAAAAAGTTTCTATTTAGAAGGCAATGCAGACAGCTAAAACCTATAATCACTTCAAAACCCTTTTATATGCTGCCCGTTGTTACCCTTAAGCCCCTCCAACATAGGAGAGGCGAACAAATAGCCATTTATTTTGACTATAATTCAGGCCTTGGTAATGTTGTAAAAAAGCTGGCAGGCGTAAAATGGAGCCAGACAAACAGGTGCTGGTATTTGCCTTTAAACAAAGAAGCTTACAAGCAAATTGTACAAACGTGTAAGGAAATTGCTGTGGTGGATACTGCCACCTTAAATAAGTACCTGCAAAAAAGAAAAGCAATAGAAACAACTGTTCCTGTTTTGTCAAAAGGTTTATCAAAACCGGTAAGCACTTCACCGGCATGGAAACTAAGCTCTGAAAACATTGCTGCACTCCAAAGATTTATAGAGCAGTTAAAATTGAAAGCATATAGCACATCTACTATACGCACCTACCGCAGCGAGTTTTTACAATTACTGCAATTGCTGAAAAACAAACCTGTACATGATTTAACGCCGGATGACCTTAGAAGATATATGGTTTATGTAATGGAGAAAGGATTGAGTGAGAACGGAGCTCATAGCAGAATCAATGCCATTAAATTTTATTTTGAGCAAGTATTGAAAAGGGAAAAGTTTTTTTGGGAAATACCGAGGCCGAAGAAGCCGCTAAAATTGCCTAATGTTTTAGGTGAAAAAGAAATTGCCGGCTTATTTAATGCACTGGCCAATTTAAAACACAAAGCCATCTTATTTACTGCTTACAGTGCCGGGTTAAGAGTTAGTGAAGTAGTAGGCCTTCGGCTTAAAGATATTGATAGCGATAGAATGCAAATAAAAATAGTAGCTGCCAAAGGCAAAAAAGACCGCTATGTAGGGCTAAGCCCGGTGGTGTTGGATATACTTAGGGCTTATATAAAAAGGGAAAAGCTAAAGCCAACAACTTACCTATTTGAAGCAGAAAAGGCAGGCCTGCCTTATTCGGCCCGCTCTGCTCAAAAAGTATTTCAACGTGCTAAAGAAAAGGCAGGAATAAGAAAAGATGTAAGTTTTCATAGCCTGCGGCATAGTTTTGCCACCCACCTGCTTGAAAAAGGAATTGACATAAGATTCATCAAGGATATACTTGGGCATTTTAGTATAAAAACTACTGAAAGATACACGCATATAACCAACCGGAAACTGATACAGATTATCAGTCCATTAGATGATCTGTGGTTAAAAGGCGACATAGTTTAAAAATCAAAAGGCGACATAACAATACAAAAAGGCGACATAAAGGGCATTGAAAACCAATTTGTTCATTTTTTTGAAATCTGAAAACGGTTCGTATATTTAAGTGTTGGTGGCAACCCATATGACAAACAGCTTTCACATAGTAAATGACTCGACTTTTGACTTAGAACTTTATGAAAGTTTAGACTTTGTCGAACAAAATAAAAATTCGTTAGAAAGACTTAGAGCATTATTGAATTTTATAAACCCACAGAATTATAAAGGCATTGGTAGGATAACTTTTACGGCAGACCCATTCTATTTTAATAGTTCAACAGGAGAAATAATCTTATCAGACACACCAAAATCTCTTAGTGAACACAATGCTGCAAAACATAAACTACTTGAAATAGAAAAAAATCAGAATAACAACACAAGAATAGACTTTTACTTTGACAACATTATTGAGACTAATTCTGTTTTTGAACTGTTAGACGACAAGACAAAATTTGAAAAAATAGAAACCATTTTAGAGCAGAGAGAAATTCTGCCAAAATCTTATGGCTTTGACATTGGTTATTGGTGTGGAGACTTTTCAATTATTGCAGACACAGCAATTAAACCAACGTGGCATCCACCAGACTTTGACGATATGGACGACATTGTTTTGCAATTGAGAAAACTAAATCGTTATTGTTTGTTTGACAATTACAAAGATGCACTTGATTATAAAGAGATTTATCTTTCAAAAAAATGGGCAGAAGAAAACTGGTATGAAAACGACAATGACAAAGAAGGAGACATCAAAATTGTGTTAGTCAGACCAGCTTAAGATTGGGCTGCTACCAACAAAAGGTTTGCCGCAAGGCTGGCGGACGTAGTAACAATCGTCAGTTGTACTACTCTCAGCTAATATCGGTCAGACCGAATCCTATTTAGCTTTTAGTTGTTAACTTCATCATCAGTTTTTTAATCGGCTTCAGTTGCCGGGCGGACACAACAACAATTCCAGCCCTGAGGCAAGCCTCGAACGTTGGCAGTAATGCTAAGCGAACAGTTCCCATGCGCCAGTTTGCTTATCTATTTTCATTACGCCACGCTTTGACTTATCATCATCATAAGCGTTTTCTAAAAAGAGAAATTCTTTTGACTGCATTGAAGTATAAGCCTTGCAATAACATTCGCCAGTTTCTATGTTATAATAAGTTTGGTCAATAGAATAAATGCAACTTTCTTTTACCAGATAAGGGCTTTTAAATTGTTCAAACTCTACCTTTTCAATTCCGTTTTTGTCAATGATACACCACCTGCCTTCTAAGCGCTTTGGGTCGCTATCGGATTTTATTTCCTTTAACCAAGCCTTATCATAATGTGCCTCAACGTATTTAAGTAACAAGAAATAGTTTTTGCCATCAGGCTTGCCACCCATACCGCCAACCCGATAAAGTGATTTGCTTATCAGTTCGCCGTTTTTAGTTAGTACGACAAAATCACTCATTCGCTCATTCCATTCTTTGCGGTATTCCTCATTGACATTAATGTGGCTTAATTGCAGAGCACTACTGCCAACAAATAAGGCTTCGTCGGGCACGCAGTGCCAACGATGAAGCCTCGGTTGTACGGAACCGCACTTGTAGATGACATGTATTATGGGGATTGCGGTTTTTAGTGTTTAACTACGGGCCATCCTGACTGTGGATACCGTTATAAAAAGGCAGGTATGCTAAGTAGTGTTCTTCTTTTCATTTTAATATTTCATCTTCGGGTGAGCGCCCTGGAGCTTTTTTACCTACTCTTTTTTCTTTCTTTTTTGCTGTAGCTGCATAGCATGGCCCTGCCGCATAATGCAGCTTTATTTTGCTATGCCTGTAGTGGTGATGCAGGCCAGGAGGTCTTTAGCGAGTTCTTTCCAGTTGTGGGGAGGCCCACGCCTGTTACAGCG
>JAYULK010000003.1:0-73836 GCA_043763635.1 Chitinophagaceae bacterium
CAATATGAAGTGCGGATTGTAGACCGTGTAGGAAGTGGTGACTCATTTGCAAGCGGTTTTATTTACGGCCTGGTTACAGGAATGCCTATGAACGAAGCAGCCGAATTTGGTGTGGCAGCTTCTGCCATTAAGCATACAATTCCCGGCGATTTGAATCATGCAACTTTATCAGATGTAAAAGAGTTGATGAAGGGTGATGCCTCGGGAAGGGTGCAGAGATAAGGCCACGGCCCCCTGTCCCCCGAAGGGGGAACTTAAGTGGTAGAAACTTACGATAACAATTGACCTTTAAATTGTAGGGAACTTAGGCAGATAAACTTTTCTTTCGTTTCCAGTAGTTCTTAGAGATAAATACTTTTACGGCAATAATTAGCTCTTTTAAATTATAGTTCACTTCTCCCCTCTTCAACTTGTTGGAGAGGGGCCGGGGGTGAGGTAAATCTCTTATTATGATCATAGACACATTAGACAACGCACATAAATACACATCCTTGCATCCCCGTTTTGCAAAAGCGTTTGAATTTATTCAACAACAAAATCTTTCTACTATTGAACCAGGCAAGTTCGAAATTGATGGCAAAGAAATACATGCTGCTGTTTCATTAAAGGAAGGTGTAAAAAAAGAAGATGCGAAATTTGAGGCGCATAATAATTATATAGATATACAAGTTTGCCCAACTGGTTCTGAAACGCTGGGATGGAAGCCACGTGCAAAATGTGTAACTGAAAAAGAACCTTATAACACGGAGAAAGATGTCATCTTTTTTAGCGATGAACCCGATACTTACTTTGGCTTAACCACCGGACAATTTGCTATTTTTTACCCTGAAGATGTGCATGCCCCTATGATTGGCGAGGGGGAAATTAAGAAGCTGGTTGTGAAGGTGAAGTTGTGAAAGGCCGCTTCGACCAAAAGGTATTTTAATAATTTCAATTTGAAATCAATATTCACGTATTAATGTTTCCAGTGGAATGTTCAATTTGTTATGAAGTTTACGAACCATACCAAGATTCAGCTTACGATGTTTGTTGAAAAGGTCTGTTACCCTGCTTTTAAACCCTAGTATCTGCGCAAGGTCACTATTCGTTAATCCTTGTTGCTCCATCCGGTACCTTATTGCGTCTAGTGGATCGGGAACTTGAATAACGTAATGTTTTTCCTCATATTCTTTAATTAAAAGCGCTAGCACATCTGCTTCCTCACTTTCCTTAGTACCTGCTTTTGCTTGAAAAATTTCTTCAAATTTTTCAAGGGCACTTGTGTACTCTTTTTTAGTTTTTAGAATTTTAAGTTGCATACAATTACTTTTATTTCTTTATTTCTTTCTTTTTTTAGATTCAAAAATATCAACAGTTTCCGCATCTGCTTTATCATAAGCGGCATGTGTTCCAATGAACTTAATAAATATCCACCCCTTTTGGTAATTGACTTCAGCAATAAGGCGATAGTCATTATGATTAATTTCAAAAATAACCCGGTTATTATTAATGGTCCGGGCACTATTGAAATCTTTTGTTATATCCCCTGGCTTTTTCCATCGCTTTGATGTTACGTCATGATACCATTTTCCCAACGTCTCTTTGCAATCAGGATGTTTTTGATAAAATAATATTAAAGAGCTGCGGCTATAAATATTCATCTAGACATTTTCTCAATGTGTAAATATATTAAAAGTAACCAAATTGGTTACTTTTAATAATCAAAGTTTATTGTTAATCTGATAGTGGAAGTGAATTATCCCGATTAAGCTTCTATAAACAAAAAGAGGCCGCCCGAAGACAACCTCTTTTCAAGATAGTAACCATTCCTTCTAAAATATATATCTCGTACTCAAAAAGTTTGATTTATGACTTTGAATGATGTCATTAATCATCTGCTTGTTCTGTTCATTCAATTTTGTGGCCACCAATGACCGAATAGAGAATGAACGCAAAGCATCCACTACAGACAAGGTTCCTTCCGCACTGTCTTTTCTACCTGTAAAAGGAAATACATCCGGGCCACGCTGACACTGGCAATTAATATTTACACGGCTCACCTGGTTAATCACAGGATCAATAATACTTGCTACTTCTTCCGTGTTGTTACTAAAAATACTTACCTGCTGCCCATGTGTTGAATCTATTAAATACTGAATTGGCTCCTCAAAATCTTCGAAAGGAATTACTGGTATGACAGGACCAAACTGCTCCTCACGATACAATTTCATTTTATCATTCACCGGGTACATAATTGCAGGATAAACAAATGACTCCACTGTTTCGCCACCATTCTCATTCATAATGCTTGCGCCGTTTGTAATAGCATCATCAATTATTTCTTTCAGGTAAGCAGGCTTGCCAGGTTCAGGTAAAGGAGTTAGGGCTACGCCTTTTTCCCATGGCATACCGTATTTTAATTTGCTTACTTCTTGAGATAATAAGGCAACAAATTCATCAGCAATATCCTTATGAACATAGATGATTTTTAAAGCTGTGCAACGTTGGCCATTAAAAGTTAAAGCACCAGTAACCGTTTCTTGTACTGCTAATTTTAAATCTGCATTCTTTGATATGATGGCGGCGTTCTTTGCATCTAATCCTAAAATAGCTCTCAGGCGGTTTACTTTTGGATGTAGCTTTTTTAATTCGTTCGCTACTTTAGAAGAACCGATTAAGGTCAGCACATCTATTTTACCAGACTTCATTAGTGTAGGAACGATAGCATGGCCCCTTCCATAAATAGTATTGACTACGCCTTTTGGAAATGACTCCTGGAATGACTTCAACAAAGGATAATGTAATAAAGTGCCATGCTTTGGTGGCTTAAACAATATTGTGTTGCCCATTATGATTGCAGGAATCAATGTGGTAAAAGTTTCATTCAATGGATAATTAAATGGCCCCATACAAAGAACTACACCTAATGGTGAGCGACGGATCTGCGCTACAATACCTTGTTCAATTTCGAAGCGGGACGACTGGCGATCAATATCTTTTAATGCATCAATAGTTGCATAAATATATTCAACAGTACGGTCAAATTCTTTTAATGAATCAGCATAAGATTTGCCAATTTCCCACATGATCAGTTTTACAACAATGTCTTTCTGATCCAACATTTTTTTTGTAAAATTCTCCACGCATTTAATGCGGTCAGGCACACTGGTAGTGGGCCATTCGCCACGGCCATTATTATAAGCAGCAACGGCGGCATCCAAAGCCTGCATAGCTTCAGCATCAGTACATACAGGATATGTGCCAATGAGTTTTCTTTTTAATCCTAAAGGTGTACGAATACAAACAGGCGAGTATACTTCATGCACCGGGCCATCCCATTGAAGCATTTCGCCATTACTTAAATATTCCTTTTGGTGAATTTCTCCGGGCAAGCGAAACTCTGGCGGCACTTCATTTTCCGTTACGAATATTTTTTCCAACTGTTCTGTAAAGTTTGTAAGTGTTAACATGTGTATTTATAATTAGTAATGCAATTTTGGTGTAATAGGCAAATCATTTGTTTGCCAGTTAAAATAGTTTTGCGCATTGTTGAAGCATATATTTTGTATCACCTCGCCTGTCCATTTAATATCATTTGGTAATTCGCCGTTTTCAATATCTTCTCCAAATAAATTACAAAGAATACGGCGGAAGTATTCGTGACGGGGAAATGATAAAAAGCTGCGGCTATCAGTAAGCATACCCACAAACCGGCTAAGCAAACCCATGTTTGATAAAGCATTCAACTGCTTGGTCATGCCGTCTTTTTGATCTAAAAACCACCAACCCGATCCAAACTGCACCTTGCCCGGGAAAGTACCATCATTAAAATTCCCGGTCATGCTAGCAAATAATTCGTTGTTTGATGGGTTTAAATTATACAGGATAGTTTTGGTAAGTTGATCCGTTGTGTCTAACCTGTTTAAGAATTTAGAGAGGGATCTTCCCTGTGAGAAATCACCCATAGAATCCCATCCGGTATCAGGCCCCACCTGACTTAGCATACGGGCATTGTTGTTACGCAAGGCTCCTAAATGATATTGTTGTACCCAGCCTTTTTCATGATCCCAAATTGCAAAAATGTGCAGCATTGCAGATTTAAACTTAAGGTTTTCTTCTCTTGTCAAATCCTTACCTGAACGAATTTTAGTAAAGGCTGTTTCAATTTCTACATCGGTATAATCTTCTGCATATATCTGCTCCAATCCATGATCAGATACAGAACAATTCATTGAAGCAAAAAAATCATGACGGCTTTTTAACGCATCTAAATAATCAGCAAAAGAAACAATAGTTATATTACTTACTGCTTCCAATTTGGCAACATAGTTATTGAAACCAGCTACTTCATCTACATTCATTGCTTTATCGGGCCGGAAAGCAGGAAGAATTTTTACTTCAAATTCGTCGTCTTTAATTTTCCGATGATGCTCTAACGAATCAGTTGGATCATCCGTTGTACACACGACCTTTACTTTCATGCGGCGTAAAATATTGCGGGTCGAAAATTCTTTCTTTTGAAGTTTAGCTGTACACTCTTCATAAATTTTATGAGCATTGTCACCATTTAAAACATCGTGTATATCGAAATAGCGTTGAAGCTCTAAATGGGTCCAATGGTATAATGGGTTGCGTAAAGTATAGGGAACTGTCTCTGCCCATTTTTGAAATTTATTAAAGTCGGGTTGGCTGCCTGTGCAATAACTTTCATCAATACCGTTAGTACGCATTGCCCTCCATTTATAATGATCGCCATACAACCATGCCTGAGTAAGGTTTTTAAAATTTATATCTTCTGCAACCTGGTCTGCGGGCAGGTGACAGTGATAATCAATAACAGGCATTTCTTTAGCATAGTCATGATACAGCTTTTGTGCTGTTGCAGTTTGCAAAAGAAAGTTTTCGTCAAGAAATTTTTTCATTAGATCAACTTTAACCTCACCCCCGGCCCCTCTCCATCAAAGATGGAGAGGGGGGACGTGAACTATAATTTAAAGAGGGTTTGATAAATTGCCACATAATATCCTTTCTGACTAAGTTCCCCCTTCGGGGACAGGGGGCTTTACAAACTCACGCCTCTTTTCCATGGAATAAAATCTTCCTGACCATTGCGTACTGCACTTACTTCTGTTTCGCCGCTGGCAACTTTAATCACATATTCTAATATACGTTCGCCTGCCTGTTCAATTGTTTCCTCTCCTTCAATTATGCTACCGGTGTTAATGTCAATAATATCATGCATCTTATTGTATAAGATAGTATTGCTAGAGAGCTTTACAACTGGCGCTATCGGGTTGCCCGTTGGCGTTCCAAGCCCGGTAGTGAATAATACAACATTTGCTCCTGACGCAACTTCTGCTGTAGTGGATTCCACATCATTACCTGGCGTGCATAATAGATTTAAACCTGGTTTAGTAACTAGTTCTGGATAATCCAATACATCAACAACCGGTGATGTGCCACCTTTTTTAGCAGCACCAGCCGACTTAATAGCATCAGTTATTAATCCATCTTTTATATTGCCGGGAGAGGGATTCATATCAAAGCCCGATCCTACCGCCAGGGCACTATCACTATATGATTTCATTAATTGGCTAAAGCGACTGGCAATAGTTGTATCAATACAACGATCACTCAGGTTTTGTTCTACACCACATAATTCAGGAAATTCTGAAAGAATAACGGTACCGCCTAACGCCACCAATAAATCGGATGTATAGCCGATGGCTGGATTAGCAGAAATTCCAGAGAAGCCGTCTGAGCCGCCACATTCAAGACCAATGCATAATTTAGATAAGGGTGCTGGTTTACGTTCAATGCTGTTAGCACGCACAAGTCCGGCAAAAGTTTGTTTAATAGCCTGTGATAATAGTGCTGATTCGGTTCCTATTTTTTGCTGCTCCAATACATAAAAAGGTTTGCTGAAAGATGAATCTCTTTTTTTGATCTCGTCTTCAAGCATTGTTACCTGTGCATTCTGGCAACCAAGACTAAGGATGGTTGCGCCAGCAACGTTTGAATTTGTAATATATCCTGCCAGCAATCCGCATAAGGCCTGGGCATCTTGCCTTGTGCCACCACAACCACCAGAATGTATTAAGAATTTTATGCCATCAACATTTGGAAACAACCTTTGTTTCTTTGCTTCCACTTGCTGCGTTGATACATCAGCAGCTAAAATCTCCTCCATTGATTTACCGCTTTTGTATAAATCAATAAGCTTAGATACCTCTACTTTATTTTTTATATTTCTTCCATAGCCCAATTCATTTACTAATGCTTCACGCATAACGTCAAGGTTGCGGTTTTCGCAAAAAACCATTGGAATGACTAACCAATAATTAGCCGTTCCTACTCTTCCGTCAGGTCTATGAAAACCTGAAAAAGTTTTATCAGTAAACTTTGAAACATCAGGTTTAGGCCAGGATAATTTTCGCTCCCCAACTTCAAATCCATTGGCTGCATGTTTTACATTAGCCGTGCTGATGAGGCCGCCTTTCGGTATTAACGATTGTGTTTTACCAACCAATACACCATACATTGTAATGGTATCGCCGGGGTTTAATTCTTCGGCGGTAAATTTATGTTTAGCAGGTATTGATTCGGCCAATGTAAAACTGTTGCCATTATAAGCCACGGTTTCCCCCTCACTTAAATTTGTTAGAGCAACCAATACGTTATCATCCGGATGCACTTTTGTAACTCGATGGTTCATTATCAGGTTAAGGCTTTTTTTAGTTGAAAAGATCTCATTGCTGCTTTTGCACCTGAGTTTATAATAAGGTTTGATTTTTCTAAAACAGATTCATAAAACCCAGGCAATATAAATAAGTTATGCTCCCATAAAGAAATATCACTTAATACTTCTTTCACCAGTTCCGGGGGAGCGAAGTTATTCCATCTTTTCATATAAGATTCAGCCATTTCATCCTGTATAGGGTATTCGCGGCCATTATATTCACCAAAGTATTTACCACCAGCTTCCTTTACAGGCTTTGTAAAGTATAGGTAAGCAGCAAAACCTAACGCAAATAATTCAGGACTTGTGTTATTAGTTTCATAATGCTTCAATAATAAAGGAACATTTCTCATTCGCATTTTTGAACTGTACTACCTTGGCCCTTCTGGCTCCTAATTAGCTACATATAACCTGACCGGTTTCTATATCGCTTTAACACTATCCTTAAAATTTGATGCGTAATTTACAGAACCATTAGCTCTTGCTGAGGTGCAAGGAACGGTGGTATTTATTTAAGATTTAATTTCTATTTTATGAACCTGAGAGAGTTTTTATCGATTTTGTTGGGAGTGAAAAAGCCAATACTAGTTCCAATACCTGCAAATAATCAGAAGCAAAAAAAATAAGTGCCTTTAAGAACAGAAACACATTCAATTAAAACCTCCATTAAGGTGCTGAAAGTTGATTGCTCCAATATAGTGGTGGCCTATTAATTTGTGAACCGGTCAAAGGCAACATAGCTTTTGTATTTGTTCCGGTAACAGTGATATACAGTATTTATTTAGACTGCTTCGGTTATCTAAATTTTTGCGTTCTTAAGTAACCAATTGATAACCTCCCGGTTAGTTTTTTAAGTCATTTTCTATGATGGCAGAAAGAAAAAGCCGCCTGAACATGCACTTCAAGCGGCTTAAATGAACTTAGTTTGCTACTTAAGCGGACCGGACGGGAATTCGAGACCAAAATTCTCTGTTTCTAACTTTATCAAACCTTACTTAACTTAACTTCAAAGTGATGATTTTCAAACACTTGTAACAATATCGAAAATATCGGCTTTGTACCTTTATTCTACTTGACTCCTTTTTTATAGAATAAAAATAGAATAAAAATCATGGGACAGCCAATCAAGTTAATCGTCAAAAAAGGAGCAGTTCGTAAAGATGGTACATCCTTAATCTTCTTGCAGTATTGCCATTCTGCTGAACAAAGAATTTTATTAAGTACAGAAATTCCTATTCCACAAAATTACTGGAACAGAAAGACCGGACGCATAGCGGAGAACTTACCATCACAATATGGTAATGTAAATGAGCTACAAAAAAGGCTAACAAATAAACTTAGAAAAGCAGAGGACATGGTAGAACACGCCCTAAAGAAACGCAGTGCTTGCCCCATGCAGTTTTTAAAAGAGAACTTTCTTCTGCAGCGAAATTGGCAAGTGGAACAAATGTCCGATCATAAAAAAAGCCTTGATGTTTATTGGAATATTTACAATTACGTAAAGAGTAAACAAAGTACTGTTAAGCACTGCACCATCAACGTAATAAATGCCATGAAGGTTCATTTAAGAAGTTTTGAATCCCACAGAAAAGAGCCCATTACTTTTGATTCATTTGATGTTTATTTTTATGAAGATTTCGTAAGGTACCTCACTTATGATATCGTTCAGTTAAGAAGGAAGGATGTTATCAAAGGACTAAAAGTAAACAGTGTTGGCAAAACAATTAAACACTTAAAGTCTTTCCTGAAAGATAGGATGCGAAAGAAAATAATTCCTTACATGGACTTGGGGGCATACAAGGTAATGGAGGATGAAGTTGATGCAGTTTATCTTACCTGGCTGGAATTATCCCTTATCTATCATCTTGATTTATCTGCAAATGGAAACCTTGAAAAGTATCGTGATCTTTTTGTTTTAGGATGTCTTACCGGTTTTAGGTTTAGCGATTACTCAGATATTAAGCCGGAAGAGATAAGAGGCGGAATGTTATATGTGAATCAAAACAAAACATTATCAACCGTTGTAGTGCCGTTGCGTAGCGATGCAAGAAAAATATTGATTGACAAATACAATATGCAAATGCCGCAGGTAGGTAACCCAAATTTTAATTATTACATCAAAGAGGTAGTTCATCTTGCAGGCATTGATGAAATGATTAAGATTACCCATAAACGTGGTAATAAAATAACGGAAGAAACACGGCCAAAATATGCCTGGATAATGTCACATACCTGCCGGAGATCATTTTGCCCTAATGAGTTTCTCGATGGCACTCCCACCAATTTAATCATGGCTATCAGCGGCCATAAGACCGAGAAAGCCTTCAGGAGATACATTAAAGCTGACCAGGTACAAAAGGCGCACATGATTAAAAAGCTTTGGAATAGCAGACCGGGTTTATAATTTTTTAATTACGAAAATGAAGCAGTATGAAAACAGTGTATAACATGGAGCAATTGACCGCTACCATTCAGCAAACCAACCAATACTTTCGGAATAAAGTTCAAAAGCAGGTGAACACTTCCTTAACCCTTCGTAATTGGGTCATTGGTTATTACATAGTAGAATATGAACAATCTGGCAAAGACCGGGCACAATACGGTTTGGGTCTTTTCAAGGCTATCGCCAAAAGTTTGGTTTTAAAAGGCGTAAAATCATTGCAGGAACGTAATCTATATCTATGCCGGGACTTTTACCGGGCTTACCCTCAGATTTTGCAGACAGTGTCTGCAAATTCGTATTTAGTTGATTTTCAGTACTCTGAAATTCTGCAGACGGTGTCTGCAAAATCCACCGACTCACATTTCTCAACTGACCTGAACCAATTACTAACTAACCTAAGCTTCTCTCATTTTATAGAGCTTTTCATTAGCGTTTTGATATTAATCAAACATATTCAATTGGTTATGATTAAGTTCTTTGAAATATTGTTTTTTAGTTTGCTGAAACAGTTGATTTATGGGCATTCTTTCAAAAATGGATATGCTTAAAATCTGTAGTATTTCGTAAAGCGACTGGTGAAGCATAAATTTCTTCTTAGCAATGGCTACCAGGACATAAACTGATACGGCAATCCATACTTGCGTTTTCACCGCATTTTCTGATTGTCCCCCAAAGGATTTTATTTTTAAATGCTGTTTGATCCACTTAAAGAATAATTCAATTTTCCATCTGTGTTTATAGAGTTGAGCTACCTCTGTTGCTTTAAGATGAAAGTTGTTTGTAAGAAAGATAAATGTCTTTCCACTCCCGTGGTCGTAAAATTTTATTCTTCTAATTTTTTGAGGATAATCTTTTGCAGCATAATAGTTGTTTAGCAGAACACTTTGGTCGCAAAGCACTCCATTGTTTTTATCAGATGAATAGGATTTAATACGTCGGCAGTTCATGTTATCCTTTGCCCTTGTAATATAAAAGGCATCACAACAATGAATACGGTAAAGCCGCTTGTAGTCTACATATCCTCGGTCCATTATATAAAAACTATGGGCTTCAAAAGAAATAAAATCCAGTGCATTGACCTCATGAACTGAAGCGGTAGAAAAATATATAAACTCAGGAATAGAGGTTTTCAAATCCAGTTGCGTGTGCAATTTTATACCGCCTTTAGTGCTGCGAAAAGTCGCCCAATAAAATGTTGACAAACATAAATCTATCGTAGTGGAATCTATAGCAAATACATTATTCTCAAGTGCTACTTCCAGATCACTATTGCCTACATACAATTGCTTTGCTTCCTTTATTAACCGCATTGCCAAATCATAATAGATAAGGTAAGAACGATTTTCGTTTGCAGTGGAAAGAGTGCTTTTGCTGGCTACATTACCTATGCCTAAATGATATGTTTTATCAGCATTTGCTTTTAAGCACAAGATGGTATCGCTTAAACTTTCCCGATGAGTAAGTTGTCCGAAAGCCATACATAAATATTGCTTCCAGCAGCTAAAATCTTTCACCTTATAATCGCCTTTATGGCGTGTAACAAGGGTTTGGAACTGTTTGTGGAAATCAACCCCATAATTTGGGAGAAAATATATTTGCCCTGATTCATACTAATGAAAATCAATGAATTATAAAAATTCAAAGTTTTCAAAATTCAAATCGTTTCCAAGCTGAAATCTTTGCTAACTCAATACTGCCAATACTTTCAAAGAACTTTATATTACAACATCAAAACACTAATGCTGTTTTATATAACCTAATAATGGAATCAATAAATAGAACAACAACAACCGTTGAAAAAGTTGTAAATGCGCCGGTTGAAAAAGTTTGGCAATGCTGGACAACCCCAAAAGACATCATGAATTGGTGCCACGCCTCAGATGACTGGCATGCGCCTTATGCAGAAAATGACCTTACCAATGGTGGAAGATTTAAAACAACCATGGCAGCAAAAGATGGCAGTTTTAGTTTTGATATTGGAGGTTCTTACACAAAAATAGAGCGGCATAAGTTGATTGAATATACGCTTGATGATGACAGGAAAGTAAAAATTCAATTTATTGATGGTGAAGGTAAAACCACAGTCATTGAAAGCTTTGAAGCCGAAGGCACAAATCTTATTGACATGCAACAACGGGGTTGGCAGGCTATCTTAAATAATTTTAAAAAGTATACAGAAGGGAAATAATTTTCACCAGTTTGCAATCATCCATTTAATTTAAATTACTCCTTTAGTTCATTGCCCGAAACTTTATACGGTATGCTTTTTATCTAATTAATTCAAGTTGCTATTTAGTCAGTAAGTTTATGAAATGTAAATCCTACGATTCAAGTCATCAATTAATAATGTTAGCCAATTTGGAAATATAGATGCCTTGCTGTTGAAATCTGGGTAACTGATAAATTAACACGGATTAAGTTATTGAGAAAGGAAGCTATTGCCAAATTCCATTAGTACGTTCATGTACCGAAATCCACCATGAGCTTAGTTGAGAGCCCATAAAAGCAGTTACAAACCGGGGATAAAAAAAAGAAAGAGGGCGAAACGGAATTTAATAAAAATCTGGAAGCATTGCTTAGCGCCTGACTCCGAAAAAAGGATGCAAAAAATAGGATTCTTGAAAGTATCGACGAAAATTGCTAATATTGTTAGCGCAAAACCAACCAAATGATTCTGGATGAAAACGGCCTAATAGACGTCAGACAAAAAATTGAATTTAAAAAGACGTTTAATTCAGTTTCTTTATTTAGCGGCTGTGGCGGATTGGATTTGGGATTTAAAGGGAAATTTTCTGTTTTTGGGAATGTCAATAAGAAGACTTTCCCAAAAAACCCTTTTGATATTGTTTGGGCAAATGAAATAGATAAAGACGCTGTAAATACTTATATAAACAATATTGGGAAACATATAGTTTGCGCTGATATTAACTCCATAAGTGATATTGATATTCCGGAATGCGATGTAGTTATCGGTGGGTTTCCATGTCAGGATTTTTCTATTGCAGGAAAGCAAAAGGCGTTTCAAAACGGGCGGGGAACTTTATATCTTGAAATGGTAAGAGTAATCAAAGCAAAACAGCCTATTGCTTTTGTAGCCGAAAACGTTAAAAACATTCTTAATCCTAAACTGATTGATGCAGAAAGAAACCAGCCAGTTATTCAGACCATTTGCGATGACTTTAGCGAGGCCGGGTATAAGCTAAAGTTTAAATGCCTTAGCGCTCCCAGTTATGGCATCCCACAAAGCAGAGAAAGGGTTTTCATCGTAGGAATAAGAAAAGATGTAAAGGCCGAATTCTTTTTCCCTAAACCATTTCATGCTCCAATGACTTCAAAAGAAGCGATTGACGACTTGTGGGGCAGAGAAAACGAGGCTAAAATTTATAACCATAACCAAGTTTCCTTAGCAAAATTTCGCCCTTACTCAAAAGTTGGCAGTCAAGGAAATGAGATGATACCTGCTCATGCTCCATCGCACGTTATGAGAGCGGAACATCACATGAACATACAAGCTCACTATAGAACGTTATGCCCAAATAACGATTTAACAAATAGAGATTATTGGCGAAGACTGACCGTAAGGGAAGCTGCAAGGCTTCAAACGTTCCCCGACAATTTTAAATTTAGCGGGATGAAAAGTAGCAGCTACAAACAGGTTGGTAACGCTGTCCCCCCTATGTTAGGATGGTACGTAGCCAGAGCGTTAGGAATATGTCTCAATAAAGGTTTATAAATAATGCTCTCTCTCAAATTCTGATAAAATAACGTCAAGTACTAGGTCGGAATTTCTTTCGGGTCTTTTGCTCAGCAAGTAATCTAAATGTGCTTCAAGGTCATCAGCGCCTATATAATCTGAAACTAACTCATGCTCCATGTTTTTCAAATCAAAGCCGTCAACCGACCTCTTAAAAACAAATATTCTCTTTTTCAATGGAGCCTTTAATAGGTCTTCATTGAATTTACCATCAGTTAACAATGTCGTTACCTGGTAAACTGCTGTTTGTGAAGTGTAATCTATACCTCCGTCATTTGAATATATAGTAGAGAACCTGTTTAACTCAAAGCCCCTAATGGAATAGAACACCTTTAAAATTGCAAACGCTGTTACCTCAAAAGATTGTCCTTTTTTTTCGGTTTCTAAATCAAGGAGCATATACATTATAAAATCCTTTCTTTCGGGAACCGATAATTTTCTTGCGTCCGAAATTTGCCGGTACAATTTTTTTCTAATTTCCCCTACACCTTCGTATTGTTGATTTATTAGCCGTACGACATCCTTAAAATCAGCATTGCTCATTCCGTCCAAAAAATGTTCGTGTATAAAGAATCTTCCATCGCTTTCAAAAATAGCGTTACCCTTAATCCCCGTTTGACGCAGAACATAATCAGTTCTAAACCTTGTAATGCCAAATTTTTTGCATTCTATATTAAATATGTGAGCAATCTCCGGTTTTGTCAAACCTGCGTCTCGCCCATTCGCAATAACGTTTTCGAGCAATATACGAATGCAAAGAACTACAGTCGGTTGCTTTAGCTTTTTGTCTATGAATTTTTTTAGATTGACGTTAATGAGCGCCATGGTGGTATTTAGTTGGCGCAATAATAATGTTTTTATCTAACTTGACTGTGACCTAGTGTAAACAAGTATATCGTTCTAGGTTTCCCCCCATTTTGGGTTTGTATCTTAACCGGCTCCAGGAAAAACAATCTTGAACTAAGTCCTGGCTCGCGTAGGATTCCAATTCGTATTTCCCATTCGCATGCAGTTCCTAGTGCTGAAGTTTTCAAGCGCCACCCCAAAGAATTAATAAAATTCAATAAAGTGACCGCTATTCGGGCATTTTTTAGGAAATTCGCTTTTGAATTTTGGATAACAGTAAGCAATCTTTAAAAGATATTTTAAAAATGAGCCAAGCCCCAAGCACATTGTTTGATAAAGTGTGGGATGCACACGTAGTAAGGAAAATTAATGATGGTCCGGATGTTTTTTTTATTGACCGTCACTTTATACATGAGGTAACCAGTCCGGTTGCTTTCCTGGGAATGGAAAGCCGCAACGTCGGAGTAATTTTTCCTGATCGGACATTCGCAACAGCAGATCATAATACCCCTACCATCAATCAACATTTACCTGTTCAGGATCCGCTTTCTGCCAACCAATTACAAGCACTTGAAGAAAACAGTGCTAAATATGGTATTTCGCATTGGGGACTCGGCAATCCAAAAAACGGTATTGTACACGTAGTAGGACCAGAAAATGGCATCACCCTTCCGGGGATGACAATTGTTTGCGGGGACTCGCATACATCAACACACGGAGCTTTTGGTGCTATTGCTTTCGGTATAGGTACTTCAGAAGTGGAGATGGTGCTTTCCTCCCAATGCATAATGCAGCCAAAGCCAAAAAAAATGCGCATTAATGTGAATGGCACATTAGGCAAAGGGGTTACGCCTAAAGATGTTATACTTTATATTATCGCCAAAATATCAACTAGTGGCGCCACAGGCTATTTTGTAGAATATGCCGGTGATGTGTTTCGCAACATGAGTATGGAAGGCCGCATGACGGTTTGTAATATGAGCATTGAAATGGGCGCAAGAGGTGGAATGATTGCCCCTGATGAAACCACTTTTGCTTTTATAAATGGCCGGGAAAAAGCGCCCAAAGGCGAAGCATGGGAAAAGGCACTGGCTTATTGGAGAACTTTAAAAACAGACGAAGATGCCACGTTTGATATAGAGCACAATTATAATGCTGCTGATATTGAACCGATGATAACGTTCGGAACTAACCCTGGTATGGGCGTGGGCATCAGCAAAAACATTCCGCTTTCCTCAGAAGTAGAAGGCGGCAAAAGCACGTATGAAAAATCATTGGATTATATGGGTTTTCATGAAGGTGAGCAAATGATGGGCAAGAAGGTAGATTATGTTTTTATTGGCAGTTGCACCAATGGCCGCATTGAAGATTTCAGGGCATTTGCATCTATAATTAAAGGACGGAAAAAGGCAGATAATATTACTGCATGGATAGTTCCTGGTTCTCATAGTGTAGAACAGCAAATAAAAGATGAAGGCATTTTAGATATAATGACGGAAGCCGGTTTCGAATTGCGTCAGCCGGGTTGCTCTGCTTGTTTAGCAATGAACGATGACAAAATTCCTGCGGGAAAGTATGCAGTCAGTACATCAAACAGAAATTTTGAAGGTCGGCAAGGGCCGGGTGCCAGAACCTTGCTGGCTAGTCCATTGGTAGCTGCCGCAGCCGCTGTAACCGGCGTTGTAACTGATCCCAGAGAATTGATTTAAAACTAAAGGCATTGAGGCATCGTGACACGATGGCAACAAAAATGGATTTCCATACTTATCACTTAAAACTTATAACTCACAACTTTCACTATGGCTTACGATAAATTTACTGTTCTAAAAAGCTCTGCTGTTCCGTTACCTATTGAAAATGTGGATACTGATCAAATAATTCCTGCCCGTTTTTTAAAAGCCACAGAGCGTAAAAATTTTGGTGATAATCTTTTTAGAGATTGGCGTTACAATCCCGACAATACGCCTAAACAGGATTTTATTTTAAACAATCCGATTTATTCTGGTAGAATTTTGGTAGGTGGAAAAAATTTTGGTAGCGGAAGCAGCCGCGAACACGCTGCCTGGGCCATTTATGATTATGGCTTTCGTTGCGTAGTGTCAAGTTTTTTTGCTGACATATTTAAATCCAATTCATTAAACATTGGCATACTGCCTGTACAGGTAAGTCATGAGTTTTTAGATAAAATTTTTAAGGCAATTGAAAAAAATCCAAAAGCAGAGCTTGAAGTAAATCTCCCTGAACAAAAAATTACAATTATTGCTACCGGGGAATTTGAACAATTTGATATAAATGGTTATAAAAAGAATAACATGCTCAATGGGTATGATGATATTGATTATTTACAAGCCATGAAAGAAGAGGTGAAAACCTTTGCCACCGCCAGCCTTTATTAAACAACCTTCACGGGTTATAATGTTGTCTTCATGTAATTCACCAATTATAACTTTCAATAAATTTTTTTTGCATCATGCAAGCATTAGTTGAATCCGGCAGTAAAAAAATGAGGTCGTCCACCGTGGCTCCACGATATATTGAGATCATGGATACCACACTTCGCGATGGTGAACAAATGAGTGGTGTTTCATTTTCTGCATCTGAAAAATTGACGATTGCCAAATTGCTATTGACAGAAGTAAAAGTAGATCGTATTGAAATTGCTTCTGCACGGGTATCAGAAGGAGAGTTTGATGCCGTAAAAAAGATTACTGGCTGGGCTGCTGCAAATGGTTTTTTAGATAAGATTGAAGTATTAACCTTCGTTGATGGAAAAACTTCTGTAGACTGGATGCTGCAAGCCGGCGCTAAAGTTATGAACCTCCTTACCAAGGGTTCGCTCAATCATTTAACGCACCAGTTAAAAAAAACACCACAGCAACATTTTTCCGATGTAGCTGCTGTTATTGCCTTAGCTAATGAAAAAGGCTTGCAGTGCAATGTATATCTTGAGGATTGGAGCAATGGCATGCGAAGTTCGAAAGAGTATGTGTTGGAATATCTGGATTTTTTGCAACATCAGCCGATTAAAAGAGTACTGTTGCCTGATACTTTAGGAATATTAATTCCTTCGGAAACATATTCTTACTTACACGAATTAGTAAACCACTACCCTCAACTTCATTTTGATTTTCATGCACACAATGATTATGACTTAGGCACCGCTAATGTTTTAGAAGCGGTTAAAGCAGGCGTACATGGCCTGCATCTTACCATAAATGGAATGGGCGAAAGAGCTGGAAATGCGCCTTTGGCAAGTGCTGTGGCGGTTTTGAACGATTATGTAAAAGAGGTAAAGATATCTGTTGCAGAAAAATCATTGTACACTGTAAGCAAGCTGGTAGAAACTTTTTCCGGTTTTAGCATCTCGGCTAATAAGCCCGTTGTAGGTGAAAATGTTTTTACGCAAACAGCGGGCATACATGCTGATGGCGATAAAAAGAACCAGCTTTATTTTAATGAATTAATGCCGGAGCGCTTTGGCCGTCAAAGAAAATATGCTTTAGGAAAAACAAGCGGAAAAGCTAACATAGAAAATAACCTGCAGGAGTTGGGCATACAGCTTTCAGATGAAGACCTGAAGAAAGTAACACAAAAAATTATAGAACTCGGAGATCGTAAAGAAGTGGTAACACAAGCTGATCTACCTTATATTATTTCTGATATTTTGGACAGTAATACTATCAAGGAAAAAATTCAGATTGATAATTATCTTCTTACTCATTCGAAAGATTTGCGTCCATCCGTAACCATAAAAATTACCATTGAAAATGAAACCTTTGAAGAGCAGGCGCAAGGTGATGGGCAGTACGATGCCTTTATGAATGCTTTAAAAATTGTTTATACTAAAAAGAAAATTGAGTTGCCTGTATTAACAGATTATGCAGTACGTATTCCTCCGGGGGGGAAATCAGATGCGCTGTGCGAAACCATTATTACATGGTCTGCCGGTAACAGGGAATTTAAAACCCGGGGATTGGATAGCGACCAAACGGTATCTGCTATAAAGGCTACGCAGAAAATGCTGAATTTGATATAGTGAATGGTGAATGGTCAATAGTGAATACGTTTTCTATCAATTAAATTTATCTTGGTTAGTTAAACGGTTCATTATTATGTTTCTAACACTCAATCATCAAAAGCTTGACATTTATTCAGCTTCAAAAAAGTTTGTTTTAGAGTCATATAAGATGACAAAACAACTCCCGGCAGAGGAAAAATTTGGCATGATCTCCCAAATCAGGAGGGCAGCATTGTCTGTTCACGTAAATATTGCTGAAGGGGCTTCCAGAAAATCGGAGCAGGAAAGAAAGCGTTATTATGAAATTAGCAGAGGTTCTATAGTTGAAGTTGATGCAGCCTTAGACATTGCAAAAGTCCTTGGTTATCTAACTGATGATTTTGATTTGAAAGAACTAGGAATTGCTATGGTCCGTTGCTTTAAATTATTATCAGGACTGATCGATTCTGCTATTCACCATTGACCATTGACCATTCACAATAAACAATCAAAAGCTAATGGCAAAAAAAAACATTCTAATCGTTCCCGGAGATGGAATCGGACAGGAAGTAACCGCAGTGGGTAAAAAAGTTTTAGATAAGATCGCCGCAAAGTTCGGGCATGAGTTTACTTATGACGAAGCCATTATTGGCCATGTAGCCATAGAAACTACAGGTGTTGCTTTACCTGATGAATCATTGGAGAAAATGAGAAAATCAGATGCCGTATTGTTTGGCGCTGTGGGCCATCCGAAATATGATAATGACCCTGGTGCTAAAGTTAGACCTGAACAAGGTTTGTTGAAGATGCGTAAAGAGTTGGGCCTGTATGCAAACCTGCGTCCTATAAAATTGTTTGATGAATTGTTAGGTGCTTCAAGCATTAAGCCTGAAATTTTAAAAGGCGCTGATATTCTTTTTTTCAGGGAGTTGACCGGCGATATATATTTTGGCGAAAAAGGAAGAAAGAACAATGGTGATACAGCTTATGACATGGCGGAATACAGCCGCTACGAAGTAGAACGCATTGCACGAAGAGCATTTGATGCTGCCCGCACAAGAAGAAAAAAATTATGCTCGGTTGATAAAGCCAATGTACTTGAAACAAGCCGTCTGTGGCGTGAAGTAGTGCAAAAAGTAGCATTTGAATATCCTGATATAGAAGTAGAGCATCAGTTTGTGGACTCTACAGCTATGCTGTTAATTAAAGATCCACGGCGTTTTGATGTAGTGGTTACCGCTAATTTATTCGGAGATATTTTAACAGACGAAGCTTCTCAAATTGCAGGCTCTATGGGTATGCTGGCTTCTGCTTCCATAGGTGACGGCACGGGTGTGTATGAGCCTATTCATGGTTCTGCTCATGATATTACGGGTAAAGGGATAGCAAATCCTTTGGCCTCCATTCTTTCTGCCGCATTATTGCTGGATATTTCTTTTGGTATGAAAGAAGAGTCAGAGGCGGTCCTCAATGCAGTGGATAAAGTATTAAAAGAAGGTTTTCGCACCCGTGATATTGCAGATGCAGGAACTCATTCCGGTAATATTTTGGGAACAGATGCTATGGGGGAAGAAGTGTTAAAACACCTCTGATAGTTTAATATTAATATTTAACCGGCCTTGTGCCGGTTTTTTATTTAGCGGCAGCCCATGCATTTAATTTTGTTCATGACCGTCCTTGTCTACTCTTAATACTTTCTTCACTTTATCCGGCCTTGTGTTTGCACCTGCTGTTCATCTATGAAAAATGTGTTATTCTCTTTATTAGTGTTGGCGTTTTTTGCATCATGCAGCTCTACATCAAAAAATATTTTTAGTAAGAAAACCCCACATGAAAAATATGCAGAAAAACTTGATGATATGGGCCTTGAAGAGACACCTGCCGGTCGCCAATGGGTAGCAGCATCAAAGTTGGTATTGCTAGATCCAATTGAAGTTCAACTGCCCTATAGACAACAGGGCTATTTTGGAAATGACAAACCACGTGCTCTTGCTTTAAAGTTTACTGCTAAACAGGGCGAAAAAATCACTTTTACGCTAGCAGGAAAATCTTCTGTAAACTTCATTTTATACGCAGACCTTTTTGAGCAAAAAGGAACTGAAATTTCACTGTTGCATGCAGCCGATACAGCTTTCTCTACTTTTAGTTTTAATATAAATGAGCCAGGGCCATATATACTTCGGTTGCAGCCGGAATTATTTAAAGCTGGTGAATATAGTTTGTCCGTTTCTGTAGGCCCTTCATTGGATTTTCCTGTAGCTGGTAGTAAAGCAAAAACAGGAAGCTTTTGGGGAGCCAGCCGCGATGGTGGCAAACGCAGCCATGAGGGCGTTGATATTTTTGCGCCAAAGGGGTACTCCTGTTGTGGCAGTAGCAGATGGAATTGTAACAGGCGTTAAAGAAACGGCCATTGGGGGCAAAGTGGTCTGGTTGAAAGTAAATGATAGAAACATTACACTGTATTATGCCCACCTTGATAAGCAGTTGGTACAGGAAAGGCAGGCAGTAAAAAAAGGCGAAACGCTCGGTCTTATTGGCAATACCGGCAATGCGAAAAATACACCTTCCCATCTTCATTTTGGGGTGTATACTTATGTTGGCCCTATTGATCCTTTTCCTTTCGTAAATGGTGTAATAAAAACATCACCTGCAGTGCCTGATAAAAAGCTTACCAATTACTTAAAACTTAAAAAAGCATTCAAATTGGGTGAAGGCAAGGAAGTCATTAAATCCAATACGCTGCTTGTGCCAATGGCAGTAAATTCGAATGTATATATTGCCGAACTACCTGATGGAAGGATTGTTCAAATGTCTTTTGCCGTAGTGCAATCAAGTTCTCAGCCGATAAGAAGTAGTGAAATATTGGCGGGTAAAGCAGTAAAAGATTCTAAGAGCAAAAGGGTAATGTAAAGAAGCTCGTTACTTGGTAAGTAGCGTAAATTCTTATTGCTTTTTTCTCTTAAAAATTATAGCTGAATTTTTTTGAAGGTCGCCTGCAAATCGAATGGTTGTTTGTTCATTGCCGTCTTGTACCACTAACAAACCTGTATTTGGAGGAATGCTGCCAAGGTTTTCTGCATATAATATTAGTTGCAAAGAGTCACCAGCCAAGGGAGTGGTTTGGATAGTGGTTTCTATCGGCTTTATTGTAAGTGCTTTTTTTGATAGAATAACATTTCCATTCAAGACTACGCTAACGGTATCTCCATCAACAATGCCATTATCATAAATACGAAGCACAAGGCTATCTGATGTAAAGAACACTTGCCTTATAATGTCTGTTTTCCTCAATGCAATTTCAGCTGCAGCAGCCACAGGTTTTAGAACAAAAGATTCCGGCTTATTTATAAAGGGTACAACCTTTTCAGGTTTTTTCTCCGCTATTATTAGCTCTGATTGTTTTTGAGGCATAGAAGGCGAAGGCTTAGGAATAGCTACAGCGCTGCTTTCCCGAACTTTTAAACTTGCAGGAACAAAGGTTATATCATCAAGCAAATTCATTTCGCCCAGCATAGCAATTAATTTGGTAGGCTTAAAGCTTCGTTGCTTTTGCAATCTGATAGTTCCTATAATTGGCTTTGTGTCCTGTGCTCTGAAATCAATAGTTCTTGTAGCAAAGGTTCCATTCATGATCATTAATGAGTCGCTTATTTTCAGAAACAGATTGGCAAACAGCTTTACTCTTTTTGAGGGCGTTGTGTAGTTATTATAAAGCAACTCATCATCTTCAATAGATATAATTTTGTTTTTGTTTTTAAGTTTGATGCTTTTTACGCCTATGTTTTCAACGCCTTCAAACGTAAAAACTGTGAGCGAGTAACCAGTGAAGTTGTCCTTAGTTCCCGTTATCACAATTTCATAGGGAACCTCGCTGCCGGCTGTTTGTATATGTCCTGTCCATGTACCGGTAATATCCTGTGCAAAAACAGGTAAGGGTAAAAGGCTAAAGACAAGCCTTAAGAAATGTCTTTTAAGAACAAAGGTTATGGAGATTTTTTTCTTTTGCACTAGCCGGTAAACTACATAAAATACCTGACTCGTTGCATTGGTATCTTCATGCCGGAACAATCTGTTTTTCAGTTTTAGCTATTTAGAGGGGTTTATACTTCTACTGCTTAACGGGAAAGCTTTATTGTCATTTCATATTGCTAAATTGCCTTTGGCATAATTTTCATTTCCTTTAAAAGTATGAGCAAGAACGCTGTTAGCGATACCGTATTACCACCTCACCCACAACAACGCGGGTTAAAACAATTGTCGTACCTCGCAAAACTAATGGATGCCCAGTTTCGTGTACCGGGAACTGATATTCGTTTTGGCCTCGATGGCATTATAGGTCTTATTCCCGGGGCAGGTGATCTTTCAACTTTTGCAGTATCTGGTTACATGCTTTGGATTATGGCAAATAATGGTGCCAGCGGTTTTGTGCTGGCAAGAATGACGTTGAACATTTTGATTGATGCATTAGTAGGTTCTATTCCTCTGCTGGGAGATATATTCGACATAGCATTTAAAGCCAATATGCGCAACCTGCGTTTAATGCAGGAGCATTACCAGGAAGGCCGGCATAAGGGAGGTGCATGGAAAGCCATTGTGCCAGTGCTGGTCATTTTATTTTTAGTCATCGTGGCAATTATATGGGGTACCTATAAATTGCTGGCGGCTATTTTTTAATAAATGGCGAAAGATCCGCCACGTCATTAACTGGCCTTTATATTATTTTCAAACCTCTTGTCAGGCATAAACCAGATAACCGCTACAAGTATGTACATGCCGAAGCCGATATAAGGGTGTATAAATGCAAGGCCGATACCCGAGGCAAAAAGAATAACAGATGCTAGTCCTTTCCTGTCTTTTCCCAAGGCATTTGCGAAGTCTGAATTTTTCCCATGCAAATCAGTGAGGCAATGGGCCAGAATGTAATAGGCGATTCCTGCCATCAGTAGAATAAAACCATATAAAACTACCGGCCATTTTGAGAAATGATTTTCGCCCATCCAACCTGTTGCAAACGGCACTAGTGAAAGCCAGAAAAGCAGGTGTGCATTTGCCCATAATATTGTTCCGTTTACTGTTTTTGCAGCATGTATCATGTTATGGTGATTGTTCCAGTATATCCCAACATTAATGAAGCTGAGGATATAGCTTATTACCACGGGCAATAAAGGTTTTAAAGAAACGAGCTCGTCGCCATGTGGAATTTTTAATTCCAGAACCATGATGGTAATAATGATTGCTAGTACACCATCGCTAAATGCTTCAAGGCGGGTTTTTCTCATACTTTTTATTACTGAATGTAAAGCAAGTAAACTATATGATTGCTTTGAAATGTATCGAAGCGATGAATTTATTAGGAACTCTTAATGAACTTTATTCTTCCTATCATATAATTAATTCAAATTACCAATTATCCGTTAGCAGTTTGCAAACGAGACTGAAGTTTGCATTTACTCCGGTTCAATAAAACCAGCAATTGTTGCCAACTGCTAACTGCGAACTTGAATTACGTTATCTCTTTATTTTTGAAATTATTCCCTGGCCTATGGCATTATCGTTGTACAATAAAACAAACACCAGTTATGAACAATGCCTTGTCTAATATTTCTGCTCCCGAACAACAAACTGATAAAGATATAAACGTAAAAGGCCTGCTACATAATTATGATATAGCGCAAATTATGGGAGGTATTTATGGCAATGGTTTTATCGGCCTCAAGGGTGCATTTAGCCGGGAATGGGTAACACAATTACACGAGGATGTATTGGCCTTATATGATGAAGCTTTAAAGCGTCCGGGCGGTGCTGTTGGCCGTGGGCCTAAACGCCATTATGTTGAAATTCACCCGGAAGACATAAAAGGCTTTATTGAGTTGGCTACTCATCCCTGGGTAGTAGCGGTATGTGAAGCTGTGCTGGGGCCTCAATATAAAATTGTAGAAATTGGTTTTGATGTGCCTGGCCCTGGAGCGGTTGATCAGCCATGGCACCGGGATTTTCCTGCTCCGGAGGATACTATATCAGGACGCAGACTTAATTCACTGGCATTTAATCTTACAACAGTTGATGTTTATGAAAACATGGGCCCGTTTGAAATTTCTCCTGGTACACAATGGGATCTGCCTATTGGCTTTGAGCACGGCATGTTTCCATCAAAATCGAATTTTCAAAACTACCAACAAAAGGGAGAACGTAAGATGCCCATGATGGGCGATATTTCAGCAAGGTCCGCACTTACTATTCACCGGGGTACTACTAATCATTCAGATAAAATGCGGCCCGCAGTTGTTTTAGGTGTTGATGCGCCTGGTGCTAATAATGCTGAACGGCATGATCTGCAGATCACGAAAAATTTTTATGAAACGCTGCCTCAAAGCTTAAAAGACCACCTTACTTACCGGTTGGTAAATAAGCTTGAAACAATAGTGCAGGGCCACACAATTGAGGGTCTTATGATGGGCGAGGCGTAACATCTTTTCGGTAAGTAGTTATTTTATGAACGCTTCTTACACCAACTCAATCTCAAAATTCACTAACTCCTGAAATTGCATTAATCTTTTATGAATATCTTCTTTAGTAATTTCTCTTAATCGTTCTGTGCCAAATTTTTCAACGCAAAAGCTGGCCATAGCAGAACCAACAATGATGGCTGTTTTCATGTTTTCAAATGAAATATCTTTTGTGCGGGCAATATGCCCAATAAAGCCGCCGGCAAAAGTATCACCTGCACCTGTGGGATCAAACACATCTTCTAAAGGAAGGGCAGGGGCAAAAAATACATTCTCTTCATGAAACAATAAAGCGCCATGTTCTCCTTTTTTAATAATCAGGTACTTCGGTCCCATGGTCATTATCTTCTTAGCGGCTTTTACTAAAGAATACTCATGGCTTAATTCCCTTGCCTCGCTGTCGTTTACCATTAACACATCAACTTCTTTCAGCACTTCTTTTAAATCATCCAAGGCGATTTCCATCCAAAAATTCATAGTATCCATCACAATCAGCTTAGGGCGTTTTTTCAGTTGTTTGATAACGCTAAGTTGAACAGAGGGCGCTAAATTACCCAGCATTAAAAAATCGCTATTTTGAAAGCTCTCGGGAACAACCGGCTCAAATGTTCCCAACACATTTAATTGCGTTTCCAATGTATCACGGGTATTCATATCCATGTGGTACTTACCCGACCAGAAAAAAGACTTTTCATCTTTTTTTATTTGTACACCATCTAATACTACTCCTCTATGTTTTAAAGCATCAAGCTCCTCGTTGGGAAAATCTCCCCCTACAACTGATACCTGGCGGATTGGCTTTGTAAAATTGGAAGCGCTCCAGGCAATATAAGTAGCGGCGCCACCTATTATACGGTCAGTTTTGCCAAATGGCGTTTCAATCATATCAAATGCCATGGAGCCTACAACAATCAAAGACATAATAAAGGTTTAAGTACGAGGTACGAAGTACGAGGTGGGGGGTAATCCAGCTTCGCACTTCATTGTTTCTTGTTTGAAATTGCGTGCAAACCTAAGCATTTTGTTTACTAAAGATGGAAGCAGCTCGTACTTAATGACCAGCAAACATTTCCTACGCCTATAAAAACACTTCATTAGCCTTGCCTGAAATTCATAAAAAAGGTACATGGCGCACATTATAAAATTTCATACTTTAGACATAACTACCAAAACTATTTGTCATGAAAAAAGCACTTCGTTATTTACTAATTGTTTTAGGCATCATTATAATTATAGTTGCAGGCTTTGCGGCTTTTGTTGCCATTAGGGGCATACCTCATTATACCCCCGAGAAAGTAAGTTTAAAAGTAAATACAACACCGCAACTAATAGAAAGAGGCAGGCAGTTATCTACAATGCTATGTAATGATTGCCATAGAGATCCAAACACCAATAAGCTTACCGGTAGAAAAATGGATGAAATAAGCCAATTTGGTGCTATTTACTCCAGGAACATCACCAAAGACCCTGAGCATGGAATTGGCAAATGGACGGATGGCCAGCTTGCTTACTTATTACGAACAGGTGTAAAGCCGGATGGCAGGTTCCTCCCCATCATGGCTAAACTTTCTAAAATGTCGGATGAAGACCTGCAGTCAATTATATCGTTTTTGCGCTCTGACCATAATTGGGTTCAACCGGATAATACCGTTCAGCCAGATTCGAAATATTCTTTTCTTTCAAAATTCCTTGCCAATATTAAGGCAATGAAACCCATGCCTTTTTCACATCAACCTATACCGGAGCCTGATACAAGCAATATTGTAAAATGGGGAGAATATGTAGCGTTGTATAAAGTAGAATGTTATGCCTGTCATTCAAGGGATTTTGCAACCGATGATTTTATTAATCCTGAAAAATCAAAAGGCTTCTTTGGGGGTGGCAATGAATTTAAAATGCCTGATGGAAGTAAAATGTATTCAAGGAACCTTACTATGGATGAAGAAACAGGAATTGGTAAATGGACAGAAGAGGATTTTGTGAGGGCTTTAAAAACAGGTGTAGTGCCAGATGGCCAGCCTGCATTAAGGCCGCCAATGAAACCCTATACAGACTTAACCAATGGAGAAGCAAAGGCTATATATGCTTATCTTAAAACAATTCCGAAAATTAATAATAAAGTAGACAGGTAATTATAAAAACCGCATATAAAAGAACCCGCTTCCTCATAATGAAGCAAATAAAAAGGCTTTCATAAAGAACATATCCATTTTTGAATTGTTTACAATACCAGTAAAAAAAATGAATTAGTGGAACAAAAGCAATCAGCCACCTATAAAGGTAAAAGGGCAGAAGTAAAGGTGCGTCTTGATGGAATTACGTTTTCATTTGATTTAGGATACGATGAAGAAAGTATTTTAGATGCTGCGCTTGACGAAGGCGCTGATCTTCCTTATGCCTGCAAAGGAGGTGTATGTGCTACCTGCAAAGCCAAACTAATAGAAGGCGAAGTTGAAATGACTAACAATTGGGGTTTAGATGATGAAGAAGTGGAAGATGGCTTTATCCTTACCTGCCAGTCCCACCCAATAACTTCAAAAATATTTGTTGATTTTGATGCCCGGTAAAGCATTAAGTGTAAGAAGCGAAAGAAATATATCTGATGCAATGCTTACCCTTACAGCCTGAACGCGGGATAAAAGTTATAGGAGAAGCAGGAAAATGATACAGACCATTGAAGAAATATTCTTATAGATCTGCAATGCTTTCAAAGAGCTTATCATAATAGCTTTTGGTAATAAATTAATAAATTACAAGTATGGGAAAATTTCACGACCATATTGAAATAAATAAGGCTATTATGTTGGCAAGCCAGTGATAAAAGGAACCCGCATTACAGTTGAATCCATTATTGACTTTTGAAGCTATTAGAACATGGAATGGAAAATATAGAAGCGAGGCAAACGCTTTCCCCAGCCTGGAGTACCGATTGGATGACAGCCGAAGGAAAGATAAAATTAAAAGCTTAAGGCATTGCCCCTCCAAATCCAAAGCAACAATTTTGTTAAGAAGAAATGTTTCAATAGGAAGTAGTTGAATGCCCGCGATGTATTTCTTATCATACCGGAATAATCAGACCGTTTGGATCAACGGCTTGTATGGCACTGTACAAATGCCATGATTGTAAGGCAGATTTTGAATATTTTAAATGTCATTAGATTTTAAATACGTTATACCGTGCTATTAGGGAGAGGGCTTTCATTACTCTTCGGTATCTTTTGTAAACTCAATAATAAGGGAACCCGTAATGGGAAACTCTTTCAATACAGTAAACCTTAATCCTTTGCTTCTCATTTTTACTAAATCGTAAGGTGGTAATATCAAGGCATAATCTGAATGTGTTGCCTTATTATAAAGTTCATCAGGTATAGAAACAAATTCCCGAGTCGTTACCTTCTCTGGTTTAAATGAATACTTTTCTTCGTCCAGCACTTTATAATAATTGAGATAAACACCATAGTGCCATTCATGGGTTAATACATTATGGGCATTCAATTTTACCAGGTAATCAAAGCACTCTTTACTTTCAGCCTGTTGTTTCCATTCAAAGCAGTATTTAAAATTTAAAGTTGAAAAAAAATGAATGATAAACATTAGCATAACAGATACACTGAGTCCAACATGCATATAAGTAATTCTCAGCTTCCGGAATTCAATGGCATCAAAAAAAAGAAATAGAACTGTCACTATAGAAGGATAAAGCATTAACGTTGTTCTGCTGTATAGATAGGGTGTGCCGAACAGTAGATGAAAAGCCAGGTTTAGCAAAAGAATAAAAAACAATGTTGCAGATAGATAAATAAAAGAAGTGACTCTTTTATGTTTTACGTACCAAAAAAAAGAATATACAACAGATGCTGATAATAAAATAACCAGCACATACGTCAGAATATTCGCCAGTGAAGCGCTTCCCCTGAAATATAATATTCCATTCACCATGCTTCCAAATAAAGATCCAATCAAGTCGGTGTCACCCCCATACTCAAGATCGCCTGTATAAAGTTTGATAAACAAAAGATTAGCAACAGCAAAAAGCCCGGCACCTAATGTTATCACATACCAATTAATATATTTTGGCTGCCATAAAGCCTTCCAATTTCTTTCCAATAAGTTAAAAAATATAAATACAGTGATGATAGCTATAAAATAATACAGCGAAGTGTAGTTTGAAAATAAAGCAAGCATCCCAAAAACCAACGCGGCTTGCCATTGGCGATCCTCAACTGATTGTTTGTTTAGAGCTTCCGTTATTTTCCAAATACTGGCTAATGTAAAGGCACAAGTAAGTCCATATCCCCGGGCAAGGCTAAAGAAATCAAGCAAAAACGGATTTAAAATCAACGCACAAAATAAAGCCCACCCCAGAAACCTGCTTCTTAAGCCTGCACTTATCTTCAAGGCACTAAAGCCATACACAGGCCATGCTAACATTGAAAATATTCTTAATTGCCAGGGTTCATGTCCAAATAGTATATATCCAATTTTCATACCCAGGCTATTTAACCAATGTGTATTGGCTGTGCCTGCCATCGCTTTTAGGTAATTAGTTTTAATCAATAGAAATGAATAAGCCTCATCGTGGGTTATAAGTACACTATATGCCCTGATTATTATATAAATCCAGATCAAAATTAAGATTGCCTTCTTTATTTTATCGTGCATGATATCTATATTAATCAATACGTTTGTTGGCAAATAAACAAAATCATTTGTAGTATGCTTTCTGTTTTATTAGAACCATTCAAGGTAGCTGTTATTACACACCACCACCAGAGAAATACAATGACTTTAACCACAGATGGCCTTATTTTTAAAAGCAAGTTAGATGAATGCAAACATCAACACACCACAGGCAATACAAATGGTTTAAGAATAGGCATACAGGCATTTCAGCAAAAAGGGTAAATGAAATTTTTACAGTGAAGAATATTATTTATGAATACAGAAAAAGATAAACAAGCCAACCAGGTTGTTGCCGCAATGATGGAGAAAGATTTATTCAGCCAGTGGCTTGGCATTAAAGTGCTTCAAGTAAAAGAAGGCTATAGTAAAATACAAATGACTGTAAGAGAAGAGATGATTAATGGTTTTGGAATTGTACATGGAGGCATTGCTTTTGCTTTGTCAGACAGCGCTTTTGCTTTTGCCTGCAACAACCGTAATAATTTGTCTGTAGCTCTTGATACAACCATCAATTTTACTAAGTCAACGCAACCCGGAAATATATTGACGGCAGAAGCTACAGAACAGCACAACGGCAGAAGCACAGGATTATACCTTGTAACCGTAACCAATGAAAAAGGTGAGCAGGTAGCTTTATTTAAAGGCACTTGTTTCAGAACAGGTAAAACATTAATTAACCTGTGAAAGATTTTCTTCTTTCCTTATTTGAACAATCTCCGCAGGCAGCTTTTATTATCAGCTTAGTAATAAGTATACTGATTGCTATATCGGGTGTGCTTCCCAGTTTTTTTATAACTGCTGCCAATATTATATTCTTTGGTTTTTGGCAAGGAACATTTATTTCTTTTTTAGGCGAAGCGCTTGGCGCAGCAATCGCTTTTCTTTTATACCGTAAAGGTTTAAAAGAAACATTTAAAAACAATCTTCAAAAATATCCTGCCCTTGAAAGATTGATTAATGCAGAAGGCAAATATGCTTTTACGCTTCTTTTTTCATTACGCCTTCTTCCATTTGTGCCTTCAGGGTTGGTAACTGCCGCTGCAGCAATTGGAAAGATATCTTTCCTATCTTTTCTAATTGTCAGCTCGGTGGGAAAAATTCCTGCATTATTGCTTGAAGCTTATTCTGTAGACCATGTTACTAATTTCACCTGGCAGGGCAAACTCATCCTATGTGTTATTGCAGGCTTCTTTATTTATGCAGGAGTAAAAAGACTTTTTTCAAACAATAAAAAATAAAAATTATTTTCCCAGATAACGTTTGATAATGATCTATAAACTCTTAGGTTCTGGTAGGGGAGCTATAACAAACAGCTAATTATTCTTACCTTAATGCTCGCTAAACTTTGTTTATGAAACCAACCCTATCTTATTGCTTCGCTGCCCTGGTTATATTATTTTCCTCTGTTAAATTATATGCTCAAAATGACCGCTTTGCTTATGCTGTTACAGATGTAACACATCAAGGTTCTAACTGGACAGTGCTTCGCAAGCTTAATTTAAGTACAGGAGAATACTCGCCTGTGTTGCTTGATGGTACCAAGACAAATTCAATTGTTTATGATGCTTATTCCAGAAAGCAGCTAATAAGAAGCAAAGCAGGGAATGAAACACTGCCCTTTACTTCGGGTGTTGCGGCGCTGGCTCTGGATAAAAAACATAACCGCCTTTATTTCACGCCAATGTTTATAAATCAGTTGCGGTATATTGACCTTTCATCAATGAAAGTTTATTTTATTACAGACGGAGCTTTTTCTGCTGATGCACTGTTGCAAAAAGATGGCAGTAAAACGATCAGCCGCATGGCCATTGCGCCTGATGGAACGGGTTATGCAATCAGCAATGATGCCTCAACTTTTTTTGAATTTAGCACAGGTAAAAAACCAATGATAAAACAACTTGGCAGCCTGGTAGATGATCCGGCCAATAAGAATGTTTCTATACAAAACAGTTGCACCAGTTCCGGAGGAGATATAGTTACAGATGAGAAAGGAATGCTTTATCTATTTACTGGGGCTAACAATGTTTTTAAGATTAACCCTCAAACCAAAGTTGCTACGCACCTCGGTGCTATCAAAAGTCTGCCTGCAGGTTATACCACAAGCGCCTGTTTGGTGATGATCGACGGCAAACTCATGGTCAGTAGTGCCGCTGCAAAATCTAATTTTGTTGTTGACACTAAAAGCTGGCAGGCAACCCCTTTTACATCAAGTAGTATCGCTTACAACACTTCGGATCTGGCCAATAGTAATTATTTACTAAGCACCGGTAAAAAACGACTAACACAAATTGAAACCCTTACTATGCTTAAGCCCGTTCCTTCTGAAAATATCCAGCTTTATCCAAACCCGGTAGCCGATAATGCACCTTTTAATATTCAATTTAATAATGTGGGCATCGGAAATTATTTTGTTCAGTTGATGGATTTGACTGGACGTATCGCGATGGTAAAAAAAGTTACCATAGGTTCAGGAAAAACAACGCAGGTGCTGCCTGTATCTTATCTTTTTGCAAAAGGACTTTATATGGTAAGGGTGGTTAATGAGGTTAAGAAAATTGTATTTGAGCAAAAACTTATAGTGCAATAGGCTTTCCTGTTAACTGCATTACACTCAAGCCTTCTATACTTTAACCTTAATAGTATTGCCTTCGCAATATCTTTGCGCCTCAATTTTATTCATTTGGAGAAGAGCAATTTTGTTGACCAGATACGCGTGTTTTGCAAAAGTGGCCATGGGGGCGCTGGTATAAAACATTTCAGAAGAGACAAGTTAACAGCTTATGGCGGCCCGGATGGTGGTGATGGCGGCCATGGTGGAAACATTATATTAAGGGGCAACAGTAATTTATGGACGCTTTTGCATTTGCGATACCATAAAAACGTTGTAGCAGATGATGGGGAGAGAGGCAGTGATAATAACCGTACTGGCCGCGATGGGAAAGATGTAATATTAGAAGTTCCGCTGGGTACCATAGCCAGGGATGAAGAAACCGGTGAAGTGGAATTAGAAGTATTACATCATGATGAGAAAGTGATTTGGATACCCGGTGGAAAAGGAGGATTAGGGAATACAAATTTTAAAACGCCAACTAATCAGGCGCCTGAGCACTGCCAGCCGGGACTACCAGGGATTGAAGGATGGAAAGTGCTTGAGTTAAAGGTTCTGGCAGATGTTGGTTTGGTTGGGTTTCCTAATGCGGGAAAGTCAACGTTGTTATCTGTAATGACGGCCGCCAGGCCAAAGATAGCCTCCTATGCTTTTACTACGCTTGCACCTAACTTAGGCATTGTAGCATATCGTGATGCAAAAAGTTTTTGCATTGCAGATTTGCCTGGTATTATTGAAGGAGCAGCAGAAGGCAAAGGTTTAGGACATCGCTTTTTAAGGCATATTGAACGAAATTCTATATTGCTTTTTTTATTACCTGCAGATAGCAAGGATCATAAAAAAGAATTCGACATTCTTGTAAAAGAGTTGGAAGAATACAATCCCGAACTTTTAGACAAACAATTTATTATAGCTATAAGCAAAAGCGATATGCTTGACGAGGAATTGATAAAAGACATAGCTAACGAGTTGCCCAAAGATATTCCTCACATTTTCATTTCATCTGTGGCAAATAAAAACATCACGGAGCTAAAAGATTTATTGTGGAATGCATTGAATGAAGGAGCGCCGGAATAGTTGGCTTTTACCATATAAAAAGTAAACTATAGTCTTTAGTTCAACTTTTCTTGCGTACCAAATATGTAATAAATACAAAAGCCCCCAGCAACATATAAAGCGTGCTGTAATTATTTGCAAACAAGCCCCCAAGTGCTCCGCTATCTGTTTCTACCTGTGTACTTTGACTAAGGCTGTAAGACCAGTGATTATCCACTTCTTTCATCTTGCCTATAAACTCTTTTACTTCTTGCGGAGTTATATGGTCTTTAAAATTTTGGTAAGAATATTTCATAAATACCTTATTCCCTGTACACTCATATTTTGCACTAAATGCAAAGCCAGGCCCGACCACCTTATCCAGTGATTCTTTTATACTCCACTTTTCTGGTAGCTGCACCTCAATCTCTTCATCATACAAAGCAGGATACGCTAATTCATAAGGCATATTACGGGTACTTGTTTCTTTTGGAGCTTTTATAATTTGATTAATTATATACGGCTCAAACACTGCCTCTTTAAGACTGTTTTTTGGTCCCCAGAATTCCTTTAAAGTATAATATTCAAATGTTGTAAACAATCCTGTTTGGTCGTTCTCCTTATATGATAAGCTATCTGAATCAATCTTTTTAAAATAACTTCTATAGAAATCCAGGTAGCCCTTTTGAATCACTGAAAGGCTTTTGCTTTTATAACTACTGCGTACACCATCAGCAAAGGATCCTGTATAGTTAGTTGTAATTAAAAGTGTAGCATTGCCTGACATATCAGATACTGTAAATGCTTCTTTTGCTTTAATGCTCCCTTTATCCTGAAGAGGAATAACAGTTAATTGTTGGGTAGTGTTAGTAATGACAAGGCCTGCCTGATAATCAGGAAAAGAAATGTCATTTAGGCTTCCTCTTTGATACATAATTGTAGGATCGAACCAATAATATTTGCTATTAAATTTTACACGCACAACTGTATGGTCAAAGCTTGTTGGTGAGGGAAGCCAGGAGGTAACCGTTTTCTTATATACTGTGTTCAGCAATACAGGACTTGCTTCAATATTCATTGCTTTTAATAGCGTGCAAAACAAGTAAGATTTGTCTTTGCAATCACCAAAACGTTGTGAAAGAACCTGATTGGGATTGTGCGGCTTATAAGAATTCTCGCCCATTTCAATTCCCATATAGCGTATTTCATCCTGCACAAAACGCAAGGCCGCTAAGATGCGGTTATCATCTGTATTATTTGTGTTCTTTATCTCTTCAATCTGGCTTTGGAGTGAAGAAGACAAATAAACTTCAGGCGTAAATAAAGAAAGCGCCCAATCATTAACTTCCTTCCAGCTTTTATACTCACTGACCATTATCATTGGATAAGAGTCGTACCAGGTTGGAATATCACTCTCCGGTTTTAATGGAGGAGAATCATCAATACTCCATTGATAAACAGTTTCTGTTGGAGTACTAATAATGGAAGGCTGAACTGCAGTTCCATAATTTTTTATTTCTACTTGTCTTTCTTTAGGCACAATAAGTTTATAAAATAACTGACATACCGGAACAGAGAATCTTGTGTCGTATTTTTCCGCATACTTGTTATAAAAAATTGGGTTTACACCTTTTATAGTATAGCTATATTCCAGCATATCGCCTTTTCTTACATCATCCAAAATTTGTACAGCGGTAAGTGAGCCGTTATAGAGATGTTTGTCTAATTCTCTTTCCTGCTGGAGGGATTTTATTTTTGACAGTTGAAGTTTGTTGATGACATTCTTTCCACGAATGATGCGGACAAAATGAAAAATAACCTGCTGATATGAAGGCTCAAATTCGATAGATATTTTTGAGTTATTCTCTACCCCGGTTTCCGAAAGTATTTTAATGGCTACTTTAAAAAAAGTAGATTTTTCTTTAAGGCAAACTTGTTTCTCAAATGCCATGTCAATATAACCATCTTCTGCCTGGGCATCCAATTTGTTGTTCTTATAATTGATGGCATTTCGGGTTATCCATGCCGGTTCTTTATTAATAGAGATATGTTTATTCTGTGCTTGTACTGTCGTAAAAGATAATAACAAGGCGGCGAGAAGCCAATCCGCAGTTAGTTTCATGGTTGAAATAAATTTACAGATACAAAGTAGAATTTATTTCAAATTGTAGGTAACTATTGTAAAGTTCTTTTTAAGTAGCGATTGTATATTTATGCTACTCTTTCTCTGCCCTTGCAGGTATTGTTTTAAAAGCCAGGTTCGTGAGACACGAAACCTTGGAGGGGAATTACTGGAAAATCACATTACAATGGCAGAAATAATATTATAAGGAAAATGAACACAGGACATTTTAAAAAGTTAATTACGGGGAGGTGTGCATTTTTATTAGTTTTTCTTGTCTCATTACCAGCGTTAACAATGGCGCAATTCAGTAAAATCACAATAAGCGGACTTGTAAGAGATGCTAAAGCAAAGACAGGATTAGCTTTTGTGAATGTAGCATTAAAGTCAGCTAAAGACAGCAGCTTTTTAGTAGGCACAATTACAAATGAACAAGGCAGGTTTACTCTTGCTGATGTTAAAAGTGGTAGTTATTATGCAGAGCTTTCCTACATAGGTTATGAGATAAAAAGGCAAGATGTATTAGTAGGCGAATTAAGTGCATTTTTAGACCTCGGCAATATAGACATTATACCAGAAGCGAAAGTATTAGACCAGGTAACTGTAACATCAACACAACAAAGCGGCGTTTCAGATAAGCTGGATAAGAAGACTTTTTCTGTGGCTGATAATGTAGCTCAATCAGGGGGTTCAGTTTTACAGGTTATGAATAACCTTCCGGGCGTTACCACTTCACAAGATGGAAAAATACAACTAAGGGGTAGTGATAAAGTTGCAGTATTAATAGATGGCAGGCAAACAGCTTTGACAGGCTTTGGCAGTCAAACCGGATTAGACAACATTCCTGCAAGTGCAATCGAAAGAATTGAAATCATCAATAATCCTTCAGCTAAGTTTGATGCTAATGGTAATGCCGGTATAATCAACATAATCTATAAGAAAAACAATCAGCAAGGGTTCAATGGCAAAATAGGATTAACTGCCGGTCTTGGTGCTCTTTGGCAAAAGAAAGAAAACCTTCCTGACATTCGTCCACAGTATCAACGTACACCCAAAATCAATCCTTCCTTGTCACTCAACTATCGGAAAAATAAATTCAATACATTCTTACAAGCAGATTGGTTATACACCCAAACACTAAACCGTAATGAGTTTACCGAACGTTTTTATGACAATGGGGAAACAATAAGGCAGCAGGTTAAAAGAAACCGGAACACAAGCTATGCAACTTTAAAATCAGGTGTTGATTATACAATTAATCCTGAAAACACTTTGTCAATATCAGGTTTATTTAATAGAGAAAAAATAATTGACCGTGGTGATATTCCTTACTTCAACCAGGACTTATCAAAACGTAACAGGTTGTGGCAGTTTTTAGAAGATGAGGTAAAATATACTGCTACCGCAACTGTTGCCTATCAACATAAGTTCAAACAACCTGGTCATTTGCTTAACGCAAATTATAATTATACTTGGCATAGAGAAGATGAAAGATACTTCTTCACTAATATACTCCCAACCTTCACTGGTCAAGACGCATTTAAACTATTGTCTGATGAATTTGTAAACGACTTTACTGTTGATTATATCCGTCCATTAAAATATGGTAGAATAGAAGGAGGCTTAAAACTTCGGTTAAGAAGTATTCCTATCAATATGCAATTCTATCCAGGGCAAAATTCACCTATTGATAGTGGTGCAGGAGGCTTTGCAGAGTATCTTGAAACTATTCCGGCTCTTTATGGCAACTATGTATTAGAAAGCAAGAAGTTTGAATTAGAAGCAGGGTTACGTATGGAGTATGTAAAAGTTAATTATGATGTTAACCCAAACCATAATACTTATAAGAGTGATGGCTATTCATACACACAACCTTTCCCAAACTTGCGTTTAGGTTTCAAGTTAAACGAACGTAACAAACTTTCATTGTTTTATAATAGACGTGTTGACAGACCCAACGAAGTAGACATCAGGATATTTCCTAAATATGATGAACCTGAATTGTTAAAAGTAGGCAACCCTGGTCTTCGTCCCCAGTTCACCAATACCATCGAAGCAGGTCACAAGTTAAACTTGGGCGGAGGTAGTTTATACTCTGCTTTGTATCATCGCATAATTGACGGCACTATAACACGTATTGCCACACAAGTACCAGGCAATACTATCTTATACAATGTTTTTCAAAATACAGGACGTAGTTACAATACAGGGGCTGAAGTTGTATTTCAACAAAATGTTTCCAAAAGCTTTTCTTTTAATACAAGTGCTAACGTTTATAAAAACACTATTAATTCTTTTAGTGTAACTAATAGATACCCCGTTCCAACAGTATACAGTTCTGAGACTGAAAATGCAACATCTGGTAATGTAAAATTCAACGGCGCATTTCATTTTCCAAAACAGGTTGATGTACAACTTACAACTATTTATTTAGCACCAGATATTATACCGCAAGGCAAAATAGGCTCAAGGTTTTCAGTTGACTTGGGTGTTAAAAAACAATTACAAAAAGGTGCAGGCGAACTGTTCTTAAACGGTACAGATATTTTCAATACCCTCAGAATTGCAAAAACTATAACCGGCAATGGTTTTAAGTTCAATACAGTTGATTATTATGAGACACAGGTTTTTAGATTAGGGTACAGTTATAAGTTTTAACCAGTGCAGCAGTATTGCATCTGTTCGTAGTACTTCGAGTTATAAACTTCATGAAGAAGCAAAGACAAAGCATCCTGTAAGACGAATAGAAGCCAGGCGCATAGCGGATAATAAGCCTATTGTCTTCCCTACCAATATAGAAAAGATGCCTGCAGAAATCACTCACATCTTCGCCCTTGCCAGTGTTCCCCGCAGCCCGGACCGTTGTTGTGTGTTGTCACCAACACCTGTGGCGTTGGCCAATGGGCAACAACCACCCTAAAACAAACAATCTTCAATCAACGTAATGAGTTTGAAAGCCCTAATTGTCGACACCCGTTTCATAAAACAAAGCAGAGGAATAATAATAGTGTTCCGGCATTGCACTCAAGTTCCATCTTTCATTCAAAGGAATTATCAGTCTTAAACAAGGTGAAAAATCTTTTATGTGTTGTGTAACCAATGTGGTATGTGCAAAACGTCTGGAGGAAAGCCTGATAGCATCAGCAAAATGCTCAATCATTTGCTGTAACGTCATAGTTCCCCAAACTGAAGGAGTATCTATTGATAGTTGTTGAAGTAGCGGAACGAACTTATGCTTTAGAAAATCTATTTTATCGGTTTGTATGTTCGTGTTATTCAGCCTTTAGCAAATTTTTTTAGGCTTCTATATGCTGTATTTGTGCACTCGTTATTACCTGGCTAATAGCATCAAATATTTCTTCCAAAGAACCTTCGCCCTTAATACTTTCAAATTTTTTAAGTGCTTTGTAATGTTCTGCCACTGCTGATGTTTCATTGAGGTATACAGCAAATCTTTTACGGATCACTTCTTCATTAATATCATCGCTTCTACCGGAAGTTTCACCACGCTTTAATAAACGTGTTACAAGCTCTTCTTCCGAAACTTCCAGGGCTATAACTTTAGAGATAGCAGTTTTTTTAAAAGAAAGTAGTTTATCAAGTGCCTCTGCCTGGGCAGCCGTTCTTGGAAAGCCATCAAATAAAAATCCCTTTGCATCTGGATTACTTTCCAGGCAAGAGTCTATCATTCCTATTACCACTTCATCGGGCACCAGTTGCCCTTTATCCATAAAGCTTTTTGCTTCAAGGCCAAGTGGCGTTTTATCGGCTTTTTCACGGCGCAAAAGATCTCCGGTAGAAAGATGTTTTAAGCCGAATTGCGAAACGATTTTTTCTGATTGAGTGCCCTTTCCGCTACCCGGAGGGCCAAATAGAATCAAATTAAACATAAGCACTTACTATGCTGACAAATATAGGGCATTCAGTTATTTTATTGCAAAACGGTTAGAGAAGCCTTCCATGAACCTGAGGGCCAGCCTTATTTGAATTTTTGTGCAAGAATTGGATAGGGGCATTTCTTTTATGGGTTGCTATCATTACTACGCGAGTCTGCTACTGCTTTAGATTCTATGGGGTAGCAATTTAATTTTTTTTGTGCGGCATATCTCATCTCTTACAAAAAAACAAACCCCATTTTTCTTGTATGCTTTTGTGATTGAATAGAGAGGATAAGATAAAAGTAAAGGCACAACCTGCAACTCTTATTGAAACCAATTTTGAAGTGATTAAAACTTAGTGCCAGGGCGAAGGCTTAAAAAACCAAAATGTATAAAACCTGCGGCCTGCTATTTGATAGTAAAAATATAAACAACAGTATAAATTACACAAGATGAAACTGAATCATATACGCTATGGGAATGGACAGCCACTTTTATTAATTCATGGTTTAGGTGGATCATGGAAGTCGTGGATGCCCGTGCTTGACAGACTGGCCAAACACCGTGAGGTGGTAGCAATAGATTTGCCTGGTCATGGCAAAACCCGGAAGTTGGATGGTGCTACAACCATTGCTACCCTTGCTGATGCTGTTACTGCTTTCATCCATCGCAACGGGCTTACAGGTATAGATACCGTTGGCTCTTCAATGGGTGGCCGTCTTGTTTTGGAAATGGCCCGGCGGAACGGTCCTTTAGGTGCAGTAATATCTTTAGATCCCGGTGGATTTTGGGAAGGGTGGCAGCGGCCTTTCTTTTACTATTCCGGAGGGGCTTCTGTGCGCATCGTGCGGACTTTAAAGCCAGCATTACCGGCACTCACAAGCAACAAACTTACAAGGTCAATGCTGTTGGCGCAATTTTCTCCAAAGCCCTGGAAGATAGAGCCGCATCTTGCACTTACCGAATTACGCAGCTATGCTTCATCGCCAGTGTATAACGAACTGTTGCATGACCTGGCTTATGGTGATGAACAACAGGGAGCGGCAAGAGGCTCTATTACAAAGCCATTAGTTATTGGCTGGGGAAGGCAGGACAGGATTTGCTTTCCATCACAGGCTAATAAAGCTTTGCATCTTTTTCCAGATGCGCATTTGTATTGGTTTAATAAATGCGGCCACTTTCCGCATTGGGATAAACCAGCAGAAACAGTTGCACTGATCTTGCGGGTTACTACTCCTGCAAAAGTGGAAGCAGTAGAAGAGGAAGGGCTTTCATAGCTGTATAGATGGTAAATGGATTTGTGAAATAATACCTGCGGAAAATCAACTATAATACTGCACTGTTTTATTAAACTTTTACGTTCCATCCTTTTTCATATTCCCTGCTCCATAACTTCATAGCTTCTTTATCATTAAGAATATGACCATTGGCAGGATCGCATTTTAAAGCTCTGCCCACCCGGTAAGCAATGTTGCCCAGTTGCGGTAATAAAGTTGATTTATGACCTTCAAGAATTGGTGCATTGATTTTTTCTTTTTCACGAACGGCTTCTACAAAATTCACCAGGTGAAGTGTATCTAATGCTTCAAAAGGACTGACCTTATTTGTAGGGTCAGCTATTGTATTATCCTTTGCTTCATACACAAGTTTACTTGCCGCATCAAATACTTTGTAACTATTAGCGCCGGGGTAAAATATAGTTCCATTATCGCCATAGAAAACTACGCCGCGGCCAGTACCCTCTGTACTATATCCATTACAACTGCGGCCCTCCCAGGTACAAGCTGTATTATTTGGAAAATTATATGTGATGGTTTGCGTATCCGGTGTTTGCCAGTCATCCTGAAAATGAAACCGGCCTCCGGCAGATACTACCTTTGTTGGATAATCAACCCCAAGCCCCCAACGTATTACATCAAGTTCATGGGTGCCATTATTTAATGCTTCTCCTGTGCCCCAATGCCAGAACCAATGCCAGTTATAATGTACAAGATTACTGCGGTAATTTCTTCGCGGCGCCGGGCCTTGCCACAAATCGAAATTAAGATTTGCGGGCACAGGGGTATCCGTTCCTTTGCCAATAGATTTACGGTTGTTGTCATACCAGCCTTTGGCAAAATACACCCGGCCAATAACGCCACGGTGTAATTTAGAAATCATCTCCTGTACATTGCTGAAACTGCGGCGCTGGCTTCCCATCTGTACAAGACGCTTATATTTATTAGTAGCTTCTACCAGCATTTCACCTTCACGTGGATTATGACTGCATGGCTTTTCAATATACACATGTTTACCTGCCTTTAATGCCATAATAGCTGCTGGTGCATGCCAATGATCGGGTGCAGCAATAGCAAGAGCATCAAAATCCTTTTTTTCTAAAAGCCTACGAATGTCTGTAAACCCTTGTGGCTTTTTGCCGGTTATTTTTTCAATTTCTTTTATAGTACCGGCAAGCACAGTGCTATCCACATCGCATATATAACCAATCTCTACATTAGGGAGTTTGGCAAATGCTGTTGCTAAAAATAACCCACGGCTATTGGTGCCCATAACTGCAAGCACCACTTTATTTGCAGGTGATGCTTTAAAAAAATTTGCAGCGGGGGAAATAAGTGGAAAAAACGCAACCCCTGCACCTGCCAGGGAAACATTACGCAAAAAATTCCGACGATCAGGATTTGACATGGTGCATTTTTAAATTGATGTGAACGTGAAGTTGGTTAATAGCTGCTACAATTTCATTACTACATTCATTTTATAGCTGTTATGTTTTTTACATCATAGCCTTCATTCATTTCTATAACCTTCCAATTTTACGGGATAATTCTTAACTGGCTCTTGTTTCTTTATTCCTTAAAAAACAAAAATCGCTCATGCCCAAGCAACCCAGTCCAAGTTGTGAGGCTCCCTAATAATTTTGTTTGCATTGTTTTGTTTTAAAGAACAAAGAAAAGATAAAAGTAGGGGTTGAAGCTTAATAAACGGGTTAGCTTACTAATTAAAGCTTTCATTTACCCACTACAACTTCATGAAGCCAGTAACATCCAATTGGTAGGTAATTAATACGAAAATAAGAACCTATTTTTCCACTAATTTTTGTGCCCTGAACAATGGATCCGCTGCCTGTAAAATTTTTGCTTTCAGCTTTGGGTTGTAAGCAGGATGTTCTTTTAAAAAATCATAAACTATAGCAGATGCTTTACTGCTTTGATAAGAACCAAGCGTAGCGCCAAGCCATGCACCTGGAAAAAATATATCGCCTGTCAACTGAATTTCCCGGAGCATTTGCAAACTTTCCTTTACATATCTGATAGAGGTGTTCGCTCTTAAGGGATGATGTAAATAAGTTAAAGCATCTGCTATATAAGATTCTTTTTTGCGGGTAGTTGCATCTTTAAGTGAAGCAAAAAAAGCATCCCGTACTTTCAGGTCAGGTGATAAGGCCCGCATTAAAAATTGTAGTCGTTCTTTCCTGTCGGGATTGGTAATCCGGAGTAGTTGTTCATTAAGGATTTTCATATTGGGGTATTCTTTTAAAGTTAAATTTAAAGAGAGAGAAGTATAGTCATCTTCTGTTAGTTTTACTCCGGAGGGTGGTTGTTGTTCTTTCCATATTTTGTATAAACTATCCAGGCTACTTTTACTTAAGCTTATACTTTGCAGGGCTTTAAACAGTATCTTCTTTTTATTTGGTGCCGCCTCTTTATTCATCAATTGCCACAGAACTTTTTCTAACGTTGGCGCCAATGTATTACGTTTGGATGGAAGTATTAGCCGCCAGTAAATATCAGTAACGTGACCAGTTAACAGGTTTAAATTCAATTCTTCTTTTTCAGCACCTAAAACCTTTATATAGGCATTCAGCAATTCCGAAGGCTTTACATAATTTCCGTCTAACATGTTCTCGTATAAATTAATGTAAGCTGAAGCCCTCATTACCGGGCTTTCTAATTTTAAAATCTCTGTTAGTAAAGTTTGTTTATTAGCAGCATGATCAATAGGGAATAATCCATACCCTTGCCCGGACGAATTGAACAAAATAAATAAGGGAGCCTTTTTGCCTACCGCTTCTTTTACTGCTACTTGTTGCGCATTCATATTTATTGTTATCTCGTCTACATGGTTGCTATATACAAGTGCGAGTTCAAAAAACTGTGGCAATATGTAGCCCAAAGTCCTTTCTCCTTTTTGAGAAATTGAAAGTTTATTGATAACCCCATTTCGTTGTTGCATCGAATACATTAATTCGGGCCTTCCTGGTGTGTTTACCCACACCTTGTTCCAGGCCTGCAGATTGGCTGCGGTACTATCATCTAAAATCTTAATCAACTGGGGCCAGTCGGCATTTCCAAAACTAAATTTTTTCAGATATTCCTGAATGCCATTTTTAAAAGCTTCTGCACCCATTAGTCTTTCTAGCTGGCGCATCATCACAGGCGCTTTGTCGTAAATAATAGCTCCGTATAAGGTGCCGGCTTCCTGCAAATTGGTTAAGGGCTGCCTGATGGGATTGGCGCCTGCTGTACGATCTACTGCGTAAGCCCCTGGAAAGTGTGAGATCAAAAATTTGAGTTTGTATTCATTGCTTTTCCCATCTTGCTGCGTCATTTTATCAGCCATAAAGTTGGCGAATACTTCTTTCATCCATACATCATTAAACCATTGCATTGTTACAAGATTACCAAACCATGTATGCGCAGTTTCATGCGCAATTAAATTACTCCTTGTATTTTCCTGATCTTTAGTAGCACCGGAATCAAGAAATACAGCGGCGGCTTTGTAGTCAATAGCGCCTACATGCTCCATTCCGCCATATTGAAAACCAGGTAAGGCTGCAAAGTCAAGCTTTTGAAAGGGATATTTAATTCCTGTATATTCTTCGAGGTAATTTGTAAATGCTGCATGTGCGCCAAACACAGTATCCATGCTTAAGCGGAGCTTGCTGCTATCTGTTTCACGATGATAAAAGTTATAAGACCTTCCATTAATTTTTTTATTTGTTTTTTGAAAATTACCTGCTACAAAAGAAAACAAGTACGTGCTGAAAACATCAGATTCTTTATAGCGGACTAGTTTCATATTGTTGTTTATAATGGAGTCTTGCATTGGTGCATTACTCAATGCAGTCCATTGTAAGGGCAGTCCTAAAGAAAGATTGAACCTTGCTTTGATGTCCGGTTGGTCAAAGCAGGGAAAGAGAGTGCGGGCTCTGTCAGGCACTAACAATGTGTACAAAAAATCATTGTTTCTATTGAGAGATGATTCACCCGCAGTAAAAGAAATTTTGATGGAATTAGTTCCATGCTTTAAAAATTGTGAACCAATGATTATGTGTTCATTTTGAAATACAATTTTGATCTGCTCACTATTTACGTGAATGCTTTTTAGATGATCAGGGCTTTCTTTAAAATCTAATTGCAGTGAAGTAGAAGTATTAAGTAAGTTGAACGATATAGTTTCCAATGCATCTATCTTTTCATTTCGTTCAGCAGGAATGTCAAAATGAATTTGGTACTGAACATTACTTAATATTTTCTGGCGGTATGATGCCAAAGCTTCAGATACGCCATTCTCAATTTTGGGGTAATTGTTTTGTGCATTGAGGGCTGAGGTCTTTATAAAAAATATAAAGGAAATCAGAAGGCTTACGCTCAGGCAAAATTTCATGATTTAAATTACATTATTAGCTGCAAGGACAAATCAACGGTTGCTGTACTTAATGGTAAATGCTTTATTACCGACATGCAGCATGATAGAGACCTTTTTCTATTTTATGTAGCATAATAAAGCAGTTAGTAATGTTGCAATTTCACAAATAGAGATGCTGTATTTTATTACTTAATTCTTCAAAATCTTAAACTCAACCCTTCTGTTTAACTGCCTTCCATCATCTGTATCATTAGTAGCTACCGGCATTGTTTCGCCATATCCTTGAGATGTAATGCGGGCAGGATCAATTCCTTTTGCCAATATGTAATTCATAACAGATTTGGCACGATTGGCGCTTAAGGTTACATTGTAGTTATCAGAACCACGACTATCTGTATGTGCACTCATTTCTATAACAATAGCAGGGTTATCCTTTAGTAAGGTTACAACCCTATTTAACTCAAGAAACGATTCGCCGCGTAGATCCCATTTATCAAAATCGAAGAATACATTATTCAATCGAACAACTTGTCCTATTTCTATAGGAACAAGAAAAAGGTCCTTATGAATTTCTATATATCCTTCTTTTACCAGGCTATCAAGGTTAAGGTTTTCTGACTGTGCAAAAAACTTATCGGCTGTAGCACGTATGCTATAATTATTATTAAAGGGCAGTACCATTTTAAAGGCGCCATCTTCAGGGCTTGAGATACCATTACCTGCAATAGTACCTTCGGGCAGCGTTTCGTAAATTAATGAGGCACTAATTGGCTTGCCTGTTTTGCGATTATAAACATTGCCTGTAAGTAAGACTACAGGGTCAGGTTTTTCCTGCTCCAGTAATTTAATTCTTACAATATCGCTTTCACCAAAACCATTTAAACCACTGCTCATATAAGCGTACTCGCCGCCGGCATCCATAGTAAAAAAAGCATCCCAGTCCTCTGTATTAATGGGAGCGCCAAGGTTTACCGGGTCGCTCCATTTTTGCCATGTTTTATCAAGCCTTTTGCTCATCCAGATATCATTATCGCCTATGCCACCAGGACGGTTAGAGCTAAAGTATAAGGTCTCACCATCGGCTGCCAGGTAAGGCGTCATCTCATTATACTTTGAAAGGTTTATTTTTTTGCCAAGGGTTTTAGGCTCGCTCCAGGTGCCATCAGTTTCTAAAAAAGATACAAAGAGATCATTGTCATAACTGCCGGTTTCCGGTGCCAGGTAGAGTAATAAGGTTTGACCATCCTGTGCCATTGTGGCTCCATTTTGACGGCCCCGGTCATACTTCTGGTAGTTTTTAATTTGAAGTGCCTGCGGCTTGCTCCAGGTTCCATTCTTTCTACGGTAGCTCATGCTTACCCCATTACCAGCATAATCACCATCTATAAAAGCATTGCGAATAAGAATGCGGTTATTATCAGGCGATATCCAAAACACTGCATTGTAATGATATGTGTTGAGGGGATAATCCATGTGCATAGCTTCACTCCATTTGCCATTGCTGTCGCGTTCAGCATACCAGATGTCTTGTGAATTTCGAATGGAGTTGTACTTTGTATTGTAACGATGGTTTTCACAAATAAAAAACAAGAGGTTGCCATCTGCAGATATGGTAGGCCTTAATTCAGCTAAACCAGAATTAATATTGTGGCCGAGGTTTTCTACTTTAACTATAGTAGATTCTTTAATGATGTTTTCTTTTTGTGCTACGAGTTTTATGGAAGTATCCGGAACGCTTTGCGCTGTTGTATTTTGTAAGCATGCAGATAAAATAAGAAAGAAAAGGGCTTTCTTCATGGGTAGTGGATTGTGTAATGAATGGGTAAAATAGAAAAGTTTAGCGGGTGATGCAAGCGCACCACATCATACTATTTTTCAAGGCTATCTCTTCTCGACCAACATTCATCCATTGGTCCGCCAGTAGATTTCTCTCCTCTGTGGCGCCAATCGCCATCAGCAAAAGAATAATTAAATGAGAGAGATTTACCAACGCTTTCAGAAGTTTTTGTAAAGAATTCAATATGCTCAGTATACTTTCCATTGATTGTTGTGTATGTTCCGCCTCCTGCATTCATAAAAGCTTTTGTAGCCACATTATAGGCAATCCAATGGAAATATTTTCCGGATAAAACTTTCATTGTTCTGAGCAAGTGGGTGAATCTACCTTACACTAATTTGATTGAGTACAGCTCAGAATGCTTCTACAAAGGTTTAGGCTGAAAGGTTTATGCTTCTAATTTATTAGATTTTATCGCTGTAAACCTCGTATTATTTATGAAGCATCTCCTTAAAAATATCAATAGCCTCAAGCTGCCATTTATCAAACCGGGTTTCATAACTTTCCTCTATTGCTCCTGTACTTTCTATCCAATTAAAATTGTGTTTTTCACTGTTTAAACGGGTTAGGTGAAATTCATGCCAACCTTCTTCGGCATAATTAACCAATACTAGCGTACCATCTTTAAGATGAAAAGAAACCGGATAGCTTTGAATCATATATCATTCTTCAGACTATCGAAGGTAGCAATTACTGAAACTTAATTATCCATTAATTACAGCAGTAATAGCAGTACCCTTGGTAGAGCTATTGGTTTAAATTAATTCCCCAATGTTCATAAGAGATGGTACCGAATACGTGGTGGCAAGGGGCCTTTAAGGTAAGTTTAGGTTCCTTTATAGTACGAACAAATCTGCCGCAATTCCGTCTGCTAACAACATGCCTTCTTCCGTCAAATGCACAGTGTTACTCTGTTGAACCAAGAGGTTATTATTTGTAAAAAGAGAAAGTTTCTTATTCATTTTTTCAATCTTATAAGCTCCCCATCTTCTGGCTATTAACTCCAGATCCATTCCTTCCATAGTACGTAGAGATATCATAATATATTCATTAAGCATTTGCAATTCCGTAAGGGTCTCCGTTTCAGTTTCAGCATAACCTTTACTAATGGCAGTGATATATTTATTGTTATTGGCAACATTCCATTTTCTTACAGAACCATTATAGGAATGTGCTGATGGACCAAGACCCAGGTATTTTTCTCCCTGCCAGTACGATGAGTTGTGCTTGCTTCGGAAACCAGGAAGCGCAAAATTGGAAACTTCGTAATGTTCATACCCTTCTCTTTTCAAAGCAACCATCAATTGAGAAAAATGGCGGGCTTGTTTATCAGCGTCCACATTTTCCTTTTTATTTAAAAGTATTTGTTTGTGCAACGGGGTTTTTTCTTCTACAGTCAGGGCATAACAGGAAAGATGCGGTATAGATATAGAAATAGCCATTTCTATATTTTGCTGCCACATTTTATCGGTAAGCATTGGTGTTCCATAAATAAGGTCAATCGAAATATTTTGAAACTCACTTACTGCCAACTGCAAACTATCAACTGCCTGCTTACTATTATGCGCCCTGTTCATCCACTTCAGGTCTTCTTCAAAAAAAGATTGGATGCCTATGCTCAGGCGGTTTATTCCTACTTCTTTCCAGGCGAATAATTTTTCTTTAGTAATATCGTCCGGATTTGCCTCAAGCGTAATTTCCGCTTCGTTTACAACTTTAAATTCTTTGCGAATTTTGTCGAAGATCAATCTACAATCCTCTATCTGCAATAAACTTGGCGTACCTCCGCCAACATAAATAGTTTGAATTATTTCACCTTCAAGAAATTTTTTCTGAAGATCAATTTCCTTGATAATAGCCTGAATTAATTCCTCCTTGTAGAGCAAAGAGGTAGAAAAATGAAAATTACAGTAATTACAAGCCTGCTTACAAAAAGGGATGTGCAAATAAATTCCTGCCAACTTCGTTTATATTGATACGTCTGAATGAAATACTTTTAGAATCCAATGTCTAAATTAAAACTCCTGCTTATAGTTTGTTTGTTAATCCTGCTTGCAGGAGAGTCAGGGGCACAAACTTACAGGGTTCATTATACATTTATAGATGCAGATTCTACAGCAACAGAACGAGTAGGGATTAAAGATCAATTTCCTTCCCGCTTTGAAGGCAGTGCCTATTTGTATGAATTAACAGAGCTTCTTCAAAAGAAGGGATATGTAACTGCATCTGTAGATAGTATGAGACAGGATTCAGCCGAAGCCTTTGTTCAATTATATATTGGTCAAAAATATAAATGGACAAGTATAAAAACCTCTCCGGCAGATGAAGACATACTTTCTGCTTTACATTGGCCAAAAGCTTCTTTTAAAAGCACTTCCCTTGATATAACAACTATTAATTCATGGCAGGAGCAAATATTAAATTATCTCGAAAATACAGGCCACCCTTTTGCCAAGGTTTTTTTGGATAGCATGGTTTTAAAAGAAGATGAAGCCGAAGCACAATTGAGAATAGACAGAGGTGGGATATATAAAATAGATAGCATACGCATTTTTGGGGAGGCAAAGCTTGGTAAAGACTTTCTACAGAGGTACCTTGATTTGCCAAATGGCAGTATATACAGTAAGAAGAAACTTTTAGAAGTAGCTACCAAAATTAAAAACATAAGCTACGTAGAGGAAGAGAAGCCTTCCACTGTTTCACTCCAGGGAACAGGATCTGTTTTAAATCTGTATCTTAAATCCAGAAAAAGTAGTCAGATTAATGCTTTGGTTGGTTTTTTGCCTAACCCTAATACAAACGAAGACAAGAAGTTTTTGGTAACGGGGGAAGCAAATATTTTACTCCGCAATTCACTTGGTTCAGGTGAAACCATTGGATTGAACTGGCAGCAACTGCAAATTAAATCGCCAAGGCTTAATCTTCTTTTCGATCAGCCTTTCATATTTAAATCTGCTGTAGGTTTAAATTTTGCATTTGATATGTTTCGTAAAGACAGCAGTTTTGTAAATATAAATATGCAGCTAGGCACATCTTATATTGTTGGTGCTACTCAATCTGCTTTGGTTTTTCTTCAGCGGCGTCAAAGCATTTTAAATGCTGTTGACACAATGCAAATTAAACAGGCAAAACGGTTGCCTCAGCAGGCCGATGTAAAATCTACAAACCTGGGGGTTACCTATAATTATAATGCAACCAATTACCGTTTTAATCCTTATAAAGGGAATGAGTTTACAATAACAGGTTCAGCAGGCACAAAAAAAATCAGGAAGAATAACCAGGTTTTAGAATTGAAAGATCCAACATTCAATTACGAAAATCTATATGACACTATTAAATTAAATAGTTACCAATTTCGTGTTTTAGGTTCTGCTGCTCATTATTTTCCCATCACTAAACAAACCGTTTTAAAAACAGGAGTAAATCTTGGTTTTTTCAAGAGCGGCAATTATTTTTTGAATGAACTTTTCCAGATAGGCGGCTATAAATTGTTAAGAGGCTTTACGGAGGAGAGTGAGTATGTGTCACAATATGTGGTGGGCACAGCGGAATATAGATACCTCATTGGCGTTAATTCTAATTTTTTTGTTTTTGTTGATGGTGGCTGGGCTAAGAATCCTTTGGAGAAAAGTAGCGGCCATACTTATATTGGAACCGGCTTAGGAATGTCTTTTGAGACAAAAGCCGGCATTTTTAACCTGGCGCTGGCCTTGGGAAAAAGAGATGATACACAGTTGAATCTCAGGCAATCAAAAGTTCATTTAGGATTCGTGAACTATTTTTAAGGCTTCAATTTATAGACAATACTTTTGCAAAGAATTGAAAAACTGCTTACTTATATTGTTTTTGCTTTTTTCTATAAGTGGTATTGCACAACTTCTACCAGATAGTTTAATTAATAGGGATTCTCTTCTTTTAAGAAACGATTCTTTGTCATCCCCCTTACCTGTAAAAGATACCATTTCAAGGGACTCGCTGGTAAAAGAAAATTTAAGAAAACAGGAATTTTCAACATTTTTAAAAAAACTTGATACCTCTATATATAGTAATAACACCTTTTACCGGTTCAATCATCCAATAAAGCTGGTATCAACTGAAAGAAGATGGAACGGCAAAGAGGGTTTTTTTTATTCTATTATTGCCCTGCTTCTTTTCTTTGCATTTTCTAAAAATGCATTTTCACGTTACCTTGATGATTTATTCAGAACATTCTTTCGTACCACTTTAAAACAGCGGCAAACCCGTGATCAATTAATGAATGCGCCTCTACCATCTTTATTTTTTAATATTCTTTATATATTAAGTGCCGCTCTTTTTATTACACTTTTGTTTCAGCATTTTGGCCTTGGCAATGAGCATAGCTTTATATTATTGTTTTCTTATTCTATTGGGGGATTGTTGGCCGTTTATGCTATTAAGTTTATTACGCTTAAGCTGTGCGGCTGGGTGTTAGGTATTTCCGAAGCCACCAATACTTATATCTTCATCGTTTTTACTACTAATAAAGTAATCGGCATTGTTTTATTGCCATTTATTGTAGGCATGGCTTTCATGGAGCAGCAAGTATATGATATTGTTTTTACGCTTAGCCTTTGCTTACTAGGCGTTTTATTTGTGTACAGGTTTTACCTCTCTTATATTTCAGTGCAAAAGCAGGCAAGTATTAATTTCTTCCATTTTTTACTCTACCTCGCTGCGTTTGAAATTGCGCCGCTTTTATTGATTAACAAACTGTTGCTGGTTTTTTTTTCTTAAACACATTACCTTTGCCGCAAGTTTAGCCTACACATGGTAAAAAACGGTGCAAACAAACCTGCAATTAAAGGCAAGAAGAAAATACTGATTACGCAACCGCGACCCGAAAGCGATAAATCTCCTTACTATGAGCTTTGTCGTAAATATGATGTCGAGCTTGATTTTCATCCTTTTATAAGGCTTGAAGCGATACCGGCCAAAGATTTCCGAAAGCAAAAAATTGATATTCAAACTTTTTCCGCTGTAATTTTTACCAGCCGTAATGCTATTGATCATTTCTTTCGCATGTGCGAGGAAATGAAAATCAATGTATCTCAGGACACAAAATATTTCTGTATTACCGAAGCTGTGGCTCTTTATCTTCAAAAATTTATTCTTTACCGTAAACGCAAAGTTTTTTACGGAGCTGATGGCAGTAACAAAAGCCTGATAGATGTGATTAATAAACACAAAGGCAATGAGAAATTCCTTTACGTATGTTCTGAACACCAACAGGATAGCCAAATAACAGGATGGTTAAAAACAAATAATTGTGAGTTTGCTCTTGCTTTTATGTACCGTACGCAAAGTAATGATGTAGCCCAAGTGCTTACAACTAAAGAATACGATGTAATTTGTTTTTTTACTCCAAGCGGCGTTCGCAGCTTATTTGATAACGCTCCCAAGTTTAAGCAGAACGGCACTATTATCGGCGCTTTTGGTGATAACACTTCCAGGGCAGTTGAAGAGGCTGGCCTACAGCTAACGATTAAAGTGCCACAGCCCAAAACCCCTTCTATGGTAGCCGCACTTGATATATTTCTTGCTGATAGCCAAAAAAAGTAATTTTAACTTATCTTCATTAAGTCTTTTTTCAAGTAGCGGTATGTTTTACATTGTTATGAGAAATTAATAAAGAAGCTGGCGTGATAATTACATTATTATTTAACCATTGTATTTCATTATTTAAGGGTGTAATTACTTTCCCATTTTTTTTAAAATGTACAATATTTGAATAATGATACCGTTTGAAATATTACGCCGTATTTTGGCTATTGGAAATGAAAAAAATTAATATTAACCTTGTCTTGTCAAAAATTTATAGTCGCCCAATACCCTGTTTTATGAAAATGAAAAACCATTACTTCACACTTATCGCCCTTGCATCTTTATCTATTGCAAGTTGCGGAATCCTTGGTAAAAAAGACAAAGGCGGTTCTTTACCTAATGATGGGCAATTGCATGGCATTTCTCCAGGCAGTCGCTATACATTACCGAAACCTCCGGGAATGGTTTACATTCCTCAGGGAACTTTTCACATGGGTCCCAGTGATGAAGATCCTGCTTACGCATTTAGCGCCCGTAACCGATCTGTATCCATTAGTGGGTTTTGGATGGATGCCACAGAGATAACTAATAATGAGTATCGCCAGTTTACCCAATGGGTACGTGACTCTATTACGGCTAAGAAAATGGGTTATGTAAAAAGCGGTGCAGATGGCAACGAGTATGTTGATTGGGCCAAAATGAAAACCATCAAATGGAATGATCCAAAAGTGATTGAGCAATTAAGCTCTACTGATTTAATCTTATCTCCTGAAGATCGCATTTTTGGAAAAAAAGAAATTGATCCCTCAAAGCTTGTTTACCATTCTGAAACATTTGATTTAAAAGAAGCTGCTAAAAGAGAAAATGCAGGTAAAGCACGTTCTCAGTTCATTGTGAAAACAGACGTTAAAATTTATCCTGATACATTATCCTGGATTCGTGACTTCTCTTATTCTTATAATGAACCAATGACTAAACGTTATTATTCACATCCTGCTTATGGCAATTACCCTGTTGTGGGTGTAAACTGGAAGCAAGCTGCTGCATTTTGCGAATGGAGAACTCACTATTTAAATTCTTTTCTGGATGGTAAAAAAAGGCCACAAGAATCTGATTTTCGTTTACCAACAGAAGCACAATGGGAATATGCAGCACGAGGTGGCCGTTCTCAATCAATGTTTCCCTGGGGTAATTATTACTTAAGAAATAAGAAAGGCTGTTTGCTGGCCAATTTCAAACCAGGTCGGGGTAACTATCCCGAAGATGGTGGATTCTACACTGTTCGTGCTGATGCTTACTGGCCTAATGACTTTGGCTTATATTGCATGTCAGGTAATGTGGCTGAGTGGACATCATCTATCTTCTATGAAGGATCTTACACCTTCCAGCATGATATGAACCCAGATGTTCGCTGGAATGCAAAAGATTCTGATCCCCCTAAAATGAAACGTAAAGTATTACGTGGCGGCAGTTGGAAAGATGTGGGTTATTACCTGCAAACCGGTGCCCGTACTTATGAGTATCAGGATTCTACGAAATCATATATCGGTTTCCGTACCGTAATTGATTTACCAGCTCAATCAAAAAAATAATTTTTCAGATTATATAATTTATTCGGGAGCAATTTAGAAAAAAGTTGTTCCCTTATCTTCCTTCTATTATTAACCTCTATTCTTTTAAAATCACAGTATTATGGCAGCTGCTATTCCTCCTAAAATCGGTAAAATCGTTGATGTATTTGTATCTATTGCTGCGGCAGTAGTAATCTGGGGCGCTTTACGTAAAATTCTTCATGCCGCAGATGCAGATATGTGGTTGAAAATTGGACTTACTACAGAAGCATTGGTATTCCTTGTTTATGGTATTCTTTATTTGCGTTATCCGGCTGTGGATGATAATCATGGTGCAGTTGCGGTTAAAGCTGCTACTCCGCATGCAATGGGGGCAATGGATAAGGCATTAATGGATGCTGATATTACACCTGCTAATTTAAATCGTTTAGGTGAAGGCTTTAAAAAGCTGAATTCTACCATTTCAAATATGAGTGACATTACAGACGTTGTAGCTGCCACCGGTGATTATACGGCCAGAACCCGTGAAGTTACCCAGGCATTATCACAGGTAAAAGATGCGTATGTGGGCGCCGCAAATTCTGTGGGTGCATTTAATGCTGCGTCTGACGGTGCAAGAGTGTTTCATGATCAAATACAAGTATTAACTAAGAACCTTTCTTCATTGAATACTATTTATGAGCTGGAGTTACAGGAAAGCAACAACCATTTAAAAGCACTTAATGGTTTTTACGGTAAGTTGGCTGAGACATCAGCGATTATGGTAAGTAGTGCAGAGGACGCTAAAAAAGTACAGGGCGAAATTGGGGATCTTGCAAACAACCTTGGCAAATTGAACAATGTTTATGGCAACATGCTAAGCGCCATGCAAGGCCGATAAAAAAACCACCGTCAATATTATTCGGGTATCACATACTTACAATAATAAATTGGCGTTATTAAAACCTAAATCCTAAAACCGACTCGTAAATCGAGAATAGATATGTCACTACCTAAAGAGCCCCGGCAAAAGATGATCAACTTGATGTATTTGGTGTTAACAGCCATGTTAGCATTGAATGTATCTGCAGAAATATTAAATGCATTTAAAACTGTTGATAATAGTTTAATTGGAACAAACAGAACAATCAATGCATCAACTGAACAAATATTAGGTTCCTTAAATGATAAAAGAACCGATCCCTCTTCTGCAACAAAAGCGAATTATTGGTATCCCAAAGCACAACAAGCTCAGGTTTACAGCAAAGAAATTTATGATTACGTGCAAACTTTAAGAACAAGAATTCTTAAAGAAGCTGGCTTTGATCCTGCTGCAAATGGGGATTCTACTTTTAAGCAAGATAATCTTGACATTGCCACACGTATAATGGTTGAAGAAGGAGAGGGTAAAAAGCTTCAGAAAAAATTAGAAGAGTATAAACAAAGAATGCTTGGACTTGATCCTTTGATCAAAAGCCAGTTTTTGAATTCTCTTCAAATAAATACAGAAGTACCTGCAGTACAGGACAAAGGAAATAAAACATGGGAAGCTGCCTATTTTAGAATGGTACCTACGGTTGCAGCAATGACGATTCTTAGTAAATTTCAAAACGACGTTAAAACAACAGAAAATAAGATCGTTTCTTTTTGCCATGAGCAAGTTGGTAAAGTAGCCGTGCGGTTTGATACTTATGCAGCTATTATAGGCCAAAGCTCTAACTACATTATGCCTGGCCAGGAAATAGAAATCACAGCAGGCGTAGGAGCGTTTAGTAAAGCTGCCCAACCTCAGATTACTATAAATGGTTCAACTGTATCTTTAGGTGAAGATGGTGCCGCTCATGCAAAATTTGTAGGAGGAGCTGTTGGCTCTCACAGTGTTCCTGTTACTATTGTTTATGTAGATCAGGAAGGTGCAAGACAAACAATTTCAAAAAGTATTCCTTATACTGTTGGCCAGGCAAATGCAGCTATTTCGCTGGATAAAATGAACGTTCTATACATAGGCGTAGATAACCCCGTTACTATTGCAGCAAGTGGCGGTGGTGATGATAAAGTACAGGCTTCTATGAGCGGCGGCGGCGGATCTATCTCCAGAGTTGGTACTGGCAAGTATACAGTTCGTGTAAACAGTATCACTGACGATGCAAGAATTACTGTATCCGTAGATGGTAAAGTGGCAGGAGCTTCCCAGTTCCGTGTACGTACTATTCCTGATCCTGTTGCTACCGTGGGTGGTTTTGCAAGTGGTTCTAATGTTAATGCTGGTGCATTTAAGGCGCAGGCAGGTGTTGGGGCCTATATCAAAGATTTTCCTTTCGAGTTAAAATATAGTGTTACCAGTTTTTCTATAGTAGCAGATACCGAAGATGGTGATGTGGTAGAAGCTACTTGTACCGGTAATGCATGGAGCGCCCAGGCACGAGGGTTAATTAGTAAATTAAAACCTGGTGGTTTGGTAACAGTTGAAAAAATTCGTGCCATTGGTCCTGATGGAAGAACCAGGACATTACCTTCTTTATTTTACAATATCAAATAATTACGTAAATGAAAAGCCATTTGGTAAAAATATGCTTGCTGCTTGTTTTTTCAGCTTCTATACTGAATGCTGATGCGCAACGCCGTGCAAGCCGCAGAGGGGCTGCTACTCCGGCAGCCGGAGCTGGAGCGCAAGGAACAACAAACCAGCAACAAAATAACAATAACACGGCACCCTCAGGATACAATCCTTATGGAAATATTCCTATTGAAACGAATAAATCCGAAGGTGGTTACAATGATTCTATTTTAAAAAAATCATTGCGTCCTGATGCAGCATTTGATAAGTCATTCATCAATGACCGTACGCCGCTTCCTTATGAGCACTTGCGCTGGGATGATGCGCTTTTTGCAGAAAAAGTTTGGAGAGAAGTAGATCTCCGCGAAAAAATGAACATGCCTTTTCGCTATCAGGCTGAAGACGATAATGGTGATCAACGCTTTATCAGTATTTTGCTAAAAGCTGTAAGAAGTGGCGAAGTAACTGCGTTTAATGATGATCGCTTTACAGAGTTTATGGATTCCGCCGGTGTAAGAGGTATAACTGCAGGTGGCCCATCAGACACAACTGCAGTATACGACATCAATGACCCCAGTAAAATTGTAAAATATACAGTTACGCAGGCAAGTTTTGATGCGGGTTCTGTAATGAAACTAAGAATAAAAGAAGAATGGGTATTTGACCGGGAATCAAGCCGCATGTTTGTGCGTATTCTGGGAATTGCCCCATTGAAGACTCAATACCTTCCTAACGGACAGGAAAGGGGTAATTCCCCAATGTTCTGGATATATTATCCGGATCTTCGTCCCACTTTGGCAAAGTATGAAGTGTACAATCCAAAGAACATGGGTACAGGTAGAATGACATGGGAAGAATTGTTTGAAAGTCGCATGTTCAGCAGCTATGTAATAAAATCTACTTTAGATAACCCAGGCAACAGAACAATCAAACAAATGATAAAAGACCCGATTCTTGCTTTGCTTGAAGGAGACAACATTAAAGAAAGAATCTTTAATTACGAACAGGATCTTTGGTCGTATTAATTTTAAATACATAATAAACAATAAAGCCAGTCCCATGACTGGCTTTATTGTTTATTAAATCTAAGGTTATTATATAAAAATTATAAACAAAAAGACTAAATGCGCAGACCATTGTTTGTTCATCACCATTGATCATAAACTTGCCCACATGGAGTGGAAAAGTTTATAAAAATTGCGGGTACTACGTATAGGAAATGCAATAAAAGAATGTATTTTTACCTCGGTTTTTCATAGGATATTGGATTTTAAAACGGGGCTGGATTTTTATCCTGGCCCCTTATTTTTTTCAGCAATTGAATCTTCTTTTTCAAAATAAGACCTTACGATTTTTGCTTTAGAACTTCCAACTACTTTTGAAAGTTCTTCAAGTGATTGCTGGCGTATATTATTAACAGAGCGAAATGCCTTTAATAAAGAATTTGCGGAGTTTGTGCCTATACCTCTTATGTCTTCCAAAGCATTTTTAAAAGTGCCCTTGCTTCGTTTGTTTCGATGAAACGTTACGCCATAATTATGCACCTCATCTCTAATGCGCCGAATAAGTTTATGGCTTTCGTTATCATAAGACAACTTCAATGAATTTTTGTCGCCTAGAAAGAAAAGTTCCTCTTCATTTTTAGCCAGACCTACAAGTGTCATCTTTCCCTTTAATGATAATTCTTCAATAGCTTCATAAGCCGCGTTTAATTGCCCTTTGCCCCCATCAATAATCACCAATTGAGGGAAAGGCTGCCCTTCGCTGGATAGCCGTTTATAGCGGCGATAAACAGTTTCTTTCATTGATGCGAAGTCATTTATGCCTTCTACGGATTTAATATTAAAATGCCGGTAATCTTTTTTGCTTGGCACACCATTTTTAAAACTTACCATAGCAGCTACCGGGTAACTACCCTGGAAATTTGAGTTATCAAAACATTCAATGTTTACAGGCACTTCCTGGAGCTGCAGGTCTTTTTGTATTTGTAGTAATACGGCGGCTTTATCCTCTTTATTATTAAGCTTTAACCGCTCTTTGTTCTTTATTTCTTCAATAAAGTATTGAACATTTTTTTCTGATAACTCTAATAGCTTTTTCTTATCACTGCCTTTAGGAACAGTAATTATTATTTCTGGTTCTGCATATTCTAATGCAAAGGGCACTACAATTTCTCTTGATTCAGAATTGAAAGTAGTTCGAAGTTGAGCAATAGTGAAGGATAGAATTTCTTCTAAAGATTCATCTAACTGAGCCTCTACTTTTAATGTTTTTGTTTGTACAATGGCGCCATTTACAACCATTAAATAATTTACATAAACTGCGCTTTCTAATTGGGAGATGGAAAATACATCTATGTTATGTAACGTAGTGCTGACAACAATTGAACGCGATTGATAGTTTTCAAGATAGGTGATTTTTTTTCGGATCAAATCTGCTTTTTCAAATTCTAAGGCTTCGGCGCATTTCTTCATTTCCTGTTTAAAATGCTGGATTACTGAACTTAAATTTCCTTTCAAAATATTTTTTACCTGGGCTATATTTTCATTATAATTTAGGAGAGATTGATGTGCTTCACATGGCCCTTTACAATTACCTAAATGATATTCAAGACAAACCTTAAACTTACCTTTTTCAATATTTTTTTCTGTTAGGTTTAATGGGCACGTACGCAATGGAATAGTGTTCTTAATAAAATTTAAAAGGTCTCGCACTTTACCTACAGAAGTATATGGTCCAATGTATTGTGATCCATCCTCAATTTTTTGCCTCGTTAAGTATATCCTCGGAAAAAGCTCATTTTTGATAACTATATAGGGGTACGTTTTATCATCTTTTAGGTTAATATTGAAGAGCGGCTGAAACTGTTTGATAAGGGAATTTTCAAGCAAAAATGCGTCTTGCTCAGAGTTTACAATGGTAAACTCTATTCTTTGAATACGCTTTACGAGCTCGTGGGTTTTATAACTCGCCAGCGTTTTATTAAAATAAGAGCCTACTCTTTTTCTAATGTTTTTGGCTTTACCAACGTATAGCAATTGATTATCGCCTCCATAGTATTTGTATATGCCCGGCAACATTGGTAAATCCGATGCTATTTGCTGAAACTCACTCTGCTTCATAATAAAATCCCCTACAATTATGGTGCAGGAGCAAAATCATTCCAAATCACTTCAATAGTTTTTATTTTCTCCGGCGCATTTTCTTTTTGGCTGATTGTTACAATGCGAAACCTTTTGTCTACCTGCCAATACATTATTTTTTGCACTGTACTATCATCTGAATTAATAGTTCGATTAATAAAAATTGACATTACTTTATCGCCTTCTGTAGAAGGTTTTATTAGCACTTCCTGCCTTGTAATATCCCCTTCTTTTTTGGGGATATAACTAAGTGAGACTTGCTCCAGGTCTGCATCGTATAATTTATTTTCGGTATAGTCGTCTTTCCATTTATTTGATGCTATGTCGGGGATGGATAAAAAATCTTTGGCTTCTTCTTTAAACATTTCTCTTTTTAAATAAGTAGTATCTGCAACGCTATCTGTTTTTACAATCTTAATTATTCTAAAAACCGATGAATCAACATTAGCAGCCTGGCTTTTTAAGAAAGAGAGTGCTGGAAAAAAGTCTGTATTTTCCTCTCCTTCTTTTTTATTGCTCTTACATGAAAAAATTAAAATAAGAAGTAACAACAAAGTACTAATGCTTCCTTTCATGCTGTAAAAGTAAAGACCTTAAACAAGAAAAACCCCGCATTAGCGGGGCTACTAAGCAATTAGTCCGGGGTTTACCGATTCTTTTCTTTTTGGTTTAAAGAAATGCCGACTTTCAAACCAAAATCAAAAAGATTTTCCTTAACCGGGTATTCTGAAATAAAGCTTGAAAGTAATTGATATCTAACCTGTGGGCCTACCTGCCAATTCAATTTGCCTGTTGAATAAGCCACAAAAGTTTCAAGGTTGGTATTTACATTCCAACGGCGGATAAGCCAGGGAACCTGTGCATAATTCTTGTAATCTGCTGTAATCATGTATGCTCTGTCGCCTAAAATATAAGTAGGCTGTATGGTGCTCGCTATACCAAAATACATTTTGTCATTACCACGTATTTTAATTTCAGCACCAATAGGAGCGGAGATCTGAAAGTAAAAATTTTGTAGCCAATCTGTTTTTCCACCATTAAAATTTCGATAGTTGCTAATGGTATTTAAAGAGTCAACACCTCTGCCATTATTAAGCGCTATAGTAGCTACTTCCGGAACGTATCTGAATGCTTTGATCGCATACCTGTTTACATTAAACTGCACACCTCCACGTAATTTAATGTTTTTAGACAATGCATATTTAGTTGTCATTCCAATTTCAAAACCCATATCAGGCTTATGAGTTACTGCATTGTTTATATCATACAATGCTGAATAATTATAAGGAACACCTAACGGAGATGGAGAACGCAGGTAAGATTTGTTTTCAGAAAGTTTTCTATAACTAATAGTAGGAGTGAAGAAAAACATTAAGCCAAACTTATTGCTTTTGCGCTTTCTTGCTATTTTATTTAAAGAAGTTTCAGAATAATCTTTTGGCAATTGAGCAGCTATAGAAAAAGGCGCTGTTGCCGACTTTAGATTAAGAACTGAACGGGTGAAACTATTACTCTTAAAAAGTTGGGCAGACCATTTTTGGTTGGAATTTTCGGCAGCTATAGTTTGCACAGCGTCCTTCGTACCTTGATATGTATTTTCCGTATTGTTTTTTCTAACAGGAAGCTCTTTAACAATGGCTGAATTATTTTCCTTCTTTGGTACAGAACTTAAAACCGCATTTTCATTATTGTATGGTTTCGCTGAGCCATTTCCATTACCAGGAATTGTTTTTAAGCTAACAGATGGCTTAGTTGATGAGGCAACTGGTTTGGCAAAATCTAATAGCGTGGAATAAAAAAATGTATAACCTACAATTGCTGAAGTACCAATCAAACTGAGGAAACTAAATAAGTATCTTCTTCTTTTTTTATTGAGGTCTTTAGAAATTCCTTCCCAAACTTTAGGGGAAGGATGAAGGCGAAATTCCTCTGAATTCTGTCGAAGGAAGTCTTCAAAATTATCGTTAGTAGAATTTCTGTCCATAATCAGTCAGCAGTTTAGGGGATGGATTAGTGTCCGCCCGAAGCAATAAGCATTGGGGGTTTTGGTTGTAAAATTCTTTTCTTTATTAAGATATCTTCTAACATGGCTTTAGCTCTGGTATATTGACTTCTGCTTGTGCTTTCCTCTATGTCCAGTATCTCCCCAATTTCTCTATGCGAATAACCTTCAATAGCATAGAGGTTTAAAACAGTTCTGTATCCTAACGGTAATAATCGAATACATTCCACAACCTGCTTTGCCTGTATAATAGAAGGAATATTATCTTCCTTTACCTGAATACTATTGGCATGTATTAAATCAACACTTTCATTAAACCTTTTGTTCTTCTTCAAATTATTGATACATGTATGTATCATTATTCTTCTAACCCAACCTTCAAAGGCACCCTTGCTTTGAAAGGTATGTATCTGGCCAAACACTTTTATAAAACCTTCCTGCAACATGTCCTCAGCATCTTCACGATTATGTGCATACCGGTAACATACTGAAAGCATCTTTACACTGTACTTGTCGTAAAGTGTTTTTTGTGCTACAGGGTTATTTTTTAAGCATCCTTGTAAAATGGCTTCCTCGGTCATATATTCCTTAGTGGTTGCCTGTAAGTTAGACAAATTTTAAGGTAGAATGCTGCATAGGGATAAGAAAATTTATAATTTTTCCTGAAATATCCGGGCAATTATTTTTAATTGAATAATACGTTCCCGGTCATTTCAATTGGTATTTCCAATCCCATCATTTTTAAAATACTAGGCGCTATGTCACCTAACTTTCCTGGCTGTAATTTGCCCTTCCAATCATTGCTAATCACGAACAACGGCACAAGGTTTAAAGAGTGTGCCGTATTAGGAGAGCCATCGGGATTGATCATAAAATCCGCATTGCCATGATCGGCAGTTAAAAACACTGTATAATTGTTTTCTAATGCTGTAGTAACAACTCTGGCTACGCATGTATCAACTGTTTCAACAGCCTTTATCACAGCAGGCCATATTCCGGTATGGCCTACCATATCAGCATTTGCAAAGTTCAAACATATAAAGTCAGGTTCTTTGCTTCTAATTTCCGGGATAATAAAATCTGTCAATTCATTTGCACTCATCTCTGGTTGTAGATCGTATGTGGCCACTTTTGGAGAAGGAGCCATTATTCGCTTTTCGCCTTCATAAGCTACCTCACGTCCTCCACTAAAAAAGAAAGTTACGTGCGGGTATTTTTCTGTTTCTGCTATACGAATTTGCTTTAAGCGATTCTTTTCTAACACCTCACCAATGGTGTTATTCAGGTTGTCCGTATTGAATATGACATGAATGTTTTGATAAGCTGAGTCGTACTCGGTTATTGTGGTAAAATGAAGTGATAACTTTTTAAGATCGAACTCCGGAAAGTCAACCTGGGTAAGGCACTTTGTAATTTCGCGGCACCTGTCCGTTCTGAAATTAAAACAAAGAACAGCATCACCATCCTTAATTGTGGCCACAGGCTGCCCATTTTCATGGATCACAAAAGGCTTTATAAATTCGTCAGTTACATTCAGTTGATAAGACTGTTGCATAGCCTCAATGGCAGATGTTGCTTTTTGCCCTTCTCCTTTCACCATGGCATCATAAGCAAGCTTAACACGCTCCCAGCGATTATCACGATCCATTGCATAATAGCGGCCACTAAGAGAAGCAATTTTACCAACTGAGCTATTCATATACGTTTGCAACTCTGTAATAAACCCTAGCCCGCTTTTAGGATCACAATCACGCCCATCTGTAAAAGCATGAACGTATACTTCTGTCAATCCCTTTGCTTTGCATACATCTATCAAAGCCTTCACATGGTTAATATGAGAATGAACGCCCCCATCACTTACCAAACCCATTAAATGCAGGGGCTTGTTATTTTCTATTGCGTAATAAATAGAAGCTAATAGTTGCTGATTTTGAGCAAGCATGCCCTCGCGTATAGCTACATTAATACGTTGTAATTCCTGGTAAACTACACGGCCTGCACCTAAATTAAGGTGTCCTACTTCGGAGTTGCCCATCTGGCCTTCTGGCAAGCCCACCGCTTCGCCACAGGTAACTAAAGTAGTATTTGGATATTCAGCGTATAATGAAGAAACAAAAGGCACATTAGCATTTTGAATGGCATCTGATCCTTTCAACTGGCCTAAGCCCCACCCATCCATGATAATTAAAATAACTTTTCTATTTGGCATATTTACCCTTTAGGGTGCAAAGCTATGAAAACGTAAAGGTTTTGTTTATTTTCAGTTGGTACAATCTGATTTTTCACGGTGGCACATTTTTCGTTTATAGGTCAGAAAATCCATTTTATGCAAAAATTTTTTACTCTTTTATGTGCTGCTATACTGTTAACGAGTAGTTCTTTTAAGCCTATTAGCGGAATTGAAGATGTGATTGGTGCTTTAAAAGCTGGTAATGCTGCAGAAGTGGCAAAATATATTGATGAAAATGTAGAACTATCATTGCCTGATAAAAGCGATAACTATAGCAAAGCACAGGCTGTAATGATTTTGAAGGATTTTTTTAATTCCACGGCAGTTACCGGTTTCGAAGTAAAACACAAAGGTGATAATAATGGTAATCAGTTTTGCATAGGTACTTTGCATACCCGCTCTGGCGACTATCGGACCACGGTTTTTATGAAAACCAAAAATGCACATCAATCGGTTAAAGAGATAAGATTTCAATCTCTGTAAAAAAGAAATTTAAATAATGCTTCCCGTTTCGGTTCAACCGCAACGGGATTTTTATTTTTGCACCATGAGAAATTTCGATGAAGATCTGAGAAAGTTAATTGACGCAGCTTTGAATGAAGATATTGGAAGTGGTGATCATTCAACGCTATGTTGTATTCCGGCAAATGCAAGGGGAAAAGCTGTTTTAAAAATTAAACAGGAAGGTGTTTTGGCAGGAGTGGATATAGCAGAGAAAATATTTAAGTATAAGAAACCAAATGCTGGTTTCATCCGCCATAAAAATGACGGAGATGAAATGAAGTATGGAGAGATTGCCTTTGAGGTTGAAACTTATGTACACACAATTTTGCAATGTGAGCGCCTGGTATTAAACTGCATGCAGCGTATGAGTGGAATAGCCACACTCACAAAACAGTACACCGATAAATTAAAGGGCTATAAAACCCGTTTGCTTGATACCCGTAAGACAACTCCCAATTTTCGTTTGCTGGAAAAAGAAGCAGTACGGATAGGAGGCGGAACCAATCACCGGTTTGGTTTGTATGATATGATCATGCTAAAAGATAATCATATAGATTACTGCGGGGGATTAGAAAAAGCCATCAATAGAGCTTACGATTATGTGCAGCAGTATCAGCCATCTTTAAAAATAGAAGTAGAAACACGTTCTTTAGAAGATGTACAAAAAGTAGTAGCAATTGGCAAAGGAAAGGTTTTGCGTATTATGCTTGATAACTTGACGCCAGGCTTAATAAAAGAAGCTTTAAAAATGATCAACGCAGAATTTGAAACCGAGGCAAGTGGTGGTATTAATTTAGACACCATTCAGCAATTTGCTGATACAGGTGTAGATTATGTGAGTGTGGGTGGATTAATACATCAGGCGCAAAGCCTTGACTTAAGTTTTAAAGCAGTTATTAAAAACTAAAAACTTAAAATGAAAAACAAAAGCGATAAACATGGTTTTGTATACAGCACTGATCCAAATTTTAAGTTTGAAGAAGAAGAGGCACAACGGCAGGAAACGTTAGCTCCTAACAAACAAATTTTGAAACTCAAGTTAGAGACCAAGCATCGGGGCGGTAAAGCAGTAACCCTGGTAAGTGGGTTTATAGGAAAAGAAGAAGATCTGCAGGACTTAGGAAAAAAGCTCAAGAACTACAGCGGTACAGGCGGCTCTGCAAAAGAGGGTGAAATTATTATTCAGGGTGATCAGCGAGATAAACTTTTGCAATGGTTATTAAAGAATGGGTATGAAAAAAGTAAAAAGATTTAATTTGGTTTCCGGTGAAAGATCAAAATTGGTAGAAACTAGTATCCGGAGAATGAGAACCAAAATAATAGATGAGGAAAAATGATTGCCGGTATTTAATTAATTGTATTTAAAGGGGGTGATCATTTCAAAAGCCGGGATGTTTACTTCAAATTGTTGCTTGGTGTCGAGGTTTTCCATAACGTAGATCCCGTGCATGCGTCCCATCTCACTCTTAAGGTTGCACCCGCTAACGTACTGATAATTATCGCCGGTGTTAATAATAGGCTGAACACCTACTACTCCTTCACCTTCCACCTCTCGGTATTCACCATTACTGTCGAAAATGTACCAATGTCTGCTATGCAGTTTCAATGGAAAGCCATTGTGGTTTTCAATAGTAATCCGGTAGGCAAACATATACTCAGATAGCATTGGATTAGAATAGTCTTGCTGATAAAAAGTTTCCACGCTAATTTCAACGCCTTCAGAAATTTTGCTGATCATAACTACACCGTTTAGGTAAAAATAATTAGTTTATTATTGTTTCAACCGTTTCATTGTTCAAACAGCCATAAATTTGAAGAGAAAAAAACTATACCAATTATGAATATAGCTGTTGCAAAGGGTGATGGAATAGGTCCGGAAATTATGGATGCGGTTTTGATGATTTTTGACGCCAATAAAGTTGGTTTAACATATGAAGTAGTTGACATGGGAAAATGGGTTTTTGATAAAGGGTTTTCAAATGGAATGACACCCCAGGCGCAACAAACTATTGAGAACCTTGGCATTCTGTTCAAAGGGCCCATGGAAACCCCAAAGGGCAAAGGCGTTAAAAGTGTAAATGTAACAGCCCGCAAAACCTGGAACACCTACGCTAATAAACGTGTTTTTCAAACCCTTCATGGAGTAGATACGGTTTTTTCTAAGGCTGGGATTCCAATTGATATAACAATTGTAAGAGAAAATATAGAAGATACTTACGGAGGCATTGAGCACATGCTTACACACGATGTGGCGTTAAGTCGCCGATTTATTACCCGCCCAGGCAGCCTTCAGCTCATTAAATATGCTTTTGAAATGGCCAGGAAAAAGGCTGCAAAGCGCATTACCTGTGCCCACAAGGCAAATATCATGAAATTGACAGACGGGCTTTTTTTAGATGTCTTTTATGAAGTGGCGAAAGAATATCCTGATTTGAAAGCTGACGATAAAATAGTAGATGATTTGGCAATGCAGTTAGTGGTACGCCCTGATCAGTTTGATGTGATTGTACTAACGAACTTACAAGGCGATATTATGTCGGATTTATGTGCAGGTCTTGTGGGCGGATTAGGGTTTGCGCCCTCAGCTAATATTGGTGATCATATATCAATTTTTGAGGCAGTACATGGAACTGCGCCTGATATTGCGGGTAAAAACATTGCGAACCCAACAGCATTATTGCTAAGCGGGATTGCCATGCTTCGACACTTAGGTTTGACTGAAAATGCTAGTGTGATTGAAAACGCTTTATTATTCACTTTAGAGCAAGGCATACATACGGGCGATTTTGGAGATAAGACTAAGCCTACTGTTAATACTACACAATTTGCCCAGGCTGTAATCCAAAATTTTGGAAAAAAACCAGAGCAGGGCGCTAAAGAAATCATTCCAAATGCGCCTGGTACACCCGCTCCGTTTAAGCTGGAACACAATGCTATGATGGTATCTAAAGAATTATATACCGAAACCATTGTAGGTGTAGATATGTTTATGGAAAGCAGCGAACAGCCTGAGATAATGGCCCAAAAGTGCCAACATCACGGAGGCAATAAATTTAAATTGGTAAGTATTAGTAACCGCGGTACGCAGGTATGGCCTACCGGATCTCGTTATACCAATCTGATCAACTTGTATAATGTGCGTTTTGAAAGTGTAAGTGATCAACCAATGACCCAACTTGATATTATAGGACTATACGTAACACTGTGCGCTGATTTTAAAATCTGTTCCTTCGAATTATTGAATGAATGGGATGGAAAAAAAGCATATAGTTTGGCTCAAGGGCAGTGACCTCACCCCCGACCCCTCTCCAGCAAAGCTGGAGAGGGGAGAAACAGCGGCATACACTCTAATAGTGGGTGGAATTTGCCCTGACAACTATTTAAAGAGCTTTATTCATCTGGTTCTGCTTCCATTTAATTCCTAAATTAATTGTGAATTCATGTCTTCCATCTCCAACTTGCGGAGGAAATAAAGAATAGGATTGGACTTCTGTTCTATTAAATTATCGAAGCAGTTTTATATATCAGGTACTGCGTCTTCCATGTCAGTTATGAATCTAAGCTATGAGTTGACGTCTCCCCTCTCCAGGTCTCCTGGAGAGGGGCCGGGGGTGAGGTCACTTAGGCCTATACTTCGCTTCCTCAAATATAATTTTGGGCTCAACTTGTAACACTTGTTGCAGTGATAATTCTTTGTTCCTCTCTGCATATTGTTGTACAATACGCCAGCCCACCCACTGACCAATATTGCCGGGAGATGATTCTGGCATTCCCTGGGTAAAAGGTGCTTCGCCTATATAAGTCTGAATGGTTGGAGGCTCCACTGAATAAAGGTTTTCGTTCTTTGTAATATATGCCCACATATTTCCTTCATTTTCTTTAACCCAATCCAGTTGTTTTTTTGTGTATCCTGTTTTGATACTGTCTGGTGTATCAGGTAAAAAATGATCTAATAAAAACCATTGTTTTCCTTTTTCAATCATCTGTTCTATAAGAGGCCGTGCAGTGCTCTTGTCAGGATAAATATCATCAACAACAGCTTTCATAGCATTGGCAACAATATATTCTTTGTCGAACCTTCTTGATATGTAAGCAGGATACATTTGTTGTATCTCAGCAGATTTATAAGCAGAGAAATTCTTACCAGCGAATTGCTGTAACCCTATCCCTAAATACTCGGGCGTCATTACAATACCCGGTGCATCTAAAGTACTGATGTAAGTAATAATTGCCGGCACTTTATAATCGGGGTAATAATGTTTTACATACCTAAAACCATCAGCCAGATCTGTTTTCAGCCAATCGAGGCTATTGTATTTTTCTTGGATAGAGTCATTAATATTTCTATATCCACTAATAATATTTTTAAGAACCGCAAAGCTGCTGTTGTCTATTGGATTTACGCCAATAATGTGCTGCATGAATACAGGATAGAAAGCGGGATGAGCAGTGCGCAAATGGCTTAACCCTTCTGCTATATTATTGGTATCAATCTTAAAAAAGGATTGTTCAAACCGCTCCACCTTTAAATCAATTCTGATATTAGAAACATCCGGTTTATTTTTTTCACTCTTACAGGCAATAAGCAGCACGGAAATTGCAAATACGTAAAATCTTGTCATAAAATAGCTAAACGGCAGAGTTAGTGATTTATTACTGAACTTTGAAACGGCCTTGGGCAATTAAAGATGAAGATATAGTTGTAACATGAAAATATTCTTAGCACAGCAAAATTATCATATTGGCAATTTCGAAGAGAATAGTCGTAAGATTATAGAAAGCATTGGAAAGGCTAAAAAAGCGGGTGCTGATTTGGTGGTGTTTTCTGAACTATGTATATGTGGCTATCCTCCCCGTGATTTTCTGGAGTTTCATGATTTCATTAATCAATGCTATGCTGCATTGGAAGAAATTAAAGAACATGCAGATACAATTGGGGTATTGATTGGCAGTCCAGCCAGGAATTTACGTAAAGAAGGAAAAGATCTTTTCAATGCAGTGTTCTTTCTACACGAAAAAGAAATAAAAGCTGAAGTGCACAAAACGCTTTTGCCCACTTATGATGTATTTGATGAGAACCGTTATTTTGAACCCGCCTATGAATGGAACGTCATCCATTTTTTAGGTAAAAAAATAGCAGTTACCATTTGCGAAGACATTTGGAATCTTGGAGATAACCCTTTGTATAGAAGTTCTCCTATGGATCATCTAATCACTCAAAAGCCTGATGTTATTATAAATCTTTCCGCTTCTCCTTACAACTATGCGCAAGATATTGTGCGAAAAAGCATTGTTGAAGCTACATCAGTAAAATATAAATTACCTGTACTGTATTGCAACACCGTGGGGTCTCAAACCGAAATTGTTTTTGATGGTGGAAGCCTGGTATATAACAGTGATGCACAACTGGTGCATGAAATGAAATATTTTGAAGAAGACGAAGCAATATTTGACCTCGATGAGCTGAACCGCATTTTACCGGTAGATAAAACAATCAATACAAAGGCAAAGTCTGCACATGCCATTGTGAGCAGTGATAAGGATAATCATATTAATGAGCCACTAACAGCTATACTGGCTGAAGCAACTGAAGCAGCAAACACGGGCAACTATTACTATTCCGCTTCAGAAGTGGGGACCGGTATAGATATACTTGAATACTTAATGAACGATAAGAACATTGATGAAATTTATCATGCGCTTGTCTTAGGTATTAAAGATTATTTTCGCAAGATGGGCTTTACCAAAGCTACCTTGGGTGCCAGTGGTGGCATTGATAGTGCTGTTGTGCAAGTGTTGGCTGTTCATGCATTAGGAAAAGAAAATGTAAGGGTATTGCTCATGCCTTCGGAGTATTCATCAGATCATTCTATATCAGATGCAGAAGCATTGTCGAAGAACTTAGGCAATGATTATGATATTGTTCCCATTAGTGCTGTGTATGACTCCTTTCTATCTATCTTAAAACCGGTATTTAAAGATTCACCATTTAATGTAGCCGAAGAAAATTTGCAAAGCAGGTCAAGAGGAAATTTACTAATGGCCCTGGCGAATAAGTTTAATTATATATTGCTCAATACATCCAACAAGAGCGAACTGGCAACAGGCTATGGTACCCTGTATGGTGATATGGCTGGGGGATTAAGTGTACTGGGTGATTTATACAAGATGCAGGTTTATGCACTTGCCAAATATTTAAATAAAGATGGAGAGGTAGTGCCACAAAATATTTTAATAAAGGCCCCTTCAGCAGAATTAAGACCTAATCAAAAAGATAGTGATAGCCTTCCTGATTACCCGGTACTTGATAGGGTTTTATATCAGTATATTGAACTAAGAAAAGGTCCAAAAGAAATCATTGCCCAGGGGTATGATGAAAAACTGGTAACAAGAATATTACGTTTGGTAAATATGAATGAATATAAGCGCAATCAGTTTTGCCCCATAATAAGAGTTAGCTCTAAAGCGTTTGGTGTAGGGCGAAGGCTTCCGATTGTAGGAAAATATTTATCATAAGGTATAGAGATGCTTGTTTTAAAGGAGATATTAAAAGTTTTAAAAATAAATTATGTTGAAGACGGCCGAAGACATCAGACAATTAAATGATCGGGTAGTTTATGCAGGAAGGTTTTTAGATAACTTAAGGAGTGAAGTTGGAAAGGTAATAATCGGGCAATCTTATATGCTTGATCGTTTGTTGATTGGCCTGCTAAGCAGTGGTCACATTTTGCTGGAAGGCGTACCCGGACTAGCAAAAACCTTAACCATCAGGTCTCTTGCACAGGCCATCCATGCTAAATTTAGCCGTATTCAATTCACGCCCGATTTGTTGCCTGCAGATGTAATAGGCACAATGATTTATAATCAACAGCGAAATGAATTCGTGGTACGCAAAGGACCCATATTTGCCAACTTTGTTTTGGCTGATGAAATTAACAGGGCGCCGGCCAAGGTGCAAAGTGCTTTGTTAGAAGCAATGGCTGAACGCCAGATAACCATTGGCGATACTACGTATAAGTTAGAAGATCCATTCCTTGTTTTGGCTACCCAAAACCCATTAGAGCAAGAAGGTACTTATGCATTGCCTGAGGCTCAGGCTGACCGTTTTTTAATGAAGGTGGTTGTAGGTTATCCCTCCCGCCAGGAGGAGCAAATTATCATCCGGCAAAACGTTCAGGGAATATCTTCTCCGGTAGTTAATCCCGTAGTTTCTATGCAAGAGATATTGAGTGCACGCCAAATGACAAGGGATATTTATATGGATGAAAAAGTAGAACAGTACATCTTAGATATTGTTTTTGCTACCCGAAGCCCCGACCAGTTTAAACTGGAGAAGTTGAAACCGATAATTTCTTATGGTTCTTCTCCTCGTGGAAGTATTAATCTTGCATTTGCAGCAAAAGCACAAGCCTTTTTAAACAAACGTGGTTATGTAATACCTGAAGATGTAAAGTCGATTTGTATAGATGTATTACGCCATCGGATTGGTTTAACATACGAAGCGGAAGCAGAAAACATTTCAGCCGTAAATGTAATTGAACAAATATTGGAAAAGGTGAATACGCCGTAGGAAAGCGTTCGGTGTCGCAGCCAATTTTTGTGGCTAACTCATATAAATCCTCAGCACCTTATAAATTATTACGAAAAATCTAATTTAAAATGAAAACGACTTCCGGTCAACGGCCCACGTACATCGGTCACCTATTATGCTAACCACAGCCGATATAATAAAGAAGGTTCGTGACTTGGAGATAAAAAGCAAGCGACTGGCAAGCGATTTATTTTCAGGAGAATATCATAGTGCCTTTAAAGGAAGGGGCATGTCTTTTCGTGAAGTGCGGGAATATTATCCCGGCGATGATATACGTTTTATAGATTGGAATGTATCAGCAAGGTTCGGCCATACATATAGCAAAGTGTTTGAAGAAGAGCGGGAGCTTACGGTGATGGTATTAATAGATATTAGTGCCAGCTCATTATTTGGAACCACAGGTGCTTCTAAGAAGGATAGAATTTCAGAAATAGCAGCAGTGCTGGCTTTTGCAGCAGTTAAGAATGGTGATAAAGTTGGGGCAATTCTTTATAGCAATAAAATAGAAAAGTACATACCGCCAAAGAAAGGAAAACAACATGCCTTATACATTTTGCGGGAAACATTAGCCTCTACATCTTACAAAAAGTCAACAGCTTTAAAAACAGCTTTGCAATATTTTAATAACATCACAAAACAAAAAAGCATTTCTTTTATTTTAAGCGATTTTGTAGACCAGGGTTATGAAGATGCATTGCGTGTTTCAGGTAATAAACATGATGTTGTAGGCATAAAAATTTATGATAAGGCTGATATGCAATTGCCATCAATAGGCATGTTAAGAGTGCAGGATGCTGAGACGGGAAGAGAACAGTGGATTGATACCGGCAGCAAACTGGTTCGGCACGAATATGAAAAGGAATTTTTTAAAATTGCGGATCATAGCACGCATGCATTTAAGAAGGCAGGCAGCAATTTGTTACATGTAAGAACAGATGAAGACTATATAAAAGTGTTGCAACATTTTTTTAAGAGCAGAACTTAATATGAATAAATTTTTTTTTGGATTTCTTTATTTTCTGCTTTCTTCTGCTCAAATATTTGCACAGGGAAAACCAATTATTTCAGTAACTGTTGACCGTGATAAAATTTACATCGGTGAACAATTTGAGCTGCTGTTGGATGCCCGCTTTTCAGATTTGGGTACGGTTTCTTTTTTCCGGGTGGACTCGCTGCCTCATTTTGAAATTATTGGAAAATCAAAAATTGACACAACTACAATAGGTAACGATATTTTGTTTTCGCAAAAAATAATCCTAACTAGCTGGGACTCTGGCCGTTGGCAGATTCCATCCATATCGCTTGCAAAAAGTAAAATTGCCAGCAGGCCTATAAATGTGTTGGTTACCTACTCGCCGTTTGATGCTACACAGGATTATCATGATGTGAAAGAAATTACCGACGTGCAAACGCCCTTTCAGTCTATGTGGTGGTGGTACTTCCTGGGCATTGTTGTATTAATTGCAGTGTTGGTTCTGTTCTTAACCCCAAAGAAGAAAGGCCCTGAACAAACCTTGTTAGATACCAATGCATATAAGATTGCAATGGCCGATCTGCAAAAGTTGAAGAACGATGAACTTGCTCAAAAGGATGTAAAAGCATTTTATGTTGCTTTAATAGATGTATTTAGAAGATATCTTGATAAAGGGAAAGGGCTTCAGTCATTTTCAAAAACTACAGAAGATTTAGTTTCTCAGTTAAAGTCATTAAATCTGTCTGCAGATGTTCAAAGTAAGCTTGTTGAGGAGCTCTTGCTAAGTGATGCGGTAAAGTTTGCAAAGTTTAGCCCATCGCAACAGGAGATTGATAAATCGTTAATAGTGATACAAACCAGTATTGATGTAATCGAAAATAAATAATGCTTTACGAATGGTTTGAAAATATAGAGTTTGCCAACCTGTGGTTGCTTCCTTTTTTAGGATTGTTGCCTGTATTATACTGGCTACGCCATCGAATGTATTCTTCTTTAAAAGCAGGATTTTCCGTAACCACTACAGATACGCTTAAGATTAAAACATCGGGCAACTTTTGGCTTAATTTCCCTTTTATACTCAGGCTTCTTGCCATCGGCTGCACCATCGTAGCGCTGGCCCGTCCGCAAACCCGTAATAAACAAACCCAAACAAAAGGTGAGGGTATTGATATAGTTTTATGCATGGATATAAGCGGCAGCATGTTGTCTAATGATTTTATTCCCAACCGATTTGCTGTAGCCAAAGAAATGGCCATTGAATTTGTAAAATCCCGACCTATTGACCAAATAGGCCTGGTTATTTTTTCGGGAGAAAGCTATACGCAAGTGCCCATTTCATCAGATCATCAAATGTTGTTAGAACAGATTAGGGGCTTACGCAATGGTATGCTTCGTGATGGAACATTGATAGGAGAAGGGTTGGCCACTTCAGTAGAGAGATTAAGTGCCGGCAAGTCTAAAACAAAAGTGGTTATCTTATTAACCGATGGAAAAGAGCAGCCCCCGGAAGACCGTCTTATAGACCCTTACACAGCACTTGAAATAGCTAAGGCGAAAAGGGTAAAGGTGTATACAATTGGCATGAATGCTATGCCTGAAGCAAGTATACAGGAGAAGGGTATGAAACGCACTACAGGCGGGCTTGATG
>JAYULK010000004.1:0-21308 GCA_043763635.1 Chitinophagaceae bacterium
TTAGGCGTTTATGGTATTATGATTGGCGGCTGGGCTTCTAATAACAAGTTTTCATTGCTGGCCGCAATCAGGGGCGCATCACAAATGATCTCTTATGAACTGGCCATGGGTTTATCCTTGCTGGCTGTTCTATTAATTGTGGGCGACTTAAGGCTAAGTGTAATTGTCAATTATCAAATTCAACATGGTTGGAACTTTCTATTTCAACCACTTGGCTTTCTAATATTTTTTATCTGTGCATTGGCGGAATGTAACCGCACACCGTTTGACCTTGCTGAGGCAGAAAATGAATTAAACTTTGGATACCACCAGGAGTATTCATCTATGAAGCTGGGTTTTTATCTTTTTGCTGAATACATCAATATGTTTATGAGCGGTGTAGTAATGGCAACACTTTTCTTTGGGGGCTATGATATTCCTTTCGTAAACGAAGCTGCCTGGGGTAATGCGTGGTGGGTAGGACTTTTGAGCTTCACTGTACTGATGTTTAAAGCATTTATGTTTATTTTCCTTTTCATGTGGATCCGTTGGACTATTCCGAGATTTCGTTATGATCAATTGATGAATTTAGGATGGAAGGGATTATTGCCTTTAGCCTTAGTTAATATGGTAGTAACTGCTGCGGTAGCGTTGTGGTTAAATAAGTGACCGTGCTTTTGATAATATCAGTGGCGTAAGATTGGAAACATTATTTTTGCGAACCTTTAAAACAACAACGGCTTAGCATTGGCTAGCCGCTATTAATATGCAATCGTTAACGAATAAAGCAAAACAAGTTGAGCGTAAGCCAATGTCGTTTATGGAGCGGATGTACCTCCCTGCCATTTTTAAAGGCATGGGCATTACGTTCAGCCATTTATTTAAAAAGAAACCTACTATAAATTATCCGGAACAGACGAGGACGTTTTCTTCCGTTTTTCGTGGTGTGCAAATTTTGAATAGAGATGAAGAAGGCCGCGAGAAATGTACTGCTTGCGGTTTATGTGCTGTTGCCTGCCCAGCCGAAGCCATCACCATGGAAGGTGCCGAACGCCAGCCGGGAGAAGAGCATTTATATAAAGAAGAAAAATACGCGGCAAAATACGAGATCAACATGCTACGGTGTATTTTCTGTGGCTTGTGCGAAGAGGCTTGTCCGAAAGACGCCATATATCTTTCGCAAACCTTTGCTCCAGCTAACTATGGCCGTGAAGGTTTTATTTATGGAAAGAAAGATTTATTAATTCCACATCCTAAAGAAAATCCGGAGGCGTATAAGAAGGCGGTAGGCGACAGGGCTAATTATGTACCAATGCCAAAGCCTGAGAAAAGCTAAAAAGAATGAATATTACACAAATTCTATTCTGGGTTCTTTCCACTGTAACACTTGGTAGTGCTCTTATGGTGGTAACAAGCAAGAATCCTATCTATAGCGTTCTTTGGCTGATCATTACATTTTTTACTATTTCCGGTCATTACATTTTGTTGAATGCACAGTTTCTTGCAGTAGTTAATATCATTGTGTACGCAGGTGCTATTATGGTTTTGTTTCTATTTGTCATTATGTTGATGAACCTGGGTAAAGACACAGAACCACAAAAAAGCAAATGGCTAAAGATTACAGGTGCGGTAGCAGGTGGCTGTTTATTGCTCGTGTTAGTTGCTGCATTACGTAATACTGAACAGAATATGGCAGAACTGGGCAGCGGTGAAATAGGATTGATACAAAATCTGGGAAAAGTTTTATTTAGCGAGTACGTTGTTCCCTTTGAAATAAGCAGCGTGTTATTTTTAAGTGCTATGGTTGGTGCAGTGGTAATTGGAAAAAGAGAAGGTGCAAGGGTGGTACCAAGGCAAGGAGCAACGGTTGAGGAAAATGCTGAAGAAGCAATGGAAGTATAACTAATCGGCAATTAGCTAATTAGCTAATTGCCACATCAGCTAATCACCATCATGCCTATAAATTATTACATATTCGTTTCACTGGCCTTGTTTATGATTGGTATTGTAGGCGTGCTTACGCGGCGCAATGCCATCATTATATTTATGTGTATCGAGTTAATGCTAAATGCGGTTAATCTGTTATTGGTTGCGTTTTCAAAAATGCATCATTTAGCCAATAGTGCTACCAACGCTGCAGCGGGAACAGAAGCGCAAATATTTGTATTTTTTATTATGGTGGTAGCTGCGGCAGAAGTAAGCGTTGGGCTTGCCATTATTGTAATGCTGTACCGGAATACACAGTCGGTTGATGTGAACTTTTTGAATCGATTAAAACACTAATAAGCTGAATGCTGAACGCCTAACGCAAGTAGCGTTCGGCATTTAGCGTTTAGCGTTTAGCACAAACATGAAGAATTTAATTTTCTTAATTCCGCTTCTCCCCCTTCTGGGGTTTTTAATCAATGGCCTTGGAAGAAATTATTTATCAAAAGCTCTTGTTGGCATTATCGGCAGCGGAACCGTGTTGGCTTCTTTTATTATTAGTGCATTGATTTTTATAAACAGGGATTTTGCAACCATTAGTTATTTCAACTTTATTAATGTCGGCACCTTACAAATTCCTTTTGCTTTCCAGGTCGATCAATTATCTACTTTATTTCTTTTGATTATAACCGGCGTTGGCTTTTTAATTCATGTGTATTCTACTTCTTATATGCATGAAGAAAAAAGAGAGCATTTTGGAAGATATTTCGCTTATCTGAATCTCTTTGTATTCTCCATGTTATTATTGGTGATGGGGGCCAACTATGTAATCATGTTTATTGGTTGGGAAGGCGTGGGACTATGTTCTTATTTATTAATTGGGTATTGGTTTAAAAATATAGATTATACAAAGGCAGCAAAGAAAGCTTTTGTAATGAACCGGATAGGTGACCTTGGCTTTTTGCTCGCTGTTTTCTTGATCATATCAAAACTAGGCACTGTCAATTACAATGATGTTTTTGCAAATCTTGAAAAGTTCTCCTCTGGTGACTTAATAGGTATAACGTTATTGTTATTTGTTGGTGCTACCGGTAAGAGTGCCCAAATTCCTTTATACACCTGGCTGCCCGATGCAATGGCAGGGCCTACACCAGTATCGGCTTTAATTCATGCGGCAACAATGGTAACAGCCGGTATTTATATGATTGCCCGTAGTAATGCTTTGTTTTCTGCTGCGCCGGTTACGCTTAATATAATTGCAATTGTTGGTGCCGCCACGGCTTTGGTAGGAGCCACGATAGCTGTAAAGCAAAATGATATTAAGAAAGTATTGGCTTACTCTACCGTAAGTCAGTTAGGCTATATGTTCCTGGCATTGGGCAGCGGTGCTTATGTAGCAGCCGTGTTTCATGTAATGACGCATGCTTTCTTTAAAGCCTTGTTATTCCTTGGTTCCGGCAGCGTAATTCATGCCATGAGCGGACAACAGGATATACGTTTTATGGGCGGGTTAAAAGGTAAATTAACCATTACGTACATCACGTTTTTTATTGGTTGCCTGGCTATTGCTGGTATTCCACCTTTCTCAGGTTTCTTTTCAAAAGATGCTATCCTTTTAAGTGCTTTTGAGCATAATAAAATATTATACATAGTTGGCTTGCTTACTGCAGCACTTACCGCATTTTATATGTTCCGTTTATTGTTCATCACATTTTTTGGTAGCTTCCGCGGAACAGAAGAACAGGGGCATCATGTGCATGAAAGCCCCCTGGCTATGACGATTCCTTTAATTGTTCTTGCTATTCTTTCTATTATCGGAGGCTTTGTAGGTATTCCTGAAGTATTTGTTCATGGAGGTGAAAAGCTCGCCGGATTTTTATCGCCTGTAATCCCGGCTGCCTCTCCTGAGGCAGTGTCTCACTCCACAGAAATGTTGCTGATGGGCATTACTACAGCAGTAGCCATCATTGCCATTATGGCCGCCTGGTTCCGCTACAAAACGTATAAGGAAGAACAACCAACTGCCATTGGAAAAATATTAGAGAACAAGTGGTATGTCGATGAAATATATGATTCGGTAATCGTGAAGCCTGTGAATCAACTTGGCGTTTTTGCCAACAGGTATTTGGAAAGATCAGGAATAGATGCCATGGTAAACGGTGTTGGGCGGCTAGTGAATTATGGAGGACGCCAGTTGCGTTGGTTGCAAAGTGGGCAGGTAGGTAGCTATGTATTGTTGATGGTAGTAAGTATGGTGTTGTTTTTTGTATTGCAGTTTTTTTTAAGAAAGTAAAGCCCCCAGTCCCCCGAAGGGGGAACTTAGGTAGGTGCTTCATTATATAATTCAGTTGTTCTTTTATTAATAGGTTGAATGTATGTATGCAGCGGCAGTTATTTACACGCTTGCCACCACATCGCACATTTCAATTGGAAATTTGTCAACAAGATTAAATCTAAGTTCCCCCTTTGGGGGACAGGGGGCTGTATATGATTGTTTTATTACTAATATTAATTCCTTTGGTCGGCGGTCTCATTTCCTTTGTTATAAAGGATGCGAAGGCAGCGAGGAGTTGGGCATTGTTTTCTTCCATAGCAACGCTTGCTGTTTCGCTTGCAGGATTAACCGTTGCAAAATCGGATACGCATTTAAATTTTTCCACGACATGGTTGGGCAGTTTAGGCAGCAGCTTTACTATAAAGCTTGATGGCATGTCGCAAATGCTTTGCTTATTAACAGCCATTGCTTACCCTATCATCTTAATAGCCACCTGGAGAACTGGTTATAGAAAAGCCAATAATTTCTTTGGTTTAATGCTACTCACCCAAGCTGGCCTCATGGGTGTTTTTACAGCCATGGATGCTTTGCTATTCTATTTCTTTTGGGAGCTTGCGCTCATCCCGGTTTATTTTCTTTGTTCCCAGTGGGGCGGAGAGAAAAGAATACAAGTCACTTTCAAATTTTTCATTTACACATTTGCAGGCTCGGTATTAATGCTCATTGGTTTGCTATATCTGTACTTTCAAACGCCTGATAAATCTTTTGCAATAGAATCGTTTTATAACCTTTCACTACCGGGCGCCGTAGAAAGCCGGGTTTTTTGGTTGCTTTTTATAGCATTTGCCATTAAAATGCCGGTATTTCCTTTTCATACCTGGCAGCCCGATACCTACGAACAATCACCAACCGCTACTACAATGGTATTGAGTGGTATCATGGTAAAAATGGGTGTATTTGGTGTAATACGTTGGGTGTTGCCAGTGTTACCTATTGCATCTTATGCATGGGGCGATGTAGTGATGGGTCTCGCAATAACCGGAATTATTTATGCCTCTATTCTGGCAATCCAGCAAAATGATTTAAAACGCCTGATAGCTTACTCTTCTATTGCCCACGTTGGCCTTATGGCTGCTGCAATTTTTGCAGAGGAGAAAACGGGCCTGCAGGGTGTGATGATGCAAATGTTTAACCACGGCATTAATATTATCGGGCTGTGGATTGTAGTGGAATTAATTGAAAGGCAATTTGGAACCCGAAAGCTATCAGAGCTTGGAGGTATTGCACAGAAAGCTCCGGCACTAACTATTTTGTTAGTGATAGTAGCCTTTGCTAATATATCATTACCGCTTACCAATGCCTTTGTAGGAGAGTTTTTAATGTTCAATGGCATATTCAGTTCTGTTATTACAAAGTATAATGTTGTATTTGCAGCACTGGCAGGTCTAAGTATTATACTCGCGGCTGTCTATACTTTAAACATGATTCAAAAAATATTTTTTGGAACGACAAATACTTTAACGGCTGCTACTGCCGATATTTATTCGAATGAGCGCATAGCTTTAGGCGCCGTTGTTTTGTTGATTTTGGTTTTTGGTATCTACCCTCAGCCATTGCTCAATTTAACCGATGGCTTTGTGGATGGAATTTTGAAAGAGGCAATGGTAAACAAAGCAATATTCAGTCGTTAAGCAATCTTTTTGGCGATATAATTTTTGGATGAACTAATTATGAATGCATTAATCTTATTGGCTGTTTCCGGGGTTATTATGATGTTCAGCAGTTTCTTGCTGAAGGATAAGGCCGGTGTTCGCACCCTTGCAAATATTTTATTACTTGCGGTGATTGGTGCTATTATACTTGATATGCGTGAGGTTCATTTCTTTAATATTGATTTGAAAGGAATGCTATCCTTCGATCGCTTTTCATTGTTATTTACCTTTATTGCCACTGTTTGCACCTTTGTGTTCTTGCTGCTATCCGCAAGGGATATGGAAAAGATAGGTACTAATTATAGCGAGTATTTTGCACTTATCTTTTTTATCCTTACCGGAGTAGTGCTGGTCTCTGCTTTCAAATCACTGTTGATTCTATTTATCGGTATTGAGATCATTTCGATACCATTATATATTTTAACCGGCGCCGATAAGCGGAATTTAAAAAGCAATGAAGCTTCATTAAAATATTTTTTGATGGGCGCATTTTCCACTGGTTTGATGTTGATGGGCATAGCGCTTATTTATGGCGCTACCGGTACATTCATGACAGGTGAAATGAAGTTTGATGTTACGCAGGTTCCTGCATTGATTATTGCCGGGATGATGCTTTTGTTGTTTTCCATGTCATTTAAAGTTTCTGCAGCGCCTTTTCATTTTTGGACGCCCGATGTGTATGATGGAGCGCCAACAGTGTTCACTTCTTTTATGGCTACCATTGTAAAAGCGGCGGGATTTGTGGCATTTTTGCGTTTGTTCGATGAGGCTTTTGGCTCTATTCAGCCGCAATGGAAATTGTTGGTGGGCATTATAACTGCACTCACTTTATTCATTGGAAATATCACTGCCGTTTTTCAGCAAAGCGTAAAGCGTATGCTGGCTTACTCCAGTATTTCACAGGCAGGGTTTATGATGCTTGCTGTTTATGCAATTAATACGGATGCTAAGGAAGGTTTGATTCTTTATTCAGCTGGTTATTCCTTAGCTACGATTGGCATATTTGCAGTGTTGATAAAAATGAGGGACTATACATTTGAAGGCTTCAATGGGTTTGCTGCACATCACCCGGTAATTGCCGCTACCATTGTTATTTTCTTATTATCACTTGCAGGCATTCCACTAACAGCAGGGTTTTTATCCAAATTTTACATGCTTCGGGCAGCAATGGGTGCAGGGAGCTTATGGCTGGTGATATTTGCCGTATTGATGGCTGCAGTTAGCGTGTATTACTATTTCCGTTTGATACAGGCTATGTACTTTAAAACCGGTGAGGCACAAGCAATGGAAATGACAGCTGGCTTCAAATATATTTTAGTAACACTGGCAGCAGTTACCATTCTTCTTGGCTTATTCCCTAACCTGCTTACGTACTGGTTGTATTTTTAAGGATTTTCGGAAGGAATTTAACGAGACCTTACGCCACACAAAGAAGTAAGGAAATATTACTATTTCATTTCATTTCATTTATAGATCCACAATAAGATTGGTTTTTTAGACCCGTCAATAAATGTTTGAATCATAGCTAGAAATTTTGGTGAAACCATAGGGCATCCCAAACTATTACAGATGCCGCTTTCTATCATTTCAAAATCAGGAACACATTCATAGCTATGCAATACTACTGCCCTCTCGAAGGCTTTGCTATTTTCTTTATCCAAGCCATAAAGTTTGTATGATTTTCCAAAGCGGCCTTTGTATCGGTACCCAATTTTGTACTTACCCAGGGATGTACAGCCGGATCCAGTCTTGTTAGAAAATTTGGCGTTGAGCAATCCACCGGTATTGCAGCTTCCATGGGCAACAAGTCCTGAGGTTATGATACCATTTGTTTTTGAGTCATAAACAAAAAATCGTTTTTTCCCACTGGAAATACTCATGTCAATTAAAAAGCAAAATTGATTATTATAATTGCGGATTTTAATAAATGATGCTGCCTTTGAAGCAAATTCTTTAACTCTTTTATTGTTTATTTCAATTCTTTTCGTTTGTATCTGTGATCCAATTTTTATTTCTGTCTCTAAGTTATTATTTCTACAATTTGTAAAAAGAAGGATGAGGTAAAGCATTAGTCTGGCCATACCTTATTGATGATAGAATCAAAAAAATCCATAAGGCACAGGTACACATCCGCACAAAGCTATGCTGCATACCTGCGCCATAATTGGGTTTGTTCACTTATTGAGTATAGAACAAACTCTAATTTATAGTATGTTTTGCACTAAAGGGCATCTCCGTTTAAGATAGATAAAGAGCCTTCATCAATAGCAGTTTTGAAGTGTACGCACCTGGTCCCACGCCACACACATAATCCGCAGGTAAGACTCGCTGTGAAGCAGATATAAGACCAGCACGCAAAGCGGTGTGAGTTCTTCATCACCTACAATTGGTGAGACCGTCTACTTAATTGGTGGTGACTATGCAATTACTTTCACTTTATGTCTACCGTATAAAGTGTGTTCAAAGCGTCATGGCTACTTGTAAATAAAATTTTCTTGCCCGATGCTGACCATTCTATTTTCCCTGAATTTTCATATATCCATTTTCCCGTACTACCTGTAATTTGCCTGAATTTTTTGGTTTGAAAGTGCATTGTCCATATTTCGTTTGTCCCGGAACGATCACTTACAAATGCTATAGCAGTTCCGTCCGGTGAATACGCTGGACAAAAGTCGCTCCATTGAGAAGATATAATAGTTGACTTACTACCACCATTTGCCGGAACTGAATAAATATCGAAGTCGTATCCTTCATTTGACTTTTTCAATCGGGCAAATGCAATGCTTCCTCCATCTTTTGACCAACTTAATGTTTTGGGTGAACGGCCATCAATTATTTTCAGATCATTCAAATCATTAAAGTCAGATGTTATTTGAATTGCTGTCCCACTATTAGCAGGCACTTTCCAAAGATTGTATTCTTTAGTTCCTGCCTTGTCAGATAAAAAAGCAATCCAATTCCCATCTGGCGACCAGGAGGGCAAGTAGTTAAAAGAGTTTCCACTTGTTAATCGCTTACTGGTGCTGTCTTGAACGTTGTAAACTGCGATATGAGCTGGTCTGTATCCGGGGGAGGTATTTACTTCACCATTATCTGTGTGGTAAACAATTTTTTGCTGTGTTGGGGACCATTCAGGTGAACGAGCATTTTTTTCTATAAGCCATTCTCTGTTGTTGGATAGTGAGTTGATAAAAACTGATTGAGCGATATTATTTCCATTGTTCCAGGTGTAATCACTTATATATGCAACCGTTGACTGATCTGGTGACCACGTTCCTAGTTCTCTGTTCTTGCCTGTTATTTGAAACAAAGATTGAATGTTCTCCGGGTTGTCAGGGATAGTCATTATTGTTTTGGAAACGGTAAACTTTTTATTAGGCCCAACGGCTTTAATAGCGAAATAATAGGGAGTTCCATTGATTAAGTTGTCAATTGTTATACTAAAAATGTTATTACTTACCGTTGCGTGAAGTTTTAATTTTGAGGGGTCAGTGTCAGACATTAAAATTTCAAACTGGTTAGGAACTAATTGGGGACAAACAAATGCACACCAGGGCTTTTCCCACTTCAAAATAATTTTTCCGTTGTTACGTATGCCCTTTAAAACGGGGGTATATAACTCATTGGTTTCATCTTGAATTGGATCGTCTTTTTCACAACTCCAAAGTGTGACCAGGAGAAATATAGCTGTTCTTATTTTTAAGTTATTCATTGACTTTTTTTTTAAGCATTGCTGTTGGCTTACTTCCTTATTTCTTCAGTTCCTTTATCACCTGAAACGTCTACTGAATTATTAAACCGGAAGTTTGTTATTTCTGTAATTGTTCCGCAACACTTTGTATTAAAAGTATTATAGGAAATATTCAATGTATCAATATCACCATTACTTAGTTGCATATAAGCAATTTCGGTTTTTGGAAAGAAACGAACATATAGTATACTATCATACCCGGTATTCGGAAACTTGATAGTTTCGTAATCAAAGAAGGTTGTGTCTGCATCCTTTAGTGAATAGAATTTGATTTGCTTTTTGTCATAAATTTTGGTTGGTCCAAAAACCAGGTCTTCACCATTTGTTGCATTCACTATTCTAAATTGTCCATAATAATTATCGGTAAGGCAATCAAGGTTATTACAAGGGTTACAGGAAAAAAATACAACTCCAAGGATAATGGTGAACATAAAATATTTTATATGTTGCATAGGGTGATTTGACTTATGACATTAAAAAGTTTAGGATCGTTGCATAGCCACGACGTTTAACAGCTTTAAGAAGTAAGGGCACTTGAAATACTTTTGCTTCATTCACTTTCGGTTACGCCTTCGCTCCACTAGCCCAGCAGAAAGTGTGTTATTGTTCGTCAGCCTTGGTTTTGGAAATCTGATGATGTAGGCAGCCTTAACAGTCAGAGGTATTTTCCGAATGTCATTGATAATCCTGCACCATTAAACTATTTGTTCATTCTTACGTTTTCATTCTCACGAAAAACCTTGTCGCCTGTGAGCTGTTGGTAAACAGGTAAAATTATTTTAGGACGAGACACAGGGCATTGTTGGTTATTTTGCCCAATCAGAACTATAGTAAGGCACAGGTACACCTCCGCACAAAGCAATGCTGCATACCTGCGCCAGAGTTGGGGATATTTTCATAAAGGCAGGGTTGAAAAAATAGAGTATGTTCATCAACTACAAAACCTGTATTTCATCCTGTTCAATGAAGAATTACAAATAGCTTTACAATAGCTACCATTAGGGTTTTACTGCCCCTATCTTCTACAGTTTTATTACTGATTTATAAAGCTGTAGGTGGTTCGTGAGACACGAACCATGGCGATGGTATCCTGGGCCTTTATAAGTAATTGAATAGTTATTACGACATGCTGAATAGCATTACAAAACGTAAAAGAGTGCCCCGGATCAAGTCCGGGGTAAACTGTGCAACGAAAGTAAAATAAAATTACAAATGCCGGCCTCAAAAAAATCACTTCATCACATTAATTATGCTCTTCTCCTTCATCATCTCTCTTACTGTATTTTCAATTCCTTCAGCATCAAAACCACACTCATGATGTAGTTGCTTGAGTGTGCCGTGTTCCACAAGGCGGTCGGGTATACCTAATATTTGCACTTCGTTTTTATACCCATGAGCAGCCATAAATTCAAGAACAGCACTGCCGAAACCACCTATGATAGTCCCGTCTTCTACTGTAATAATTTTTTGGTAGGTGCTCAATGCTTCATGTAAAAGCTCTTCATCAAGGGGTTTTGCAAAACGCATATCATAGTGAGCAGGATAAATTCCCTCATTCTTTAATTCGCGTATTGCCGCTGATGCAAAATTTCCGGGGTGGCCTAAGGTTAAGATGGCAATGTCTTTTCCCTCCTTTAATCTTCGTCCTTTGCCAAGTATAATTTCTTCAAAAGGTTTCTTCCATTCAGGCATCACGCCTTCGCCGCGTGGGTAACGAATTACTATCGGCATATCCGTAGTTTCTAATTGCGCCGTGTACATAAGGTTGCGTAATTCAGCTTCATTCATGGGTGCCGAAATAATCATATTCGGAATGCCACGGAAATAAGCAATATCATAAGCACCATGATGCGTGGGGCCATCTTCGCCTACCAAACCTGCGCGGTCAAGACAAAAAACCACGGGCAATTTTTGTATCGCCACATCATGCACTACCTGGTCAAATGCCCGCTGCATAAAAGAAGAATAGATGTTGCAAAAAACCCGCAGGCCCTGCGTGGCCATACCTGCACTTAAGGTTACAGCATGTTGCTCGCAGATGCCTACATCAAATGCACGGTCAGGCATTTTTTCCATCATTAGTTTTAACGATGATCCGCTGGGCATCGCCGGTGTAATGCCAAAAATTTTATCGTTCTTTTCGGCAAGTTCAATTATAGTTTGTCCAAACACGTCCTGGTACTTAGGAGGTTGGGGAAGATCGTATCTTTTTTTATAAATTTCGCCTGTTATTTTATCAAATAAACCAGGTGCGTGCCATTTCGTTTGCTCTTTTTCAGCCAGTGTATAGCCTTTCCCTTTTACGGTGAGCACATGCAAAATCTTGGGCCCGGGAATAGTGCGCAGGTCTCTTAAAGTATCTGTGAGCTTGGTAATATTATGCCCATCAATAGGGCCGAAATAACGGAGATTAAGGGCTTCAAATAAGTTACTGCTTTTTGTCAGCATGCCTTTTATGCTGGCCTCAAGCTTGCTGGCCATATCACGGGTAAAGCGTTTGCCTATGGGCAGTTTACCCATTAGCTTCCACACATCATCACGCAGCTTATTATAAGTGTGAGAGGTAGTAATGTCCGTTAAGTACTCTTTCAATGCACCCACATTCGGATCAATACTCATACAGTTGTCATTCAGGATAATCAGCACATCACTTTCTGCTACCCCGGCATGATTGAGCGCTTCAAAAGCCATACCGGCTGTCATGGCTCCATCACCAATTACGGCAACGACTTTTTTATCATTTTCACCTTTGTATTTGGCAGCCATGGCCATGCCTAATGCAGCCGAAATTGAAGTGGAAGAATGTCCCACGCCAAATGTATCGTATTCGCTTTCGCTACGTTTTGGAAAACCACTAAGGCCATTGTATTTGCGGTTGGTAATAAAATTATCACGGCGGCCCGTTAATATTTTATGTCCATAAGCCTGGTGTCCCACATCCCAAACCAATTGATCGTAAGGAGTATTGTAGATGTAATGAAGGGCCACAGTTAACTCTACTACACCTAAACTTGCACCAAAATGCCCGCCATGTACACTTACCACATCAACAATATATTGACGCAACTCATCACAAACCTGGTAAAGTTTCTCTTTCGGAACATTCTTTAAATCATCTGGGTTGTTGATAGACTGAAGTAAGACACCGGGTTCAATTTGCATGCAGACTGTTTAAACGGTGGTAAAAATAAACCTTTTGTTACAAAGGCCGCACCAGCTTATTGTTTAACAAACCTGAATGAGATTGGTTGGTTGCCGGTTTCCTGCGGAATAGCAATCTGGTAAACGCCGGGAAGTAATTCATTGGTGAAAAGCGTAGCAGTGTTAACGCCTTTTTGAAAATAAAGCTTACCACTTTTTACCTGGGCACCATTTGCATTTTTGATAGAATAGGTTTTAATGCCTTCATTGGTTGAAAGAACATTAATGTTTAGAATACTGCTAGCGGGGTTGGGCCAAAGACGGCTTTCATTATAAGTGATTTGTTTTCGCATGGTGATGATGGGCGAATAGGTAACTGCACCTTTTACATCTGTCATCTTTAGCCTATAGTATTGATATGATTGGCGTGTTTTTATATTAATGAAGCCATTAGCATATTGGGATAGGACGTCGGTAATTTTTGAAATTGATTTATAGCTCCCTCCATCATATCCCTCCAGTTCAAGCGATTTCAAATTGTCGAGCCCTGTAATATTTGCTGCAAAATTATATTCGTCATTTTCTATGCCTGCATATTTAAAAGACAAGAGTTTCAATGGCAATAAAATACCATAACAATTAAAGATCATAAAATCGAAGCTCTTTAAGTTGCAGCCCAAAACCGAACTTACTGTTATGCGATACCGGCCATAAGCAAGGTTGCTAATATTAATATTGGGCGCTGTACTATCTACCCCGTACAGGTAGGTATCTGCAGAAGTAAAAACGCCATTGCTGTCTGCATCAAAAGCAAGAAGGTAGTTCATAGGGAACAATGAACTTAGGTCGGTTGAATTTACAGTAATTGCAATACTACCTGTAGTGCTATTGCATTCAGCCGCGCTAAGGGTTGAGAATGTATAAGCCGCAGATGAACTACTTCCCGTTTTGTTAGAAGCTTTTGCACTAATTGCCGGGGTTTTGTCCCAGCCGCAGTCGCCATCTACTTTTCTTGAATAACTATTATTTATTCCTGTAGACTGGCCGATGTTTTCATAGCTAATCGCGAGGAGATCTAAGTCGAAGGTTTTGCTGGTACATGCACCTGATAAAGAAGAAGTTGTTATAGAAACGGACGAACTCTCTGGCAGTTTGCGGGAAACAGCGTCTATAATATTTAAGTTAGGATCAAAGATTACTACTTTTTCGTTGGCGCTTCCTCCATCGGTCATAAACCCGTCGGGTGAAGTAATGGGCTTATCAAGGCAATTACAGGTATTCCAGTTAAGGTTTACCGAAATAGCGCTGTCAACATTTCCACAGTCTTTAAGCAAAACATCCTGGCCTGAAAGCACAAAGTATTGCCCGGCCTTTAAAATAGTATTTGGAGGGATGGTTACTGAGTAAGACCCATTAGTTATAATGTAACAACCAATGTTCATAGGTCCCGGACCAAAGTTCATAATCTCAATAAACTCGCTCGAAGTATTACATCCCGACCAGGCCATAAACTCATTCACAACTATTCGGCCTTGACCTGACGAAGAAGTTTTTATGGCTAGTAACAAGCACAAGCAAAAGCCTTTTTGGATGATATGTTTTAAGGTTGTTTTCGTGGTAACGGATTAAGAACGACAAAGTACAAACCCATTATGTGAAAGAGTATATATACACCGTAAATTTCGGCGGGGTAAGAGGATACCTCTATCTTTTTATGATGAGTTTTCTCCGTTTATGAAACTATCTTCCTTAGTATATTTACGCCTGACAGATTTATCATGAGAAATTTAGCTGTGTTATAATGAAGCAAAAGACGCTATCCCGCTATTGGTGGTTCCAAATTCTTGGCTGGAGCGTTTATGCATTGATCAACATTTTTTTTGCTATCATTTGGGATCAATTAAGCGAAAAAATGCTTTTTCGCCTTTTCTTCTTTGTCGAGATGGGACTGCTTTTTTCTCATTTAATGCGGGAGGCCGTTCACCAGATGGATATTCTTTTAAAGAGTCTTCAGCAGCAAGTAATCCATTTCATCATGCTTACTATTGTGTTTGCTGTGTTGGTGGCCATGATCCGAACGCCGTTTGAACTTTTTTGTGGTTTGCACAGCTTAAGTGCATCTGATGAGGATGCTTTCCAGCGATTATTTTTTATCAATTTTGGCCCAACTTCTTCACTGCTTTTTTTATGGAACTCTATCTACTTTATGTATCACTACGTAATGAAAAGCCGGAAGCAACAAATGGATACATTGCAACTGGAAGCTCTTGTAAAGTCACTTGAATTAAAAACTATCAAAGCCCATATAAATCCTCATTTTATTTTTAATGCACTAAATAGTATACGTGCACTTATTGATGAAAACCCTCCAAGGGCAAGGACGGCTATTACTGAATTGAGCAATATCCTCCGTAGCAGCTTAAGCGCCGACAAAGCAGAAACAGTTAGCTTTAATGAAGAGCTGAAAATTGTAAAAGATTACTTGGCGCTGGAAAATATGCGCTTTGAAGATCGTTTAGAGGTGAGGTATGAAGTTGAAGAAAATAGCTTGAATATGCAGGTGCCCCCCATGATGTTGCAAACACTTGTTGAAAATGCCATCAAGCATGGTATCAGCAAGCAAGTGCTGGGAGGAATTGTAAAAATAACATCTGATATAAAAGGCGGCTATCACCAGTTAACCGTTCAAAATACCGGCTATTTAAATGGAAGCGCCGGTAAAAATGGCTTTGGTATATCAAGCACGCAGGATAGGTTAAGCCTCCTGTATGGTGACAAGGCTAAGTTTGAAATCAGGCAACTAAATCCAACGTTTGTTGAAGCCAAAGTTTTAATTCCTTTATTCTTGAATGAGCTAGCCCATAAAGCCAATTAAAAAAATTAATAAATATGAAAGCAATTATTATTGATGATGAACGGTTAGCAAGAGCTGAGTTACGTAAGTTGTTACAAGAGTTTCCTGAGATAGAAATTGTGGACGAAGCGGCCAATGCAGATGAAGGAATAACAAAAATTGAAAACCATAATCCTGATTTAATTTTTTTAGATATACAAATGCCTGGTAAAACGGGGTTTGATTTATTGTCAGAATTGGACAGGGCTCCACAGGTAATTTTTACAACAGCTTATGATGAATATGCACTGAAGGCTTTTGAAGTGAATGCGCTGGATTATTTATTAAAGCCGGTTGAACCCAAACGTTTGGCAGAGGCTATTCATAAATTGCATGCTTCAGAAGTAAGTAATGGTCATAGTGGATCAACGCATGATTCAAACCGAATGTTAACCGAAAGCGACCAGGTATTTGTAAAAGATGGAGAGCGGTGCTGGTTTGTAAAGTTGAATGAAATTCGTTTGTTTGAAAGCGTGGGTAATTACGCAAAGGTTTTCTTTGGGCCAAACAAACCTTTAATATTAAAATCGTTAAACTCTCTTGAAGAACGGCTGGATGAAAAAACATTTTTTAGAGCCAACCGAAAACACATTATCAACCTTTGCATGATTGATAAGATCGAACCTTATTTTAATGGTGGTTTGTTATTGGAATTAAAAGGCGGTGAAAAAATTGAAGTAAGCCGGAGACAAACCGTTAAGTTTAAAGAGATGATGAGCCTTTGAGGAAGGTGAATGGTAAAGGGTGAATGGTGAATGCGCAACGCTGAAAGCTAAATGCTGAATATAAAGTTGGCAGACAACCTATTTTAATTTATAAAATGAATTTGAAACATTTCTTTGTGATCGCCGCTATGTCCACGAGTATACTCGCTTGTGCACAGGATAGTACCTCAGTGATTAATGCGAAAGAAGTTGAAAGAATAGAAAGGATTTTATCATGTGATGAAATGGAGGGAAGAAAAGCCGGCACACCTGGTATTGAAAAGGCTGCCCGTTTTATAGCAGATGAATTTAAATCTGTTGGATTAAAAACCTTTAATGGGTCTGCAGATTACCTGCAGGCTTTTAAACTTGTTCAGCCCAAATTTTTAGAAGTAAAAGCAGAGATGGATGGTGTGGGGCTTGATCCAAAAAAGATTATTGTTTTAACCACGGAAGAAGAATTAAAAGTGAATGAGAAATCAGGCTATGAATTTAAAACGATCCTTCCTGATTTAAACCTGATGCAGGAAGCATATAAATTGATCAGCGCTCAAAAGAATTATGTAGTGTTTGTAAACGAAAAGCATGCAACTCAGTTTAGCCGCCTTGTTCGTTTTAGGCAACCGGGGTTTGAGACAAATAGCAGCTTAATTTTTATTCTTTCAAATAAAACTTCGGCAAAACAATTTAATGCAAAAGCAAGGCATAGCATGGGAGCTATTGATATGGCAAATGTGGTTGGAGTATTACCCGGAAAAACTAAAGCGAATGAGTACGTTATTTTTTCAGCGCACCATGATCACATTGGCATTGGTAAAGCCTTGAACGGCGATAGTATTTACAATGGCGCAAATGACGATGCAGCAGGCACTACTGCAGTTATTATGCTGGCGAAGTATTTTAAGCAGTTGAATAACAATGAACGCACATTGGTGTTTGCAACTTTTACAGCTGAAGAAAGCGGAGGCTTTGGCTCGCAATATTTTTCCAGGCAGATGGATCCTTCAAAAGTTGTTGCCATGTTTAATATCGAAATGATCGGTACAGAAAGTAAATGGGGTAAAAATTCTGCTTACATAACAGGGTTTGATCAAACAGATATGGGTAAAATTTTGCAGGAAAATTTGAAAGGAACTTCATTTACTTTTCATCCGGATCCATACCCGGAGCAAGACTTGTTTTATCGTTCTGATAATGCAACGCTTGCCAAATTGGGTGTGCCTGCACATACAATTTCAACATCAAAAATGGACAGCGAAAAATTTTATCACACGGCAGATGATGAAATAGAAACATTAGAAATGCAAAACATGACTGCAATTATAAAAGCAATTGCGGAAAGTGCTAAGGGCATTATTGCAGGCAGGCAAACACCACAACGGGTTAACATGAAACAATTGAAGTGAAAATTAAACCTGCATTAAAACCTCTCTTTATCAGCAGCACTTATCTATTAATTTAATCGCTATCTGCATTTAATTAAATCAATCCCATAACCCAGCACCACCTTTCACCAACTGTCAGCAAGTTCAATCCATACAGGTGCATGATCACTTGTCTTTTCCCATCCCCGAACATTACGATCAACATTTGCAGCTATCAAACGTTTATCAAGATGCGGGCTAAGTAAGAAATGATCAATACGCAAACCTGCATTACGTTCATAGGCATTCCTGAAATAATCCCAAAATGTATAAATAATTTCTTCAGGGTAAAGCTTTCGTATTGCATCAGTCCATCCTTGTGCTATAAGCGCATTAAAAGCTGACCGGACTTCGGGGCGGAACAAGGCATCATCAAGCCAACGTTCTGGTTTATATACATCAAGCTCAGTAGGCATTACGTTATAGTCACCAGCCAATACCACCGGTATATCAGACTTAAGGAGATCAGCCGCATGCGCTGTTAAACGTTCAAACCAGCGAAGTTTATAATCGAACTTTGGGCCGGGGCATGGGTTGCCATTGGGTAAGTAGAGGCAACCCACAATTATACCATCAACCATTGCTTCTATATAGCGGCTATGGGTATCTTCGGGATCGCCTGGGAGTGCCCGCCTTACCTCTTCTGGTTGTTTATTCCTTGCAAGTATGGCCACACCATTCCAACTCTTTTGTCCATGCCAGATAGCGTAATACCCTGCATCCTGTATGGCGCTTTCAGGAAATTTTTCCTGGGGCGCTTTAAGTTCCTGCAGACAAACTATGTCTGGCGCTGTTTCATGGAGCCAGCGAAGGAGCACAGGCAAACGCCCATTAACCCCGTTAACATTATAAGTAGCTATTTTCATAATTGAGTTGACAGATTTACTGCGAAAACTAATGAAAGAATAACGTTCAAAAAACATGCTTATTAACAAGGTTACTCACTGGTTCGCTTTCGTTTTATTAATGAATTTAAGATAACAAAGCTTATCATAAATCATAATCCAGTAGAAGTGAGAGATTAGTTTCCCTCACGGTCTTCTCACACCTACCTGCCGTCCGGCATACGGCGTTTGTTAGAATAACTTTATTTGGTGTTCCGTTTTCTAATAATAGTAGTTGGTAAATCCAATGTATCGTGCCCTGTGAAGTCCCTACTGTAAAGCGTATTCGGGACTTGCACCCTATAGCTGATATGCATGCATGACACACCAAAAAAAGGTGGTGCACTTTCGGCACCACCCTGGAGTATTGGATGATTAGGAATCTTTAGTCCGGTTGTTTGATCAGTTTTACAACTTTGCGTAGTTTACCCTGCCATAGTTCTACCATATACATACCTGGCCTGTAGGTAGCACCTATCTGCAGTATTTGTCCGGCAATCAGGTTTTTCCTAGCCTCTATTACCTTACCTGACAGATCAATCACCTTCATTGTCATTAGCGTTCTCGAATCGCTGCTTTCCAACTTCAGGTTGAACTGAGAGGTGGTTGGATTCGGAGAGGCTTTTAGGTTGAAGGTTGCTACGGGCTGATCAAGTTGTTGGGATGTAGCGGAGGCATTTATACTTGCAGCAGGATTTGCGCTAACCACATGTGATATTGCAGGCGATACACTTGCATTGAACCTTGCGTCACCACTGTATAAAGCAGTTATACTGTGTGTGCCTACTGTCAGGCTGGTTGTTGTAAAGGTTGCTGTTGTGACGCCGCCTGTTGTTAACACATTTACAGTAGTCAATGTAGTTGCCCCATCTTTGAAAGAAACCATACCCGTTGGCGTATTAACATTCGATCCTTTGGAAATAGTTGCTGTAAATGTAACCGGTGCGCCTGCTGTAGATGAACTTATTGAAGCTTTAAGGGTGGTAGTAGTAGGTGCGCCCACAAGTGTGCTATTTACCTGAATATTTCCACCGCCTATTACTCTTTCATTTGTAGTCGTTCCAGCCCACTCGCTCGAATATAGTAAGGTACCATCTGTTGCCTTTATTGTGACGGCCAACAAATCGTTTGCACCCGGTTCTCCTCTATCTGACATCCGTAGCTCAACATCTGCATTACTTCCATAAGGAACTTGTAAGCCTGTAGCTCCATCAGTAATATTGCCTTTAGCAGTCAATATTGCTTTTTTATCTGTAGCTGAAGAAACATTAGTATTCAGAGAACCATTACTTCCACCCACTATGCCTTTCACGTGGTAATTTTTACTTCCACTCCTGATTATGATATTCACATTGCCCTGTAAGTTTGTGTTGCTCTTATTGTACTTCACATTAAATCCATAGTTGGTTTTTGAATTATCATCGGATTTATAAACACCGGATGATTTATTATTAGCTCCTGCACCAAATTTTAAATGACCACCACCAGTAACATAATCGTTCAATGATTTACTTACAGTGACTGTTGTTATGAATACAGGCGCTGTATACCAACCCGCTGTTTCAACGTACACTTCAAATGTTTTTGCGTTACAATTTCCAATATCCAGTATTTTTTGGAAACTAGCAGCACCAATTGTTGGGTCAGCGCTTAGCAAGGCAACATTTATCCAGCCTGAATATATTGCCGTTTCCGGAGCAAGGTTACTGCAGCCCAAAGGAACAATCTTAAATCTAACCTGCGCCTTGGTTATATTTCCTCTTGTTCCGTCATTTATATCAGTTAAAGTAGCTGACAAGGTAACATTGGCCGTTGTTGCGTTGGCTGTACCTGTGCTGGCAAATTCAACACCGGTGTAGTCTACCAAAGCATTTTCTGCTTGCACTTCAATTGTAAAGCTTTCCGTAGTACTTAAATTACCGTCGCTTATAATAACGGCTACGGGGTAAGAACCAGGAGCAGCAGTTACGTTTCCAGAAACTGTCCAAACACCAGTGGTATTGGCAACATTAACTGCAGGACTTAGAGAAAGACCTGATGGTAAACCGGTAATTGATGTAGCTTTTAACGAAGTATTATCCACATCAGAAACATTAATTGTTACAGATATAGGATCACTGTATTGAACTGTCGGACTTGGAGGATCGATTGAGTTAACAACTGGTGCATCATTAACCGCAGTGACGTTGATGGTCATGGTATTTGGAGTCTGATCCAAGTCTACTCCATTGGTAGTACCGCCATTGTCCTGCACCTGGAAAGTAAAGGAAGCATAACCAGTACCGTTGGCATTGGCTGCCGGTTCAAATTTCAGATTGCCACTATTGATATTTCCTGTGGTTATAAATTGACCCAGAGTTACGGTTATCCCATTTAATTTCAGAAAACCAGCAACGGGCAGTGTAGTAATTTTTACTGCTGCAAGGGTATTTGCTGGTATATCGTGAGCGTCAACAAACCCAAAGTCAGTTGTTAGGAAGGTGTAAGCATTATCTTCTAAAGTAGTTGCTGTTTTATTGGTACCAGCCGGAGCTACGTTCACTTCACTTACCGTGATGGTGATGCTCCTGGTATCAGTCAGTGAGCCATCAGAAACTATTACATCAAAGGTGTAAGAGC
>JAYULK010000005.1:0-21069 GCA_043763635.1 Chitinophagaceae bacterium
CGCAGCAAGATTTAATGTAAATCTTCCATCAACTCCTGTAGTTGTACCTCCTGTTGAACCTACTATTTTAACCGAAACACCTGGCAATGGCTCGTTTCTTTCATTAAGAATTTTGCCTGTTAGTTTTAAAGTTTGGGCATATATACTACTTGAGAATAGAAGTATAAGGAAAACAAATAGAGATCGGACTGGCATCATCTTAAATTTATGCAAAGCACAGCCTTTAAGATGAACTGAATGTTACGCCAGTGTTACCGAATTGTAAAGGCAATGTTACCACAATGTTACCACTGCCTCTTTAAAAGCGGATCTGAGTCCTGAACGTAAATACATTATCTTTTATATCGTCGCCAAATCCTGGCAATGAGGTTTTCTCATTTTTTACATAATCATAATAAACTAACAATTTTAAGTTGCTTGTAAAATACCTTGTTAATCCTATGCCTAATGTATTGTATCGAATATCAGCAATCGTAAGGTTGGAGCCTGGCTTTCCAAGTTCCCGCTTAGCAACTTTTGTATTGGGATCATACCAGTCATACTTTGCCATAAACTCCCATTTTTCATTACCGATATTTTGAAGAAAGTAAAAAAAAGCTGCATCAAAATTCCGGATATACGTCGGCCCGGCAGGCAAGGTCCCAGGATTAACAGTTGTTATTGAACTGCCTGGTTGTTTTCCTTTCCAGTACTCCGATCTTAATTCCGTTTTACCCCACCCATGCTTATATACAATTTGAGCATCCGCTCCATAATAATGGCGAGGTGCTTTAACGCCTATATTATTTATATTGGAATCGATAGAAAACCCCTTTTGATTTACTGTTTCCACAAACTCATATTTATATCTAGTCGCCTGCCTCCATCCCCCGTACAATATGGACAACCCACCACTAAGGAATAATGTATTACCAACAGGAAATGGTTTTATATAAATCCGACTGATGAAATCTTTGTAGGAATCAAATTCGGCTGGCCCGGATTTACCCTGCCCATTAAAAACACCTGCATCAAATTTCAGCAACGGCTTTTTCTTTATTCTCTTTAATCTTTCAAACGTAATCATTGCGCCAAGATCTCTTTCGCTAGGCATAAGCGTTTGTGATGCTCTGCCTCTTTCAGGCGTTTCGCGGTAAGAAGATGACAAATTAACTTCGTAACCAAACGGCCGGGCAAAAAGCCCCATAGATAAAGAAAAAACCTGCTTTTTTGGCTCAAACAATCGAACAAACATATCCCTTACATTCACATCTCTTTCCGTAGCTTCTACCTGGAATGTGAACAAAGCCTTAATAGATACATCATTTTTTGCAGGGAGGTAATAATCCATCTTTAACCGAGCTCTTCGAAGCATAAAACGGTTATCTGAAAATTCGGAGAAATTGCCTCCGCTAAATGAGGCTATTCCTTTTTGTTGCGCCACCTGGAACTGAGGCTGCATATATGCGCTGAAATGAAGATTTTCCATTCGCTTCAGGAACGGCCGCAATGTATCCTTTATAAATAACGTGGAATCGTAATCAGCTAAATAGCGCTGCGCATTAAGATGGCTGATAAAACCAAAGGAAAAAAAAATGCATAAGCAACAAAGAAAAATATGCCTCATATTTGTTATGATTTAGATACTCTAATAGACATGAGGTAAAAGCCCATATTACAAAATGATAAACTTGAGCGCAATATTAAGTTATCATTAATTCTTTGGGTAAATAACTTAATGGATTAAACAAAAGTAATTTTGCACACTTCTTAAATTCAACTTATGGCGCTATCATTTATGAAATTATTCATGCCCAAAGACAAAGTGTTTTACAGTTTGTTTGAAGAAGTGGCAGATAATGTAGCTAAAATGTCTAAACTTTTAATAGATATTGTTGCACAGCCTGACTTTGACAAGCGGCAACAAATGATCAAACTAGTTGAAGATCTGGAGCACGCCAATGACGAGTTAACTCATCGCATTTTTACAGAATTGGGTAGAAATTTTATCACTCCTTTTGATCGTGAGGATATTCACTACCTCGCATCTGCTATTGATGATATTGCTGATTATATATATGCTTCTGCCAAAAAAATAAATTTCTACCGGATCAATGTAAATGATACCGGCCTGCAAAAGTTGGCTGAAATTGTTCACGCAAGCGCTATTGAAGTACGCAAAGCGGTAGGTGAGTTAAGAGATATGAAAAACATGCGTACAATCACTGAATCTCTGGTGCGTATCAATAGCTTAGAAAACCAGGCTGATGATATGTTTGATATGAGTATAGAACGTTTATTCGCAACCGAGCCGGATGCAAAAGAGGTGATTAAGAAAAGAGAGATTTACCAGGCTATGGAAGCAGCGACAGATAAATGTGAAGATGCTGCTAATGTAATTGAATCCATTATTGTAAAGTACACTTAGTTGATGTGTAGATGATTAGATATGCGGATATGCAAATGATAAGGCATCTCTAATCTGCATATTTGCATATCTACATGTCTGCATTTCAAATTAACCCTCTATGACTTTTCTTATTGTAATTATAGCATTAGCATTGATATTTGATTATATCAATGGATTTCATGATGCTGCCAACTCTATTGCTACAGTAGTTTCTACAAAAGTTTTAACTCCTTTTCAGGCGGTAATCTGGGCCGCTCTTTTCAACTTTGCGGCATATTTTATATTTAAAGATCATGGTGTTGCCAATACGGTTGCTAAAACTGTGAAGGAAGATGTGGTGATGGGGCAGGCTGGTATGATTGTAATTTTTTCAGGTCTTATAGCAGCTATTGCATGGAACTTATTTACATGGTGGTTTGGAATTCCTTCTTCTTCCTCTCATACCTTAATTGGAGGTTTTGCAGGCGCAGCCATTGCCCATGGTGGCTTTGCTGCGGTAAATGCTGAGCCTGTTATAAGAACTGCAAGTTTTATACTTCTTGCCCCGGTAGTGGGCATGATCATGGCGTTTATTATTTCGCTGTGGTTTATTTATTCGTTTCGAAAGGGTTTTTTGCCAAGGTTCATTTCCGTTTTAATTATTCTTGGTGTGCTGTTTTTTTTATATCTGAATCTGGAAACAGACCCGGCAAAAATCAAATCGCACTATGAATCTTACATCTGGAAAGTTGTATTTTATTCAAAAAATTTTAAGTGGATTCTGCTTGCTACCATTTTATTAGTGATGGCGACATTTACATTTTGGCTAAATACGTTAAATGCCACAAGAGCAAATACATGGTTTAAACGTTTGCAGCTTGTATCTTCTGCAGCTTTTAGCATTGGCCATGGTGGTAACGATGCTCAAAAAGTAATGGGTATTATTATGGCGGCACTGGTTGCTTATGATTCTTCAACTTACAGTTTGGAAAACATGGTTTTCTGGGTGCCTCTTGCTTGCTATTCTGCCATTGCGCTGGGCACCATGAGCGGCGGATGGAAGATTATAAAAACAATGGGGACAAAAATTACTAAAGTAACTCCTTTTGAAGGTGTAGCTGCTGAAACTGCGGGAGCTATCACGTTATTTGTTACTGAAGCGCTGAAGATTCCGGTAAGTACAACCCATACTATTACCGGCGCCATTATTGGAGTAGGCGCTACCAAACGTTTATCTGCTGTACGCTGGGGAGTAACCATTAACCTATTATGGGCATGGATATTAACCATACCTGTAAGCGCTTTACTTGCTGCCGGTGTTTACCATCTGGTAAATATTTTCCTTTAAAATCTTTCCTTTTAATTTCCGACTTTTGCCCCTCAATTACAGAGAATGGCAAAAATATTAGTAACTGGCGGATGTGGTTATATTGGTTCACATACCCTTGTAGATCTTATAGAAAATGGGTATGAAGTGATCTGTGTAGATAATAACTCAAGATCGCATGCAGGCATTTTAAAAGGGGTGGAAAAAATTACAGGCAAAGCCGTAAAGCTCTATAAAGTTGATTTATGCAATTATGATGACACTTTCGCCATCTTCCAGGAAAATGAGGACATATCAGGAATCATTCATTTTGCAGCATTTAAGGCTGTTGGCGAATCTGTTGAAAAGCCATTGATGTATTTTGAGAACAACCTCGTTTCTCTAATCAATCTTTCAAAATGTGTTCAGGAGTTTACTACTCCCTGGTTTGTTTTTTCTTCTTCCTGCACTGTATATGGCGAGCCCGACCAGGCAATAGTTACGGAAGAAACAACGCTCAAACCTGCTGCATCTCCCTATGGTTTTACAAAACAAATGGGAGAACAAATACTAAGCGAATTTCAAAAAAGCAGTCCTGCAACGAATGTCATTTTACTACGATATTTTAACCCTGTTGGGGCGCATCCTTCTACTTTCATTGGCGAACTTCCAATAGGCAAGCCTCAGAACCTTGTACCAGCCATTACGCAAACTGCCATTGGTAAATTGCCTAAAATGATGGTTTATGGCAATGACTACCCCACAAGAGATGGAAGCTGTGTACGTGATTATATACATGTTTGCGATATTGCTCATGCACACACCCTGGCTATAAAATATCTTGCAGAAGGAAAAAACAGCAGTGGCTGCGAGGTTTTTAATTTAGGAACAGGTAATGGTTTTACTGTTTTGGAAGCCATTAAAACTTTTGAAAAAGTAGCGGAGCAAAAATTAAATTACGAAATTGGCCCACGCCGCCCGGGTGATATAATTGCTATTTATGCTAATAATGATAAGGCAAAGAATAGTTTAGGCTGGGATCCGAAATTTAGTTTAGATGATATGATGAGCACTGCCTGGAAGTGGGAACTCCGGCTAAAAAAAGAAGAGCAACTTTTTGACCCGGCGAATAGCCATTTGAATTAAGTTCTCCGCTATCAACAAAGATGAATGGTTAAAAATGATTCGGAAAAACAGACCTTTCCGTAAATCCCTTTGTTAAAGGGTGTTTGAATTCCAAAAAATAACTATGGCCTTAAATCCGAAGATGAATAGAGTTACCGGACGTACAAGAGTGCGACGCAAGATAGGTTTCACCGGAGTTACTTCAGTTTGCATCAAAAATTTATCTTTATAGCAATAGTTAAAATCCAAAGTCTAAATAATTACCCAATGGCTTTAACCGATAGATCAGATGCTGAATTATTAGAACAATTTCGTATTCCTGCTTCAAAGGAGTCGGCTTATACAACTATTGTAAAAAAATACCAGGAAAAGCTTTATTGGCACATACGGCGTATAGTAGTAGATCATGATGATGCAAACGATGTATTGCAAAATGTGTTTATCCGGGTTTGGAAGGGTCTTGAAAATTTTAGGGAGGATGCACAACTTTATACATGGCTTTATCGCATTGGCACTAATGAAAGCCTCACTTTTATAGAAGGACAAAAAAAACGTTCTGCTGTTTCTTTGAGCGATGTAGAGAGCGGTTTATCCAATAAAATAAAGGCAGATAAATATTTTGATCCAAATAAGCTTGAATGGAAATTGCAACTGGCGATGCAACAATTGCCTGAAAAACAGCGGATTGTGTTTAGCCTTCGATATTATGACGAAATGCCTTACGAAGAAATGAGCCGGGTTTTAGAAACCAGTGAAGGCGCTTTAAAAGCAAGCTACCACCATGCCGTGAAAAAAATTGAGGATTATATCGTTAACCATTAAACTTAAAGCACTGTTTTACGTCTTAAACCTCGCAAATGAATAATTGGAATACCATACAAAATGAGCTTTTATCTCTAAATAGCGGTTTGCCTTCTCAAAAAATTGGTGAGGCATATAGTGTTCCCGAAGGTTATTTCGATCATTTTGCTTCTTCCTTAATAAAGCGATTACAACAGGAAAATATTTCAGTAAGAGAAGAACTTGCCCAATTATCACCATTACTATCCGGCATTTCTAAAAATATGCCTTACTCCGTACCCAATGATTACTTTCAAAAAACAGACCTTTTATCGCTTATGGAGGAGGAGCAATTACCTTCTGTATTATTAGAAGCAGGAAGGGAAATGCCTTACGAGGTACCGGCAAAATATTTTGATGAATTGCCAGGTAAGCTTTTAAGCCAGGTGAAAGCAGATGAAGGAGGCAAGGTAGTTTCGATGTTTTCTGCAAAATGGATGCGCATTGCGGCAGCTGCAATGGTAGCAGGAATTATTACGATAAGCAGCATTTCTTATTTTAGCAATAAACAAGTAAGTCCGAACGATGCCTCATGGGTAGCCAGTAAATTAAAAAATGTTACCAATCAGGATCTGGAGGAGTTTATAAAAACAACGGAAATCAGCACTAATGTTATTGCAAAAACAGAAAACAGTGGTAAAGTTGAAGTGCGTTCTTTATTAAAAGATGTTCCGGATCATGAATTAGAGCAGTTTCTTAATACAATCCCTACCGATACCGAAGACCTTTAATACCCTAATTACCCTTCAATGAAAAAAATTTTATACCTACTAAGTTTTCTGGTACTCGGCGTTACCAGTTCCTATGCCCAGGATGATGAAGGGCAGGGTGGAAAAATCCGGGAAAGAATGACTGAGTATATTCAAAAACGTTTGGGATTAAGTAATTCTGAAGCAGACCAATTTAGCCCGATTTTTCTTAACTACTTTAATGATCTGCGTAAAACCACACAGGAAAACAAAGGCGACCGGTTGGTTTTACAACAAAAGATAGTAGAGCTTCGCTTAAACTATCGAAATCAATTTAAAACAGTAATGGGCGAAAAGCGCAGTAATGATGTATTTACTTATGAACGCGATTTTATTGAGGAAGTGAAAAATATACGCCGGGAACGCCAGCAAGGCGGTGCTGGTGGAGGTGCCGGGCTTAGAAATAAAAAAGGAGGCCTGTTGCAATAAGACACATTTTCATTTATATTTGAACTTGGTGTTTTTCATAGGTTAGCAACGGCCGGCTCTTTTTAGGGCAGGCCTTTTTTTTTGTCGCAAAGAGCCCATCCCGGCCTGCCTGAAGGAAAGGCCTCTACTAAACAGGCTATAATTCAACCACCTATATAAAAAAAAAGGACTTACACTTGAAAAGCAATAAGTCCTTTTTGGTATTTTAATAAGTTGATTTGTGTTTCTTTTCCAGCCTTCGGAACATAATGAATAAGCCGCATTACTTACTCAAATACATACTTCTATCCTTATACAATTGCCTGAAGTAAGGGTCTCTCAGGTCTTTAATAAACCTGATGGCTTCCCCTGTTGATTTCATTTCAGGGCCTAATTCCTTATTTACACCAGGAAATTTATTAAAGCTAAACACCGGTTCTTTTATGGCAAACCCTTTCAACTTTTTTTCGAAAGTATAATCTTTAAGCCTTGCTTCTCCCATCATTACTTTAGTGGCCACATTTAAGTACGGAATGTCGTATGCCTTAGCAATAAATGGTGTAGTTCTGGAAGCCCTGGGGTTTGCTTCAATTACATAAACCTTATTTTCTTTTATTGCAAACTGAATATTAATCAAGCCTTTAATATTCAAAGCCCGGGCAATTTTTTCTGCAATATGTTCCATAGTGGTAACTACCAGTGGGGTTAGGTTAAATGCAGGCAGCACTGCATTACTATCGCCGCTATGAATACCTGCCGGTTCAATATGTTCCATCACCCCCATTACATGAAAATCCTCCCCATCAAAAATGGCGTCAATCTCAGCTTCCTGGCAACGATCTAAAAAATGATCTACAAGTATTTTATTTCCCGGAATATGCTTTAAAAGGCTGATTACCGCCTTCTCAACTTCATTATCATTAATTACAATTCTCATTCTTTGGCCACCAAGTACATAGCTGGGACGAACAAGTACCGGGTATCCTACTCTATTAGCCACCTCAATGGCTTCATCTACATCATGTGCAGTACCATACTCAGGATAGGGAATTTGGAGGTCTTTCAGCATATCGCTAAAACGGCCACGGTCTTCTGCAATATCCATACTGTCATAAGACGTACCTATGATTTTGATTCCTTTATTATGTAGCCTTTCTGCAAGTTTTAGTGCTGTTTGCCCTCCTAATTGAACAATCACTCCTTCTGGCTTTTCATGTTCAACAATCTCCCAAAGATGCTCCCAGAATACAGGCTCGAAGTACAATTTATCAGCAATGTCAAAATCTGTTGACACTGTTTCAGGGTTGCAGTTCACCATAATGGCTTCGTAACCACACTCTTTTATGGCCAAAAGCCCATGTACACAGCAATAATCAAATTCAATACCCTGTCCGATTCTATTTGGGCCGCTGCCTAAAACAATGATTTTCTTTTTATCCGTAACCTTACTCTCATTTGCTGAACCCGGTTCAAAAGTGGAATAGAAATAAGGGGTTTTAGCCTCAAACTCTGCGCTACAGGTATCCACCATTTTAAAAACCCGGGTAATGCCTAAAGCCTTTCTTCTTTCATACAATTCATCTTCCATACTGTCATTCATGATACGGCAGATCTGCTCATCGCTGAAGCCATTGGATTTAGCTTCTCTTAAAAGGCTCTCCGGAAGCGTATCTGCACGATATTTTTCAATTTCTTTTTCAAGAGTACAGATATGCTGAATTTCGTAAAGAAACCAACGATCAATATAAGTAGCTTTAGCGATTGTGTTTACACTCACCCCCAGCATTAAAGCATCCTTAATTCTGAATATTCTGTCCCACTTTGGTATTTTAATGTATTCGATCAATTCTTCAGCCTTCATCTGGCTTTTGCCATAGTAGCCCAAACCCACCGCATTGTTTTCTAAACTCTGACAGGCTTTTTGCACAGCTTCTGTAAAGCTTCTTCCAATAGCCATCACTTCTCCTACACTTTTCATTTGGAGGCCAAGCGTATCGTTGGCACCTTTAAATTTATCAAAGTTCCATCGGGGCACTTTTACAATTACATAGTCAAGAGCCGGCTCAAAATAAGCCGAAGTTGTTTGGGTAATTTGGTTTTCAAGTTCATCCAAAGTATACCCAATAGCCAATTTAGCGGCAATTTTAGCAATAGGATAGCCAGTTGCTTTTGAAGCAAGGGCCGAGGAACGGCTTACGCGGGGATTTATTTCGATGACGATAAGCTCTTCAGTGTCTGGACTTATAGAAAACTGCACGTTGCAACCACCGGCAAAATTGCCAAGGTCCCGCATCATTTTAATGGCAGTATTTCGCATCAATTGGAAGGCAGTATCGCTTAAAGTCATGGCAGGCGCTACTGTAATTGAATCCCCGGTATGAACGCCCATCGGGTCAAAATTTTCTACTGTACAAATAATAACTACATTATCATTGGCATCGCGTAGCAATTCCAGCTCAAATTCTTTCCAGCCTAATAAAGCTTTTTCTACCAGCACTTCGTGAATAGGCGAAGCTTGCAACCCACGGGTTAAAGCCTCATCCAACTCATCTTGAACATGCACAAAACTTCCTCCTGTACCACCGAGGGTAAATGAAGGGCGTATAACCAGGGGAAACCCAATTTCCTGGGCAAACTCCTTTCCTTCCAAAAACGAATTGGCAGTTCTTGCAGGTGCTACAGGTACGCCGAGGCGTATCATCCACTGCCTAAATTTCTCCCTGTCTTCAGCTTTATCAATGGCCTTAATATCAACACCAATCAAACGAACATTGAACTTTTCCCAAATTCCTAAATCTTCCGCTTCTTTTGCCAGGTTAAGTGCTGTCTGACCTCCCATCGTTGGCAACACGGCATCAATATCGTTTTCCTCCAGTATTTGTTCAATACTTTCCGCAGTAAGCGGTAATAAATAAACCTTGTCAGCCATCATCGGGTCTGTCATGATGGTAGCAGGGTTGCTATTAATTAAAATAACCTTAATGCCTTCCTCCGCCAAACTCCTAGCTGCTTGCGTTCCGGCATAGTCAAACTCGCAGGCCTGGCCAATAACAATAGGGCCTGAGCCAATAATTAGTACTGATTTTATTGATAAATCTTTAGGCATATTATTATTAAAAGGACTTTTGATACCGGCTTTTGCAATTCTCTTCCCCTCCTGTTGCGTCGCACCCTTCAGCGTTCTGTAATGCTATGGAACATACCAACGTTACATCTCTTCACTCCTGCATACAAAAAAGCCGGACTTTATCCGGGATGCAAAACTAAGTAAATAAACCTTTTTCGCTGAAGGATTTTACAGCTAACGATAATCTTTAATTACCAAAAACAAAAAAGGCTGCCGAAGCAGCCCTTTAATAAAAAACATTTGTTTATATAGTTTGTCCATTTGAAGGAACACCAGAATTAGTGTTGACCTGCTTATTGAATAAACTTTTTACATTTTCAGGAATATTCTCATCATAAAATTTTTTTCCTTTGTTTTTTAAATCGCCAACAAGATTGCGTTTTTCATCAGCACTCATTTTCGAATATTTATAATATGCAAACGCAGCAGCGCCAGCTAAAAGAAGGGATCCAAATCCACCTTTGTTACGTGTCATGACTTATGTTTTTATAGTTTAAAATTGTTTTGCCTATCTACTATATAGCAATCATAAAATATCATACCGAAATTTTCTTGCTTGCAAAATCAGAAGTTGTAAATAACCTTCTACATTTTTTTAGAGCATTAACCATGTCGGTGGAATAAAGATTGTTATACTAATTTGCGCATTAGACGATACCAGTATGAAGCAATTTGGAACCAGACTTACTTTTTGCCTTTTATTTTTCCCAATCTCTGTTTTTAGCCAGGTAAAAAACTATCCCCAGGGTTATTTTAGAAATCCGCTTAATATACCGATGCAACTCGTTGCTAATTTTGGGGAATTAAGGGCCAATCACTGGCACATGGGTTTAGATATACGGACAATGAAAAGGGAAAACCTATCCGTTTATGCTGCCGCAGATGGCTATATTTCTAAGGTAAAAATAGAACCAGGCGGGTTTGGAAGGGCTATTTACATAAACCACCCAAAGGGTTACACTACTTTATATGCACACCTCAATAATTTTTCTCCTGCTTTAGAGAATTATGTAAAAACAGAACAATACCGGCTTCAATCGTGGGCAGTAGAACTAAATATTCCTCCTGCACTTTTTCCTGTGGCCAAAGGAGACTTTATTGCTTACAGTGGAAATACGGGTGGCTCGCAAGGACCACATGTGCATTTTGAAATAAGAGATACAAAAACAGATGACTGCCTTAACCCCTTGCTCTTTGGTTTTCCCGTTGCTGATGCTGTGCCGCCTACAATTTCGAGGTTAGCTATGTATGATAGAAACCTTAGTGTTTATGCACAGTCACCAAAGTTTCTCCCGGTAACAAAAGCTGGAAGTGGTTATACCCTTGCCTCAAAAGTTTTGAAAGTTAGTTCTAACAAAATAAGTTTTGCTATTGGAGCAACGGACCGGTTATCAGGTTCAACCAATCCAAATGGCATTTATAGTGCACGTATATTAATGGATGGAGTGTTAGCCTCAGAATTTATACTGGATGATATTAATTATAACGAAACGCGGTACCTGAATGCACATATTGATTACCGGCTTAAAATAAATGGCGGCTCTTATGTACAACATCTTAGCCGGATGCCTGGCGATACAACAACCATATACACCCCGACTGCAAATGATGGCGTGCTCATTTTTGCAGACAGCAATATTCACGATGTACGCATAGAAACAAGGGATGCAAATCAAAACCTTTCTGTGCTTAGTTTTTCAGTGCAATATGTGCCGGCGGTGACTTCTGTTATCCGCACCAGTAATAATGTAATGGCGCCGCACAGTATTAATGTTTACGAGTCCCCATCATTTGAACTTTCTACTTCGGAATATGCTATTTATGACACAGTGCCTATTGTATACAATGAGACGAATGCTGTAAGCGCTTATGCCGTATCGGCTCTGCATTCCTTTTGTAGCCCAGCCATTCCCGTTCATGATTCTGTGCAGGTACTTATAAAGCCTAATGCCCCGGTAGGTGACATTGGAAAAGTGATTATTAAAAATACGTCGGGCACTAAAACCGTTGTTGAAAAAGTAAAATGGCAGAATGGGTGGATGGGTGCAAAATTCAGGCAGCTCGGCACCTTTCAGGCGTTTATTGACAATGAGCCTCCAACCATAAATGCACCGCCTCCTTTAGTTAATAGCTTGAGCCGTATTGTATTTGTGCCGAAGGATAATTTTAAAACAATAAAATCTTTCCGGGCGGAGCTCGATGGCCAATGGTTACGGTTTACGAATGATAAAGGCGTATCACATATTTACAAGGTTGATGAAAAATTTACATTGGGTGAACACCAGCTCAAAGTAATTATTGAAGATGTTGCGGGAAATATTACGATAAAGGAATGGACGGTAAGAAGAGGATGAGGTGATCATTATGGAGCAAGGCAAAGGCATAAAGGACAAGTAGAAAACAATATTCAACGCTCAATGGTTAATGTTCATTTGCATAAAAAGGCCTGCGTTGGTAAAACGAAAATATAAACTACAAAATTTACATGGCTACACATTTACAGGTAGGCGATAAAGCCCCGGCTTTTACCGGCATTGATCAGAACAAAGGAAACGTTTCTTTAAAAGATTTTCCAGGAAAAAAAGTGGTTTTGTATTTCTATCCCGAAGATGATACACCAGCCTGCACTGCGCAAGCTTGCAATCTACGAGATAACTTTTTTTTATTAAAAGCACAAGGGTATGAGATCATTGGAATAAGCCCAAATGATGTGGAAAGTCATCAAAAATTTAAAAGCAAATACGAGCTTCCTTTTACCTTATTGTCCGATCCCCAGCATACCATCATTGATAAATATGGTGTTTGGGGTGAAAAGAATTTGTATGGCAGAAAGTTTATGGGCTTGCTTAGAACTACTTTTGTTATTAACGAACAAGGCTATATTACAAAAATATTAAGACGGCCTAAAACAAAGATCCACACAGAAGAAATCGTCGAGTAATGATTAAGCTTTGCTACCTGCTTCAATGTTTTTCTCACCAGATTTTTTTCTTAAATCAATTAACATAGCCGGCAACAAAGTAAGATTAGTAATGGTGGCTACAATAAGAGTTAAAGATGTTAGCCAACCTAAAGATTGGGTGCCTCCAAAACCGCTAAAACAAAATATAATAAAGCCTGCAATCAAAACAATTGAAGTATAAATAATACTTAAGCCCGTGGAGCGTATGGTAGTAAGCACGTTTTTATAGGCATCTGAAGAATGATTTAACTCCTGCCGATAATTAACGAGAAACCTAATGGTGATATCAATAGCGATCCCTAACGCAACACTAAATACCAATACAGTAGAAGGCTTTAAAGGTACGCCTGTCCAACCCATTACACCAGCCGTAATCACCAGCGGAATAATGTTGGGAATAAGTGAACACATTAAAATGCGTAAGGACCGGAACAGGTAAAGCATGCAGAGTGAGATCAACAAGAAAGCCCAGAAAATACTTTCTTTCAAACCATTAATAATAAATCGGCTGCCTTCCAAAAAGGTAACACTTGTACCAGTTAATAAAACATGATACTTAGATGTATCGAACAATTGATTTGCCCTTGTTTGAATACTGTCAATAATCAACGGCAGCTCCTCACTGCCTACATCCTGCATGCTTGCACTAATGCGTGCCTGCTGCCGGTTACTATCCATGAATGAAGTAACGAGTTTTGTAAATGAGTTTGGCGCACTGCTGTCACTCCGCATAGATAAATACTGCGACAAAGCCGGCAGATCATAATCTGCAGGCATTGAATAATTCAAACTATCACCTTCAAAAAAAGCTTGTTTGGCAAACTTCAATCCTTCAGCAATGTTTAACGGCTTTCCTATGTAAGGTTTAGCATTTAAAAATTGAGCTAAAGAATCAATGCGTAAAAGATTGGGTAGATTCCTGGATACACCATATTTCTTTTTTGTATCCACCAAAATTTCCAGTGGCATTACACCCTGGAAATGATGCTCAAAAAACTTTAGATCTGTATACACTTTATCAGTTTGGGGTAAATCGTCAACTATATACCCTACACTTTTTAACCTGAAAATTCCGGCAACGGATATAACAAGCACAATAGCCGTTATGCCATAAATTAGTTTGCGGTGGTGCACCGACCATACCTCTAATGTAGAAAGCCACCGGTTAATACGTGCATTTTCCAGGTACCGTACATGGCGTGGTTTGGGAGCAACCATGATGCTTAAAAAAGCCGGAATTAGAATCAAAGAAATAAAGAAAAGCAGCATGATATTAATACCGGCTACCAAACCAAATTCCTTTAAGATAGCGCTTTTGGTAAGTGCAAATACAGCAAAGCCTATTGCTGCGGCTATGTTACAAAAAAGCGTGACAACGCCCATCTTAGCTACCATTTGCACAATAGCCTGCTTCTTATCACCTGTTTCTTTATAAGCTGTATGGTATTTATTTAAAAAGTAGATGCAGTTAGGTATGCCTATCACCACTACCAGTGGCGCTATTAAGGCAGTAAGAATGGTGATCTTATACCCTAAGAGTACGATGGTGCCGAAGCTGGAGATAACACCAATAATAACAACACCCAAAGAAAGTGCTGTAGCGCTTAAAGATCGAAAGAACAGCAATAAAATAAGCGCAGATAGCAACACCGAGCCAAGAGTAAACCATTTGGTTTCTTTAGCAATGCGGTCAGCCAATACTGTTCTGATTAAAGGGAGGCCGCTTAAATGCATTTCTATTTTATGCTTCGCTCCAAAATCATTTGCTATCCTGATAATTTCATTAATGACTTTTGTTCTTTTTGGAGTAGCCAGCAACTCGTTATTAATGCGAAGTCCCATAAGCCATGCACCAGTTTCCGCATTGTATAGAACACCGCGGTAAAATGGAAGGTTTAAAAAAATATTCTTGTTGCTATCTAATTCTGCCTGAGATAATGTACCTGCTTTAAAAACTGGCTTTGCTTCCAGTTTTTCTGTTTCTACATTCTTTACCAGGTTCATAGCAGATGGAAGAGAAATAACATCCTCTACGCCATTTAATTTTTTGAGTTGCTGATGAAGCGTTACATAATCATTGTACACTCTTTGATTAAAAATCTGGTTTGTCTGAATACCAATGACCAACATATTTCCATCCTCGCCAAAATTCTTTTTAAAATTCTGGTAAGCGATATATTTTAAATTATCCGTTGGGATGGCTCTGGAAAATTCATAGCTAAGCTTTACTTTACTGGCTTGCCAGGCCATAAGCCCGGTACATAAAAGCAAAATAGTCAGTAGTATAAAGCGATATTTTAAAACTGCTTCGCCTAAAACTTTCCACATATTCTTTTCATTTGAAAGCAAAGAAAAGGAATAATTAACTGTGTGGCTTTTTCAGTTGTTTCCCATTACTTTGGTATAAACATCTCCTCTCAATTGCTGGCATAGGATAAAAAGAAAGATGATTCAAAAAACAAAAGGCATTGTATTAAGATCAGTAAAGTATGGGGAAACCAGCCTTGTGGTATCAGTATATACCGAACTTTTTGGATTGCAATCTTACCTTGTTAATGGTATAAGAACAATACCAAAAAAAGGTGGGTCAAAGGCAGGATTTTTTCAGCCATCCTCTATATTAGACCTGGTAGTTTACCATAACGAGTTTAAAAACCTGCAACGAATAAAAGAATTTAAATGGGCTTACCTATACCGGCATATTCTATCTGACGTTCATAAAAATGCGGTTGCTCTTTTTATGGTAGAGCTGGCTACAAAATGCGTTAAAGAACCCGAAGCCAATGCGGAACTATTTTATTTTTTAGAAGATGCGTTACTGCACCTTGATGAAGCCTCCGATACTGTCACCGCCAACTTCCCGCTATTTTTTGCGCTGCACCTTGCTGTATTTTTTGGATTTAGAATGAGTGAAGATTACACAGAGGAGGCGCCGTACCTTAATTTGCAGGAAGGTGTTTTTAATGCTTCGCGGCCTGAACATCCACATTACCTGCAGGATAAAGAGGCAGAAATTACTGCTTATATATTGAAAGCCTTGCATCCGAATGAATTAGCGGACTTAAGATTGAACCAGGAATTTAGAAGAAGTTTGCTTCAGGCTTACGAAACCTATTATGCCTTGCACATTGCTGAATTTGGCCATTTAAAAACCTTGCCGGTGTTAAAGGAGATGATGAGCTGATATCTTGTGTAGCTGCCTTTATTTCTGTGCACTTTACAACTTACGGACATACAAAGTTCAAATAATAATGCCTGGGTTATAACTAAGAAGAAGGTATGACACAGGCATTCATTTCAGTAATTTTTTACGAGAAGAAGTTAATCGGGAAATACAACATGGAAATTAAAGCAAAGAGGCGCATTATTGTTTTTAAAGAATGTGCATCAAAAAGGTGTTTCATAAAAAGTTGGTTTTCGCATTGCAAAATTGCAAAGCCAACGCATCGTTGGCTGGTGCTTTTAGTTAGAACCCTACATTTTGTCGTTTATTCTATGCAACATCAGGGATAGATGTACCTATCCATGTTGCGGAATAACAATTCCCTTCAACGTGCGATAAAATTCTGTTGCATAGGTATCAGTCATGCCGGATAAAAAGTCTAAAGCACTCATTACTTTTTCATACTTAGATGTGGCTTCTTCAAACTCCGTAAACTGGTAAGGAAAAAGTTGTAACACTTTTTTTTCTTTGTGTGAAGGACCCTCTTTTAACAAGGCGGGGACAAACAGCTGCAATAGTTCCGACATTACGTTATAGCCGGCGAGTTCGATTTGGATAACGGTATTGTGATGGTAAATTTTTTCGTAAGAAACTTTATTAATGACTTGTAATGGCTCGCAATTGTCTTCTATCTGGTCAACCAAAGAATCATTAAAGCTTCCCTTTAAAATGGCTGCCTCGTTATCCATAAAAACATCCACCGCTTGCAGGGTAAGTACATTTATCACTTTGGCTCTTAAAAATGCTATTCCCTCATTTAAGTCCTTTATCTCTTTGTAGTACGAATATATTTTGTCACCATCCTCCTCCTTTCGGCTTATTGATTTGATTACATCAATAAAATAGCTGGCCACATCCTTTCTTTGTAAAATTCCAAGCCTGTGCGCATCTTCCATATCAATAATGCGATAGCAAATATCATCTGCAGCTTCTACCAGGTAAACATAAGGGTGGCGTTTATAAATCAAAAATTCATGGCCCTCCTTTATCATACCTAATTCTGTTGCAATCTTATCAACAGTCTCTTTCTCCGTTTGAAAGAAGCCATATTTTTTTCGATGCTTAAAGTTTTTATCAATAGCTCCTGATTCGCATGGATATTTTAAAACAGATGCAATGGTTGTATAAGTCAACCCAAAACCTCCGCGAAACCTTCCTTTAAAACTGTGTGTAAGCACCCTTACTACATTTGCATTTCCCTCAAAATTGCATAAATCCATCCACTCTGCAGACTTAAAAAGTGAACATAACTCCCCGCCTTCAATTTTTTTATTTGCATTATCAAGAAAGTAAGATGAGATGGCCTTTTCTCCTGAATGACCGAAAGCAGGATTACCAATGTCGTGTGCAAGGCAAGCTGCAGCAATTACATTCGGCAATTCATATTTATAGAACTCATAAGATTCTTCATTGTTCCCTTTAAACGAAGAAGCAATGTTTTCGCCAATCATTTTGCCTAATGATCTTCCTACACTTGCTACCTCTAGTGAGTGCGTCAGGCGATTATGAACAAAGCTATTTTGCGGTAATGGAAACACTTGTGTTTTATTCTGCAGTCTTCTGAACGCAGAAGAAAAAATAAGCCGGTCATAGTCTCTTTGAAATCCTGAGCGAGGTCCTGAAGGTGTTTTATCGGAACCAACACGTTTAGAAGTATATATGGTAGTAAAGTCCATTAATTAATTTGTCGGTAATAATAAAGTGACAAGAATCGTGTTGCGTAAAGTTTATTTCGTCATAATCTTCTCCCATAATAAAGGGATACGTTTTACCCAGACCAGTTCTTTCTTTTTATCCATTGCATCTTCTACCGGTGAGCCAAAGTATTTCCTGCCTGCTTCCAGGGTTTTGCCAACACCGCTTTGTGCATACACTTCTACTCCTTTTTGAATGGTAAGCGTTTTACTAACGCCTACCTGTCCCCATAAAATGACGTTGTCTTCAATGGTAGTGGCACCCGCTATGGCTACCTGTGCTGCAAACAAACAATTCTTGCCTACAATAGTATCATGGCCTATATGTACCATATTATCGGTTTTTGTTCCTTCTCCAATAATTGTATCATGGCTTACACCGCGGTCAATGGTACAATTAGCACCAATCTCCACATTGTTTTTAATAATTACCCGGCCAGCGCTTGTCATTTTTTTATACAGCGTGTCCCTGGTTATTTTTTTATTGTAATAAAAAGCATCACTGCCAATAACACTACCTGCCTGGATAATTACATTGTCTCCAATAACGCAATGATCCATGATCACTACATTCGGATATATAATGCAATCCTTTCCAATGCTAACATTGTTTCCTATAACTACGCCGGGCATAACCACTGTGCCTTCGCCAATTTTTGAGGCTTTCCCCGGTGAGTTTGTAATTGGCGTAAATGGACGGAAGTGCTCAACGATTTTCAAATAAGCTTCGAAGGGATCTTCAACCAAAAGAAGAGCTTTATGGGGGGGGAAGTCCGTTTTCTGATTGATGATAATGTATGAAGCTGCAGATTGAATACACTTTTGAAAATATTTGGGGTGATCAACAAAGACAAGGTCTCCTTCTTCTACTTTATGTATTTCATTAATGCCATGTGCAGCACCTTCTTTCTCGCCAATGATTTCTGCGTTGATCAGTGAAGCAATCTCTATAATAGAAACGGGTCTTTCAAAGCGCATAAAAATTTTTAGTAAAGGTAAGTGTAGTCATTTCTATGGTTGTGGTTTAAATGTAAGATGTATTAGCTAACTGGTGTCATTGTAAGGAAGGAGGTAATCCCACTAGGCTACGTCATTGTAAGGCACGAAGCAATCTCCTGATTGATAATTATAGCTCCCTGCAATGACGAGGCGGTGTGTATGAAGATTGCCTTGCCCTATTCGCAAATAACGATCATGATACAAGTAACAGGGTCAATCAAATTTCGCATCTTCATACAATGGCCCAATGATGTACCAATTGTTTATAAATGTTGGTGCAAATAATGAAAAGATGTACTGCTTTTTTTTGCGTTGATAAAAATGATATTAACAACACATAAAAAAATGTGAATAAAAAGTGACTGAAAATTTTCTAGTTCGCGAAAATTATTTTTAATATTGTGATGGGAATATATGTTTCCCTTACTTACTAACCCATCTACATATTAGCCTCGCAACTGCGAGGCTTTTTATTTCTATACCTTGGAGAGATTTTCATAAGACCTTTTACAATAGAATTCGAATAACTTTACACACTTCAAAAAAACATCCATGGTAAAATCAATGACCGGCTTTGGTAGGGCAGAACAAGTAGTAGGTGATAAAACATTCCTGATTGATATAAAGTCTTTAAATGGAAAGCAGTTTGAGCTTCAATTAAAAATCCCTGCTTTCTTAAAGCCTTTCGAATTTGTAATACGGAAGTTGTTATCAGAAAAGTTAGGTCGTGGGTCTGTAGACTGCAGTATTAATTTAAAAGAAACAGGAAATGCAAAGCCAGTAACCATTAATACGAGTCTTGCTAAAGCCTACTTTAAGCCACTGGCGGAACTTTCAGCGGAGTTGGGTTTAAGTACGGCAGATATTTTAGGAACATTGATAAAACTTCCAGAAGTAATAACGCCAACAAGCGATACTTTAACGGATGAAGAGTGGAAGCAATTTGAAGATGTGGTAGGCCTGGCCATCAATAATTTAAATGAGCACCGGCTGGATGAAGGTAAGTCGCTAAAAAAAGATTTGATACTGCGTATAAATAATATACTGCAGCAGCAGCAAGAGGTAATAAAGATGGAACCATTACGACAGCAGAAAATAAGAGAGGGCATTACCCGGCTGCTGGAAGAAAATGTTGGTAAGGAAAATTATGATGGCAACCGCCTTGAGCAGGAATTGATTTACTATATAGAAAAGATTGATATTACAGAAGAACAGGTGCGTTTAAAAAATCATTGCGATTATTTTATCACCATACTAAATGAAGAAGAGGATTCTAAAGGCAAGAAGCTTTCATTTATTTTACAGGAAGTAGGGAGGGAAATAAATACTACGGGGTCGAAAGCATACGACTCTTCTATTCAAAAATGTGTTGTGCTAATGAAAGACGAACTTGAAAAAGCAAAGGAACAAGTGCTTAATGTTTTGTAAATCATGTTACCAGCCCTTTATGAATATGAGATTTATAAAAATGAAACTTTTAAGCCTGTCCATTTTGCTTCTTGGCTATGCTGGCTGCAAAAGAATTGATTTGTTTGAAAAAGTGATTTCCATTCCGCAAGAATGGAGCACTAGTTTCAAGCCGGTATTTTCATTTACTATTTCAGACACTACTTCTCCATACCAGTTGTTTGTTATTCTAAGGCATACGAATAAGTACAACTATAATAATATCTGGTTGAATGTTTACACGAGAGGGCCAGGCGACCAATTTGCCAATAAGGTGCTGTACGAACTTCCATTGGCTACAAATGATAAAGGATGGCTGGGTACAGGCTTGGACGATTTATTTGAACACCGTATTGCATTAACACCCTTGAATGATGCATTTTATTTTAAGAAAGCTGGCCGCTACACTTTTGCCCTCGAGCATATTATGCGTGAAGACCCATTACAAAGCATGATGAACATTGGCTTGCGCATAGAAAAAAAAGCACCTTAATTATATGGCCGATCGAAGCAGAAAACGTGTACGCAGGGCTACCATTTTCTTCTGGGTATTGTTGCTATATATTATTGCTGCTTTAGTTTGGTGGTTTGTTTCTTTAGAAACTCAGAACAATGCCATGTTTCGTTTAAAAAAAGACGAAGTAACGAATAGTGCGTTTGATAAAAACAGCACCCAACTCAATAATGTTTTATCTGCCATTGAAACTGAGCGAAAAAGAAACTCAAGAAAATATATAGCCGAAGGCATTACTTTCTTACTCCTTATTATTCTCCTGGCTTCTTTTATTTACCGCCTTGTAAGAAGGCAGTTTAAAGTACAGC
>JAYULK010000006.1:0-72193 GCA_043763635.1 Chitinophagaceae bacterium
TTTAAATATTGCAAAAAACATATAGCCTGCAATGTTTTACCCAGGCCCATATCATCAGCCAAACAACCGCCCCAGTTTAATTCATCTAATACCTGCATCCAGTTAAACCCGCTTTGCTGATAGGGGCGCAGGCTTGCTTTTATTTGTTTGCTTACGGGGCGTGGCTTTATACTTTCTATTTTTTGCAGCTTTTGTTTTTTTTCTTCCAGTTCTTTTAATACATCTTCCTCATCAATCATATTGTGCAGTTCGTCAATTATAGTAAAGTGCATTTTATTCACACGTAAAGAACCGTTTTGTTCTTCCCCCATTTTCATAAGCATGCTGTATTGTTGCAGCCACTCTTCAGGCAATACACCAAAAGTACCATCGCCCAGAACAATAATTTTTTGACCGCTGCGTATTGCTTTTTGTATATCACGCAATGGAACATTCTGGTCGCCAAAACTTACCTCAATCTTAAGGTCAAACCAGTCAACGCCACTGCCTGTTTTCATCTCCCACTTTGGTGTGGAAGTATTATAGCGAAACTTTTTAAGATCCTGAATTCCTTTGATTGTAATACTTTCTTCCTGTAGCTGCCGTATAGCATGCAAAAACCAGTTGCCTTTCATTACGTCTGCAAAAGGCAGGTAATAAAATGGATTTTGCAATTGCTTTATAAATGAAGGATGCAGATAACGAAGCCTTTCATAAAAGTTTTTCTCTTGTTCTTTATTCCTTTCAATAATGTAAAATCCATTTTCAGTTTGTAGGGTGATGTCTGGTTCTTCGTCATAATCTACGGTTGTTCCTTCATATACAAACTGAGGCATTAGCATGAGGTATTGGTTCAGATATTCACTCACCAACACCTGGGGCATGGCCTCTGCCTTGCGGCTTTCAAACCGCAGTTCGGTATCTAATTCAACAGTGTATTGTTGTTGCAGCGGCACCACTACCTTACGCAATACATCAAACTTATGGGTTGCCGGAAATTTTAGCATCCCATGCTCAAATTGTTTCAAAAGTTTTATATGCGCATAGCTCTCCGGCAGATAATACTTCTCTTTATGTATTATAAACAAGTGGCTTAATCTTTTTGTGTCCTCCATTAAAATAGCTTCGCCTTCAATGTTAAAAAGCATTTGTATCGTAATAAATTTTTCATTGCCGGTTACCTTAAAACTGACTGATGGATGTGTAGTACCCAATTCTAATTTTTGTACATTCCTAATACTAAAACTATTTTGAGCAGGCAACATAAACAGATTTTCCTGTTGCACTAAAAACGGCCATAGCTGCTTTAATTTGTTATGATAATGTTCCCTCAGCGTTTCAACTGCTTTCTCTTGCATCTGCTGTTGCCATGCGCTATATCCTGCAAGATGCGAATGGCCGTTAGCTATCAGATGCTGATGCATCTGATCATCTGTTAACTCAGAAAACAAAAGGTACTCTTCGTCGGGCAAAGACTTTAAATAAGCAAGGTTTTCCTTTTTTGATAGAGTGATTTTTGCAAAGGATGTTTTATCGTTTTTTTGTGTGATTGCCAGGGGTTGGAGCGAAAAATTGATATGCTGTTTTACAGAAAAATTAAACAGGTACCCCAGCTCAAAATTAATAAACTCACCAGCGGGTAAAGCGGGACGTATAATGCTTTGTGTATGGGCCGGCTGTATTAATTGCCGGGCTAAGGCTGACAATGACTTTTCATCTTTAATTTTTACAAAATAGGAGGGCGGATTTTTTAAAACCAGTTTGCCGTAGTTGTCAAAATCAAATTTAAAATCTTTGGCTTCTTCATCCTGGAGGGTAAGGCCATAAGGTTTTAATAATTGTTCTTTCTCAATGCTAAATTCTTTAAACTTATTAAAATAAAAATCTCCGTATTTAATGCGTAAAAAATCTAAAGCGGTATATAAATGCACACAAATATCATCTGCTTTAGCTTTATTGCAACTGCAGGAAAGCTGAAGTTTATCAGGGGCATCAAAAATTATTTCCTGGGTAAAATTTTTCTTTGCTGATTCGGTATATTCAAACAGATGCGTGGCGTCTTCTACATTTATAAGTTTGCATTTCTGATTGTATGAATAACTACTCCAGGCGTAATATTTTTTCGTGAGGTTGCTAATCTCGTGGTAAGCAAGGGTTTTAAAAGGAATAACAATTTTCCCCGGAGTTATAAGTGCATCTTCTTTTTTTTTATCCCTGACTCTTAGTTCTTCCTGAGGCAATCCCCCATCGTTTATAAGATGTATAGCAGCGGCCACGCAATGCTTACATTCATCCATATCTTCAAAAGCGGGGCAGTCACACGCTGCATCAACAAACTCATTATCATAGTCAAAAGTTAAACTAATGGAATAATTTTTTTTACTGCTTTCGCTGGGTACCGATAATACAGCTTTTTGTTTACTTAATTTTTTTACTAAAAGCTGATTGTTTTTTCTATCGTATAACCTATGGCCTTTTTGCACTACTTCTTCATCCACATAATCCAGGTAATCGCTTAGTAACTCTTTTACATCCATGCTGCAAAGAAAATAATTAAGCAGGGATTATAGGAGATTTAATGTAAGCTTTAGTCCCCTCAGGCACCTTTGCTTTTGCCAGGTATAAGTTTTCCTGATTGCATATCCTGATTTTTTACCTGGAACTAAGACTTTTAAAATGTCAAGGCATCATCCATAAATCTGCGCATCTGCATTGCACATTACTTCCTATTCTGATCTTAAACTTTTCACCGGGTTTGCCACCGCTGCTTTAATAGCCTGGAAACTTACTGTTAAAAGCGTAATCACTACCGCACCTCCAATGGCTATGGCAAATACCCACCAGCTAATGCTTGTACGGTATTCATATTTCTGTAGCCATTGATGCAGAAAATACCAGGCAAGTGGCACAGCAATAAAGCAGGCAATAAACACCAGCACCACAAAATCTTTTGATAGCATTCTCCATAGATTATATATAGTAGCGCCCAACACTTTACGAATGCCTATTTCTTTTGTACGCTTTTCTGCCACGAAGGAGGCAAGACCAAATAAACCGAGGCAGGAAATTAAAATAGCGAGTGTCGCAAATACAGAAGCTAGTTTACCAATGCGTTCTTCTGCTGCGAATTTTAACCCGTATTCGGTATCAGCAAACTTATAATCGAAAGGTACTGAGGGAACCAGCTTTTTAAAAGATGCTTCCATTTTTGAAAGGGCTTCTGCAGCACTAATTTGGGGGTTGATCCGGATGTTGATCCAGGCATTTGCTCCATCGTAATTTACGAGGTAAACTAAATGCCGTGCCGGATCAAACGGCGACTCCAGTACCATATCTTTTACTACGCCAATAATCTTAAAGGGTTGATCATTCCATTTTATAATTTCTCCTACCGGATTTTTTAAGGCCATGTATTTTGCCGCTGCCTCATTAATAACAATGCTGTATAAAAGCCCCTCTTTACTTTGCGGGCTTACTGAATCTGTCGCAAACTCCCTTGAAAAATCACGTCCTTCTTTAAACTGCCAGCCAACCGTTTCACCATAATCATGGGTGATCCAGATAGTGCCAAAACCATCTAGTTTATTCGGGTCTTTGTCTTTCCATTCAAAGCCGCCATTGTTTGACCAAATACCTGTTAGCGGACTATTTGAACGAGCCATTCCAGTGGCAACACCAGTGTTTTTTAGTTCATTTTCCAGAACATCAAATTTTTCCAGTAAGTCGGGCGACTTTATTTGCATCATCAGCAGGCTATTGCGGTTGTAGCCTACCGGCCTGTTTTTAGCATGCTGTATCTGACGATACACTATAATCGTTCCAATGATGAGTGTGATAGAAACGGTAAACTGCAGCACTACTAATACCTTGCGTGGGAGCGTTGCAAACCGTCCCGTCTGAAAGGTTCCTTTCAACACATTCACCGGATTAAATGAGGATAAATAAAAAGCAGGATAGCTGCCTGATACCAGGCTGGTAACAACAATAAAGAGCAGACTAATCATCCAGAAGTAAGGGTTTAACCAGAACATGCTCATTCGTTTATCGGCCAGCTCATTAAACCACGGCAATGCAATAAACACCAGGATAAGCGCAAAAATGAAAGAGATAAAAACAACTAAAAATGACTCACTCAAAAATTGCCTGATCAACTGGCCCCGCATGGAGCCAACAGTTTTGCGGATGCCTACTTCCTTAGCCCTCTTTTCGCTACGGGCCGTGCTTAAGTTCATAAAGTTGATGCAGGCCAGCAACAACACGAACACACCGATAATGCCAAACAGCCACACAAACTGGATTCGGCCTCCTACATTCACACCATTTTTCCATTCTGAGTACAAATGCCAGCGGCTCATTGGGTAGAGGAAAATCTGCGTGTTAAACTTCTTATCCTCTACCTCAATATTGTCCTGAAAGGAATTTTTAATCTTAGCCGATACAGATTCAAAGCTGGTATTGGGCGCTAATTGAACATACATCAAAAACGAATTATTCCCCCATTTATCAACGGCATTTTTCATCCATTCATTTTGCGCTACTGTTAAATCCCAGGTAGATAAAAATTTAATGTTTTTAAACTCAGTATTATAAGGGATATCCTCGTACACTCCGGTTACTGTTACAGTCACCTGGTTATCCATTCGGATCAATTGATTCAGAGGATCAGCATCACCAAACAGTGCCTTTGCCGCAGACGAAGAAAGCATCACAGAGTACATATCCCTCAAACCTTCTTTTACACCCTTCAGCATTTTTAAAGAAAGCATGTCAGGGGCTCCCGGCTGCATGAACCTGCCTGTCTGAGAAATTTTTTTATCGCCAATGGATAATATATGTTCCTCATCATATCGGGACATCACAATATGTTTAAAATTGTTGCCGTACTTATTACGCATTTCTGCTTCTAAGGGTCTCGGCAACGAAGCCCTTGTATTGCCCTCGCCATTAAAGCGTTCCATTTTCATCACTTGGGCAATATTGCCGTAATTAGTATGAAACTTATTAAACGATAACTCATCCCATATCCATAAACCTATCAGCATAGCTATTGCCATACCTATCGCAAGTCCGCCAATATTCAGTGCGGAATATCCTTTACTATTTATTAGATTTCTCCAGGCAATTTTGAAATAATTCTTTATCATGAAAGTATTTTTTATTCTGCTCTTAAACTTTTTACCGGATTTGCCCTTGCAGCGTTAAACGCCTGTAGGCCGACGGTAATCCAGGCAATTATTAATGATAGCAATCCCGCACTTAAGAAATACCACCATTCCAGGTCAATCTTAAATGCAAAGTTTTCCAGCCAGCTCTTTACTACCAGGTAGCTTAAAGGCAAGGCAATTAGCATAGCAACCAAAACCGTTTTGGTAAAATCGCCTGACAGCAGACGAACTATCCCAAACTCACTTAATCCCAGAATTTTTCTTATCCCTATTTCTTTAAGCCTCCTTTCAGCAGTAAATGCTGCGAGTCCGAAAAGTCCGAGACATGAAATGATAATTGCTAAACCTGCGAAGTAGCGTGATAAAACCGAGATCCGTTGCTCTGCAACATATTTAGCCTGATAGTCTTCATTCAGGAACTTAAAGTCAAAGGGTAATCCGGGATTGAATTTTTGAGATAATTCCTGAAGTTGTATAATAGTCTCCCGTTCCTTTCCGGCGTGAATCTTTGCCATTAGGATATTAGTACGTTCCGGCTCAAGCGTCACAAATAAGGGTTTAACCTTTTCATGCAGCGACTGGAAATGAAAATCTTTTGCTACCGCCAGAATCTCCATCTTTTCTGAACCATGCCTGATTATTTTACCAACCGGATTATTTAGGCCCATCACTTTAATTGCTGCTTCGTTGAAGATTATTCCTGATTTGTCTTGACTGAAATTTTTTGAAAAAGCACGTCCTTGCTTCAGCTTCATGTCGAGCATTTCAATTATTCCATAATTAACTTTAAGCATTTCAAATGAGTACGATTGCTTTGGCGACCTTCCTTCCCAAAATATATCTCCGGTAGAACATACATCACAACTGGGGAGGATGCCCCAAAGACTCGATGCATCCTTAACTCCCGGTATATTTTTTACTTCTGTTAGAAAAGATTCAAGGTTTGTTTTGGCATTGCCTTCTGCTTCAAAATAAAGCACGTTGTCTGTGTTATAACCTAGATTTTTGGATTGGATATATTCTAATTGTTTGTAAACAACCAACACGGCTACTATTAATATTATGGAGATTGTAAACTGTACAATTACAAGACCTTTTCTAATGAGTATGCTGCTGGTTCCGGCCGCGCTGTTTAAATTACCTTTTAATATAGATACAGGTTTAAATCCCGAAAGATAAAATGCCGGATAGCTGCCTGATAAGATGCCGGTAAATAAAAATATTGCTAAGAGAGATAAAACCAAGTTCTCATTAAAATGGAGAGCTAGTTCTTTTCCTGTAAGCTCGTTCGAATAAGGGAGAATCAGTTGAACTAATAATATGGCAACAGTCAAAGCCAAAAAGGTCATCATCATAGATTCGCCAAGAAATTGAGCGATAAGCGTACCTTTTTTAGCACCAACAACCTTTTTTATTCCCACCTCTTTCATTCTTCTGGAGGCCCTTGCTGTAGAAAGGTTAATGAAGTTAATGCACGCAATCACCAGAATGAAAAGGCCTACAATGGAAAATAATTTTACATACTCAATCCGGCCACCAGCCTGCACGCCATTTTCATATTTGCTATAGAGGTACCCATCTGAATATGGTCTTATAAATACAGAGCGTTTCATCTCACCGGTTTTGCCAGCTAAAAGCCCCGCTATCTTCTGGTTAAATTTTTCCTGATTGGTTCCTTCTTTTAAAGTCAGGTAGGCTTTGGTTCCATCATTGCCCCAATCTTTAACCCAGGGAGCAATCTCTTTAAACTTCTCGAATGAAAACACGAAGTCAAACTTCTCCGAAGAGTTTTTGGGAACACCCTTAAAAATTCCTGAAATGGTGACGGTCATCATTTTATCCCATTCCCACTCTACAGTCTTTCCAATTACGTTTTGTGTGGTATGAAATAGTTTTAGAGCTAGCTCTTCAGAGACCACGGCTGAATTCTTGTCTTTAAGTACCTCGTTTTTATTGCCTTGCAAAAGTTCAAAAGAAAAGATGTTGAAGAATTGCTTCCCAACAAATTGTCCGGGTGCTTTTACCTTTGTTCCATTGGTGGTGGTTAAAGTAAAAGGTATGCTTGTAACAGCTGTTGCATATTCAACTTCAGGCATCTGTTCAGCAAGTGTTTCCGCAACAAGTCCTGATGAGAGATCTTCTATAGCTACGCCGTCGGGAAATTCCTGCCGCTCCATGATCTGAAAGAACCGGCTGTCCTTCTCATGAAACTTGTCAAACGACAACTCATCCTGAACCCAAAGATAGATGAGAAGAACACAAGCCAACCCGCTGGATAAGCCAACGAGATTAATTAAAAACGTGCTTTTAAAACGTTTAAAATTGCGGTAAACAAAGAGAAGATTATGTTTTATCATAAGCACGAAATGTTAATGACTGAAGGACTTTATACTTCCGCCAGGCTATTTTAAAATAGTTCTTTATCATACTTTTAATTCACTCTGATCTTAAACTTTTTACGGGGTTTGCTATCGCCGCTTTAATGGCCTGGAAGCTTACAGTAACTATGGCAATAAGCAACGCAGCCATGCCCGCTGCTAAAAACATCCACCAACTAATTGTGATCCTGTAAGAATAATCATCAAGCCACTTGTTCATAACCCACCATGCTATGGGAAAGGCAATGACACTTCCTAGCAATACCAGTTTTATAAAGTCTTTTGAGATGAGCATCAGTATACCCGACACAGATGCCCCTAGTACTTTTCGAATGCCAATTTCTTTTGTACGCTGTATGGTAGAAAACATGGCAAGCCCCAACAATCCCAGGCATGCCACAAAAATTGCAATGCCAGCAAATATGCCAAACGCCTTACTAAACAATTGATCGTTCTGATATTGACGATTAAAGTCTTCATCAAGAAATGAATAGGCAAAAACATTCCCCGGAAAAAATGTTTCGTATGTCTTTCTTATTGCAGCAATAGTATTTGAAACATCGGCTGAATTTAATTTTACTGAAATTTGACTGTTGTTGCTATAAACCGGCATAAATCTTATTGGCTCAAGACGATGGCGAACCGACTTCTGATGATAGTCATCAATCACTCCAATTATATCCCATTTCCTATTGCCAGTTAAAATGCTTTTGCCAATAGCCGCTTGTGGCGATGCAAACCCAAGCATTGTGGCCGCAGTTTTATTAATAATGGTATTATGCAGTTTACTTCCATTAGGATCATGATCGCTCAAAGTAAAATTTCTTCCTGCAAGTAGTTTAATGTCATACAGGTTAATAAAATCATAGTCTATGCCCGTCTGGCGCATGGTGAAGTGATTGTTAGTAGCTGAATCTGCCTGGCGTATGTCAAAGCTTCTACCCATGTCTGCGCCAGGTACATTCCAGGATGTAGCTGCTGTTTGTACCTGCGAAAGTTGTTTTAGTTCTTCTTTAAAACTGTTCATCTTATTAATAAATAAAGAATCCCAGTTTGTAAGTACCGGAGCTTTAATAACTACTACCTGGTTAAGATTAAAGCCAAGTTCTTTATGGCTCATAAACCGCAACTGCCGAAGCATGATTATTGCGCCCATGATTAAAGCAATGGTTATAGAGAACTGGCCAATCACTAATGCTTTGCGAAATGCAATACCTTTCTTAGAGCTGCGAAGATTTCCCTTCAATACTGATATTGGCTTAAATGAAGACAAGACAAATGCGGGGTAAAACCCTGAAACGAAAACACCAATAATGATTATGGAGATTAACCCGATTAATATACCATAACCACTTACGCCCTTTGTAAGCAAATAAGATAGAGACAAGTTATGCTGCAATAATGCATTAAAACTATCCTGGGTTAAAAGAACAACAATGAAAGCTGCTGCAATAGCAATTGCATTAAGCAAAACAGATTCTATTAGAAATTGCATGATCAATTGTTTCTTTAACCCTCCAACAACTTTACGGATACCAACTTCTTTTGCTCTTTCAACCGAACGGGCGGTGGACAAGTTGATATAGTTAACCCAGGCAATTGTGATGATAAACAAAGCAATAATCAAAAGCCCCCAAACTACTGTAGCACTACCCGTTGTGCCTATCTCGTATTCGAAATCTGAGTAGAGATGGGCTTTTGATAGTGGCTGCAGGTAGAACTTTTCATCACTGCCAGATACTTTATTACCCTGAAAATGTTTTTGACTAAATGCCGTTAGTTTTTTATTGAGCGCCTTATAATCTGCTCCTGGCTTAAGCTGCACATAATGCCAGAAATCAGATTGTGTGAAGCTGTAATTGGCATCTGTCCATCCGGAACTAATAAGCGTTTGGTAAGCGATAAGCAGGTTGAACTGAAGATGTGAATTCTCTGGCACATCTTTGCATATACCCTGTACCTTATAAGGTTCCGAGTCTGCCTGAAGATTTATTGTTCTGTCAAGAAACTGGTTAAAGTCATTTCCCTGGTAGTCAAATATTTTCCGTGCGAGGGTCTCAGATAAGATTATGGTATAAGGTTCCTTACATGCTGACCGCTCATCGCCAGCCAGGAGCGGGTAAGAAAACAAAGAGAAAAAAGCATTTTCAACATATAGCGCCTGGGGTTCAGCAAGTGTTTTATTCTTATACTTCATTATCCTTTCACCGGCCGGAATCAGTTTGGTGTTTTGCAGCACTTCTTCATAGTCGTCGTTTAATGCTTTTCCAACGGCTGAATAAGTAATGGTACCATGTTGTATCAGCGCACCGTTTTGATAACGATCATTGGCAACGCGATATATATCTTTTGCATTTTTATTAAATTGATCAAAGCTTAATTTGAAACTTACGTATTGTAATATCAACAGGCATGCAGCTACCCCAATCGCTAAGCCGGCAATATTGATTGCAGAGAAGCTTTTGTATTTCCAAAGATTTCGAATTGCAATCTTTAAATAATTTTTTATCATGCTTCATTATTTTATTCGGCTCTTAAACTTTTTATAGGGTTGGCTACGGCAGCTTTAATGGCCTGAAAGCTTACCGTAATAAGTGTGATAACAAGTGCCAATGCTGCTGCCAGCATAAACACCGGCCATTTGATGGTTATCCGGTAATCATAGTTGTTGAGCCAACCGTGCAGGTAGTACCAGGCAACTGGTGCAGCAATAATGCAGGAGAAAAGAACCAGCAGTACAAATTCTTTGGAAAGTAACTGCCAAAGATTCATCACGCTTGCACCCAATATTTTTCTAATACCAATCTCTTTTGTCCGTTGTTCAGCCACAAAACTGACTAAACCAAATAACCCAAGACAGGAAATCAAGATCGCCAGAATAGCGAAATATGTAGCAAGCTTCCCAATACGTTCTTCATTACTGAACTTGTTCCCGAATTCTTCATCTACAAATTTGTAATCGAATGGAACAGACGGTGTGTACTTTTTCCATACCTGTTCAACTTTTTGAATTGCCTGGCTGGCACTTTGATGTGGATTTAGCCGCAGGATCAGGTTTTGTACATTATCAAGGCTGCCTATATGATACATGGTCGGTCGAACTGGATAAAACGGCGATTCCTGCATAATATCATTGACTACGCCAATGATGGTAAACGGTTTGTCATTCCATTTGAGAATTTTGCCTACCGGGTTCTGAAATCCCAGGAACCGTGCGGTGGATTCGTTTATGACAAAAGACAGTGAGTCGGTGGCAAAGTCTTTTGAAAAATCACGGCCTTCCTTGATTTTCCATTGCACCGTTTTTCCAAAATCATAGGTTATTGTATGATTGGGAAAATCAACAGCCATATCCGGGTCTTTGCCTTCCCAGTCGAAACCACCATTGGTGTTCCACACACCGGTTAAAGGGCTGTTGGAGGCTGCCATTTCTTCAATAGCACCGGAACTTTTCAGTTCATTTCGGATGGCTTCAAAATGCTCCCGGACCTCTTTCTCCACGCCAAGATTGATCAGTCCATGACGTGAATAACCAACAGGCCTGTTTTTCGCATGCTGAATTTGCTGGTAAACAACGATGGTTCCGATGATAAGCATAACCGAAACGGTAAACTGTGCCACCACCAGTACCTTGCGGGGTAAGGACGCCGATTTGCCCACACGAAACGTACCCTTGAGCACTTGGATGGGATGAAATGAAGAGAGATAAAGTGCAGGATAACTGCCGGAAAGCAGCCCGGTAACGAAAATAAAGAGGAAACTGCACGCCCAGAAAATGGGGTTTTGCCAGGATACATTTATTTTCTTACCCGCCACTTCATTGAATTGGGGTAGGAATAAAACGACAAGGATTAGAGACAGGACAAAAGCCAGCAACACCACCAGGTAGGACTCCACAAAAAACTGTTTTACCAGTTGTAAGCGCAGCGAACCTACCGTTTTGCGGATACCGACTTCCTTTGCTCTTTTTTCACTTCGTGCCGTGGACAGATTCATAAAATTGATGCAGGCCAGCACCAATACAAAAACACCGATGATGCCAAACAGCCAGACATATTGGATGGCGCCGCCTGTGTTCACACCATTTTTGTATTCGTTAAACAATTTCCATTTTGACATAGGCTGTAAAAAGACAGCCCACTGGTATTTTTTTTCGTCTGCGGGTACGTTGTTCAGCTTTACATTTTTGATCTTCGCAGATACTTTTTGCATGTCAGCATTGTCGGCTATCTGTACATAGGTCTGGCTGAAATTACTTCCCCAGGGTTGCTCCATATCCCTGGCCCAGGGGTTTTGTATCAGCCACAAATCCCAGGGCATTATAATTTTTATTTCCCTGAAAGTGGTATTGTCGGGCAGGTCTTCGTAAACACCGGTAATTTTTACATCCAGGGTTCTATCCAGCTTGATGACTTTGTTGATTGGATCATCGTTACCAAATATTGATCTGGCTACTGATGCCGACAACATAATGGAATACGGATCTTTCAGGCCAGCACTTGTGCCACTAAGCATATTCAGCGACAGCATTTCAGGCGCATCCTGTTCAAAAAAATTTCCAACGATGTTGAAATGTTTATCACCAATGGTTAGTATATGGCCACCGGTCCATGACGATTGCACGACGTATTTAAAATCGCTTCCGTGCTTAGTTCTAAGTTCCTGCCCCATCAAACCGGGGTTGGCCACCTGTGATTCTATCTTGCCATTGGAGTTGACATGCTGCATCACCTGTGCAATGCGGTCGTAATTCCTGTGATACCTGTCAAATGTAAGTTCGTCGTTAACCCACAACCCGATCAGCATGGCCACGGCCATACCAACCGCAAGCCCACCGATATTGATGAAAGAATAAATTGAATTCTTTTTCAGGTTGCGCCAGGCGATTTTGAAATAGTTTTTAAGCATGACTATGATTTTATTCTGATCTTAAACTTTTTACAGGGTTTGCCACCGCTGCTTTAATAGCTTGAAAGCTCACTGTTAATAACGCAATTACTATCGCCATACATCCTGCTAAAGCCAGCATCCACCATTGTATATCTACGCGGTATTCAAAGCTCTGTAACCAGTTATTCATAGCCCACCAGGCAATTGGCGAAGCAATAAGAATTGCAATGATTACTAAGGCTAGAAAGTCTTTAGAAAGGAGGCGAACAATCCCCGATACACTAGCGCCCAATACTTTGCGGACACCTATTTCCTTTATCCTGTTTTCGGCCATATAACTCGCAAGACCAAATAAACCAAGGCATGAAATGAAAATAGCGAGGCCGGCAAATAATGCAGCCAAGGTTCCCTGGCGTTGTTCATCTTCAAACTTCCGTGCATAGGTTTCATCAACGAACTTGTATTCGAATGGGTAATCAGGGTTATACTTTTTGAAAATTGCCTCGGCTTTTTTTAGGTTTTGTTCTGTAGGATTCTTTCTATTGAGCTTTATATGGATGACCTGAAAAGTCATGAAAGTACTTTTTGCGCCGCTTATCAGTAATGGGGCAATTGGCTCATACGGGCTGGTAAGAATAAAATCTTTAATAACGCCTACGATATGCCAACTAATGCCAAGGTCCTCTACTATCTCACCAATGGGATCTTTAAACTTCATTATTTTTAGCGACGATTCATTTATAATCATTGCCGTTGAATCGGTTGGAAATTTATTCAAGTCAAAATCACGCCCTTGAACAAATTGTAAGCCTGCGGTAACACCCAAGCCTTCATCAGCTAAGTAGCGATCAAAAGATATTTTATCATCCGGGTTCTTTCCTTCCCAGTTCTGCCCCCATCCGTTGCTCCACCTTTCGGTAAGCGGAGAATTTGTTTTGGTAATGGACTTCGCAATACCTGATGAAAGCAATTCATTTTTTACCAGTGCATAGTTCTTCGATAGGTCAGGTGAAAGAAAATGGTAAACGAGGTTGTCATTGTTGTAACCAGTCTCCCGATTACGGGCATGGTCTATCTGTTGTTTTACGATAATCGTGCAGATGGTCAGGATAATCGCAAATGTGAACTGCAATACAACAAGCACTTTCCTGGGTGTAACCAGTGCGTTTGATTTCTTAAAAGCGCCATTTAATACGGTAACCGGCTGAAAAGATGAAAGGAAGAATGCTGGATAGCTGCCTGCTATTAAACCGGTGAACAAGATGAATCCGATAAACACAACCCAGGTATAGATGTTGCCAAAGTCTATAAATAATTGCTTGTCGGTAAGTTTGTTATAGCCAGGGAGGCTTATTAAAACAATTAAAATTGCTACAACACCAGCCAGAAAGGAAATAAGCACTGATTCTCCAATAAACTGTCCCACGAGAGAACTTTTCTGAGCGCCTACCACCTTTCGTATTCCAACTTCCTTTGCCCGTTTTTCGCTTCGTGCAGTACTCAGGTTCATAAAATTGATGCATGCGATGAGCAGTATAAAACCAGCGATAATGCCAAATAATTTTACAAACGTGCTACGGCCGCCGTTGTCTTCCACGCCATTAGTAAAGCTTGAATACAAGCGCCAGCGCTCAAGTGGATAGAGGAAGAGCTCCCACTTCATTTTTTTTGCGTCCTCGCTATACTGTTGTCTCAGCCCATGTATTTTGGAGGCCACCGAAGCATAGCTTGCATTTGGCTTTAGCATCACATAAGTCGGCGTGCTGTTATCGTTCCAACCATAATCTTGTCCTTCGCCGTATTTTAAACTTGACCAGGGCAGCAAGTATTCAAAATCAAATGATGTATTGTTCGGCAAATCTTTTAAAACACCAGTAACTGTGAAATTATCTTTATTGTCAAATTTTATCACTTTCCCGATTGCCTCTTCATTGCCGAATAAACTCTTAGCCGTTTTTTCGGTAAGGACCACAGAGTAGGTTTCATTCAATGCTGTAGAAGGGTCGCCTTTAAGAAGCGGAAAGCTAAACATTTGCAGGAAGCCTGTATCAACGTAAGCTCCGTACTTTTTTATTTTTTTATCGCCAGCCGAAAGCAGAAAAGTGTTTGGCTGACTTACCCTAACTGCACGCTCCACATCAGGCAGGTCTTTTACAATTGCAGGAGCTGTTGGCGCCGATACGGAGTTCCCGCAGGATATCTCGCCTTCAGTAGGAAGCCGGTTCCATACCTGATATATCCTTTCTTTGTTTTTGTGAAACTGATCGTAGCTTAATTCATTTTCTATCCATAGGAAAATGAGTACGGCGGCAGCCATCCCAACTGCCAAACCTGCAATGTTGATTGTCGAGTAGCCTTTATTGCGCAACAAATTTCTGAAGGCAATTTTGAGATAACTTTTTATCATGATTATTCTGCTCTTAAGCTTTTAACGGGGTTTGCTAATGCTGCTTTGATTGATTCATAGCCTACCGTAAACCAGGCTATAAATAAAACTACTAATGAGGCTACCATAAAAATGCCCCAACTAACATCAATGTGATAAGCAAAACCATTAAGCCAGTTATTAATGGCTAACCATGCAAGTGGCACAGCAATTACAACAGAAACAATTACGAGCCTGGTAAATTTCGTGGCTAACAGGTAAATAATATTTATTACCGATGCGCCCAATACTTTTCTTACACCAATTTCTTTAGTGCGTTGCTCTGCCATAAAAGCCGATAGGCTATATAACCCAAGACAAGCAATGAAAATAGCCAGTGCAACAAATAGATTGAAGATGCGACCCATTTGTTGTTCGCTGGTGTAAAGGTTAGCCAGGTCGCTATCCAGAAAATTGAAGGTGAAAGGATAAGATGGCGCCAGTTGCTTATATATTTTTTGGAGTTGCTTTACTGTGGCTTCCACTTGTCCTGCCTCGGTGCGTATCATTACAATGCCTCCATACTTGTTGTGCCTCATTATAAGTGGTTCTATGGTGTATTGCAGCGGCTTAAAGTTGAAATCCTTCATTACTCCAATAATAGTCCCTTTGGTATCGCCATATGATAGCGGCTTGCCGATAACGTTTGAAGGGTTAAGTCCCATTACCCGCATGGCTTGCTCATTGATCACATAATTAGAACTGTCTCCTTTAAAATCATTTGAAAAACTGCGGCCAGCTATCAGCTTCGTTTTAAATACAGCAGTAAAATGTTGATCAATATCGAGTGAAGGAATTATTATTTGTTTGCTTGGATCTTTACCTTGCCACCGCACGTTTTCTGTTCCTGTCGTAAGGGCTGTAGGCAGGTTGGATATAACAGAAAAGTTGGAGGTTAATGAACTGGCTCCCAGAGCGTCTTTCAGTGCCGCTTGCTTACCCCATATCTCACCTTTCATGGGTACGTACAGCAAATTAGATTTGTCAAATCCAAGCTCTTTATTTTTGATGTAGTGTAATTGCTTATATACTACAACAGAGCCAGTGAGTAATATTACCGTTATAACAAATTGAAAAACCACCAGTCCATTTCTAAAAAGCAAGCTGTTGCTGCCTGTAGTGAACTTGCCTTTTAATATTCTGACAGGCTTTAATCCCGACATATATAACGCTGGATAACTTCCCGATACAATACCCGAAAACAGTGCAAGACCAATTAGACTTAGTATTACTTTTCCTTCAATTATTTGCATGCCCAATTGCTTTTCCGCAAGCTGGTTAAACAAAGGCATAACTGCATAAATAATGGCAATGGCAACTGGCAATGAAAGAAAGGATATGATAACGGCTTCGCCTAAAAATTGAAATATGAGTTGACTTCTGCCCGCACCGACAACTTTGCGTAAACCAACTTCCTTTGCGCGGCGCTCTGACCGTGCAGTGGCAAGGTTCATAAAATTGATGCAGGCAACTATAAGTATAAAAATGGCAACCCAAAAAAACGTTTCCACGTATTGTTTGTTGCCTTTCCCTGGAAGATCAATCTGCAGGTCTGAGTACAGATGGATATCGGTTAATGACTGCAACTGAAATTCAACCGCCAAGTCTGGATTGTGGGCTTTAAAAATGCGCTGTATTTGCGGAATCAGTTGCCTAAAAGTTGCAGGTGAAGATTTGACGTTTTTATCAAGCAGCAGATATGTGTAATAATTAAAATTATCCCATGTCTTCGTTTTCAAATCATTATCCGTTTGTTGAATTGAAGCAATTGGCAAAATGAAATCAAATTGCAGGTGCGAGTTGGAAGGAACATCTGCAAGCACACCTGTCACGGTACAATTCTCATTATTTTCCCGTTTTATAACCTTTCCCAGAGCTTCTTCTGTACCAAAATATTTCTTTGCCACTGCCTTTGTTATGAGCACTGTACCAGGTTGTTGTAATGCACTGGCAGCATTACCTTCAATTAGCTTATAAGAGAAGACCTGAAGAAAGTTTGAATCAGCGAAAAACACTTTGTTCTCTTCAAATTTTTTTTCACCAACTGAAAAGAGCATACCGGCTTGCTTACGTAAACGAACTGCTGCTTTTATAGAAGGCATTTCTTTTTGCAAACCTTCCCCCATGCCCGCAGGCGACACTGCTGCTTTAAAGTCTCCAACATTGGAGGTGAGCCGGTACAGATGTGCAGCATTTGCATTAAAGCGGTCATAACTTTTCTCATCCTGCACCCACAATAAAATAAGTACACTACATGCCATCCCGATAGCAAGGGCTGATATGTTTAATGCAGAGTAAGCCTTATGTCGAAGTATGTTCCGAAGTGCGATTTTGAAATAATTTTTTATCATGACTGTTATCTTTAATCTTTCGTCTCAACTATAATTTGTTTTCACAGGCTTAGCGATTACTGCCTTTATTTACTGTGTTATTGTTCCTCACAAAGTCTTTTTACCGGTTGATTTCTCGCTAGTACATCTCGGAGCATCATTCTGCTCTTAAAGATTTTACCGGGTTTGCTATTGCTGTTTTTATTGCCTGGAAACTTACTGTGAGTAAAGTAATGACCATGGCACCTATACCCGCCAAAGCAAAAACCCACCAATGAATATTAGTTCTGTATTGATAATCTTGCAGCCAGCTATTCATGGCCCACCATGATATAGGAAAAGCAATGAGGCAAGACAATAACGCCAGTTGTATAAATTCTTTTGAAAGCAAATGAGTAACACTGGCAGCAGTAGCACCAAGCACTTTTCTGATCCCTATTTCTTTTGTTCTTCTTTCTGCGGTGTATGCAGCAAGGCCAAATAAACCTAAACATGAAATAATAATAGCCAGTGCTGCAAACACCCTTGATAATTTGCTTACGAGTTGTTCGCTTAAAAACATCTGGTTAAACTGGTAATCAACAAATCGGTAATCAAAGGGATACCCTGGATTAAACTTTTTTACTACCGATTCAATTTGTGCCAATGCATTGGCCGGGTTGCTTCCCCTATTCAGGCGGATATAAATAACGGATGCCTGCTGTGGAGATAGAGGTGTAAATAACACAGGATCTGGTTTGCCATACATATTGCTGTATACATAGTCATTTACCACGCCCACTACTGTTGCAACCGGCGCATTAGGCACCTCAGCAGTGATGATTTTGCCAACGATAGGACCATTTCCCATTAATTTGGCGAAGGAAGCAGTGATCACAACATTCATCTTCATGCCAGCGGCGCTGGCATCTACCGTATCAGTAGGTAGCAGGTTTCTGCCGTCCTGTATATTTATACCAACAGTAGCCATAAAATCAGGACTTACACTTCTTGTTGAAACCAAAACCCTGCTTCCCGGAGGTTTTCCCTGCCAGGTGAGTACATCAGTATTATTGCCCCCGTATATAATAGAATAATCACTTTCAGCCACGCTTTTAATTGCTCCGGTATTCATTAAATTCTGCTTTATGGCAGTAAGGTGTTTTGCCATGTTTCCCTGCACATTTATTTGCAATAGATTTTCTTTATTAAAACCAAGTGGCCGGCTTTTTACATATTGTATTTGCTGGTAAATAATAATGGTACTAATGATAAGCACAATAGAGACTGTAAACTGTAAGACTACCAGGCCCCTCCGAACGAAGGCCGCACCACCTGATTTAAGTTTTATACCTTTTAAAACAAATACTGGATTAAATGATGACAGGTATAAGGAGGGGTAACTGCCGGCAACGATGCCGCAGACAAAAGTTAGAACCAGCAAGATTAAAATATGAAATGGATCGGCAAGCCCTAACTGAAGATTCTTTTGCACCAAAGAATTAAAGAAGGGCAGTATTAGGGTCATTACAATAACGGCAAGCATGCTTGCAAGCGTTGCCAGGAATATGGCTTCGCCCATAAAACGAAAGACAAGTGATTTTTTTCCTGCACCCAGCACTTTTCGTACGCCAACTTCTCTCGACCGTTTTTCGCTTCGTGCGGTTGCCAAATTCATGAAGTTGATACAGGCAATAAGTATAATAATCCAGGCAATTATTGAAAACATACGTACCGTCTCAACTCTTCCTCCACCTGTTTTTTTACCATTCACAAACTCGTCATACAGGCGCCAGTCCTTCATGCTAAACAAAAAAGGATGCGCTGTTGAAGACGGCTCCCTTTTTTGAACATAACTATATAACTGCTTATCTATTGATGCAGGACTAACGCCAGGCTTCAACTCAATATAAGTATTGATAGATTGATTTCCCCACACGTGAGCCCAGGGGCTTTGCTGATACCATATCTGGAAAGGAGCTATCCATTCAAATTGCAAAGAGGAGTTGGCAGGGATATCTTTTAAAACACCTGTCACCACATAATCCTGTTTGTTATCAACCCTTATTGATTTGCCAATTACATTTAGATCATTACCAAAAAAATTCTTAGCTGCTTTCTCTGTAATGACGATGGAGTATAATTGTGCAAAAGCACGCTCTTTGTTGCCTTGCACAAACGGAAGTGTAAACATCCTGAAAAGGGAGGGTTCAACATATCGGCCCGCTGCATACATTGCTTTGTCGCCAACATTAAAAAGCAAGGATGTATTGCCTTCGGTTGTACGACATGTGTTTGCTACACCAGGCATTTCTTGCTGCATGGCAGGCGCCAGCACACCTGGCGTAGACCAATGGGTAAACGTAGAGGCCTCATATTTTTGATTGGTGCGTACAACGTATACCCTGTCTTTATTTTGGTGAACGGTATCAAACTTTACCTCATCTTCCACCCACAAAAAAATTAAACCGGCACAAGCTATACCTATAGCCAAACCGAAGATGTTCAAAAAACTATAACCTTTGTTTTTCCAAAGACTGCGTATCGTTGTTGTAAAAAAATTATGAATCATGGCTTTTGTTTATAGTTCATTTTCGGGTACAGGCTTAGTAATGCTATTCATAATGTGTTTCCGCTGATCATTGTTCTAAGCGTACAAGAGGTCGCCGCAAGAGAAGCTCAATTAATATTATTCAGCTTGGTTCACTAGCATTTATTTACACATTCTCACATCTGCATTTTCACATCTACTCTGCTCTTAAGGATTTTACAGGGTTAGCTATTGCTGCTTTTATAGCATGAAAACTAACCGTGAACAATGCAATGGACATAGCCACCAGGCCGGCAATAACAAATACGCTCCAACCAATATCTATACGATAGGCAAAATCTTCCAGCCATTTGTTCATGGCATACCATGCAATGGGAGCAGCAATTAAAACGGATAAAAACACCAGCTTAATAAAATCTTTACCAAGCATAATGGTTATGGAGGTAACAGTTGCACCTAAAACCTTGCGAACACCAATTTCCTTAACCCTTTGTTGCGCTGTAAAGGCAGCCAAACCAAAAAGACCAAGACAAGCAATTAAAACCGCAAGCATCGTAAAAATGAATGCCAGTTGTTGCTGCTTTTGTTCCGCGTCATATTGTTTTGCAAAATTTTGATTAAGGAAATTAAATTCAACTGGATTCGTCTTATCAAAATTTTTATACACTGCTTCAATGAAAGCAAGGGCTTCTATGGTTTTAGCGGTATTGATCTTTACATAAAGATTATCTTCCATTGAGGCGGCAGGTGGCATTAATAATACCATTGGCTCTACTTTATGTTGTAATGAGTAAGTATGAAAATCTTTCACCACTCCTACTATTGTCCTTTCTACTGTTTCGCCTTCACCAATAATATACCTTAGTCGTTTGCCAATGGGATCTTTCCAACCTAGTTCTTTCACCAGCGTTTCATTTACCACCGCGGCGCTATACTTATCTGCATTATTTGCGGCAGAGAAATTCCGTCCCTTTGATAATTTTATATCAAGTGCAGGAATGTAATCTGCATCAACCATTAGTTCCTGTGCCATTTTTGTAGAAGGCAAAAAGGAACCGTCTTCTTTTTCAAATGTAAATCCATGCCCGCCAAGATCATTATTACCAATTGGATTGCCGGCAACAGCTACATTTTTGATTAAAGGGTTCTGCAACAGCGCACTTTTAATAGCATTTACCTGCGATCTTACATTGCGATCATCTATATGAAAAGTAAGCACCTGGTCTTTGTTAAACCCAAGGTCAGCATTCAAAGTGTATTGAATCTGCCGGTAAATAATGAAAGAGCCAATGAGCATTACAACCGTTACACCAAACTGAAATATTACGAGAGATTTCCGAAACAAAATATTATTGGAGAGATTTCCTAATTGTCCTTTTAGTGCAGGAATGGTTTTGAAACGGGAAAGAAAAAACGCCGGATATGCGCCACTTACTATACCAGTAATTAGCGCAAAGCCCACCAATGATATAATGGTAAGCATGCCACCAAAACGCCATACCGTTAGATTTTTATTAGCCAGTTCATTAAAGAAAGGAAGCAGAAATGAAACAAGAATGAGAGAGATAAGTGCCGCACAGAAAGTCATCACTAAAGCTTCGGTAATAAAAAGCGCAATGAGATGCCAACGGCCAGAACCCAGCACTTTGCGCATACCTACTTCTTTAACACGAATGGAAGAACGTGCTGTAGAAAGATTCATGTAATTAATAATGGCAATGATCAATATTAATACAGCAATGGCCATAAAAATATAGATGATGCTCATACTGCTGTTCGCACTAACCTCACCTCCTAAATTAGAATGAAGATGAATAGATGTAAGCGGCTGCAACTCCATTCTATAATTTGCAACGCCCATTTCTTTTTGAATAGTTTTGGATGCGAATTGGGGAAGCTTGCCTTCGAGCTTTTTATAATCAGCACGTGGTACTAATAATAAATAAGTAAATAATTCAAAATTTTGCCAGTCTCCGGTGTAGTTAGCAGGTAATGAGCGCAACGCTGTGAAACGCAGGTGAGCATTTTCGGGAATGTCTTTGATGATACCGGTTACCAGATTGGGATAATTCTTATCAAAAAATATAGTTTGGTTAAAGGCGTTTTCAATAGTACCAAATAGCTTTTTTGCCAGCGTTTCCGTTAAAACGATTGATTCGGGTTTCGAAAGAGCTGTCTTTGCATCGCCATATAAAAAAGGATGAGTAAAAACATTAAAAATGTTATCGTCTGCAAAAAAAATAGCACCTTCTTTTATTGCTTTGTTGTTATAACTGATGATGCCACCACCCTCGGGAACAATACGGGTTGCTTCCTGTATTTCCGGGTAAGCTGATTTTAGTGCAGGAGCAAATGGCGCTGATGTTGCCGCCAGGTGCAATTCGCCGCCATCCCATATTGAATGATGCGCTACCCTTACAATACGATCTGCATTTTTATGAAAGCGATCATAACTAAGATCATCAGCAATATAGAGGGTGATCAACCAAAAAGCAGTTAGTCCAATGGCTATACCACTGATATTAATAACAGCATAGGTTTTGTTTCGGAATAAATTGCGAAGCGCTGTTTTAAAATAAATTTTTAGCATAAGAAGAGGGTTTGAGGTATCAGGTATGGGGTTTGAGGTATCAGGTATCAGGTATCAGGTATGGGGTATCAGGTATGGGGTATCAGGTGTCAGATTCTCATACCTCATACCTGACACCTGATACCTGACACCCCATACCTCCTGCTCATACCAAGATATTTTCTGTAACCGTTTGCCCATCAAGCATGCGGATAACCCGATGACTATACCGGGCATCATGCTCTGAGTGAGTTACCATGATGATGGTTGTGCCTTGCTCATTCAAATCTGTTAATAGCTGCATTACCTCGTTGCCGTTTGATGAATCAAGATTACCTGTTGGTTCATCCGCCAATATCAGCCTAGGGTTATTCACCACCGCCCTGGCTACTGCCACTCTTTGTTGCTGTCCACCAGAAAGTTGTTGGGGATAATGGTTTCGCCGGTGCATGATTTGCATCTTATCCAATACCTTCTCAACTTTTTCTTTTCTTTCAGCAGCCTTTACTCCTAAGTAAATCAGGGGCAATTCTACGTTTTCAAACACGGTTAATTCATCAATGAGGTTGAAGCTTTGAAATACAAAACCTATGTTGCGTTTGCGGACATCGGCTCTTTTACGTTCATTAAAATGGGCTACTTCAATTCCATTAAAAAGAAAGCTTCCGCTATCAGGATCGTCTAGCAATCCTAAGATGTTCAACAAGGTAGATTTGCCACAGCCCGAAGGGCCCATAACCGCTACAAACTCACCTTCATTTACTACGATGGTAAGCTTATTTAATGCAATCGTTTCTACATCTTCTGTACGATAAATTTTTTCGAGATTCGTTATTTTGATCATTGTTGGGGTATGAGGTTTGATTTAAGGCTTTAAGCGTTCAGATTTGAGCATTCAGCATTTATATGTTTTACTTTTATGAAAATGAATCATAATGCGAAATTTTTTACAGCTTTCAATATGGCAAAGAAGTCATGCTTTTACAATTAAAATTTACTCCATAACCAAATCCTTTCCCCAAGAAGAAAAGTATGGTTTAACCTCTCAAATGAGAAGATCAGCGGCTTCAATACCAACTAACATTGCGGAGGGTTGTGGACGAAATTCAATTCCTGAATTGAAACGCTTTCTCACAATTTCTGCCGGCTCTTCATCGGAACAACAATATCAATTAATCTTAAGCAAAGACCTGGGTTATTTAAAGGATACAGATTTTAAGGATCTTCAGGATGAAATAATTGAAATCAGAAAAATGATTTACAGTTATTCAGAGAAACTGGGGTAGTGCATTGCTCGCATTTATCAGATTACAGCAATTAGCATCAGTGATCAGCTACCTCTTAAATGAATACACAAATTTTTATTAGCTTCTGAAAGCTGACAGCTGATTCCTTACCGCTATTTCAATTCCAACTCCTGCATCGTTCCATAGTTATCATAGCTGGATGTAACTACTTTATCACCCGGCTGCAATCCCGATAGCACTTCATAATAATCCGGGTTTTGACGACCCAATTGTACATCTGCCTTATAAGCCGTTTTGCCATTGCTGCTTAATTTAAAAACCCAGTTGCCACCTGTTTGTTGATAGAAGCCGCCTTTTGCCAACAACAATGCTTTTGTTTCATCGCTTAAAGCCAAACGTATTTGCATTGTTTGTCCGCGGCGGATGCCATCGGGTACAGCACCCTCAAACGACATATCTACCTGAAAACGCCCATTATTTACCTGCGTAAAAACCTTGGTTATTTTCATCTTATAGGTTTTATCAGCAAAAGATGTTTCACCCATAAGTCCTATAAATACACGGGAGATATAATGTTCATCAATATCGGCCCTTACTTTATATCCACTGAGTACATCTATTTGTCCAAGGCGCTCACCTTTATTTTTGCTTTGTCCTACTTCAGCATCAAGTGATGTTAGTTGTCCGTCCACAGGAGCACGTACTACGAGGTCGCCAACTTTTTTGCGCATTACATTTAATGCATTTTGAGAACCGACATAGGATTGTTTTGCCTGTGATACCTGCTGTGTGTTTGACGAGCCATCCTGCTTTAAAATTTGGTCTGTCAGTTTCATCCGGTCCAACTGGTAATTGTAGTTATTTTCTGCCTGCTTAAACTCCTGCAACCCTATGGCCTTTTGTTCATACAAATATTTATTAAGATCGTAAACACGTTTGGCCTCCTTCAATGCACTTTCTACATCCGTCTTTTGATTAAGCTTGGTAGTAGTATTTTGTTGCGCCGCATTGCGGGCAATTTGCATTTGTGTTAAAAGGTTATACACGGAAGTTTGCTGGTTTACCAGGCTCAGCTCAAGGTCTGTATTTGAAAGGCGCAGGATCGGCTCACCCTTTTTTACCGTGGCGCCATCTTCCACCAGCTTTTCTTCTACACGGCCACCTTCCATTGCATCTAAGTAGATAGTGGTTTGCGGAAGCACTATGCCATTAACTGGTATAAATTCCTTGAAAGCATCTTTTTTCACTTCGCTAATTGTAATGCGTTCGGTAGCAACATTCAATTTAGATTTACCCGAGGTAAAATAGATGCTGCAAGCAATCAATAATACCAGACATGCTATACCTGCTATAGTGAGTATTCGCTTTTTTCCCCAGCGCTTTTTCTCAATTTTTCTGTCCACGTATTGTTAGTTTAAGGCGTAATGATTCATTAAATTAATTTTCTTGCTTCTCATTTCAATAAACTTCTTTAATCATTCTCCTCTCAAGAGACGAAAGGAATGCCAATCCTTAACCCCGTTCATTTTCAGCAATTTGCAAAACGGCTAAGTGTTATTGCTGTTCGCTACCGAACAAAACCTGTCCGCTTTTAGTACAGGTGGTCATAGTAATAGAAAGCAGGAAGCTCATTTTCAAAAGCTTCCATTGATGGCATAGTTGTAGATTCGCTTTGCCACAATCCTTAAAGAATTTATGTTGCTGAAGAATGCTTCCATCCTGATAATAGATGATGATGTAGATGTGCTAACTGCTGTTCGTTTGCTATTACGCCCCGAGGTAAAAGAAATTGTTACTGAAAAAAATCCTGAAAATCTTCGGTCTATTTTATCCAAAAAAGATTTTGATGTAATCTTTTTGGATATGAATTTTAATAGCTCCATCAATACCGGCAATGAAGGCATCTTCTGGTTAAGAAAAATAAAAGAAGAATATCGTTCAGCGGCGGCTATTATTATGATAACAGCATACGGTGATATTGACTTAGCCATACGGTCTTTAAAAGAAGGTGCATTTGATTTTGTAGTAAAGCCATGGCACAACGAACGTTTGCTGGCCACCATTAAAGAAGCGCTTCACCAAAAAGAAAATAAATTACCCGATACGCATATCAATAAATCGTTGCTTGAAGATGAATTGCTTGGTCAGTCTGAAGTAATGCAAGACATTTTTTATAAGATAAAAAAAATAGCCCCGACAGACGCTAATATTTTAATTCTTGGAGAAAATGGAACCGGAAAGGAATTGATTGCAAAAGCCATTCACCAATTCTCGCAACGCAGCACGAAGCCCTTTGTAAAAGTAGATGTAGGTGCATTAACAGAATCGCTATTTGAAAGCGAATTATTCGGACATAAAAAAGGAGCATTTACAGATGCACGTGAGGACCGCACAGGAAGGTTTGAATCTGCTAACGGAGGCACTCTTTTTTTAGATGAAATCGGAAACATCTCTTTACACCAGCAAGCTAAACTTTTAAGCGTTTTACAAAACAGGCAGGTTATTCGGCTAGGCACAAACGATCCGAAACCAATTGATATTCGTCTGATATGTGCTACTAATATTTCACTAAGCGAACTGGCAAATGAACAACGTTTTCGCAAAGATTTAATATACCGGATCAATACAGTGGAGATAGTAATACCACCGTTGCGTAAGCGTGGATCGGATATTATTTTGCTTGCCAGCCATTACGTAAAAATATACAGCAGCAAATACTTAAAGCCTACAATTGAGCTGGGAAAAGATGCACAGGAAAAATTACTAAACTACGCCTACCCCGGCAACGTACGGGAACTGCAATATGCTATAGAAAGGGCCGTAATTATGAGTGAAGGAGAAGTGCTGCAGGCAAGAGACATTATATTTTCGCCTATTGAAGCAACACTAATTGATGATGGAGTAAATGATACCTCTAACCTAAGCGAGATGGAACGAAATACAATTTTGCGTGTGATTGAAAAAAATAGCGGCAACATATCTAAAGCCGCTAAAGAACTGGGCATTACCCGTACTGCCTTATACAGGAGATTAAGCAAGTATGACATTTAATAACTTTGAAGCCCGAACTACGGGAAGAGTATTGCTTTTGTTCTTAACGCTGGCATCGGCGGCTTACTGCCTGGTAAAAGGATGGGGCTTGCCTACTGCATTGCTGGCCCCTGTAATTTGTTACCAAATGGTAGAACTGATTCGTTTTCAACGAAAGGCCCTGGATGAAGTAAACCAATTTGTTGAGTCTGTGCATTATCGTGATTTCTCCCGTCACTTTGATGTAAAGGATGCACCACGTGAATTACAACCGCTACGCAAAGGCTTCAACGACATCAACTCCACGTTTAAGATAATTAGTAAAGAAAAAGAAACGCAGTACCAGTACTTGCAAAAAATTCTTGAGCTGGTAGACACGGGCATTCTATCATACGAGATAGAAAGTGGCGAAGTAGTGTGGATGAACGAATCGCTTAAAAGATTGTTGCAACTGCCTTATTTAAAAACAATTCATTCACTTCAAAAAAGGGATAAGGAACTATACGCCGAAATAAATGCTTTGCCCCTGGGAGATAGAAAAATAGCAACTGCCCATCTTGAAAAATCTTCTTTCAAATTATTGCTTTCCGCTACCGCTTTTCAAACAGAAAACAAGCGTTTTAAGCTCATTGCTTTTCAAAATGTAAACGAAGCTTTGGATGAAACAGAATCAAAAGCATGGCAAAAACTATTGAGTGTTATCACGCATGAGATCATGAACTCTATTGCGCCTATTTCTTCGCTTGCCGACACATTAAAGAATCGTTTGCAGCAAGGCGGCAAGTTAAATAACGATGGTGTGGTGGAAGATTTAAAAATAGGCATCACCACAATAAAACGAAGAAGTGAGGGATTGCTGAAATTTGCGGAAACATTTCGCAACCTAAATAAGATAAATAGCCTTAATGTACAAAAGGTGTATGTGAGTGATTTGTTCGCCAATCTTTACCAATTGATGCAGCCTACGTTTGAACAAAAGGGCATTGAACTGGAAATTATTTTAAAAGATCCCAACATCTATTTAGAAGCCGACCTTAATTTGTTGGAACAAGTATTAATTAACCTTGTTGTAAATGCAATTGAAGCTGTGAAGGAACAGGCTACGCCAAAGATTGTATTATCTGCAGAGCAAACAACAACCAAAAAAATTATTCTAAAAGTTTCGGATAATGGCCAGGGAATGCCTGAAGAAATTTTAGAGAAAATTTTTATTCCATTTTTTAGTACAAAGAAAAATGGAAGCGGCATCGGGCTGAGTCTTTGCAAACAAATTTTGATGTTGCATAAAGGAACGATCAATGTGCAGTCGAGGGAAAAACAGGGTACCGTATTTTCTATACAATTATAGCATAGGTGCGGTTAGAAATTTATGTTCCGATTACCGCTCATCCCCGAAATATTTCGTAGTTAAAGAGTTTTAACCAATTTCCAAAGTGGATCTAAAAAAGCAAATAGTAAAATTTTAGCCTTTGTTCCAATGCTTCATTACTCATCAAGTAATTTTTCGTTTGTTAAACTGATTTATTGCCTTGCCATTTATGTATAATCATACGATACATATTACACACCTGCATAATTTGGTGCAATAATTAACCAACTTATAAAACAAAGTTTATGAAAAAGATTTTATACGGCCTTTGCATTTTGTTAAGCACAGCCTCCTTTGCTGCAAGCCCCACGGTTGATGAAAAGGTTTCCACGCGATTTAATCAAACATTTCCAAATGCTGTCAATGTAAAATGGTATGAATATGCAACCTTCTATGAAGTAGTGTTTTTAAATAATGGCATAAGCTGCATGCTTAAATACGATCTGCAGGGAAATGTATTATCGCTGAGAAGAGATTACTATGAAAAAGATCTTCCTTTATTCATAAAGGCCAAACTAAAATTAAATTATGAGAAAAAAAGAATTTTTGGTATCACTGAAATTACCACGGACGACGCCATTTCTTATACTATCATTCTAGAAGATGAAAAGCATTGGATCACTGTAAAATCAAACGAAAATGGCAGCATGAGCATAGTACAAAAACTTAAAAAAACTTAAGATAGTGGATTGTTGTATCGGACCATCAGTTTGTAGCATACAAGCACCAGGAAATCTTAATCATGTGTTAGTAATGAAAGCTATTTATTTAAGTTCGTAATAATTTTGATGAATGACAGAGCTGTAGCTATTTTTTTCATCTTACCATAAAAATTATGATTAGAACCTGGGCAGATAATTTATATGAATACTACACATCGCTGCAACCTCCGGAACATTTGCCGCATTATATTGAATGGCTGCAACCTTTGAAAGAAGCAGCAGTACAGGAAATACTTCGGCAATTTCTTACATCCTATTATAACGATGGCGAAAAACGCCAACTTATATTAGGCATAAATCCCGGGAGGTTAGGTGCCGGTGTAACAGGTGTAAATTTTACTGCTCCAAAACAACTATCAGAGTTCTGCAATATTCAACACTCCCTCAAAAACCAATCTGAGTTGTCGGCAGAATTCATTTATGCCGTTATCAATGCTTATGGAGGAGCCCCAAAATTTTACATGCACTATTTTATAGGTGCTGTATGTCCACTCGGCTTTACACAGAATGGCAAAAACCTTAATTATTATGATGATAAAGAATTGATGCGCATCGTTCGTCCATTCATTATACAGAGCATTGAGAAACTTCTTTCCTTTTCTGTAAGCAGGCAACAGTGCATTTGCATAGGTGGTGAAAAAAACCTGCAATTTCTTTCCTCATTGAATGAAAAATACAATTGGTTCAACACTATTACCGCTGTTCCCCATCCACGTTTTATTATGCAGTATAAAAGAAAAAGCATGCAGGAATATATCCAACTCTATTTGGAGGCACTGAAATAAACAACTTTTTCAATCATCTTTTTTCATCTAATCAAAATTATCGTAGTGCTAAAAAAGGTGCAAGCTAATATGGCCTATAAAGCTTAAGTTATTCCTTGCATAAAGCTTTAAGGCGAAAAGCATCGCGGGGCGCAAAGCCGTGTATGTCGTTATTAAAAAATGCCCAGATCACATGCCCTTCTTTGCTCCAGTTTTTAAACTTAACGGCAAAATATTTTAAGTCTTCATCAGTATAAGAAGAGGCATAATGCGCTGCAGGCCCATGAAACCTTAAATAAATATTTTTTGCTGTTATCATTTCGGTATAAGGAAAACGGTGGCCGGATTGAGAGATCACTAAACCTATATCGTACTTTGCCATTAAGGTCATACTGTCCTCAGATAACCAACTTTGGTGCCTGACCTCTATTACAAACTCGTACTCGTTATACTCTTTTTTTAATAGCTTATAAAAATAATCTGAGATACCGTAATGAAATAAGAGCATGGGAGGCAATTGTATTAACACAGGCCCAAGCTCTTGCTTTAACAGTTTAAAAATGTCAAAAAAACGTTGTAGCGGCTCTTCAGGATCCCTAAGCTTTTTCATGTGGGTTAAATACCGGCTGATCTTGGGACAAAAGAGAAATTTTGCAGGCACGCTATCTTTCCATTTTAATACAGTGCCTTCGTTAGGCAACCTATAAAAGCTGCTGTTTATTTCTGTTATATCAAACCTTTCAGAGTAAAATGACAACCAATTTTTTTGAACCAAGCTCTTTGGATAAAAATCATCCTTCCAATGCTTATAGCTCCACCCCGATGTTCCAATATTTATTTTTTGAACCATAACAGCAATTTAACCAAGATCGGACCGGGTAAAATAAGGATTGGTATAAAACTAGCACTCAACATCCAGTGCGCCTAAAATGCACTTTCTAAAAAGACATGAAAAAATTATTTTGGAAAAAAGATGCTGCAGCACCGGTTATAACTGATAAAACTCCCTCACTGGCTGCTTGCCTTGTAATGGATTTTTTGGGTTATGCCACGTATGCTATTCCTTTTTTTGGAGAATTTTTAGACCTCATTTGGGCTCCCATTTCTGCCCTTATATTTTTTAAGATGTTCGGAGGACCCCGTGGTTTCTTTGGAGGTATATTTAATTTTGTAGAAGAGCTAATGCCGGGGCTTGATTTTATTCCCACCTTTACTATTACCTGGGCCATACAGTATTTTCGGAATAACAAAACCGTTAAGAACTATCAACCTTTACATAGTAGTAATTACATTCAAAAGGCTTAAATCATTTTTATCCAATACAAGTAATTGCGCTGAATAGCCCGGCGCAATTCTTCCAAATTTATCATCAATGCCCATTGCCGTTGCCGGATAAAGGCTACACATCTTTATAGCTTCTTCAATAGGCACGTTTACTTCTTTTACAAGATTGATAAAAGCCTTGTGCATAGTCAAGGCCGAACCGCTTAAAATACCCCCGGCTTCATACTTTTCGCCTGCTAACTTGTGGTGGTAGTTTCCTTCTGTAGTTTCTGTTACTGCATCAGTAATTACAAATAATCTTTCTTTCATAATTTCTACGGCTATGGCTACGGCTGCAAAATCTACATGGTAGCCATCAGGTATAATGCTTGCCATAACATTTAAATGGCGGAAGGCGGCGCCAACCATACCCGGCTCCCGATGTTGCAAGCTACTCATTGCATTATATAAATGCGTGATTGCAGAAATACCTTCGTCAAAACCTTTCATTGCCTGCTTGTATGTAGCATTACTATGCCCGGCAGAAACAACAACGCTATAAGATTGTATCAGCTTTATTATTTCTTCAGAACATACTTCCGGCGCAAGAGTAATCATACTGATCACTCCTTTACCATATTCCAATAAATCTTTTGCTTCATCTATTGTTGGCGGGTGAATAAGCTCTTTTAGATGCGCTCCTTTTTTAACTTCGTTTATCCAGGGACCTTCAAGGTGTAAGCCAATAAGGCCCTTGCCACCTTGTCTGCGATACTCACGAGCTGAATCTATGCATTTATAAAACACTTCTATTTTATTTGTAGCCACTGTTGGCTGAAAAAGAGGTGCGCCACCCATTGCACAGTAAGTGTATAAATCAGCCAACGCTTCAAGTGTTGGGTGAGCTGAAAATAGCTTTTTATTTGCGCCATAAATTTGAAGGTCAATAAACGCAGGAATTACTAGATTATCATTAAGGCTGATTACACTTTCCGGCACTAAACTCTTTGCTGTTTGAATGTTATTAATAATACCAGCATGGATGATGATTATAGTTTCTTCATGAATCCATTCAGTGCCTGTAAAAATGTTATTAGCCTTATAAGTCTGTTGCATATAAGTTGTAAAATTATTGCTTCCCGTTTTGTTTCAACTTACTTCCGAAACATACTTGAACGCTTTTAAAATAAGCGATGCTGCCTTGACTTACAATAAATTTATTAAATTTGAAAATTAAAATGAAGGCAAATGAGGACATTGAACATTTCTATTTCAGACCTTGAATACAATAAATTTGGAATAAAAAAAGAAAAGCTTTCTTTTTCAGATTTTGTTGACCTTATAAGCAAAGAATTAAGTAAACAAAATTTAAATAGAAGCTTAGAAATGGCAGAGAAGTACGGACTTAACAAATTATCTATGGCTGACATCACTAAAGAGGTTAAGTCGGTTAGGAAGTATGCAAAAGGTCATAATTGATACTAATGTTCTTGTATCTGCTTTATTACAACGCAGCTACCCTTATCATATAATTAATGCTCTTTTCTTCGAACGTAAAATTACAGCTTGTATTTCTGTAGAAGTATTTGATGAATATTATGAGGTTTTAAGTCGAAAAAAATTCGCAAAATACCCGGACTTTATTAGTAATGCGCAAGCCATACTTGTAGATATTGAAAAACGAGCAACAAAGTTCCGTCCTAAAAGTAAGATCAACATTATCAGTGATCAAGACGACAACAAGTTTTTAGAATTGGCAGAAGAAAGTAATGCTGATTTTTTGATAACAGGTAATACTAAAGACTTTACTATGGAAAAGTATAAAACCACTAAAATAGTAACTCCAAAAGAATATTGGGAGAAGTTTTTTAATCAATGACCCAGAACAAAGGCATGATATTTTATCATAAACACGTACGTTAGCATGATCATCTACCCATACTTACCCGTCTTCAGCATAATATCCTGCATACCAAAAAAAATAGCTTTCCATACCACACCAAAAAATGATTTTGATGATACTCTTGCATACACCGCCCCTGTTGCTTTTCTTTCTATGCCTCCTTCTGGATTTGCAGTGTAAATTGTAAACTTGTTGAATATTTTAGTAAGAAATTTTTTTGTTGACATGATGCCTGTTTCTTCATCTGTTTTTAAAAAAGCAATAGAAAGATTATCATACCTCATTTGAACATTGCTTGTAGCGCTATAATTGTCACCCTGAACATGGAAGCTTAGCGCCTGAACATTTAATGACTTTATTTGCACATTCGCTAATGGTTCAGCAACAGCATTCAATTGTGCGCCGGCAACATTTTTTATATTTCCTTCAGCACTAAAATTTCCATCCATAGTAATTAATGGGAATATAAATTTTACATCCATCGGGCTTGAACCAAAAAGGTTTGCTTTAAATACTGCAATGCATTGGCTGTTCTTTTTTATAAGCCGGGCATCATTGGTTATATTAGAGATAGTAGCATTAATATTATTAAAACCAATGCTTCCCTTTTTTTTCGACTTTGCTGCACGTTCAGAGTTATTCAATTTTCCATTAATTATTCTTATGCCTTTGATAGCTATAAGCGTATTTGATTTTAATAAAATTTGGTGCGGATACTTACCTATTTTATTCTCCATTGATGATGGCAATGTTTTATCAGTGGAGATATCTATATCAGGCTCTTGCATTACTACACTATCTGCAGCAATAATATTATTGGAAATAAATTTGTCGAGCCAAAGATTGCTAAAAACTGCTTTTTTAAACTCTACTAAATACCGGGTTTTTTGTACCGTGGCTGTCTTAAAAAAATCCTCTCCTTCAAGCGTTGGCTGAAGTTTAAATTCTTTTACTTCCAATAGCATTTTGGCAGATGAATAATTAATCAATTCCGCTTTCATTTTGTAAGAAGAGTCAGCAGTGCGAAATTTAAGATCGTAAAATTGCATTGAAATTTCCTTTGCAAAACCAATTCGTGTACTATCTGCTGAAGCCGCACTATCTATCCGTATATTTTCGAATAAGGCTACACAGCGATCAAATTGTAGTTTTATTGACTCTGAAGTATCTGCATTTTTATACAACAGTTTTATACCATCTAAATTTATTTTATCAATAGCAATGTTTTTAATTGTTGGTTGAATGCTCTTCCACAAGGGGATAGTTTTTTCAGGATTGCTTTTATCTTTTAAGTGTCTTGTAATTTTTACGTTAGCATCTTTCGATATTATCTCAGAAATTTTTATTTGCTTTCCCAGGATCAATGCAAAAACACTAAGCCCACGAATTTTACCTTTCTGCAGATTTACTTCCATTGTTAAGGAAGGCAAAGCATTTTGTTTATTCAGCTTTCTGTATTGGCTGCTATCTATCCATAGATGCAAACTTTCCACCTCAATGTTGCCACCAAAAAAATTTGCTTTTAAGTTTCCTAATTGATACTTATACAGGCTGTCCGAACCTTGTGTGATAAGTGTATGTATCCTTGCCCTTAAAATGGGTTCAACAAGGCGGTTTGCAGAAAGAAGAAAAGCAAAAAAAGTAAGAAGTAAGATCAGGATCAGGTATTTTACCCATCTTGTTCTTTTGCGTGGCACCGTGGTAACTGGCATGAACATAAACGTATAAATTGTATGCCATAAGAGTTCTTCAGGCAATAATAAAACGGTAGCCTATTCCTTTGATAGTTAACACCTCAAGGGCGGAGTCTGCTCTTAAATAGTTTCTTATTTTGGTTATATAAACATCAAGATTGCGGCTGTTGAAAAAAGAATCACTCCCCCACAGGAGGTTTAAAATTTCTTTTCTTTCTACAATTTTGTCCCTGTTTTCATATAAAAGTTTCAACAATTCACTTTCACGATAGGATAATTTTTTGTCTTCTCCATTTATCGAAAGCACTTGTCTTTTTGTATTGAAAGTAAACCTGCCTATAATGACTTCTTCAGCCAACACCTCTCCGGTAAAGGTTGTTTTTTTTAATACATTTTCTATACGAACTATCAACTCTTCCATGCTGAATGGTTTGCGTATATAGTCGTTGCCTCCCAAGCGAAAGCCATTCACTACATCACCTACGTCTGATTTTGCAGTTAAAAATATAATGGGCATCGCCGCATTTTTTTCTCTTATTTCATCAGCTATAGCAAAGCCATCTTTATTGGGCAGCATTACATCAAGTATGCACACATCAGGCTTGCATGCTTCAAACTTAGAAAGCACTTTAGCGCCATCGCTTTCAAGCACAACTTCAAAGCCGCGGCTATGCAATGTTTCGCTAACAATTTTTGCAAGAAAGATTTCATCTTCAACATAAAGAACTTTGGGTTTGCTCATGTTTTGTGTTTTGGTAGAACGATAACAAATTTACTTCCGCCCCCTTCATTCGCCTCCACTTTAATAGTGCCCTGATGTTTCTCCACTACCTGTGCCACATAGCTAAGTCCTAAACCATAGCCTTTTGCATTATGCAGGTTGCCCGTAGGAACCCGAAAGAATTTTTCAAAAATTTTTTCCCTGTACTCATCCGGTATACCGATGCCGTTATCACTGAGCGTGAGGCGTATTATATTTTCATTCCCTTCTGTAACAATCTTTATTTGTGTATCTTCCCGGCTATACTTTAAGGCATTGTCGAGCAAATTAAAAATTACACTTACAAGATGGAGGCGGTCTCCTTCAAGCATTGTGTCGCCTTCGGCAGTGATGCTTACTGCTGCATGATGCTTTTCAAACTGAAGCCGTAAAGAGGAACTTACTTCGTTGATTAAATCCTGCATATTTAAAGTTTCATACTTAAGGTCAACTTCCTTTTTTTCAAACATAGAAAGCTTTAAAACTTTATCAACTAAAAGAGATAAACGTTGTAATTCGTTTGCGGATATGTCAAGGTATTCTTTGCTCCGTTGGGGATCAATGCTTGCGCTAAAATTTCGCAGTGCTTCAATAGCCACGCTAACTGTAGCAATGGGTGTTTTTAATTCATGGGTAATGTTGCTGATAAACTCATTTTTGATATCACCCAGGCGTTTTTGATATAAAAGATTTTTATACAGCAGTATAAAAGAAAACAAAGTAAATCCAACGATAAATAGGGAAAGAAGGATAGGGCTGCTGATACGGCGAAATAAGTAAGAGTTTGTATTACCCAGTTCAATTTTATAAGCTATAGGGTTTGAAAATCCTATGATCACCTCGTTAAAAGAAGGTTCATCGTGCTTTGATTTTGCTCCCTTATAAACGTTGAAAGGAACATCTATGCTTTGGTTATTCAGGCGGTTTTTTAAAGCAACCTCAATATCTTTTATTTTCACTGAATCCTGTAAGGAGTCAACATCATATAAAAATTGCATTACCCTGTTATTCTGAATATTTTCTCTTCTACCTCTTGCCTTCGGCAAATAATCTTTAAATTTTATAACATTTTTTCTTTCAGTCGAATCACCCATTTTTTCTCTTAATACCGTCATCAGACTAATCATTTTCTGACGCGGTAATGGCCTGAACTTTTTCGTTTTAGTTTCGCCCGGCAGTATCCTTATTTCCTTTCTGTTAGAATCCATGCTTTCAACTATCAGGCTGTCTATATTTAATTTGGAAGCCTGCAGTTTATACACCGTTTCTCTAAAGTTCATATTAGAGCGTATCTCTAAAGTTCTTTTTTCTCTTTCATAAGTATTCTGCAGCCAATAAGCCTGAAATACGGTAATGCCAATGATAGTAATTAGCATAACCACAGGTAGCCACTTTATGTTTTTGAACAGCTGCATTCTAACAAATTTAACTTGTTTCAGTTGCTGTTTACACTGCCTTTAACCATTATTAACTATGTTGCAACCGGCGTTAACTCTAGCTAGAATATTTTGAATAAATTTTTTTAATGAAAAAGATTTTAATGTTTGCCGTCTTTTCTTTTTCGCTTTTTGCTGCTGCACAAATGAAAGAATGGAAAGTAGTTTACGAACGTACCATTCAAATGCAAGTCAGGAATGCAAATGCGGGCATGGCGAATAATATGCCCGGTGAAGGGAAGGATAAATTCGAATTATTATTTGCTAACAACAATCTCTATAGCAACCTTGCCTGGCATGAACGTTCATAATGGGAGGGAGATGAATGGCAATCGGGTATTCATGCATTCTGGCAAACCAATAAACAAAAAGACACCGCCTTCGTGTATTTCTATTTATTCTTCTGTAACACCTCGCTCATCATCTTCTTTTTCTTTTTCGTAGACTATTAGGTTTACTTTCCACTCAGGAAATTCAAACTGCATCCCTACTTCTACTTTTAATTTTTTTAGCGCTTCAGGAGGAGTATTAAGCGCCAGAACGCTGGTTGCAAATTTTTTGCTTTCATCAGGCTCTTCAAAATTTCCTTTTAACGTGTACTGGTCCCTTATATAAAAAACATTCATGCCTTTTAATTGGTTAAACAGCCATTTGTATTTTTTTGAAGCAACTTCGTAATCTTCTGTGGTGTACATTACTGCCTGCCAGCTATAAATGGGTTTTACTCCCGATGAATATTTGGTAATGCTGCATTGTTCCGCATTATTTAATATCAGGTTAGATTTATATTCAACTGTTTGCGGATTTTGATTCAATACCTCACCCCGGATATTTTCAAAATTCTGGCTGTATTCTGCCACAATTTTTTGCACGTCGCTACGTAGTGCATTATTGATGAGCATTTTAAATTGGGCGAAAGTACAAAGTGAGCTGCATAGCAAAAACAGGAAGGTTAGTTTCAGGCATTTCATAAGGTGGTACTATTTGCGGGTAAAATAACAGCTTTTCCACAAAAAATTAAGTTTTATCCACAATAATTATTAACTTGATTCTGTTATATAACTCAAACTATCCAAATGAAAAATAAAGAAATTTCACATTGCCGCCGGGAGGTTGACATTTATAGAGCTTATTATAAACCTTCCCTTAATGTCGGCCGCTTCATTAAATCTATCTTAGGAGTTTTAATTTCCGGCTCTGGACCTGTTGCAAATCACTACGTTCCAATAAAGAAAAGAAGGCCCTAGCGAAAAAAATTAATTCCCGCCAAAAGCGGGAATTTTTATTACTGCCTTATTTCAAAGTTTCTCCCACTTCCATTGTTTCGTCCACCATTACCTCCACCTCTTTGATTGCCTCCCATGCGATTAAGATTGTATGTAAATGAAAGCATGAAAAAACGTTGTACGGCACTGTTTTGCACATCTTCAATATAGTTGCTTCCAAAATTTCTGGAGATGCTTCGGTTTTGTTTTAATATATCAAACACCGAAAGCTTCAACTCGCCCCGCTTATTTTTAAGCATCTGCTTAGATAAGCTGGCATTCCACAAAAAATAGTTTTGATCATACCCGCTGGCCAAACCACTATTGCCTGTAAAATCAACATCTGTTGCTATGATAAAGTTTTTGGGAAATATGTACGACACATCACCGGAAGCAGTATAGGTATAATAAGAATTATTGTTCCCTTTATTAAAGCTGTATTGTGCTGCGTTATAATTAACACTTGTGCCAATGCTAATGTCAAGCTTCTCTTTATATGTATAGCCCAAATGAAGGCTTTCTCCGATGCTCAAATTTTTTGAAAGATTTTCAACACTATCTACAAAACCTATTCCCTGGCCAAAACGTACGCTTGTTGTTGTATTAAAATTTCCACCTTTCATTTTTTTTATCGGAAAACCCATGTTGAAATTTCCATTCACATTGTATGTGCCAGCTGCATTTACCGGTGTTGTTAATTGAACGCCTCTAATAACAGTATCTTCTTTATATATGCCTGGTTGAGAAATAATGTTGTTTACGATCTTATTATAAGTATTTGAAAAACCGAGCCTGAAAAAATAATTTCGAAACGATGTCATGTTGAAAAAATTATAGCTCAAAGAAACATTGTTATCATACTCTTGTTTTAAAGCCGCATTACCTCTTGTCCAGTATAACGGGTTATTTTTTTCTGTTGTTTCCTGCAACTGTGTAGTTGATGGCTGGTTAGTGCTACCTCTGTATTGAAAGCGTAGTGATTTGCTACGGGCAAACTGGTAATTAAAAGATGCTGTTGGAAAAAGATTAGTAAAGCTTTGCTGTATCAACTGCTTCTTTGAAACATTATTACTTTCAAGCGTAGTGCGTTGCGCTGCTACACCTACCTGGTAGTTGTATTTTTTCTTTACTACACGATAGTTGCTACCTAGCCGGTTAGACTCCGTTGAGTTTTGAAAAAGGTTGGTCTGCGCAAAATTTTCTCTTGTGTATTTTCCTGTCGAAGGGTCAAGATCGTACACGTGCCTGTCAGATTGGTTATGGTTTTTATTGTAGTTATAATTAAACTCCATAATCTTATCCCTGCTAATAGGCTCGGTGTAGGAGATGCCCGCCCCATAGCTTTTTGAGTCTGTTAGCTGGTTACTCACCTGGTTAATCAAGCTGTCACGTGTTTTACTACCATTAATGAAATTTCCAATTCGGGAAGTAGTGCTACCATTCCGTACATTTTCATTGATGCTATTGGATAAATTAATAGAAAAGCTCCTTCCTATTTTAGAAGTTTTATGCCGGAATATTATGTTGTTTGACCAGTTTGTGCCATTGCCGGTATTCTCACGTACAGAGCGGCTGTCATTTACTTTCGACAAATTTCCTTTGCCTAAGTCGAAACTTTCGGTGCTATCGGTTCTATAGCTTTCTGAAGTTTGCGCATTTAAATTAGTAGAGTAAATAACGGAGTTCATTGAATCTATGCTATAGACACTACGTAAATTACCTCTGTGATTATTGTTGTAATTATTTGATATGCCTTGTTGTATTCTATTCACTGTGGAGTCTCTTGGAAAATTATATACACCTGAGCTCCTGTTATCATTATAATTGTTCAGGCGATTAAAAAAATAACTGCCCGTAAGCTCTACATCTTTACCCCAAACATCGCTGTAGTTAAAGCCGGCATTCCAGTTCTTTGTAATACCTGAGCCATTACTGAAGTTTGACGAACCACGGCCGCCTGCAGCCCCCGAATTGAATATCCCAAGATTATCGTTATTTGAAAACCCTATATTATTTGTATTGTTGGTTCTGGCTACCAAAGAAAGTTTGGTAGCTCCCTTAAAATAGTTTGCAGAAGCGCTACCCGTATAACGGTCATCTGTGCCGTATCCTGCCGATGCACGTCCGAACATTCCTTTCTTTTTGTCTTTTTTTAATTTGAAATTCATTACCCGCGAACGGCTGCCGTCATCAACTCCACTGAACTTTGATTGCTCACTCATATCATCATAGGTTTCTACCTTGTCAATCATATCAGCAGTAAGATTTTTTGTCGCCATTTTAGGATCACTTCCAAAAAATTCTTTTCCATCTACATAAATTTTATTTACCGTTTCGCCCTGCGCTTTAATTGTACCATCTCTTTCTACCTGTACACCGGGCAATTTTTTTAGAAGGTCTTCTGCTGTACCATTGGGGTTAAGCACTTTAAAGGAAGCGGCATTGTAAGCAATTGTATCTCCTTTAACTTGAATGGGTACGTCGCTTTTTACAACCACTCCTCCAAGCATTTGAATATCCTGCACCATTATTACATCACCAAGGTTAATGTGCTGGCTTGCAGGGGAAATAGTAAAAGGTTTACGTAACGGGAAAAACCCTTCATAAGAAACCAATACTATATAATCGCCGTCAACTATATTCTTAATTTCGAAGTACCCGCTATTCGATGATAGTGTAAAGGAAATAAGAGAAGAATCTTTAGCCGTAATGATAGAGACAGTAGCGTCGTTTAATGCATGGGCAGTAGAATCTGTTATGAAGCCTTTTATGCTGCCGGTAATTTTTTGAGCGCTGGCTGCAGCCCAAATCATCATCGACAAGTATAAGCTAAAGACCTTTTTCATAATTGGTTTCCAGTGAAGCACGAAGGTATCTTGCAGGAATGTTTAGACCGGTTAAATAACGTTAAGTATTTGATTCTCGTTGCCAATATTTGATTTGATGGTTCTCTTATAGCAGCCAATGGCTTTTTTATTTTGGAGTTAAGGTTTCTTATGCCGTATGTACAGATATTGGGCAAAACAATACGGCACTGTAATATGAGCTATGAATTTCTTTGGTCAGATGGGAGCCTTTATTTAGCTATTACCCGGCAAGATTGCGAAAAGCACCAGCAGTTTAAATATCCTCTTTTTAGTAGCATGGTAATGCTTACGGGTGCTTTATTATGACTTGCAAAAGATCCACTAAAGCAGATAACTATGCCAGGGCTCAATAACTTAGAAAAAGATTAATTTACCTGCCCGATAAAAAAATCTCAAACCTTTTTATGAAGGTTTGAGATATGTTAGAGCGATCAGCACAAATTTTATCTATCAGGTTGCCGGAGACTAATTTGATACAATATCTATAATTACAGACCTATTGTAAAAACGTTCCTCAGGCATATTGTTTTCGAAAGGTGCTGTGCTTAACTCTTCACCAAATCCATAAGTTTCGTATTTCACTCCATTCTTTACCCTGGCTGACAAGGCACGTTCAATTATCTTCTGCGTTCCCATTGCCCTTTCATGTGATAATGAGTGGTTGTATTTTTCATCTCCGATTATATCAGTATGTCCATGAATTATAACTGTACTGTTCTCGTTAATCATTGGTGCTATAATATCCGTAAGAAATTTTTCATAAGAAGCTATCGTTTCTGATTTATCAAAACCGAAAAGGATACTGTACCGCAATCCTGATCCTTTCGGCTCATCTGCTTTTAGCAAACTAACAGAACTTTCTTTTTTTATTGAATGACCGGTTTTTGTTTGTCCCGACATTACAATCTTATAATTTCCCTGTGCGTTATTGCCTAAAATTGTTTGCCCTGGAATTGATGCCTTCTCTGCAGTATAAGGTCCATAATGCTGCACGTTTCCTTGTTCATCTGTAACATCCACATTCCATGATTGTAATACTTCACTGGCCCCTCCTACTGTAAATATTACATGGCTGTCTAACGGGTCTTGTTGCACTGCTGTTATTTGTATGGGCTTCAGGTAAGGTGATGTAACGCCTCCTACCTGCAACATCAGTTCGGGAGAAGTGCTTACAATATCTACCCTTCGGTCGCCTTCACGTAAGAGGGGTAGTTCGTTTGTAGCTCCCGGTTGCTCTGATGGAATTTGAGGTTTATCTCTTCCTTCCGTGCTAATTCTAGAATCTTTAATTCCAAACTGTGATACTAAATATTGCTTGATGTTTTCAGCCAGTATCTTGCCTTCTGCCGGATTCTTTTCAGAAGCACCGCTTAGTAAAATGGCACTCTCTTCATTAACTCTAAGACGATCTCCTATAATATTCAGAATATTATGGTATACGGCTAACTGCCTTGCAGACCGGTCATTGGCCAGATTTGCCGGCTGGCTTTGCTGTAATTGTTCCTCTTTAAAAGCTTTTGCTTCATTAGTATTTAATTGTACATAACGAGTAGGTATTTCAGTGCGTCCCTTGTCAAAAAAAACAGAATTAAGCAGTGGGAATGTTTCTTTAACCTGGCGCTTCACCGGAACTATCTTAGGTGCACGAACTGAAAACTGCACTTCTTTTTCTATTGCAATAATAGGTTCTGCTTTTGTTGTTACCGGAGTAGATTTTTTAGACGTTCCAAACTTTAATGCTACTCCTGCACGTACTGTATATACCGACCATGACCCAACTGAACGAGGTGCTTTGCCAAGGTCAGTTTGAAAAGAAGCAAATGGTGAAAGTGCAACCTGGGTCCTGTTTGTTGGTGCAGAAAGTGGTACGTCTATACCTGCTCCAACCTGTGCAGAAAGTACCGTCTTATTTATATCACTCCAGGTGCCTCTTTTATCAGTTTGTTTGTCTTGTGTATAATCAAATTTTTTCGACAGGTTAATCCCGAAAGTAGGGCCTGCAAAAAGATAGAAGGAATTTGAAAAAGGGGCAAGTCTTAAACTCGGTTCCAGTGCTAAGTAACTTAAACTGGTTGATAAACCTGCCGGGCAATCACAAGGTGCCATCACGCCATCAAATTTTCCACCCCTGTTGTCAAAAGCCAGGTTCAACATTCCGCCCCATTTCTTGTTGGGACGGTATTCAGTTAAAACAGAAGCGTAGGGCTTAACTCCGTTGCCTTTATGAAAAGCAGTCGGTACTGTCAGGTCATTATTAAGCATTTGCGTTGTACCTCTGTAAGTATTAAAGTTGGCTGCAACAGATTCACCAAACCACCATACGGGTTGTACCCTTTTTACCGTTTGGGCATTCAGGGTTATTCCTGTAAGAAAAGAAGCCAGGCAAAGAAGAGTAAGTTTTTGCATTGATTTATGATCGGATAACATAGTATATCTATTTAAAAAGGTTGTGCTATTGTTTATTAAAACCCCGCCCGGAGGCGGGATTAATTTTTATTATTGAGGAACGTTGATTGTTGTGTTGACCATGGTAACAGAAGCAACTAATGAAATTGCCCGGCCATTCAAAACTGTTTGTACCGCATTGCCTGCTGTAGAAAAAGTAACACCGCTGGAAGCTATAATAGTTCCACTCATGATGCCACCGCCGGCACTATTAATAGTTGCGGCACTGCCCACATGCCAGTACACATTTTTAGCTTGTGCTCCGTTAATCATTACAACACTACGTGCACCTTGCGGGCCGGCAACACCTACGGTTAGTCCTGTTGCTGTTTGAAAAATCCACTCTGCATTCGGATCTCCCATTGCATCAAGTGTAAGATTGCCATTAGTTATTTTAAAAGTGCCGCTTGCAGATTTGTAAACGCCTGGTGCAAGTGTTAATCCACCTAGTTCACCAGCGCCGGGGTCAGAGCCTCCTGGTTTTGATGCAGGTGATATTGCATTGTATGCGGCATTTGCATCCAACAATCCCTTAGAGGCAATAACAAATGATTCATCAGTACCAGGTGCAGGCGGAGCTGTATAAATTCTTCCAGTAACCAGTCCTTCATTCAATGGTGTTTCAGTGTACTTGTCACCCGTTGTTCCATCATGAAAACCCGTTATTAAAGTAGAGGCGGCTGTAGTTCCAATACTACCATTGTTAATAACCGTATTTAATCCCTGGTTAGTAATGCCGGCATTACCACCAAAAACACCAAACATAGCAGCCGTTCCCAAAATATTTGAGGGAGGCACAGCATTACCGGTTGTGGTAAAGCTCCATACATAATCGTTTGCCAAAGAGTTTCCCGCAGGATTTTTAGCACCCCTTGTAATAGTAGCAGTATAAATTGTATTGGGTGCAAGATTATCAGTCGGTGAAAATGTAGCAGTTGTTCCAACATAGGTTACAACGCCCGTAACCGTTTCGGTTCCTCGTTTTAAAAGAAACGTTGTACCATCAATGGTTAAAGGATTCATAGCCTCCGTGAAAGTCGCCGCTATCTTTTTGTTGAGCGCCACACCGGTAGCTGCACTTGCTGGGTCTGTCGAACTTACCCTTGGAACGGTTCCTGTAACAAAACTCCAGGTATAGTTTGCAGCGAGTGCATTACCACTCGAATCTTTGGCTCCTGTAGTTATCATTGCAGAATAAACTGTATTTGCAGTAAGCGGAATTTTTGGAGTAAAACTGGCAGTCATACCAGAGTATGTAATTACCCCCTCCACTGTGTACGAGCCATCTTTTAGTATAAATGTTGTTTCATTAATGGTTGACGAATTCATACCAGTGCTAAACGTAGCGGTAATTATTTTATTCATGGCCACATTGATGGATCCATTCACAGGATCTGTAGATACAACGGTAGGAATATCTCCGGTATTAAAACTCCACACATAGTCCGCTATCATGGCGGTGCCCGCAGGGTCTCTTGATTCTTTGGTAATGGTTGCCGTAAATACAGTATTGGCAGCTAGCGGGGTTGCGGGTGTAAAGCTAGCAATAGTACCATCGTATGTTACCGTTCCTGCTACAGTGTTTGATCCCCGTTTCAGTAGAAACGTGGTGGCATTAATGGTAGCAGCATCCATAACCTTATTAAAGGTTGCTTTTATCACCTTAATAGTCGGCACATTGACAGCGCCGCTAGCAGGGTCTGTTGCACTTACTTCAGGGCAAATACTAACAAGGCTTGTTCTTCAACAACTTTTTTACAGCCTGTTGCAAACACAACTACAAGTAATAACAGTAAAAATTTGTGGAAAAATTTTGAAACAGAATAATTGCGTAAAAAGCTACGCCCGGGAGCGGAAGAGTTGAATTTCATGATACGGATTTTTAATTTTGAATTAACCTGTTTTGTCTTGAACAGGAGAATTACAGCTCAAAACTAGAAGAACCAATACAAGGAGTGTTACACGATTACATCACTATTTTACATCATTCACACTTTTGGATGTAGCCCTTCGCGTTTCTGCTTTAGTTGTTTGTAGAACGATGGAGTGAGTCCGGTAACTTTTTTAAATTGATTAGATAAATGAGCTACGCTGCTGTATTGAAGTTTGTTAGAAATCTCTGTAAGATTCAATGTGTCATACAACAGCAATTCTTTTACCCGCTCAATTTTTTGAATGATGATGTATTGCTGTATAGTAATTCCTTTTACCTCTGAAAATATATTTGCCAGATACGTGTAATCATAGCCCAATTTTTTGCTGATGTGATCGGAATAATTTAACGCAGGTAATTCCCCGGTGTGATGGACCATGTCGGTAATTACATTTTTTATTTTATCTATTAGATTGCCCTTTTTATTATCAAGCACTTCAAGCCCTGTTTTTTTTAGATTGGCTTTTAGTTGTCTACGTTGTTGGGGTGTTATGTTATCCATAATATCAACCATGCCAAGATCAACCATTACATACTGTGACTGCACCCCCAACTTCTTTAATTCATCCTGAACCAACGTTTTGCACCTATGGCTCACCATATATTTAATATAGAGTTTCATACTTTTTCATTGAATTCCCTGGCATGATAAATCCTGCAATTTATTAGAAATGGTTTGGTTTGCCAGTAAACATAGAGCCCGGACGAGCTTGATAGGAACACTTATAAATATACAAAATTGGGTAATAGACAGCTCGTTAAGGGTGCCCCTAAATCGCGTGACAAAAAGTGAATATCTGCTTTTTAATTATAAATGTGCAGGCAAAACTGAGCACATAACCTGGCTCATAGATAGAGGATGACCAGGCATTTAAGTGAAGGAAAAAAATTTAACCTTCATCTCCAACGAACTTCATACTGCCTGACAAAATATCTTACTTATCAGGCTCAACAGTTTGTTTCCCTTCTAAATTGCAAGGGTAAAAATTGCAGCTCTTCATGTTTGCTATCAACAATGCCACACAAGGCCAAAGCAGCCAAACAATTGTATTATTTTGTTATTGCCTCATGTAATTGCCGTTTCTTTTCCTGCAATTGAATCACTTTCGATAGAAGCACTAAAAAAATTAAAATATTTCTTGTTTGCCTAATCAACCATCTTACATTTATACCGGTATTATCGCAGTATTGAGAATGCAATAAAATTAATTATATGAGCAAAATATTCATCCTCATTATTGTAATAATTTCCCTGGCCTGCAACAAAGAACACAATTCGACTTCGACTTTAACTGGGAAATGGAAATTAATCAAATATCATAACCTTATAACCTTAACAAGGGAAGCAGAACCTGCAAATATTTCCCGCTCTATAATTATAGAATTTTCTGATAACGGACAAATGGGCAAAATGAATGGACATACCGTAACAAATTCAGTTAGCGGCGCATACGAATTATTGGAAAATAATAAAATGAAAACCCTAAGTTTTGGAGGAACACAAGTTGGGGAACCGGTGTGGGGAAATAAGTTTTGGAATGCCATTCATGCTGCAAGTTCATACAACCGGCAAGAGGAAAAATTGTTTATTTTCTTTAATGCAGACAGTGAAAAAATGGAGTTTGCAAAAGAATAAAATGCCCTTTTATGACGTCTATTCTTACACCTAATGTTACAACTGCATAGGCTTTTAAGGTTTGGATAGAAACTCATTCAAAACTATCAGCTAAACAAATACTCCACATCTTCCTTACTCAGCGCTTTTACAAATGAAGAATCATCGGCTATCAGCTCTTTGGCCAATTGCCTTTTCTTTTCCTGCAGTTGCATGATTTTGTCTTCGATAGTATCCTTGCAGATCATGCGGTAAGCGAAAATATTTTTTGTTTGGCCAATGCGATGCGTACGGTCAATGGCTTGTTGTTCAACAGCGGGGTTCCACCAGGGGTCAACTATGTATACATAATCTGCTGCAGTAAGGTTAAGCCCCACACCACCAGCTTTTAAAGAGATAAGGAACACTCTTACTTCATTATCGTTTTGAAAACTCTGAATTGCCTTCTCACGGTCAGGCGCACTTGTGCTGCCATCAAAATATTCATACTTAACACCAAGCTCTACCAGCTTTTCTCTCACCAATGCAAGCATGCCTAAAAACTGAGAAAAGATGAGCGCTTTATGATTGCCAATATTCTCTGATATTTCCCTGGCCAGTTCATCCAGCTTTATAGAATGGTTTTCAAATTTTTCTAATTCATTTAGGATGGCAGGAGAGTCGCAAATCTGGCGCAACTTCATTAACCCCTGTAAGATGGTTAATTGCGACCGTTGTATGCCCTGCTCTTCAATAGTGCCCATTATTTTATTGCGAAACTCATTACGGTACGCATCATAAATTTTACGTTGCTCTTCTTCCATTTCGCAAAACAAAATCGTTTCTGTTTTATCAGGAAGGTCTTTGGCTACCTGTTCTTTTGTGCGCCGCAAAATAAAGGGATATAGAATTTTTCGCAGGTGGTCTTTCTGCACTTCTTCGCCTAATTTATCAATGGGTATAGCAAACTCCTGGCGGAAAAATTCCATTGTTCCCAACATGCCCGGATTAAGAAAATTCATTTGGGCATAGATATCAAATGTATTATTCTGCAGCGGCGTACCGCTCATGCAAAGGCGGTGTTTTGCATTGAGCAAAGCAACAGCCTTGGTTACTTTACTTGATGGATTTTTAATTGCCTGCGATTCATCTAACACTACATAATCTAAAGGCACGGATATAAACAACTTTATATCGCTGCGCAATGTGCCATAAGTAGTGATAATAACATTACTCTTCTGCCATTCTTTTACATCCCTGCTACGTAGAGGGCCATGATGTATGTAATAACTTAAAGAAGGCGTAAACTTTTTTATTTCATTTTCCCAATTATAGATAAGCGTTGTCGGGCAAACAACAAGAGCCTTCAAACCATTGTATGTACGATGGAAGTGTTCAAGAAACGAGAGCGCTTGCACTGTTTTTCCCAAACCCATATCGTCAGCCAGGATGCCTCCCCATGATACTTCGTGTAGATAATTCAGCCATTGAAAACCCGCTACCTGGTAAGGCCGCAATATAGGCAGCAAATGCCCGGGTGGATCTATTTCCTTAATGTCATTAAACTCCCTGATCTTCTCATATTTCTCTTCTAATTGAATAGTCAGTTCCTCATCACTACGGGTTTCATATAATTCATCAATCACACTTAGGTGATAACGCGATAATTTAAGCTTGTCTGTTTTTCCTTCTCCTACACGGAAAAGCAGGGAATATTTTTTTAGCCATTCTTCCGGCAAAATGCCCAGCGTTCCATCACTTAACGGAACAAATTGCTGTTTGTTTGCCAACGCCTTCTTTACTTCTGCCACACTCACTTTCTGGTCACCAAAGAGTATATCCACTTTTGCATCGAACCAATCTGTGTTGCTACTTATAAAAATACGGGTGGAAGGTTTTGCTGTATTAAAACGAAAGTTTTTTAATAACTCAAATCCATACACTGGCACCTTCTGTTCGTTCATGGCATCTACAAACAAAAAGAACCAGTTGTTCTTTAACACATCAACACCCTTGAGGGCTAATGCAGCGCCATCATCAAAAGAAACAAAATTTGAATGCAGTGTTCTTAGCCGGTGAATAAAACCCTGTTCCGCTTCTCGGTTTCTATGAACCACAACCACTTTATCACCACTGGGTACAATCAATTCATCCCTGTCCTTTGCTTTTGTATCATATCCTTTATAGGTAAATATGGGTTGAAAAACCAGGTACTCCCCTTTCTCCTGCAAAAACAATTTTACTTCCGGCGCACCGTCTTTTACTTCTTCAATCAGTTCCCGGTCAAATTCTACTTTGTATTCTTTTGCAAGTTTTAAAATATACTTATGCAACGAAGTTGGCCAGTCTTCGGCTGTAATGGTTTTAATTCCAGATGGCAAAAATTCCATTGCTATAGATAAAGCTTCAATATTTTCCCAGAGGTATACCTGGTGATTATAAAAAAAACAAACAGGCGTGGGCACTTCGTTTTGGTTTAAACCGAAAGCAATGGCTTCAGGTTTTACAAAACATTCCAATAAAAACTTTTCGTCTTTTTTATGTACTGAAAACTGTGGTACAAGGGAGGCCGGATTAAACTCTATTTTTTCAAGATGTGCTGTTTTAAAACTTTTATGCTGTGGCAAAAAATACAAGCCTGTTTCGTTTTCAATGCATATCTTTTTAAGCTTTGGCAAAAAATATTCTGCAATCAAAGTCCTTGTTTCTTCAGGTAATTCTTCGCCTTCGTTATGAACAATATTTTCCCAAAATCCAGAAAAAGGTGAATTGCGGTTGATGTATTTGTTGATCTCTGTATCCTGTAATTTTCTAAGCTGTGTGATAAGTGATCTTTCTTTTTCTTCAAAGCTCTCCAGATCAATATACTTAGCAAGCTCCATCTTTTCAACTGTTCCGGTAAAGCCTTTTTCTTCAGCCATTTCACCTTCAATAAGATCAATGGTGAAATAGGGAAAAGCTGATTTATTAAAATTAAAAATGGCAGCTAAACGCTTTGAGGCAATAAGTGGTTCTTTCACCACCTCTTCCTCTTCAACTTCCACCGGCTCTTCTTTTTTATAGGACAAAGATGTTGGCGCTGCTATTCTTTTTATAGACATATCGAGCACCCTTAGAAAGGGCTTCCCTTCTTTGTAACTAAATTCAAACTTTCCTTTTATATCATCATTTAAGGAATAACCATACAGTTCAAGCAGCTTGTTTTTTTCCTTATCCCAATTGCGTATCGTATCAAAATATCCAATGCCATACTTATGAAAAAGAAATTGAAAAACAATTACTTTAGGCAAACATAGCGGGTGGCTGGTATCAACATAATTGCTGCTCGTGTCAAAGGTCCGTTCCTCATTACGCCGGATGATTACAAAATATTCTTCACCATCAATTTTTACTTTCGCTTTCACTACTTCATCCCGTGCACTTTCTATAACGGGCTTATTGGTTTGTAAATATTCTTCTGCTTCGTCATACACTTCAGGAGAACATAACAGGCGGATTGATTTTATCTCAATAGCCTTCATTTTAGCTACGGTATGATGCTGGTCATATTTAACATCGCCTGCCAGCAATAAGCCTTTATCAATCATTTCCTGCAACCTTAGTAAGGCAGCAGCTTCGTGCCTGCATATCTCACCTAAGTTGTAAGGGCACGAACAACGAAGAGAAAGCCCCTTGGTATCTTTATAATTTTGAACACCAACTTTATAAAAAGTGGCATAGCTATCATCCTTTACTTTAAAAGTGGCCGATCCAAAAAGATGATCATGCTCTGTCAATTCTACAAAACCAATTGCATGTATTTTTTTACCCCTCCGGATAACTTCATCGGTACCATGGGTATATACGTATTTTAAGAGGTGCGGTAAAGCCAAGTGGGTGTGTAATTTATTTAAGACGCAAAATTTGGTTGCCAGCTTTTGTACCCTGATGATGCTTTTGTTGCGACGCTCCGTTCATCTTTTGAATAATAATGAGCAATCAAAAACCTAAAACAATCAATAGCGATACAAAAAAGGCAATCTGCAAAAATAGCGGAAAGAAGGCCAGAAAACCTTACAAGAAAAGTAAAAAGACTTATAAAAGAATTGATTAGTTACGTGAATCTCTTGTTGGTCTATATTACGAGCCGTTCGTTTATATAATAGGGAAGTACATTGGCAATATCCATAGTCATGCAATGGCGTATATCTCTTTCAACGCCAAAGTTCATTAAACGATGGTAATGAGAGGCGTTGCTCTTTTTCATGAATTCAAAAAGATCATTCTTAGCCTGGTCATATAAAGGAGCTGCAATATTTGAAGCATCACAATCAATTTCAAAATGCTCTCTAAGTTTTAAGATAATTGCTCCTGCAAATAATGTGTCTTCAATATTTACCTTATCCTTCCAACCGGCGCAGGCTAGTATTACATTCTTTTTTGTTGAAAGCAAATGATCGCAAACAGCAGAAAAGTTTAAAAATGAGCCGGTAACTATTTCAGTTGCTCCTTTAGCCAAAGCCATGTGCAACAGTTTCGTTCCATTTGTGGTGGTTAACACTAATATTTTACCCTGAATAAATTCTCTTGGGTATTCAAATGATGAATTGCCATATTGCAAGCCTTCTGCTACTTTTCCATCTCTTTCTCCTGCAGTTATGCAGGCCATGTTTTTGCCAAGACGAATGCATTTTTCAACGCTGTCAACCGGTATAATTTCTTTGGCCCCATTGTGTAAAGCGGTGGCTATGGTAGATGTGGCCCTTAAGATATCAATCACCACCACAATACATTCGCGTACATTGTATAAATGCAGCAACGCAGGTGAAAGACATGTATATAATGTTGGTTTACTCATTCTTCAACTATTTAAAAAACCGTTCCAGTTATTTCCTTCCGCTACTTTTTTCAGCATTTTGTTTCGTTCTTCCAACAACCTCTTCATGTAATTGGTGAGGTAAATTTTACTAAAAAATCTCCCTGCGAAATTATAGGGAACTTCAAAGCTAAAAAGATCAATCATGATGGTACCATTATCGCACCGCTTAAATACATGCTCATGTTTCATGCTTTTAAAATCTCCTTCTACCTGTTCATCTGTAAAGGATTCAAACGGGTGCATTGCAGTAATGCGGATCTTTAGCGTTCTTGTTTTATATAAATGTTTAGCGGTCCATGTTACTTCTTCTCCCTTATTTATAAGCCCTTTCATTACACCGGCAACTGGCTTTTCGTTGTAAGCAAGCATAGTATGCTTATGAAGGCTAATGCTTCTGCTTAAGTCAAATACCCGTTGTGCCGGTGCAGCAATAAATGTTGTAAGGTGAATAAGCGGCATTTTAAAAATTAAACAAAAGGCATTTTAACCACTTTGGCTTCTAATAATTTATCCCGCACTTTTATATAGATAGCCGTATCAATATTAGAAAATTCTTTTTTCACATAACCCATTCCAATAGCCTTGTTTAAACTAGGCGATTGTGTTCCTGAAGTTACATGTCCGATAACTGTTCCCTGGTTTGTTAGTATTTCATACCCATGGCGTGGAATGCCTTTATCTACCATTTCGAAGCCTGCTAACTTTCGATGTACACCATTTTGTTTTTGTTGCTCTATTATATCCCTGCTTAAAAAATCTTTAGTGAATTTTGTAATCCACCCTAATCCGGCTTCTAATGGTGATGTAGTATCATCAATATCATTGCCATAAAGGTTATAGCCCATTTCAAGACGAAGCGTGTCTCTTGCTGCCAAGCCAATTGGCTTTATTCCCACTTCTTTGCCTGCTTCAAAAATGGCGGTCCATATTTTTTCTGCATCATCGTTTTTGTTTTCGAAATATATTTCTACCCCGCCTGAACCAGTATATCCTGTTGCACTAATCAATACATTATCTACGCCTGCTAATTTTCCTTTTACAAAACTGTAGTATTTAAGATTCAGCAAATCCATTTCTGTCAGACTTTGCAGCACCTTAGTTGCATTAGGACCTTGAACAGCCAGCAAGCAGGTATCCTCACTTATATTATGCATCTCTGCATTATCCGTATTATGCTTTGCTATCCAATCCCAATCCTTTTCTATGTTGGATGCGTTTACTACCAACATATAAACCTTGTTTTCTGCTATGCAATAAACCAGCAAATCATCTACTATACCGCCAGCTTCGTTGGTAAAGCAACTGTATTGTGCTTTGCCCGCCGTCAATTTTGAAGCATCATTTGTGGTTAGTTTTTGTATCAGGCTTAAGGCATGTTCTCCTTTTAAAATAAACTCACCCATGTGGCTCACATCAAATACACCCGCATTTTTCCGTACTGCATGATGTTCATCATTGATACCCGTGTAGCTTATGGGCATATTGTAGCCAGCAAACAGGGCCATTTTTGCACCCAGTGCAATATGCTTCTGTGTGAAGGGTGTGTTTTTCATTTTCTAAATTTAGAACGGCAAAAATAGGCTATGAGATAAAAGGACGGACTTCGTTTTTTATAAAAGACCATTGCGTGAAATATTTTAACCTAACTCAGTCCTCCCTTGCTGTTGTGAATCATAGCAATCCGGCATTCATATTACATTGTAATTTGTATAACCCCTTGGAAATGCTAACTATAGTATGTAGTGGGCTGTGCATACTATAGGTAGCTTTGGGCTTGTTATAAGCCATGACTAAAAAGAAGATTCTGATAAAATTTGGAGAGAAGGTTCGTGAAACCAGAAAACAAAAGGGTCTTTCCCAGGAGCAGTTATCATTTGATGCTGAATTGCATCGTACATACATTGGAATGATTGAAAGAGCTGAAAAAAATGTCACTCTTACCAATATTGAAAAGATTGCAAAAGCATTAGAAATCGAAGTTTCGGAATTATTCAAATAACATCTTTATGCTTAAATCCCCTTATGAAAACTTAGATACAACCAGATGGCTTAAGGTAACTGAAAAGTTGATTAAAAAACATCCTTTATCTGAAAAGGAGATCGTTGATAGTGTACTTGAATCATGGAATGAAATCTTTAATTCTAAAATCGGGGGATTACAAATTGGTATAGAAATTCATCCTTCTCCACAAATCATAAGCTTCCTGATGCATGAATTAGTTCCTTATAAATTAAGCCAACTCTATCCTGGAGTTTATAAGATAGGAACAGGAAAGGCAGAAAAAGATATTTATTGTATTACAAATGACTTTTACTCTGTTGAAATAAAAGCTTCTTCACACGCTTCATCAATTTATGGGAATAGAAGTTATGCCCAGCCAAATGTTGAAAAAGCTAAGAAGAACAAGAATGGTTATTACTTGACCATCAACTTTGCTAAGTTTAGCAAGGAGGCTAAACAAAGACCTGAAATATCCCTTATAAGATTTGGTTACATTGAACATACAGACTGGCGTGGACAAAAGTCAGAGACTGGTCAGCAAGCTAGCCTGAGTTTAGATTGTTATAAATACAAATTGAAAGTCCTGTACGATCAAAAGATTACAGCGCAAACAAGGTAGGCGATGCTTCTTTAATTGCCTGTGATTTAATTATACCCATTAATCTTTTTTTGATTGTTTCACAGTAATCTTCCCTTAATTCAAATCCAATGGATAAACGATTTTGATTCATACAGACTGCGGCAGTTGTTCCGGAACCCATGAAAGGATCAAGAACCAAATCTCTAGGATTTGTAAACCCAAGGACGATTCTTGTTATTAAATCCGCAGGGAATTGAGCAGGATGATTTGTTCTTTCTTCAGATGCTCTGTCAGTTCCAGAAGTGACTTTTGCTATTTGCCATACATCTGACGGGTTTTTGCCTAAAGTATTACAACGCAATTTTCCATTTTTCTTTTGATTTGGATACTTCACATCAGGGTCTCTAATATCATCTAGGTTAAATGTATATTCATCATGATCTTTCACATACCATAATATCTTTTCATTTCTAGGTGATAAATACTTCTTAGAAGCTACGCCTGCACCATAATTCCACACTATTTCCTGATTAAGATAAAACTTAATTTTATTCCAAAGGAGATATGTAATTGGAACAGCTCTCCCTTTATTTTCTATTTCTAAGTAGCCGACATTTAGTAGAAAAGCTCCATTTCGCTTTGTAATGTCAAAAATCAAATCACTTATATTGGTTAGCCATTTTACAAATTCATTGATAGGTAGAATTTGCTCATACTCTTTGCCAATATTATATGGTGGGCTGGTAATGGTAGCATCAATTTTTGTTCCCGAGCTTTTTAATTTCTCCAATCCGTCTATACAATCCATATTGTATAGCAAAGCTGATCCATTTTCATAAAAGGGTTCTCCCAATACTTCTTTTACAAACTCTAATTTGTTCATATAACTGCTAATTATAGTATGCAAATCTAAATTTTTTAGCTAATGAAAAAAATAAATGAATCTTTTCTTTTCCACAATTTTTTCTATATAGGCAGAGTTTTTTCAGAATCAATCGCTGCTTCTCCAAATAAAATATAGAGAGACAAATCGATGCATATAAGCTTCTTATATCTAAATTATGGGAGCAAAAAAAGGCTCCTTGCGGAGCCTTCCTGAATAACAGCCACAAACATGACTGTAACTTCAACCGATTTGAGTTATATAAAGAATGAGAAGGCCGGTAGTGGAATTTGTACCGCTTCGGTTTTCTTCTTTAAGATTACGTGCACTTTAGTTGTTTCATTTTGTTCTGCTTCCCCAATCCATGGTTCGTGTCTCACGAACCACTATCATAGTAGGATGGATAAAAGCTTGCTGGAATACAAACGTAAGTCGTTCATAACGCTTTTTAAACATTAGACTATACACATTATAATCCTTTGCAAGAAGACTGATGATTAGTAAAAGATTCATTTGAGTATAAATAATCATCAGCGGCCTATTATGAAAAGGATACGAAGCGATTTTCTATTTTAAAAGATTTGCAACAGCAGTTTTAAAGTACAAGGTCCGTGAGACACGAACCATGGATAGCGGCGATTTTCTATTTTAAAAGATTTGCAAAAGCAGTTTTAAAGTACATGGTTCGTGAGACACGAACCATGGATACCGGAGTATAATAAACGAACAAAGTGCCTATGAATATGAGTGATTTATAAAAGCAGTAGATTCGTGTGATACGCAAATACAATTGTTAGCAGTAATTTTAACGATACCAGAAACTAACAACAAGTAACTATGGCTGCAGAGATACCTTACATGAATGCTCCCGGTTCAATAGGGAAAATTTTAGAAAAGATTAAAGAGGCTAGTACACCTGAAACTTTTAGTCAAGACTTTCTACAAACCAAGTTAGGTTTTAAAGGAGGTAATTATTTAACCTTTATTCCATGGGCAAAGAAAGCCGGACTTGTAAATAGTGACGGAAAACCCACTAGCCTGTATAAGCAGTTTAGAAACCCTACAACTTCTGCTAAAAGTTTAGGTGTTGCAATAAAGCAAGCCTACAGCGAAATATTTTCTCGTAATGAATATGCAAATGAGCTAGACAAGAAAACTTTTAAAGGCTTGGTCATGGAAGCTACAGGAGAGGCTCATGATTCTAAGAAAGTAGAAAATATAGTTTCGACTTTTTTCAATGCCAAAGCCTTGGCTGATTTCAGTTCGAACGGAGAAGTTAAGCCCGAAGTAAAAGCTAAAGAGAATGAACCAGAACAAAAGCCTCAAGACTCACAACCGCATTCTTCAACACAATCACATAGGCAAAGAAGTATTGGATTGAGCTATACTATTAACCTTGTTCTGCCTAAAACAGATGACCCGGCAATTTTCAATGCAATATTCAAGTCACTAAAGGAAAATTTACTCAATGACTAATATCGAAATTGAATCCAAAATAAGATTATTCACTCTTGCTAATTCTCTTGCTGAGAACAGTTTGGATAAAGTAGAATCCGAACTAAATATTGATTTAGGGAGAAAAGAAATAGAAGAAGTTAAGAGAAAGGATTACTATTTGCAATTCAATGCTGACTTTAGAAAGGAAGCAAAAGAAATGGCTGAGCATTATGAAGTATTTTATTGCTTAGAACGTTCTATTAGGGCATTAGTAGTTCAGTTAATGCAAGAAGAGTATGGAGACAATTGGTGGGATTTAAAAGTGCCTCCTGCAATTAAAACAAATGTTGATGCTAACATGAACCGGGAAGCAGAATCTGGATTTACACAGCGGTCAGAAATCAAAATAGACTATACGACATTTGGAGAGCTTGGACAAATAGTTTCTGGCAACTGGCAAGCATTTGACGATTTATTTAAGAACCCAAGAGCATTCCAAAAAATTATGACGAGTCTTAACTTGCTGAGAGGTCCGATTGCACATTGTTGTCCATTGGCTGAAGATGAAATTGTGCGACTTGAAATAACTGTTAAAGACTGGTTCAGATTGATGGAATAAACTACAGCCGAAAGCAGTTTTGCAATAGGTTGGCAGACGGAAGAGTAACCGGCGGCAAATCGCTAATCAGCAGCAGTTGTTAAGCCGTTGATTTCTTGCCATAAAATCAACGGCTTAAAATTCGACGTGAGCCTTAATTTATGCCAACACTAAAACAATTTATAATTCCACTGCTAATCTTCTTATTTAGTTCTTGTAATCCCAAGAGTGATTATCCCTATGCCATCAAAGATTTTGACGAAAGGCTTCAAATTCATTTGACGAAGATGGTTGAAGAAGGGATTGTGATGGGAAGCAATAGTGCGTTACAAAAAATTGCAACAGATTCAGATCTTGAACGTCTTAGTAGCTCTGAACACCCCATACTTCGAGCTGCGGCTTTCCGAGAAATGTTAGATCGGAAGTCTTTCAATCACTTTGACATAATACTAAACCATCTATACGACACAGCCCTAGTTTTTACTGACGCCGGAGAGTTCGGTATTTGGGATCGAACAGTGTCAGATGACATTTTGCAAGAGGCAGGCTGGAAAACACAAGAAGAAAAGAACAAGACAATTGACCAGGTTCTTGCCAAACACAATTACTTGCGTTCAGCTTATATTATCCTTTCGAAATTAGAGCCGCAACACAAATATTACCCCATCATTAAAGATATGGCAACGCGTTCAAGGCAACTGGAGCCATATTCCGGTAACGAATTAGGTTTTGGTGACATTGAATATGCGCTTTACGGGCTTGCCAAATTCAGGAAGAAAGAAGATGTACAACTTATAAAAAATCAATTGATTAGACACGTCTGGAGGCTAAGCAATGTTTCTTTTGGGCTGATGAAAGAATATCCTGATACGGCTTATTTGGACGTTTTGCAGAAGTATCATCGCAGACAATTCTATGAGTTCTCAGGTAACAGACCCGGCGGGTTTTCTGGTGTCATAGCTGATAGGGCTTCCCCAGAAGACTTCATTGCAGCTTTGGCAGTACAACAAAATGAAAGGAGTGCAAAGCTATTGGACACAATGCTAAATCGTCTTCCATTAGTGACGTGCATGCCCGATAAAAAAAGCATAATTATCCAAATAGTAAGGGAGATTTGGGAGCATCCTTGTCCTGCTTATGCAGAACTTAGAGAAAAAGTCAAACTGAAAGCAGAAGAAGATTTGAAATGGCAGAATAGCTTCTCTTTGGACACCACTCCAATAGCAGTTGATACGACCGACCGACTTATTTATTGGTAGTATTGAATGATAAACTTCGGCTAGCATAGGTGGCGGTTACACAACTAATTTTTGAAAATTACTCATTGCTGGTTGTAGTACTCTTTGATTGGCTATGTTATAAAACATGGCTTATGATTTTTTTATTTTGCTGCCGTAGAACAGCGCAAATCTTAACTCTACAAATTAAAAAAGGCTCCTTGCGGAGCCTTCCTGAGTAACAGCCACAAACATGACTGTAACTTCAACCGATTTGAGTTATATAAAGAATGAGAAGGCCGGTAGTGGAGTTTGTGCGGCTTCGGTTTTCTTCTTTAAGATTACCTGCACTTTAGTTGTTTCATTTTGTTCTGCTTCCTGAAGTTTTTGTTTGTCTTCTTCCAACTGTTTTTCTTTTTCTTCAATTGCTTTGCGCAGGCTATCACTACTTCCTTTCTTATATTCGTAAACACCCGATGCTTTTTTGGTATAGCTTGTTGCTTCCACTAGTTTATCATCGGCTGTCATTATATAATCTACGCCCGGCTTCCAGTCAAAATAGCTGTTGTCATCCCAATCCATATCCCATTCGCCCCGGTTCCAACGGCGTCTTTCTGATAACCTGATGTTTACATCGTGCAACTTGCCATCAATGCTTTCATCAAACATTAATTTTTTACCGACAGGTACTTTTATTTCTACCATTATTTTTTGTCCGCGGTACTTGTTTTCTTTTCCAATTCCTAACCCGCTTCCCAGGATCAAAACGCTATCTAAACTTGATGCACTGTACACAATTTTTTCTGCACGTTGTAAAGCCTCACGCCTGTTTTCGCCAGCACTATACTTCCAGATAGTTGCATGATAGAAAGAATCATTGCTTTTTCTAACATTCAATTTTATGTGAGATAAAAGAAGTGAATCTTCTGTAAGGTCCCAGCCACCATCACTATCGCCGTCATTATCATGAATCCAGTTGAAGCTGCCACTATAACGAATTTCCGGTTCATCAATTCGTACAGTAAGCTTCTGTATGGAAGATTGCTGCATTACTACCGGCTCCTCTACTTTTGAATAAGTGCGCCAGTCATTACCCATTGAAGCAATAAACATAAACAGGCAAACCCAGCCTAAAGTCCATAGTCCTCCGAATATCCAACCCAGGTAACGGTTTTGAGAACGTACTTTTAATGTTCTTCTTACAATCCATGTAATAATGGCAATTAATGGAACAGCGAGAAAGAAAAACAATATACCCCACAGGGTCATATTCTGTACATAGCCGTCCAATAAAAAGTCTTTTACAGGTTGCGCAATACCACTAAATACAAAGGCTAATACTGCCGAAAACAATGCAAATGCTATAATTCCGGCTACAAAGAGAAAAAATGCTTTGAACAATACGCCAATCACATGCCCACAACCATTGCCTAACGGCCTTGCTGCCTGCGACACTTCTGTAGCAAAGGTCTTGCTCCTTGTATTTGCAAAGTCAGTAGCTTTTTGACCGAAAGATTGTGCTGAGGTCTTTACTTCTTCGCCCCATTCCTGCGCACGATTTTTAAAATCTGTCATTCCTTCCTGCACATTTTGGCGGATGCGGTTTACATCTACTTTTTCGCCTCTCATTTCCATTTTTTCAAATGCACTTTTTGCTTCTGGCAAAACAATCCAAAGAACTATATAAATGATAATGAAAGTTCCGGTGAACGATCCGAAGGCAAAATCTACAGGACGGTAGTTGTGATGCCAGGGAGAAAATGCACCATTGAGAATGCTTAAAAAAATATTTAGTATCAAAGGAGCAGCAAAGATTAACCTGATCATCCACGGTTGCTTATTGAAATACGCTGCTAAACCGCCTGCCACACCACCGATAATACGGTCGTCGGGGTTACGGAAAAGGCGTTTTCCCACATAGGTATCAAGGCCTTTGGCAGGAAGAACGATCCATAATAATATGTACAAAAGGAAACCCGCCCCAAAGCCACCGAAGGTGATGATAGCAAAAAGAAGACGAATGATTGCCGGGTCTACATTCATATAACTGGCAATGCCTGCACACACACCACCAATCATTTTATCAGATGAATCGCGGTGCAATCTTCCTTTAAATCTTCTATCGGATTTTTCATAATTGTACGCACCTATAGGTTCTGTTGGTGTTGTTGTTTCTGCTGAGTCAGCGGCTTCAAAATCTTCTACACTTCCCATTGAGCTTATAATCTCAAACATATCAGCATCGGTGATAGCAGAGCTGCCTTTCCTTACTTTGTCATCCATTAATTCCGCCACGCGGCTTTCTATATCATTGATTATTTCATCACGGCCTTCTTCTTTAGCGAAGTAACGACGCAGGCTCTCAATGTATCGTTGTAAACTTTCGTAAGCAGAATCCTCAATGGGAATTGCCCTGCCGGATAAGTTTATGTTGATAATCTTTTTCATTTTATTTCTTTTTGGTTGAAGTTTATAAGTTTGTTTGTGGTTTTGTTAGGGCATTCACTCCGTTCGATAATTCTTTCCAGGTTTGCTCCAGCTCATTATAAAAGGCTTCTCCTTTTTCTGTGAGCAGGAAATATTTCCTGGGCGGCCCTGAGTTACTCTCTACCCACCGGTAGGTGAGCATATCAGCATTCTTTAATCTTGTTAAAAGAGGATATAATGTTCCTTCCAGTATATGAAGGCTGGCAGCTTTCATTTCTTCTACTATATCACTTGGGTAGGCCTCACCCCGGCGAATGATGGATAAAATGCAAAACTCCAATATCCCCTTCCTCATCTGGCTCTGTGTGTTTTCTATATTCATAGCTTTCGTTTATATAATATGAGTGCAGTGATTTCTATTGATGACCGTAACTAAGTACTCTGGTAATCTTCCATTCGTTGCCAAACTTCTTCCATACGTGTACAAATTTGTACGTGCCGCTTACAAGTTTACCATTTTCAGTATGGGTGAATTGGTGTGCCCCTATTTGCATTGCTCCATAATTAGGTACAGGATAAACTTCGAAGCTGCCGGGAACAGGCATTCTTTTTAGATCGGTTTTATTATCAGCTTGTGCTTTGGCAAAATCGGCGGTGAGATGAAATCCACTTAATCCCCCCTTATTGTGGTAGAACTCGAGATCTTTCGCAAAAAAGGCATTAAATGTTACTGTGTCCCTGCTATTAAAAGCATTGAAAACGGCGCTGTCTAAGTGGGCTATTTGTTTATATAAACTGTCTTTTGAATTTAATCCCTGGGCATTTGCACCGGCAATTATGACAAGAAGAAATGCAGTATAAAATAATTTTTTAGCCATTGTTTTTAATTTGATACAACAAAGCTATGGTTTTATATGGTACTGTGTTACACATAGTACCTATTTATTTATGGTAATGAATGTGGCCCAGTAGATGCCAACCCAATTAGTAATTGAAAACCAGTCCTTTGTAGTAAAGGGGTAGTTACAATAATATTTTAAATGGATAAAATATTGGATAAGTGGTAAAAGAAAAGCGCCTGGATAAGGCGCTTTACGAAAAAATGTGTGTTAATAAATATCGTTATTTTTTCAATCCAATCTCTCTTAAGCGCTCATCTAAATATTCCCCTGCCGTGGCATCTTCATAACTTTTTTGGTTTTGTTCATCAATACAACCTTCAAGACAAGCCAGGCTCATTGTACCTTTTGGATGTAAGAAAAAGGGAATGGAATACCGGGAAGTTCCCCATAATTCTCTTGGGGGATTTACTACACGGTGCGTGGTAGATCGTAATTTATTATTTGTAAGGCGCTGCAACATGTCGCCAACGTTTACAACAATTTGGTCAGGTAATGAAGTAACGCCAACCCATTCGTTTCCTTTTGTAAGTATTTGCAAACCATCTGCCGATGCGCCTACTAATAAAGTAATAAGATTAATGTCTTCATGCTGTTCGGCACGTATGGCAGATTTCGGTTCGTTGCTGATTGGGGGATAATGAATAGCTCTTAAAATAGAATTGCCGTTGTGTACAAATTCATCGAAATAGTTTTCATTCAGCCCAAGATATATAGCAATTGCCTGTAACAAAGCTTTGCCCGATTTTTCAAAGCTTCGATAGGCGTCCAATAAAATAGGTGATAACTCGGGCAATTCATCAACAGTTACATTGTCCGGATATTCCTCTTTTATAGGATCATTATCTTCTACTGTTTGACCGTACTGAAAGAATTCTTTCAAATCAGGTGCATCAAATCCCTTGGCATGTTCACGTCCGAAGGAGGTATAACCTCGTTGACCTGCCAACTCCTTTTTTTCATATTTTAATTTTACTTCAGTTGGCTGCGCAAAAAATTGCTGTACATATTTGTACAAATCAGCAATGAGATCTTCAGATATTCCATGATTTTTTACTGCTACAAAACCAACATCCTCATAAGCCCTCCCTAGTTCATTCACGAAGTTTTTTTTGCGTGTTTCATCTCCAGTTAAAAACCCGGCCAGGTCAACAGAAGGAATATTCATAAGCTAAAAAATTTATTGAAGAAAAGATAGCAAATTTACAATTCAGGCTGTGCCCTAAATAATTAGTTATGCGTTATTTGTGTTTGTTGATAGGAGTAGTTTTAATTGCCGGATGCGGACCTGCTAAAAAGGTGACTACTTACAAAATTCCCGAAGCTATAGTTACATCTTTGCCTGGCTATGATAATCTTGATTATTGGGCAGCACATCCGTGGAAAAAAGATTTTTCGGATAGTGTACCCTTACCACTACGAAATGAAAAACAAGATTCTTTGGCGGATGTATTTTTTATTTACCCTACAACTTACACAGGTACAATGGAAGGTTGGAACGCTAACATAAGTGATTCAGCTATTAACATGAAAACCGATAAGTCATCTATCCTTTTCCAGGCTACAGCTTTTAATGGGCTAAGCCGTGTATTTGCGCCGCGATACAGGCAATCACATCTTTCGGCATTTTATACTAATACTAAAGAGGCACTTGCGTCATTTGATACAGCTTATGCTGATATAAAAACTGCCTTTGAATTATACTTAAACCGATACAATAATGGACGGCCAATTATTATTGCAGGTCATAGCCAGGGCGCTAAGATGGCAAGCCAATTATTAAAAGAATATTTCGATGGCAAACCTTTATATAAACAATTAGTGGTGGCCTATATTGTAGGATGGCCGGTGCCTAAAAATTATTTCTCGGCAATTCCTGTTGGCAATAGCCCTACCCAAACCGGATGTTTTTGTACGTGGCGAACGTATAGAACAGGCTATGTGCCTGAATATATTGTGAAAGAAAAACCTCAGTCTTATGTAACCAATCCACTAACCTGGAAAACCAATGAAAATTATAGTCCGCGTTTCTTAAATAAAGGAAGTGTGTTACGAAACCTTAATGAGATAATTAAAAATTCATGTGATGCACAGGTGCATGGGGGCGTATTATGGATCAATAAACCTAAGTTCCCCGGCGGCGTTTTATACACGTCCCGCAATTATCATATTGGCGATATCAATTTGTTTTATATCAATATCCGTGAAAATGTAGCAGAACGAATTCACTCATTTCTTAAGGGACATAAATAATTACTTATCCTTCATAAACGCTGCCTCATCTTTAGATAAAGGTGAAATAGAATAACGCATAACCCCATTAATGGTAGCTTCATCTAAGGCATCAATAACATTTTGAAATCCACAACAATTAGCACCGCTTAATTTATGGCTTCAAACCCTAGGATACAAAGACTATTAAAACTCAGCGTTCTTAGGCGTTCGGGGAAAAGCAATTACATCCCGAATATTGCCCATGCCAGTCACAAATTGCACCATACGTTCAAAGCCCAAACCAAAGCCAGCATGAGGCACCGTTCCAAAACGCCGCGTATCTAAATACCACCACATTTCTTCCAACGGAATATGCATTTCTTTCATTCGCTGTTCTAGTTTATCAAGTCTTTCTTCTCTTTGCGATCCTCCTACAATTTCGCCAATGCCGGGGGCAAGTATGTCCATTGCCGCAACCGTTTTACCATCTTCATTTTGACGCATATAAAATGCTTTTATCTCCTTTGGATAGTTGGTAACAATCACTGGTTTTTTGAAATGCTTTTCAACCAGATAACGTTCATGCTCGCTTTGCATATCAATGCCCCAGCTTACATCATATTGAAACTTCTTCTTTTTATAAGGAGTAGACTGTAACAATATATCAATTGCTTCGGTGTAAGTAATGCGCTCAAATTTATTATCAGTCACCAATTGTAACTTCTGAATAAGATCAAGTTCACTTCGTTCATTTTGAGGTTTTGTCTTTTCTTCTTCCAACAAACGCAGGCGTAGAAATTCAAGATCATCCCCGTTATGCTCCATAGCATACCTGATAATATACTGCATGAATTCTTCTGCCAGGTTCATGTTATCTTCCAAATCACTGAACGCCATTTCTGGTTCAATCATCCAAAACTCGGCAAGATGGCGTGCCGTATTGGAGTTCTCTGCACGAAAGGTTGGACCGAACGTATATATCTCGCCAAAAGCAGTAGCACCTAATTCACCTTCCAGCTGCCCGCTTACGGTAAGGTTTGCAGCACGGCCAAAGAAGTCTTCGGAGAAATCAATCGCACCATCTTCTTTTCTAGGAGGATTATCAAAAGGAAGGGTTGAAACTTTAAACATTTCTCCTGCACCTTCTGCATCGCTTGCTGTAATGATTGGGGTATGCAAATAGATAAATCCCTTTTCATTAAAAAATTTATGAATGGCGAATGCCAGCGAATGCCGAATGCGAAATACTGATCCGAATGTGTTGGTGCGAAACCGCAGATGAGCAATCTCACGCAAAAACTCCAGGCTATGTTTTTTAGGCTGGAGCGGATATTTTTCTGCATCAGAATCGCCTAATATCTCTACTTCAGTAGCTTTAATTTCCAGGGTTTGCCCTTTGCCTTGCGATGCTATAACCGTGCCTTTTATTTTGAGTGAGGCGCTTGTGGTAATTCGTTTTAATAAGGCATCTTCATATTTGCCAAGCTCCAAAACCACCTGTACATTATTATTTGTTGATCCATCATTCAGGGCTAAAAACTGGTTATTACGAAACGTGCGTACCCAACCCATCACTACTACTTCTTGTTCATTTGGTTGCCAGCTTAAAAGCTCTTTTATCTTTACTCTTTTGTTGAACATATTTATTAAATAAGAGCGGCAAAGATAATTATAGATGCTTTGATGTAATGAATTGGCTGATTATAGCTACCCTGTTTCGCTTAATTTAATGTGTACGGCTATACGGTTTAAAACATAAGATTAATTAACGAGAAACATTTGGAGGAATGGGACAAATATTTTTGGATTTTGTATTTTAGGCGTATACTTGCAGCGGAAAAAGTTGAGAGATCATTCCAATCCACTCGTAACAACTAGTTTTTTTCAAATTTCCATTCATTAAATTCAAAAATCAATCTCATAGCTTGCTGCTTCTTAAGAGCAATGCAGATTTAAAACAAGAGTTTCCTTATGTACGATCTTCTGCAGTTGAACGACATGCTTGTTCCGGAATTAATTGATATTGCTGAACAGCTTCAAATTGATAATTCAAAGAAGTTAGATAAACAAGGTCTTATATACAAGATATTGGATAAGCAAGCTGTGGCACCAGGTGAAGCCGCTAATACCGGTGAAAAAAATAAGCGGAAAAGAATCATTAAAGCATCTACTTCAAATATAACCGAAGAAGCGATTGCCGAAGTGCCGGTACCTGTTGCTGCAGAAGAAAAAAAGCCTATCAAAAAGGCTATTACAAAAAAACCAGAGGGCATTAAGAAAGCAAAGAAGAAGTCTGATGATAACGTTACCCAGGAAGAACTTCCGTTACAACAACCTGAGCCTGTTAATGTAAATATTAACCTCCCGACGCAGCCATCACAACATGACAGGGGAGAAGATGCGCAGGAAGGTGAAAACAATAACCAGGATGCGCAGGATGCAACGCAACAATCTGACAGACCAACTTTACAAACAGGGGCTAAATACTATCCACAAAGACGGGAACAAACTTTTAATATAGAATTTGATGGAATCATCAATGCAGAAGGTGTGCTGGAAATGATGCCTGACGGATACGGCTTTCTGCGTTCTTCAGATTATAATTATTTGTCTTCACCTGATGATATTTATGTATCGCCGTCACAAATAAAATTATTCGGTTTAAAAACCGGTGATACAGTATATGGCTCTGTTCGTCCACCAAAAGAAGGAGAGAAATACTTTGCTTTATTGAAAGTGGATTCTATCAATGGCAAAAGACCGGACGAAGTAAGGGACCGGGTGCCTTATGATTATCTTACCCCTTTATTTCCTTTTGAAAAACTGAATCTTTTTACCTCACCTACTAATTATAGTACCCGTATCATTGATCTTTTTACCCCCATTGGAAAGGGACAACGGGGGTTAATTGTAGCACAGCCAAAAGTTGGTAAAACAGTTCTTTTAAAAGAGGTAGCCAATGCTATTGCTGCCAATCATCCGGAAATATATTTACTAGTTGTATTGATTGACGAGCGGCCGGAAGAAGTTACAGATATGGAGCGGAGTGTTCGAGCCGAAGTTATTGCCTCTACGTTTGATGAGCCTGCTGAAAAACATGTAAAAGTTTCTGCGATAGCACTTCAAAAAGCAAAAAGACTTGTTGAGTGTGGTCATGATGTAGTGATATTACTTGATTCCATAACCCGTTTGGCACGGGCCCATAATACGGTGGCACCTTCGTCCGGTAAAGTTTTATCTGGTGGAGTAGAAGCGAATGCGATGCAAAAGCCCAAACAATTTTTTGGCGCCGCCCGTAAAATTGAAAATGGCGGCTCACTTACTATTTTAGCCACAGCCTTAATTGAAACAGGCTCTAAAATGGATGAAGTGATTTTTGAAGAATTTAAAGGAACCGGCAATATGGAATTGTTGCTGGACAGAAGATTAGCCAACAAACGCGTTTTCCCTGCTATTGACCTTGTTGCTTCTTCTACACGACGCGATGACCTTCTTTTGGAAAAAGATGTATTGCAAAGAATGAATTTATTAAGGGTATTTCTTACCGATATGAAGCCGGAAGAAGCTATGAATGACCTGCTCAGAAGGATGCGGGGCACAAGAGATAATTACGAATTTCTAGCTTCCATGAATAGCTAAATTCTATCCTTGATCATTAAGCGGTCTCATTTTTGCAGAAGTTGCAGAAACAAAACCTCTTAACATGAACAAAACAAAAGTTTTCAGTTTATTAGCAGGCGCTCTTACATTAGGCTTTGTGGCCTGTAATAATGATGGTGATACTACCACATCAACCTCAGACAGCTCAACAACTACCGATGTATCTACCTCTACAATGTCAACAGGAACTTATGCAGCCCAGGCTGACAGTTTTAGGGTAAACAGTGAAGCAGGTAACTACTTAGATGCAAAGACAGGTAAAAAAATAAGAATTAAAGTAGACCCTTCTACCGGAGCACGAATTAACGAAGAAACAAATGAGCCTGTCCGTTATTATGTAGATAGCAGAAATTGGTGGGTTTATGGAGATGAAAGCTGGGATAATATTGGCGAAGCCCGTATGGAAGGAAACGAGTTACGCTATAAAGGTGATGGAGACAAGTGGGTAAGGTATGATGAGAAATGGAAAGTTGATGGCGGTGATGGCGAAATGAAAATGAAGGATGGCGACTCTAAAACCAAGATTGAAAAAGATGGAGATATTAAAATAAAAACGTCAGACGGAACGAAAATAAAAACAGACGAAGATGGTACTAAAGTAAAAGAGAATTAAACTTCTCTATTACATAAAAAAGAATGCTCCAGATTTGGGAGCATTCTTTTTTATGTAATATCCAGTGCCATTACGTTTCATTTTATTAGATCGTTATTGTACCTTGACGGCGTTCCATATATATGTAAATCCAGGCAGTAGTACACATTGCCAAATCTGTGAAAAATGAAATACCTACTTTATCCAATCTTATTCTTATTTGCATTAAAAGCCTCTGCCCAGGATATTAGCGGCATTTACACCGGCACTTTAACCAATGATAGCTTAAAGATGATTCAAAGCTATCAGCTTGCACTTAGCGAATACAGGGGCAAGATTACAGGTTATTCATACATCACTTTTGTTACTAATGACACTTTTTATTACGGCATAAAACGCATAAAAGCAAACCGCATAAAGGGGGAATTAGTGGTAGAAGATGTAGAGATGCTGGTTAATAATTATCCCCAACGCCCGGACAAGGGTGTACATGTGATCAATATAATTCCTTTGCCCCAGGGAGATAGTATCTTGAATTTGAATGGTATTTGGAAAACCACCCAGACAAAAAAATATGGCTTCTATTCTATTAGTGGTGATCTAAGGCTGAAGAAAGATAACGACAGTGCTAACTCTGCTTTGATCAGCCATCTTAAAGAATTAAATATTATAAAAACTCCGGAGCCACAAAAAGTGCCAGTTGCAAAAGCAAAAGAGAAAGTAAAAGTGAAGAAGGTAAAAGAGGAAAAGCCTGCAGTGGCTGAAGTAAAGCCTTTACCTAAAGCCGAACCTGTTATAGCAAAGGCAGTATCAACTTCCATTCTGCCAGAGCAAAGAAATGTGAGAACAATTGAAACAGTTACGACTTTTTCTGACAGTCTTGTGCTTTCGTTTTATGATAATGGGGTGGTAGATGGAGATACCATCAGCGTATATCTGAATGAAAGAAATATTCTATCCAAAGCAAAGCTTACAGAAGCAGCTTCAAAAAAAGTAGTGTATACTAATGAGCAAAATATAGATGAATATAAACTTACCCTGATAGCAGAAAATTTAGGCAGCATTCCTCCCAATACGGGCTTAGTTATAATTCAAGATGGAGATCAGAAATACCAGATACGCTTTAGTGCAGATATGCAGAACAATGCATCAATAATTATCAGAAAAGGAAAGAAATAATGATTGGTCAGCATTAGTTATAATTGTAGTTTAGGGGTATGCGTGCTATGGTTGTTACTGAATTTTTATTCCATCAATCGCCGCTGCGAGATCTTTATCTTTTGAGGTAACCTTATTTCCCGCATCATGAGTTGAAAGCCATATTTCAACCGTGTTCCAAACATTTGTCCATTTAGGATGATGATCCATTTTTTCAGCAACAAGAGCAACCCGGCTTATAAATCCAAAAGTTTCGTTGAAGTTGGCAAACTCAAATTTTTTATATAGAGCGTTTTCTTTTTCCTGCCACATAAAGAATGATGTATAAATTAAAAATATGCAATGTGCCATTGCAAGTTACTGGTTCCAAAAATATCCCGGCGTTCGTAATATTTCTTGATTTGCGTATCTGCATATTATCCTCATCTGCACATCTGCCTATCTGTATCAAAATACCAGGTGTTCTTTGTTCTTTATTTTTTCATTAGTTAACTCCAATACCAACTGCACCCCTTTGATATTCTTTATAGCTTCAATAAGCTGTTGCAATGCCAGCTCAGTTATAGCGTCTCCTTTCAGCAACCATAAAAAATCCAGGTGCTTAAACTCCGGCAATAAATATTCACCATCAAACTGATTATTATATAAATAATGAACTAATGAGTTGTGCTCTTCGGCAAATTCGTATACAGCAAAAAAGTAGTTACGGTGCTTTTTTGTTAATTGAATTTCAATATCGTTATTAATTCTAAAGTCGAGGCCAAGCAAATTGTTCAAATGCCAGCAAAACTGGTAATCTTTAATGGGCGCCATGATGCCCAAAATGCTGGTTTCTTCAAAGAAGCCGTCCGTAAGATCGCTTGAGTTTAGAGACAGTTTCATAAGATGGCTTTGGATGATGCATTAAAATTCGATAGGAAAAAAAAGCTTTTCCATTCCCCGGATGACCTGCACTTTGGTTTTGTCGCCTTTTTTAAACCCTCCTAAAGCTTGCATATACTGCTCAATATTATTTGTTGCATAATCTCCTAACTGAATAATTACATCTCCGGTTTTTAAACCCGCCTTTTGTGCAGGCTTATTTTCACTGATGCCGTCAATACGCAGGCCAGTGCCACTAAAAGTATAATCAGGCATGATGCCTAATGTAACACTAAAAGATGCGGTACTGGCAGAAGAAGTTTCTTTTGTTTTCGTAAATGCAAGTTTCGAGATTGTTCTTGTTTGCCAATCAATAAGGCTGTAGATATGTTTTACAATAGCGAGTTGGCCATTATAATTTATCTTATCAAAATCATCTGAAGGCTTGTGATAGTCTAAATGCAAACCTGAAAAATAAAATAACACAGGTATGTTATGTAAATAGAAAGATGTATGGTCGCTTGGGCCTGTTCCGCTTGAATCAAACTTAAATTTTAGCGATTCATAACTGACACCTTTTTTGCCGGATGATGAATAAGCAGTTCTCCATGTGGGAGAAGTTCCGAAGCCTCCTACAGTGAGCACAGGGCTTGCACCTGAAAGCCTTCCAATCATATCCATATTGATCATATAATTTACCTTACTTAAATCAATAGAAGGATGCTGCACAAAATACTTAGAACCATATAACCCTAGTTCTTCTCCGGAAAAAGCAATGAATAAATAATTGTTTTGCTTTAAGGTTGACCCTTTTAATAATCGTGCTAATTCAATCAACGCAGCTACCCCGCTTGCATTATCATCAGCACCATTATGTACTTGCTTTATGCCAGCGCTTAAAGAATTGCCATCTTCACCATAACCAATATGGTCAAAATGAGCGCCTACTACTACTGTTGTTCCGGCATTGTTATCTATAAACCCTATAACGTTATTTCCAGAACGCTTTTTAATTCCTATGTCAATCTTCAACTTCACATCCAGTGTAGCTTCCGGATCATTAAAATATTTTTTTATTGCCTCTTTTGTTACATACACCACAGGTATTGGCGTTGCTGCAGATGCATCTTTTGGCTTGAACTCAATATTATCATCTATTGCAGAAGTATTGTAAATAAATAAGGCCGTTGCCCCCTTTAGCTTTAGTTCATTTGCTTTTGCTTTAATAAAAATATAAATGTCAAAATGCGGATTGCTTGTAGCTTCTTGTAAAGTTTCTTTTAAATTAAAGAACCACGGCATTTGTACTTCCTGAATTGCCATTGAAGGCAATGCTTCAATGCTACTATTCGGGCTAAATGAAAGAGGAATAAAATGTTTAGCTAAAAGGAGGCTTTGTCCGCCAACTAATAAGTGTGTTACCGTATTTACCTGCTTGCCTTCATTTATTTCAAAGCTCTGGTAATAATCACTTTCCCCTTTTGGCAGCAAACCAATGTTTTTAAATTCACGGCTTATATAGGCCATTGCTTTTTGCTCACCAGGGGTACCAACCCTTCTTCCTTCAAGGCTATCACTGGCTAAATATTCAATATGTCTTTGGAAACTTGTAAGTAACTGCTTGTCTTCCTTCTTAATTTTTTGCGCTTCTGAAACACCAAAAATCAATAGGCAGAGAAATAGAATATTGTTCCGCATCAGGTAATCTTTCTAGGTAGACGTCAAAGTTATTCAATGGTTGATAGCAACCATGTTCTAATTGTAAGTTTTTTAGGTTAATGTTTTTGAAAGTTTTGCAAAACTTCTTATTTCGTAAAGCCCTGCTATGAAAGGCGCATAACTTTGCCGCCCTTAAACGTGGTTAATAAAAACGTACATATTGCATTAGTAGGAAATCCCAACAGTGGTAAAAGCTCTTTATTTAATTGCTTAACCGGCCTAAATCAAAAAGTAGGAAACTTTCCTGGCGTTACGGTTGATAAAAAAACAGGAAGCACGGCTATATCAGAAAAGATAAATGCTGAGGTTATTGATTTACCGGGAACCTATAGCCTTTATCCTAAACGACTTGATGAATGGGTAAGCTATAGAGTGTTGTTAGGACAGGATAAGGATATTGATGCAGATGTATTTGTTGTAGTAGTAGATGCCAGTAGTTTAAAACGTAACCTTCTTTTTTGCACACAAATAATAGATCTTAAAAAACCTGTTGTACTTGCTTTAACTATGGTTGATTTGGCTAAAAAGAA
>JAYULK010000007.1:0-1519 GCA_043763635.1 Chitinophagaceae bacterium
CAGGAATTTTGGTGGATGGTAACAAAGGTTACATTGGAGGATATGTTATAAAGTGATACAGCCGTATTCAATTCTTACTAAAACTTCTTGTACCTGCAAAACCAGCATTAGGAACGTTGTGTTACCTTTATTATCCAAATAATGAGTAGCCTGTTTCAATATTTCAAAAAATTTAATCCGCTTTCCAAAGAAGCGGAAGAAGCCATCGCTGGTATTAGCAACATTATCAGCATCAAAAAAAATAAAGACCTTCAACCAATCGGGCATACCTGCAAAACGATTTATTTTATCAATAAAGGAGTGGCCCGTATTTACTATTATAAAGATGGTATAGACATTACAGAAGGGTTTTATTTTGAAAACAATATTATTGCAAGGGTTGAAAGCTTGTTTACCGGCAAACCAAGCCGTAAGGCAATACAGATTTTGGAAGACGCAGAAATTGTGGCCATTGACGCTATTGCTTTATTCAAACTGTATGGTAGCTTTCCGGAAATTGAACGGTTATTTCGAAAAATATTTGAAGCAGGTTATGTAGATACCGTAAACCGTATAGAGGGCATACAGTTTCACAGTGCCGAAGAAAGATATAAGGCCCTGTTAAATGAAGCCAATGATGTACTAAACAAAGTACCGCTTAAATATGTGGCATCTTACCTCGGCATTACACAAGTAAGCCTTAGCCGCATAAGGGCTCACCGGTAATTATTTATCTTATGATAAAAGAATAGCCGTTTGCAGTAGCCAGCTTTGCAGTGTACAATATTACACTGACAACATGCAGCAAAAGGAAATTAAGTTAGGATTAAAAGAAAACTGGAAACAATTTACACTATTGGTTATCATCAATGGTTTTGTAGGGGGTATGGTTGGTTTGGAACGTTCCATTTTACCACGGATTGCTGAAGAGGAATTTGCAATAGCAGCAAAAACAGCCATTCTATCATTCATCATTGTATTTGGTATTGTAAAAGCAATCACTAATTATTACACTGGTACATTAGCCAACAAATTCGGAAGAAAGAATTTGTTAGTGGCAGGTTGGATAATTGGGATCCCCATTCCGTTTATTTTAATGTTTGCTCCCTCCTGGAGTTGGATCATAGCTGCCAATGTACTTTTAGGCATCAACCAGGGTTTAACCTGGAGTAGTACCGTAGTAATGAAGATAGATCTGGTAGGCGAAAAGCAACGGGGCTTTGCTATGGGCCTGAATGAATTTGCAGGATACATTGCAGTAGCAGCAGTAGCATTTTTAACCGGTTGGATAGCCAGCAACTATGGCATAAGGCCTTATCCATTTTACATCGGCATTGTATTGGTTTTTTTAGGTTTATTGGGAAGTATTTTTTTTATAAAAGATACCAGTCATCATGTAGCAAAAGAAAGCATTGATAATTCTATACCACTATTGAAAAATATATTTTGGGATACAACCTGGAAAAATAAAAACCTCGGCTCTGTAACACAAGCCGGCCTCATTAACAATCTCAACGATGGTATGGTGTGGGGCATCTTT
>JAYULK010000008.1:0-72088 GCA_043763635.1 Chitinophagaceae bacterium
CAGGGCGTTACCAGTTTATCGGTGTACTCATGCTTCATACCCAAATTTATAAATAAGGCAAATTGACAGAAAATTTTCAATTGCAGAATCTGGGTTAAATCCGTCGGGACTATTAAAAAACTTTAAAAAACCTGTCAAAGGCTGGTACATTTTTGAGTATAAGAATAATAAGCTTAAGCGTTTTATGCTTACAGTTGTTTTACTTTAATATTCCTGAACCATGCTTCACTGCCATGATCCTGCAAGGCAATATGTCCTTTCATAACCGTTCCGTACGCAGGTGTGTCTTTCCATTTACCTTTTAATTTATTTATCTTCCATTCATCTGAATTCATTTCATATTCTACAATCTTCTTGTCGTTTAACCAATGTTCTACATGCCCTTTATTTACAATTATTCGTGTGTGGTTCCATTCGCCTACTGAATTTGGGTTGGCTTCGGGTGCGGGATTCATTGCATAATTTGCACCTGTTTTTTGCCAGTCTTCTAACTTTTCCGGAAAGTTTATATCATCAATTATCTGGTATTCCGGTCCGGTCATATAGGATGTTTTCTCTACTTCAGAAACGAGGTACAAAATGCCGCTATTTCCCTGAGGCGATATTTTCCAGTCAACTGCAAACTCAAAATTTTCATATTGGTCATTAGTAACCAGATCTGCCCGCAAATCGCTCTTGTCATTTGTGCTGCCCTTGCAATGAAGTGTACTATTTTGAACAGTCCAGGAATGAGAAGTTTTATTTTGGTAGGTGCGCCAGCCATCCATTTTTTTGCCATCAAAAAGCATAGCCCATCCGGCGTTTTTTTCTATTGTCGAAAGCGTATTAGCAGACATAGAATCCGAGATTTTTATTTCACTATTAATTGAATCATTGCTATCAGCAAGGTTTGTTTCGGTATTATTTTCACCACAACTTATTAAGCCTGCTATTACACTTGCTACAACCAAATGTTTTATTGTATTTGCCATAATCATTTATTTATAACTTTTAAATTAAGAGGATCCCAATGCATGATTTTATTATTGAAATAACCATCGTTGCAAAGTAGGGCCGGCGCTGCTGCACGGTAACCAAAAAGCGCATCCTCAGTTACTTTTCCATTGGTGCGAATGGCATTAAAAAGATTATAAAAATGATCGAAGTGAGCACCGTTATATCCTCTTTCAGCATCGTATTCCAATTTGTCGGGGCCAAGCATCGCCTTTCTGTCATACACATATTGCCGGCCTGAATCTTTATTGGTTGTTTGATTTTGGTTTAAAGGATCATTTGCATCGGCCGTATACTTGTTACGCAGCAAGGTTACCTTGTCCCATTCAACGGTCATAGATCCTTCACTACCAACCATGCGCAGGTAATTAGTGCCGCCTGTGCCATCAACAAAATTTACTCTTAAGGATAAATTGAATGCAGGGTGAACTTTTGTTTCCGGATAATCAAACATACCCAACATTACATCGGGAACTTCCCGCCCGTCTTTCCAGTAGCGTAAACCACCCGTGGCTAAAATTTTTTCAGGGCCAATAGAATTGGTAACAAAATGAAGGCTTGAAAATAAATGAACGAATAAATCGCCTGAAACGCCTGTGCCATAATCGCGGTAATTGCGCCAGCGAAAAAACCTCGTGGGATCAAAAGAACGCTTTGTAGTGTTCGCTATAAAGGCATTCCAGTCAACATTTGATGAAGATGCATCTGCTGGAATAGGATACTGCCACGCACCTGTTGGCGACATCCTGGCCCAGAAACCTTCTGCATAATTAAGCTGGCCAATAGCACCATCTTTCAGCAGCTCTTTTGCTTTTTCATTACCAAGCGAACTAACACCCTGGCTGCCTACCTGGTAAACCACTTTATTTTTATTTTGCGCAGCTACTACAGCAGCCCCTTCGCTAATATCATGCACCATTGGTTTTTCGCAATACACTGATTTACCCTTGTTCATGGCTGCCACAGAAATATCTTTATGCCAATGGTCGGGTGTAGCAATAATGACAGCATCAATATCTTTTCGTTCCAGTATTTCACGATAATCGCGGGTGGTATAAATATCATTGCCCCACTTTTTCTTCGCATCTGCCAGGCGACCATCATATAGATCACATGCTGCCACCAGTTTTACACCGGGCACAGTAATAGCAGTATTTACATCTGCTACACCCATGCCACCTGCTCCTATAACAGCTATCTGTATTTGATCATTAGCAGCATACCTTGCATCCCTCCGCATAAATGATTGAAGATTTCTTTTTCTATCCGCCGCTGATATAATAGTGGGAAAAACTGAGGCACCAACTACTGCTTTAGTGATTTTTTCAATAAAAGAACGTCTTGATTTGTTTGGATTTTCCATCATGTAACAATCGTATTAATAATTAATTTTTTAGGGCTTGTACCCTTATGATAATGAAATAAAAGTTTAGGTAATGCTTGCAAGCTGGTTGCCGCTTTTAAAGTTCTTTAATTTTTATATCCTTCCAACGGACTTTTATTCCGCCTCCATCATGTATTTGTAAGGCAATAAAACCTTCTCCTTTTCCTATCTTTTCATCTTTGATATGAATCATCTGACGACCATTTAACCATGTGGTCACGTCATCTCCAATTACTTTTATTTGAAGAGAATTCCATTTACCGGGTTTTAATTTCTTCTCATCCTTTGGTTCAGGCTTTATGAGCCACCCTCTTCCATACGACTCATAAATGCCACCTGTATTGTGATTCAATGGAGCAACTTCTACTTGCCAACCATTGATCTTTGTGCCTATTATAGATGATCTTATGAATACTCCGCTGTTGCCATTTGCCTCTTGCTTGAAGTCAAGGGTAAGAATAAAATTTTTAAACTGTTTGTTTGTTGATAAGTAGCCGTATTCCTTATCCGGCCCGCTTTCACAAACTAAATTGCCGTCTTCCACATACCACTTTTCTGTGCCATGTATCGTCCAACCACTTAAATCTTTTCCATTAAATAACGGGATAGACTTTTGGGCCGACACATTGTGTAAAGCGCAGCAAAGCAATATCATTAGTGCGTATCTCATAAAATATTATTGAATTGGAAGGTATACTTTTCTATTAAATGATGATAAATGAAATAAATGTTTATGGTCAAATACATCATTTAGGCTTTCCTTCATATCATATTTCTTTTGCCCATTTATTTTAATTCCAATAAAGCAGTTATAAAATGTACTTCTGTTGACTTAGTGCTTGTTGTTCAATTCGCCATCAACAATTATTTGTAGGGTATAGGCCGCCGGATACAGTTCATTTTAATGTGCATACTGAAAAATACAATCACTTAAAAAAAACAAATAAAGGGTCGAAAGTTTATTAGTGTAGTGTAAATAAAGAACTCGTTACTGTTAAGAAAGCCCTTTTATATATAACACTCAATCGCCTTAAAACAATTTAGTTTAAATTAACAGCCTAAAATTTTAATAGTGGTCTATAGTTTGTTTAATTGTTTGTGTAGCCCGCATTATAATAAAGATGGCAACTAATCAGTCGGCATTCCTTCGCAAAAGATATTGGAGAATTCTACTCACAGGTGTGGGTATAATAGTGTTTGCTATTTTGGGACTACATATCTGGTTTGTCAACAATGCCAGAGGGGTATTGAAAGATATCGTATATACGAAATCGAAAGGAAAACTAAAACTTGAATTATCCCAACTCAGTTTCGATTTTTTATCAAATAAACTACAGGTACGCCAAGCAGATCTAATTAGTACCGACAGCATTAATGAGCCTACAACTTACCGTATTAAATTTCGAAAATTAACGCTTAGGGTGAATTCCTTCTGGCCCCTGATTTTGCAAAAAAAACTTTTATTGGACTCAATCAAACTACACGATCCTGAAGTGATGGTAATGCAATGGCGGCGGGATACAAGTTCTAAAATTTCCAAAGATGAATTATCCCTTTCGCAGGAAATGGGTAAGCTTTATAATTCGATGCTTGATGTTTTAGAAGGGTTTGGTATAAGGCGGATTATAATTAATAATGCCAAACTAACGCTGGTGAATAAAATGAAACCAGGTACAGAACCGGTAGTTGTATCTGATATTTTTTTCGACCTGTTTCGCACAGCTTCAAATGCAAAAAAGAGAGATCAGTTTGTAAAAGATGAGCAGAGTGTTGAACTTATAACGACCAATCAAAATATTGCTTTGCCTGGGGGGCGCCACCGGCTGGCTTTTAAAAATTTTCATTTGGAACTTTTTAGTAAACGTATTCGAATGGACAGTTGTACGGTAACAGCTTTGGCCACCGATTCTTCTAAAAGCAGTTACCAGGTTTTCTTTAAAAAATTATTGTTGATTGGTGTTGACTTTGATGCTATGTACCGCCTTAATCTTATAAGAGCTGACTCTGTTTATTGTGAAAATCCTTTGTTTGATATTGATATTAATACAACTGACGCAGTTAAGAAAAAAGTACGCCCTGATCCTGATAAAATTATCCGGGAATTAACGGGAGATCTTGATCTTGCATTTGTAGGCGTGAAAGATGCCGGCATTCATATAAACATCAGCGGCAAAAAAAACAGGTCTTTGTTTAATTCAAATAAAGATGATTTTGAAATGCGTGGCCTGCGTATTAATGCTGATTCATCAAAGCCAGTTGTGGTAAAAAGGTTTGATATGCTGGTTAGAGATTATCGTTTATATAACGAGGACAGTTCATCAGCTTATACATTCGACAGTATTCATTTTATCAATAATAAAATTGTGCTGAATAATTTTGTTGTAGCTACTTCTGCAACCGGAAAGAACGTTAATCATAATAAGAAAAACTTTAGTATTCCTTTTTTTGAACTTACGGGATTAGATTGGTACGAGCTTATTTTTGAACAAAACCTGCAGGCACAGGAAGCTGCTTTATACAACCCAATAATCAGCTATGTAAAAAAGGCGGGTTCTGGTCCAGGCAAAAAGATTAATCTCTTTACATCACTACAAAACCTCGATGATCTTGTTGCGCTTGATAAAATTGATATTATAAATGGGCAGGTTGATGTGCGTTTGGGCAATGCCGCATCTATTGATTTAAAAAATGTAAACCTCAGCTTATTTAGTAACAGGGCACTTCAATCTACTAATAAGGAAGGCCTGCGCAGGGCTGTAGACCATCTTTCTTTTTCTGATGGTTTGGTTAAGATAAAAGACATTTCTGCGAGACTACAAAATGTGCGGTACACCGGAAGCAATCTTATAAAGGCAGATAAAGTTTATGTAACAAGTAGTAACAACAAGGTAAAAGCTACTATATCTACTGTTGTTATGGATAATTTATTGCTGGATGAGAAAGCTGAGACTGTTGTTTTGGAAGGCTTTCGATGGGCTAATGCAACACTTGATTTACATGCATCGCCTGCTTCAAAAAATAGCGGTAGTGGAACAATTAACCTTAGGAATATTTACGGCAGCAACACCGCATTAAATTTTGCAAACGGCCAAACGGCAATTAAAACTTTTATACCTTCTTTAAAGCTTGCTTCTTTATTTAAAGATGGTAATAACCCGGTAAAAATGGAAGGGCTTTTTATCTCCGGTAATGGACTTACATTAAATAGTGGTCCAATGCAGGTAAAAGGGGGTGCATATCAAATACAAAGTGACGGCGCATCCTATCTTACAGCCGTTGATATGAAACAAATTAAAGGTAGGGACTCGTTCTATATGAAGACACCTCGAATTAATTTTTCTATAGATGTAAATTCAACGCTTGCGAAGGATATTTACTTAACAGATGTGCAGATATTGTCTCCCGTAATAAATGTTTCTAAGCAGAAAAAAGAAGTAACTGCGACCGGTAAAAAACCATCGCTTCGTATTGACAGTATCAGGGTAGAAGAACCGGTTGTAAATATTCGCTCCTATAAAAATGATTCACTCTCACTTATCAGCTTTCCAAAATCACCAAATAGTTTCATACAAATGCGTGACTTTGCAATGAATGAAAATGGGCTACAGCTAGGTTCTTTTGTGGTAAATTCAACATCTGCCACCTTTATTAAACCAACCGGTGAAGTAGTAGGAGTGGAAAAAGGAACTGTAAAATTAGATGTATCTAATATTAAATTATCTAATAACGGCCAACCAACCTGGAGCGGGTTGGTTAATAATATTTTCTTGCAAAATCCCAACACTTTTTCTTTTAGTAAGAATAAAAGTAAACTAATATTCAACCAGGTATCTATTGGCAACCTGTCATTATCATCAAAATATCTTTCCAATTTTAATGAGCTTTTGAAGTATAATGTTTCAGCATGGCTACGCACAGCAACAGGACAGTATGCAGACAGCAGCAAAATTCTTAATTGGTATAATGCTGAGTATAATTATACAAGCGGTACTTTAAGTCTTGATTCATTTTCATATCAACCCACCAGATCCAGGGATTCGGTTATAGCTAATTCACCTTTTCAAACAGATTACATAACCTTTCAATCGGGAGCTATAAAGTTTACTGATTTCAATTTAAAGAAATATGAAACAGATACGTCCCTTATTGCAAATGCCATTACTGTAACAAATCCACTGATAACTATTTACCGAGATAAACAGCCACCTTTTTTAGCAGATAGAATTAAGGCTTTGCCTGTTGATATGATTAAAAAAGTCTCTTTACCTGTTTCTATACAGAGGATTAATCTTGTAGACGGCGCACTTTTTTATACTGAAAAACATCCTAAAACAAGAGCAGAAGGAACTTTAACGCTAACTCACCTGAACGGCAGCATAACGGGAATAAAAAACCGGCATATTGGACCTATTGATTCTTTATCACTTTCATTAAATGCTTATTTAATGGATTCGGCACAAATCAGTCTTAGAGTAAAACAATCTTACACAGATACTTTGAGTGGATTTTTGATGTCTTTACGCATGAAGCCAACTTCCCTTTCTTTTCTGAACCCGGTAATAGCGCCTCTTTCAAACGTTATCATTACATCTGGTGTGATAGATTCATTGCATCTTCGGGCTATAGGGCATGACCAGCTTGCTTTTGGAGAAATGAATATGTATTACCATGATTTAAGAATCAAACTCGTTAAGGATGGTGAGGAAAGCAAATCAAGCTTTTTGGGAAACGTAGCTACATTCCTGGTAAATACCTTTATTATAAAAAAGAATAATAATGGCCGTACAGGCATTGTGTATTTTGAAAGGCTTAGGGATAGATCCTTCTTTAATTATATAGTAAAAATGACGTTCAGCGGCATGGCCACAAGCGTAGGTGCAGTAAAGAATAGGAAATATTTAAAAAAATACAAACGTTTGTTGAAAGAGAAAAGCCTGCCTCCGATAGAATTTGAATAAGTGTCCCATTCATCAAGCCGCGGCAGAACAAAGTAGAAGCATAATAAAAATAATAGATAATAAACTGAAGAAAAAACCAAGAATCCCTATAAAATAGCCGATAACCGGAAAGCGTTTAGTGTAGGTATTAAGTACGTTTTTCATTGGATATGTTGGTTTTAAATAATATTGAAATTTAAAGCTATAATAAGTTGGCTTCACCTGCAATATTTTTTTTAAAAATCTTTTTTTATTCTTAACTTGATATTCATCTCATAAGCATAAACAATTGTTGCCTCCTGTAGAAACAGGAGGCTCTTTATTTATTACACTCAGCCACCCATAAGGCCTATTACTTAGCTTTGTTTGTTAACTTCCTAAAATGAAACTCATACTTTGTGTCGTTACTAATTGTTGCTTATTTTTTTTAATAGCTAAAAGCGAGATCCACTTTGTTAATTCCGAGCCTATGTTTATGATACCTGGTGCTAAATCAGGTGAGGACAGCTTAATTGCAAATGGCGCTACGCTACAATTGGTATCAAGTCAATTTAAATTCACTGAAGGACCAGCAGTAGATAAAAAAGGCAATATTTTTTTTACCGATCAGCCAAATGACAAGATTTGGAAATACAGCACTGACGGAATCCTTTCATTATTTATGGAAAACACAGGCCGGTCGAATGGCTTGTATTTTGACCGCAAAGGAAATTTGATAGCATGCGCCGATGAAAAGAATGAATTATGGTGCATCAGTCCAAAGAAAAAAATAACTGTGTTGGTGAAAGATTTGAATGGACTTCGCCTGAATGGTCCCAATGATCTTTGGGTGGATCCGAAGGGTGGGATTTATTTTACTGATCCCTATTACCAACGTCCTTATTGGGATCATAAAACACCAGACATAAAAGAACAAAAAGTTTATTTTTTACCTAAAGGGAAAAAAGAGCTTATTGCCGTGGCCGAAGATTTGATGCAACCTAACGGTATAGTGGGGAGTGCTGATGGAAAGTATCTATATGTAGCAGACATTAAAGCCAATAAAACTTACAGGTACTTGGTAAATAAAGATGGAAGTTTATCGGAGAAAAAACTATTGATGGAGCAAGGCTCAGATGGAATGACATTAGACAATAAAGGTAACATCTACTTAACCGGTAAGGGTGTAACTGTGTACAATAGTGAAGGAGTAAAAATTAATACAATTGAAGTTCCCTCTAAATGGACAGCCAATATTTGTTTCGGTGGCAAAGACCGAAAATTATTGTTTATTACCGCTTCTGAATCTGTGTATACGTTGGCAATGCAGGTGCATGGAGTAGAATAGATTCCTATAAAATAGGGCATCGGGTTGCCAATAAAAAATGTGGGTTGTATCTTGGGTTCTGTCTTAACCCTAACCCTATGTCACCTTTTTTGCAACTTTCCATCTGGAGTGATATTTCCGTTATTCTAACAGCAGTTATCGCCCTCTTTATAACAATCCGTTTTCTAATGCGGAAAAGAAATTAGATTTTCTGCTAAAAGCAGACTTGCAAATCAATTCTGGCCTTATTTTTTAAGTCCTGATTTAAAAACTTATGGACATACACATCAGAGATCTTTTAATCAGCCTTACGCATGTTGATTTTTCTTCTGATAATCCTTTGGAGTTAAGGCTTGAGGCCGATGGACCCATAATAGGTTCTGCCGAGCTTTGCAAAAAGAAGGATCAACTATTTGCTGATCTACTTATTGAAAAACATGTTGACTATTTATCCATGTTTCCACGCGTTGGTGTAGATGTGATAAATAAAAAGATTGGTTATGTTTTTCTTAGCCGGCAAAATCCGGTTGATAGCGAAGTAAAGATTATTAAAGAACAGGTTTTGGGAAAAAAATAGGCCGGTTTAAAGACAGCAGGCTTTATATAAAGAAACGGTTTTGGAAAGTATATTCTAACTACTATACATTTGTAATAGCTAGCTCAGCATTTAAATTTAAGTGTACCGCCTCATAATTGTATTTTTTTAAAAACAAAAAAATTGCTGCATAATATTTGGGGCTGGTTAAGAGGAGGACTGATTTATGACATTGTTTGATTTCCAGCTTTTGTCTAAAAATGAGCAAGTTGATCTTTTATATAAAGAAGGGGTATATATAGGAAAACGTAAGATAAATAACTCTTGTGTTTTGTTATACCAGTTAGAAAGTTTTTACATTGAGGTATTTTATAAAAAATACCGATGTTCGGTTATCAGAATACATTGTTTTCGCTCTACCACTTTACTGGACCCATATCTGGAACAAATTGATGTAGAACATTTAGTATAATAATATTTAGACAAAAAACCACCGACCACCAGCCACCGTTATGACAAAATCGAGCACGCCCAAAAACGTTGTTTTGTATGCAGACGATGATTTAGATGATTTAGATTTAGTGCAGGATGCCTTTGCTCTTTATACGAAAGACGTTGAAGTAGTAACTGCCAGGGATGGCAGCCAGGCACTATCTTACTTAAGCAACCTATCCTCTTATGATCCCGCTCCATGCCTTATTATTCTGGATGTAAATATGCCGGTATTAAATGGTAAAGAAGTATTGGTTCGTTTAAGAGAGATGGAACGCTTTAGTGAAGTGCCTGTGGTGTTGTTTACAACTTCATCTATGCCTATAGATAAAAGCTTTGCCCGGAGTTATAATGCTGGCTTTGTTACCAAGCCCCTTGATCTAAAACAAATGGAGGTAATAACAGATGAATTTATTGAATCCTGTACAGAGGAAGTTAGAAAAAAAATTCGCAAGAAAATAAATTGAGTTGGAGCTACCTTACGTATTTGTGCTGACCTGTTAATTACTTGGGCTTCTGCCCATTAACCTCCCTGTTTTCTATTCCACTTTTTTAAAACCGGCAATCATCGTTAATGGTATTCGCTTAAAAAAAACAGTAGGTAATTATTAATCTTTGAATTACCATTCTTTTGTTTTGCATCCTAGTTGGATAAAGTATATTTTTATCAAGTCCAAATCCATTTAAAACCAAAATCCAAACCATCCTATGTCCTCCTTGGCTATAAACCAACGTGGTTGGGTTCTAGTGTTTGTCCTTTTATTTCTTGTTCCATGTAATAAATTACTGGCCCAGTTATCTGCTGATTTTTCATCTTCACAGGTGGCAGGTTGTGCACCGGTAATAGTTCAGTTTACGGATGGCTCCAAAGGAACTCCAACGCAGTGGCGGTGGAATTTAGGAAATGGTGTGATCTCGACGCTTCAAAATCCCTCTACAACATATTTTAATCCTGGCACTTATAAAATAAAGCTAGTAATACGTAATGCTTCCGGGGCCGACTCTGTAGTAAAGGATAAGTATATATCAGTTTATCCCAATCCGGTTGTTGATTTTAAAGCCTCGGACTCTTCGGGATGTTTTCCCCTGGTTGTTCAATTCACTGATTTTAGCAGCACTGCAAGCGGCACAATTACCGGGTATCATTGGGATTTTGGTGATGGAACTCTTTCCACTTCCTCCAAGCCGTCACATACGTATACAGCTTCAGGAAATTTCACAGTTACTTTGCGCATTACAAATAGCTATGGTTGCACCAAAACGGTAAGCAAAAATCAATACATTAAAATAGCCAACGGTGTGAAGGCTGATTTTACCTATACCAATTCCGGCCAATGCAAAGCCCCTGTTACAATCAATTTTTCAAATGCATCCATAGGCCCGGGTGTTTTAACCTATACATGGGATTTTGGTGATGGAACAAAATCAAATGAAGAGAATCCTGTTCATACCTACTCTGGAAAAGGATCGTATAGTGTTTCTTTGGTTAACGCTAGTCCGCAAGGTTGCAGGGATACAATAAGAAAAGAAAATTTATTTAGTATTGGTGATATTGTTTCTGGTTTTGAAACCCCACTTACCATTTGCGAGGGACAGCCCGTAATATTCAAAAACACCACAAACCCTTCCCCTGGGACTGTTCTTTGGAATTTTGGTGATGGAACTGTTTCTGCAGATTCTGTTCCATCAAAAACATACAACACCAGTGGTAGCTATATAATAAAATTGATTAATGATTTTGGCGGGTGCAAAGATTCTGTTAGTAAAAACATTACTGTTTATAAAAAAGCAATACCAGACTTTATTGCAGATCATACAACTTCCTGCAAAACTCCCTTCACTGTCAACTTTCAAAATAAAACTATAGGAAGCAATACCTATAAATGGGAGTTTGGTGATGGTGGCACATCTTCAATGGCGCTGCCTTCACATACTTATAGTGATACCGGAAGTTATACAGTTAAGCTGATTGTTTTTAATGCAAATGGTTGCAGCGATACCTTAATTAGGGAATCTTATATAAAAATAAAAAACCCCATTATTACAATAAACGGATTGCCTAAATCTGGTTGCAAGCCTGTAAAAATAAGTCCGTTGGCTAGTGTAGTATCAAGCGAGGCTGTGGTGAATTACTTATGGAATTTTGGTGATGGCAGTAAAAGCAGCGTTCCAAACCCTGTACATACTTATACCACTGCCGGCACCTATGACGTTATTCTTACAATTACAACAGCAAGCGGTTGCACGAGTTCAGATACGATTGTAAAGGCAGTAAGAGTAGGAGATAAGCCACAGGCTAAGTTTTCGCTTGCACCGCCTGATGTATGTGCCTATAAATCTGTAGTGTTTGAGGATAAAACTATTGGTAAGGCTGATGAATGGTTATGGAAATTCGGCGATGGTGAAACATCTGCTTTTCAAAACCCGTCACATAGTTATTCTGATACAGGAAGCTTTTCTATAACGCTTATTGCTTTTAATAACACATGCTCCGATACACTAACCCTAAAGGATGCAATTTATATAAGACCTCCAATTTCTAAGTTTGCAGTAGCTAACAGTTGTTCTGAAAAGTATAAAAAATCTTTTTTTGATCAATCCATAGGTGCAAAAACGTGGAGCTGGGATTTTGGTGATGGAACGTCTTCCACTTCACAACATCCTTCGCATACATACCTAAAAGCAGGATCGTACCCGGTTGTATTGTTTGTAAGCAATGGCTCCTGTACGCATACCACTACAACAGTGGTAAAAGTAATTGACGAGAAAGCAGATTTTAAATCTGATTTAGAAAGCATTTGTAAGAATAATCCTATCGCATTCACTTCTCTAAATATTAATTCGTCAAAAATTATAGATTGGCAGTGGAATTTTGGGGATGGGGCAGGAAGCACAGATTCAATAGCAACTTCTCACACTTATACTATACCAGGCAAGTATACAGTCTCATTTACCGTTACAGATTCATTGGGTTGTGTAACCTCTAAGTCAAAGCAAATAACAGTGAACGGACCTGTAGCCAATTTCGTTCCTGCAGTCGAAGGTGCATGTCTTAATAATAGCACTATTAAATTTTCAGACCTTTCTAAAACTGATGGTACGAACGACCTGGTAAAATGGGTTTGGAATTTTGGTGATGGCACCATTGACTCTTCATCAGTTGCTGCTTTTCAGCATTTGTATCAAACTGCCGGCGAGTTTGCCATTTCTCTAAAGGTTACAGATAATTTTGGATGCACTGATTCTATTGCCAAAGTATCAGCAGTAATTATAGCGCAACCAAAAGCAAGTTTCACATCTGCTGATTCTTTGTCTTGCACCAACAAACCGGTTCAATTTACAAATGCTTCTGTTGGGTATGATTTAAAATACAGTTGGAGTTTCGGAGATGGTGGAAGTTCTTTCATGGATCATCCAACACATAATTACAGCAGCATAGGATCGTATTCCATCAATTTATCAGTAACGGATAAGTATGGTTGTAAAGATTCTGTTTCTAAAATAAATTTTATAAACATCAGTTATCCCAAAGCTGATTTTAGCCTTTCAGATACTTTAAGCACCTGCCCGCCTTTATTAGTTAAGTTCACAAACACATCAAAAAGCTATACAAGTGTTGCATGGAATTTTGGTGATGGCAACACATCAAATTTAGAAGATCCGTCACACTACTACACAGTACCAGGGATTTATTTTCCCACAGTTACCGTGTCCGGGCCGGGTGGTTGCACTGAAGTTATTTCGAAAAAAGTAGAGGTGAGGGGTCCAAGGGGCAGCTTTAGCTATGAGCCAAAAATCGGGTGTAAGCCATTAGAAGTCAAATTCGTTGCCACTACTTTAAATCGTGTTTCCTTCTTATGGGATTTCAGTGACGGCACTACAGTAAATACCAAAGACTCAGTTGTCAGTCATGTTTACACTGAATCCGGTGAGTATATTCCAAAGATGATCATTACGGATGAGAGTGGTTGTAGCGTGCCTATTGTTGGCAAGGACACTATTAAGGTGGTAGGTATAAAAGCGGGCTTCGAACTGGATAATAAAACCTTTTGTAATAAAGGTTCTGTAAACTTTACTAATACTACAATAAGTAATGACCTCATTACCAAATTTGAATGGAGCTTTGGTGATAGTAACATCAGCAATGAGCAAAATCCATCGCATGTCTATGCCATGCCAGGCATATATTCACCTATATTGATTGTTACCACGCAGGTTGGCTGCACAGATACAGTTGCTATAAATAATCCAATTACAGTTTACAAAGGACCTTCTTTAAATGTATCTGGAAATATAGCCGCTTGCGTACCGGCAAAGCTTTCTTTCGGCGGGCAGCCAACAAAAGGGGATGGTACTATCCTGACATGGAAATGGAATTTTGGTAATGGCCAAACATCCACAATTCAAGATCCCGCCATACAATCTTATGATAAGGATGGTATCTATCCTCTATCAACGGTAATTACTGACAATAACGGTTGTGCAGACAGCGTGTTGAAGAATATAACAATCCATCCTTTACCGGTTACTAATGCGGGGGCCGATGCTTTAGTATGCCGGGGCAATACTATTTCACTAATGGCATTTGGCGCAGCAAATTATGTTTGGGCATCTTCACCCGAATTGAGTTGTACGGATTGTGCAAATCCCATTGCTATGCCCGGCACTTCAACTATATATTCAGTTAAAGGCACAACAACATTTGGTTGTATTAAATCAGATACAGTTAAAATTACTGTCAGGCAAAAGTTCAATTTAACTGTAAGTCCGGGTGATACTATTTGTGCCGGCTCTTCTGTTGGTTTATGGGCAAGCGGTGCTGATAAATATACCTGGTATCCAACCACAGGAATTGACCAGCCAACCGGTCCCAAACTAAAAGCAAAGCCTTCAACTACCACTACCTATAGCGTTGTTGCCAGAGATAATGATAATTGCTTTACTGATACAGCTACAGTCTTTATTAAAGTAAATCCATTGCCTGTTGTAGATGCAGGCGTTGATGTAACTATGTCGGCCGGTTCTTCTGTTCAATTGAATACAACTAACTCGGCCGATGTTATTACCTGGCGATGGAGTCCCGGGTCAAGTTTGAATTGCGTTGATTGCCCGGCACCATTGGCCAGGCCAAAAGCTGAAACAAAATATAGTGTGCAGGTAAAAAATAAGAGTGGTTGTGTAGCTTCTGATGAGGTATTGGTTTTAGTAATTTGTAACAACGGTAATTTGTTTATCCCTAATACATTTTCCCCTAATGGCGATGGCGCTAACGACCGCTTTTATCCAAGAGGCACTGGTATAGCAATGATACGGGCATTGAGAATATTTAACCGCTGGGGCGAACTGGTATATGAAAGAATAAATTTCAATGCAAATGATGCAAGTGCAGGATGGGATGGTACTTACAAAGGACAAAAATTATCACCCGATGTATACATCTATTCTTGCGAAGTAGTGTGTGAAAACAATGAAGTATTACCATTTAAAGGCGACATAACCTTGTTGCAATAAAGACATCCAAATCCAACATAAAATCCATCCAAACCATGAAAAAATTATACTCCAAAACACTTTTATCATTCTTGCTCTTTCTTATCGCCAAACCCGCTATTACACAAGACATTCATTTTTCACAGTTTTATGAAACGCCGCTTTATCGTAATCCCGCATTGGCTGGTATTGTAAGTGGCGATATACGGGTTCAATCGGTTTACCGCACTCAATGGAATAGTGTGGCTAATGCTTATAAAACCTCTTCGCTGAATGCAGAATATAAAACACCCATAGGTAATGCAGATGATTATATAACAGTAGGCGTTCAAATGTTTTACGATAAAGCCGGCACTTCTGAGCTTACCACTACTCAATTTTTACCGGCTTTAAACTATCATAAATCTGTAAGCAATGAACGCAATACTTATTTATCATTAGGCTTTATGGGAGGCATTGTGCAAAGGCGTTTCGACCGATCAAAAATTACTACCAACAGCCAGTATGAAGGAAGAGGTGATGGGGAGAGCTTAACTGCAACAAACTATTCTCAATTTGATGGTAGTGTAGGTATGAGCCTTAACTCAGGCTTTGGAGAAAATGCTGAAAACAATTTTGTAATAGGCGCTGCCTATCATCATATTAATAAGCCAAAAAGTGCTTTTTACTCCAACGCTAAAATAATTTTAAAACCTAAATATGTTTTTTCAGGAGCCATGAAGTTTGGCGTAACAGAAACTTCTTATTTGAATATACAAACCGACGTATCCCGTCAGGGAAGCTTCCAGGAAATTGTAGGAGGAATGATGTACGGAGTTAAGATTGGGCCTGATTGGGAACGGCCGGATTATGTATTGCATGCCGGAGCTTTTTTGCGGTTTAACGATGCAATTATACCAACGATAAAGCTTGATTATAGTCCATTTTCAGTTGGATTGAGTTATGATGTGAATATTTCGCAGCTAAAAACAAGCAGCTACGGCCGCGGAGGTTTCGAATTGTCACTTACCTATATCGGCTTTTTAAATCGCGATAACTCTAGCTTAAATGCAATTCGTTGTCCACGCTATTAATTATTTCTTTTCTTTACAATAGATGAAAGATGAATTGTATTTTGATATTAGTTCTGAAGAAAAAGGCGGCAGCCTTTACCGGGTCAAAAATGATCATGGCGGTGCATCCTTTAGGTACAATCATAGCCGCTACATAGAACATAAAGACGAAGTACAGATTTTTGAAACTTCCTATCCTTCTTTCGAAGCATTCTGGCAAATGTTACTGCAAAATAATGAATGGTTTTATCTGCATCCCTTATATGTACATCCTGAACAACGCGGCCTTATTACCGAGGCACTGAAAACCGTTAACTGGGATATCCATCCCGATAAGAAATGGCAGTTAAGCCACCAACGCCAGTGGAAAAAAGTATTAACTGCGCCGCCGGATTATTATCAGTTTTAGGCTTCATCTAAAAATGCCTGGTGTGCATCTTACCCTATTGTATAAAACCGAAAATGGGTTACATTTGAAGTACAAAATATATATTATGGGACTACTTACTCCTAAAGGAAAAAAAGACGATAAAAAAGGTGCTTCTTCAAAGAACAATAGCCAGCAATCTAAGTTCATTACCAAAGGCAATACAAAAGGCACAGGTGGTGGCTTTGTAAAGAAGGGAATGACGGGTGGATCGCAAAGAGGAAGTTAGTAAAATACTATTTACCTAAATTTTTGAATACGCAGTACAGAATACAGCCTGGGTTATCCCGGGCCTTTTTGTTTGATACCTGAATGCACTCTGAAAGCCTTCAAGGCAAAGCATATTCTTTATAAGGCTTAATTTCGACTGTATGAAAAAAGTGATTTTCAAGGAAATAAAGAGTTATGTGCTGATCCTGTTGGCCATCCTCTCTGCAGGAATGGGTATTAAAGGATATTTGTTATCCAGCCAATTCATTGATGGAGGTGTTACAGGAATATCTATGTTGCTTAATAATATCCTTGGATGGCCTTTATCAGTATTAATACCTCTTATAAATATTCCTTTTATTATTCTGGCCTACTATCAAATGGGGTTAAAAGTTGCCATAAAAAGTTCCCTGGCTATTTTAGGTTTGGCATTATGTTTAGTCTTTATGCCTTACCCTGATGTTACCTCTGATAAACTGTTAACGGCTATATTTGGTGGGTTTTTTATTGGACTGGGTATTGGTCTTGCAATTAGAGGAGAGGCGGTATTAGACGGAACTGAAATTGCTGCCTTACTAGTAAGTAAGAGCAGTGCCGTGCTTAAGGTAGCTGATGTTATATTGATTCTCAATGTTGTTATATTTTCTGCTGCTGCCATTTTCCTTGGGGTTGAGCCTGCTTCCTATTCTATTCTTACCTATTTCGCAGCTTCAAAAACAATTGACTTTCTACTACATGGTCTTGAGGAATTTACAGGTGTAACTATCGTTTCTAAAAGTAGCGAGGAAGTACGCAATGCTATTATTCATCAACTCGGGCGGGGAGTAACTATTTATAGTGGTAAGGGAGGATATGGTAAAAGTGGTGAGTCAGCGCAGGAACAGGATATTATATTCACTGTAGTTACCCGACTGGAGTTAGGCAAGCTTCAAACGCTTATTAAAAATATTGATGAAGAAGCCTTTATCATACAACATAGTATAAGTGACATGCAAGGTGGTTTGATAAAAAAAATAGCACTGCATTAATAAAATGCAGTGCTCAGATACGTATCCGTTAAGTATTATATTTCTTAATTAATTTCTACAGCCTGTGCTTCCGGTATGCGTTTGATTGAAGTAGCCGGGGTTATCTCTATTGGTTTTGCACTTACGGTTTTTATTATACCTGCTTTATCCAGTAATTTAATGATAGGGTAACACAAGTCAAGCTCTCCTTTTCTCGCAGCAAAATTTGTTCGGGAAGGAAATTTATGATGGTTGTTGTGGTATCCTTCACCAAACATTAAAAGGTCTACCTTAAAAAGATTTTTGGAAGTATTATCTGTTTCAAAATTTACATCTCCATATTTATGGGCAAACCAATTGATGATCATACCATGCAAAGGCCCCATAACCATGTGTAAAGGCAAAAGGATATACCACCAGGCAGAAGGTGCAAAGGCAACATAGAACCAAATGTAAGCGGCAGCCCATAAAAGTCTTGAAGCCCAATGGTTCGCCCATGCGTCAAACCATTTCCATTCAGGAACATTTTTGCTAAACCTGTCTTCCACAGGGATTGACTTATCAAGTATACCTGTATAAATGTTTTTAGTGCGCCACATCATTGCAAAAAGATTTTTATCATAAGAAGGAGAATGGGGATCTTCTTCTGTATCGGTAAAAGCATGATGCATGCGGTGCATGATGCCATATCCTTTCGGGCTTAGGTAAGATGAGCCTTGCGTTATATAAGAAAACACAAAAAAGAAACGTTCCCAAAATCTACTCATGGTAAAAGCCTTATGAGCTGCATACCTGTGTTGAAAAAAAGTTTGGGAGAAAAGAGATAAATACCAATGTAAAACGAAGAAAATAATTATAGCAACCACAGAATCTAATTTTAAATGAGACTAAAAATTAGCAAATACAATGCTAACCAATTGACTGGCTGCAAAATAACAACTTATTGTCCTAATAAAAACCAAAAGGAAAAACAAGGATACGTTATTAAGCCTCTATAAAGAAAAAATCCTAACTGCAGAGCTATGGTAACATTTGAAAAGATTGTTCATCCTCAATGATAAACTTTTTAAATGCTTTGGTATACCGAACAAAAGAGGTAAAAAAATTTTTTGAATTCATTGTAGCCAATAAATTGTATCCGGGGTTAATTCTATAACGCCTTTTTGGAATTGCTTTTAAAACTACTGACCTAAAAAAGGTTTTGCCGAATAAGTTTTAAAAGCATAATATTAGCATACACTATTCAAATAAATATTTTGTCTTCACAAGTAGTAAAACATAAAGAAAGACTTACTGCTATTTATAAAAAAATTGCCTTAACACGGAGTGATGAAGCTTCATTCGTTAATCTTGAAAATCTATTTTACGAGGTGCTATTTATAGCGAGAGAAAATAATGAGGACGCTGAAAATGCATTTTTATCTGACCTCAAACACCTGGAAGCAAACGAGTACAAACTAACCCAGGATAAATATATCAAAAGCAAACAAAGAGAAAGGGTGATAAAACAATTTAAAAATACCTTTAAAGCAAAATTGCATGGTTGGCTTAAGAAGCCGGTTCAGGCTACTATATAAGGGTCAATGTTCTTTCAAGTTCCAAAATAATATTTTCTCCACTTTCACCTACAACCTTCTGTATGTTTGATGTAAAATTGCTTACAATCAATATTAACTTTTTAGTATAGTCAACCGCCAACAATTTCATGTCTTCTGTAAAAAAGATAAATCCCTTTTCAAAATCAAATCCTGATACAGGGTTTGGGGTTCAACCAAATCAAATTGGTGAACGTTTTGTAAATAAGGACGGGAGCTTTAATCTACGCAAAGAAGGATTGCCTTTATTGCAAAGGCTTAGTCTTTATTCAAATTTGCTCGACTTATCCTGGACACGATTCCTGGGAATCATTTTCTTATCTTTTCTAATTCTGAACGCCTTTTTCACAGCACTTTACTTTTTGGCCGGGGATAACCAAATTCAGGGGCTTATATCCACATCTCCCTGGGAAAGGATGAAGGAATTATTTTATTTCAGTACACAAACGTTTACTACAGTCGGCTATGGCAGAATCAATCCTATCAGGGATGCAGCTCATATAATTGCATCGCTTGAGTCTATGTCTGGCTTATTATTCTTTGCCTTGGTTACGGGTCTTTTATATGGACGGTTTACAAGGCCAAAGGCATATATTTCCTTTAGTGAAAATGCATTAATCAGTCCCTATAAAGAAGGTGCTGCGTTAATGTTCCGGATGGTTCCCTATAAAATAAACCATCACCTTACCGATGCTCATGTTGTAATAAACCTTGCTATAACTGTAACGGAGAAAAACAAGCCAGAGTTTAAATTTTTTAAATTGAATCTGGAACGTTCAAGGATTGACGCATTTAATATGAACTGGACAGTGGTTCATCCCATAGATAACGAAAGCCCTTTACTTCATTTCAGCAAAGAAGATTTAGAAGCCTCAGATCTTGAACTATATGTGCAGGTTACCGGGTTCGACCATATATTTTCGAACATGGTAATGCAACGTACTTCGTATACTTATAAAGAAATTATTTGGGGCGCTAAATTTCGCCCTATGTACCGCGAATCTCCAGACGGGGCCACTACAATTCTGGAACTGCAAAAATTAAATGATTACGAAACTACCCCGGTGTTTATTAAGAATAGTTAATGCCTGAAGAGATATTACAATTAGTCTAGCTCGCAGCTTATGCGTGGAATTAAGGAGAGCACACAGGCAAAGAAATAGAAGCACTTATCGTCTCAAATTAATATTCGCCAATGCCCCCATGCTGGCCATAATGCCAATGCCTGTTTCGATAGCACTTTCATCAATATCAAATAAAGGCGTATGTACACCGGCTGTTATTCCCTTTTCTTTATTGGCTGTTCCTAACCTAAAAAAGCAACCAGGTATTTGCTGCGAGTAATACCCAAAGTCTTCAGCACCCATCCTTATTTCTGTTTCTTCTACTTTATCTTTTCCCATAAATTCTTCAGCAATTCTCCTGGCTTCAAGGTGGAGGTCACTGTTATTATAAACACAAGGATAGCCAACATCAACATTCACGTCTGCTTCGGCCCCCATAGAGGTAACGAGCTTCTTGGTGATTTTGTAGATGAGCTCGTGTGCTTTAAAACGCCATGCTTCATCCATGGCCCGGAAAGTACCCATCAATTTTACTTCGCTGGGAATAACATTTGTAGCAAAGCCGCCCTGGAAAGAAGTTATTGATAAAACAGAGGGAGAAAAGGGATTGTTGTTGCGGCTGATAATTTGCTGCAAGGCAATAACAACGTGAGCCGCAACCAATATAATATCCGTAGTTAGATGAGGCGCCGCTGCATGTCCGCCTTTGCCTTTAATGGTTATATAAATTTCATCGGCACTGGCCATTACTTTACCATCGCGGAAGCTTAAACAGCCTGTTTCTAATTGCGGGTTTACATGTAATGCAAATATGCATTCAGGCTTAGGGTTATTAAGCACGCCTTCTTTAATAAGCAAGCTGGCACCACCGGGGTTTTTTTCTTCGCCGGGTTGAAAGATAAGTTTTACAGTTCCTTCCCATTCATCTCTTGTTTCATTTAATATTCGTGCTGCACCCAATAAGCAGGTGGTGTGTACATCATGTCCGCAGGCATGCATAATACCTGGCTTTGTAGATTTATAGGGAACGTTATTTTCTTCTGTAATTGGTAGTGCATCCATATCTCCACGCAGGGCTACGATACGTGAATCCGGATTTTTGCCTTTTATAAGACCAATGACACCTGTGGTTGCCTTTACCTCGAACGGTATATTGTATTCGCTTAGTTTTTGCTGAACAAATTTTGACGTTTCAAATTCCTGGTAGCTCAGCTCGGGGTGTGCATGAAGGTGATGGCGAATATCAATAAACTGTGTTGCGTATTGCCTGGCCAACGATTTGATCCTGTCTATCATGCATCAAAAATAAAAATCCATATTCGAAGCGTCGAATCTTTCTTGTTATTGGCAATAACAATGTTTATAAAGCATTCTTATTTGAAAGAATAGTAAACCAGTTTTTTCATTGATAGTTTATATATGTCCCGTGCTTTAAGTTAATACATTAATCAATCTGTTGGCTGTAAGCTTTCGGGACAGCTATGCTTTCAAAATAGAGTGACAATTTTCTTTAAGTTTGACTATGAAATTTTATGTTGACACATCTGTTTGGGGCGGCTACTATGACAAAGAGTTTACCGAGTGGACAATTCCCTTTATTGAACAGGCAAGACAAGGAAGGTTTTCCATTGTTTTGTCGGACGTTACCCTCGGAGAGCTTCAAAAGGCGCCAGAAAACGTTCAGAACTTACCAACGACTATAACGCCGGACTTTATTGACCTAACTTCAGTTACAGAAGAACAATTGACCCTTGCAAGCCACTATGTGACAGAAGGAGCATTGACACCAAAGTTTTATTCAGATGCTCAACATATTGCAATAGCAACAATTTTAAAAGTGGACAGCTTGGTAAGTTGGAACTTCAAGCATATGGTAAACTTCTTCCGTATCAAGCAGTACAACGCAATAAATCTTAAATTTGGGTATCAAATTATTGATATTAGAACACCTAAAGAAGTGACATATGAAGACACAGAATAAAAATACGGACAATCAGTTTCATGCAGTTGACTTTATGCGACAAGTACGAAGTGACTTGTCTCAAAAATACCTGCAGAACAAAGACCAATATTTGCAAGACTTAAAAACGGCTATGGAAAATTTCAAGCGCAAGCAAGAAAAAGCCTACAGTCAACAGGGGTATTTACAATAGCTAGGCATGAAGATGATGGCGAATGTCAATATATTCAGGTGCGTATTGCTTTGCCAATGATTTGATCCTTTCTATCATCCCTCAAAAATAAAAATCCATTTCCTAAGCATCGAATCTTTCTTTACTAATAAGCATTAACGGTGTTTTTATAAAACTTTTTATTTCAAAGAATAGTATACCAGTTTATTACATTGATAGTTTATATCTTCCCTTTGCTTTTAGTTAATACAACAATCAATCTATTGTGTGTAACTCACTTCCCGCAACTATGAGACACTTACTGTTATTTATTTCCCTTCTTGCTATGTCAAGTCTTTATGGGCATACGACAATTAAAATGCATTCTACTAATTTGACAGGAACTTACGAGTACGACGGCAAGACTTATTTAAAAGATGGTGACAGATACGGCTACTTCGGAACAATCAAAATCAAGGAGCTATCAAAGTCAGTCATTCAAATTAGCTTTTTCATTTGTAAAGGTGCTCCGAGTTATAATGTTGGCGAGTTTTTGGATACATTGGTACTGACTGGCTCTAAGGCTGTTTATCGTCCAAGTTGTGACCGTAACTGTACAATTGAGTTCGCCTTCTTAAAATCAAGTGTAAAGTCGGTTCATAAAGACGCTGACGGAGATTTTAATTATAGCTGCTGCTTTGGTATGGCTGTTATTGCAGACGGATACTTCAAGAAAATTTCATCCAGAGTTCCAATAAAGATGAAGCCTGACTTTGAATAGCTACGCACAATTTGCGCTTGCCAATATACCGGCTAACACACAAGTGCTGACCAAATGAACATTATTCCACTTTGTCAATAAATTTATGCTGACGGAACACAGAATGCCGGTACATCGGCAAGCGCTAAAATGTTACGGCAACTTTATGAAACTTACTTTAACTACAATTTTCATCCTTTTTAGTTGTGGGACATTTTGCAATGCACAGACAACCGAAAAACCAAAGCTGAACGCTTTATCTTTTGAACTTGGTAAGACAGGGTTTATATATAACCTGAACTTTGACCATAAAGTGGCTTCAAAAAGATTTGGTTTTCGTGCTGGTGCAGGCTCTAATTTTGGACAGCATCTAAATGTTATTTCCGTTGGCTGTGGTGGTTATCATCTTCTCGGTAGCAAAAATAAATTCTTTGAACTTGGCCTAGATATACATTATCTGATAGTGAATGAAGAAAGTGACGACCAGAGAGGTTTCGCCTCTATTTTTGTATATCCCAACTATGCAATTAAGACAATTTACCCAAGCCTCAACCTTGGCTATCGTTATTATGGAAAGAACGCTTTGTTCAGAGTTGGGTTGTCTCCTGGAAAAATCAAAAATCAACTAATACCTGGCGGTTACATTAGTTACGGTATCACGTTTTAAATTGACACTTCCCCTGTTGTGAGACCAAAGCTGTGTACGACATGCGTAGGGCCATTTTGGGCGGGATGTTGGTGCCATCCGCTGCATATATCTATCGGCTTTTGTTCCGGAGGAAGAATTCCATTAGGAGTTTGAATAAATTTGAAACAATAGTAATTACATTGTACTTCAGTAGCCGTGCTAAACGTTCAATTGCTAATCAGCTTTTGTACATAGGTTAGGCAGACAGACAAAACAACGAATGCCCAACCTTCGCAACCCGATAAACGTAAGGATGCAAATATTAATCACATTTTAAACAAACTGTTTCTATGAGGAATACATTTTTGATGCTTCTTGCTTCAATTGTTTTTTTGTCCTGTGCAACGCTTAAACCTGGTAAAACAAGAAGTCTTTTTAATGGGAAAGATCTTTCCGGATGGCATGTGGATGTTCCGGCAATGGATACCAATACCGCAGCAAGAAATCCCTTCATTGTACGAAATGGTATGCTTGTAAGCCTTGGCACCCCTCAGGGCCATTTAATAACGGATGCAGTGCATAAAAATTTTCGCATTGAAACAGAATACCGCTTTGCCGGCGTACCCGGTAATTGCGGCCTGTTGGTTCATGCTTCAACACCAAGGGCTTTGTATAAAATGTTTCCTAAGTCTATAGAAGTGCAAATGATGCATCAGAATGCAGGCGACTTTTGGTGCATTGTTGAAGATATCACCGTGCCTGATATGGAAACCCGCCGTGGCCCTAAAGAAAAATGGGGCATTACAGAGGGTAAGGAGCGACGTGTGCCGAACCTGACAAATAATTCGGAAAAGCCTGTAGGGGAGTGGAACACTATGGTGGTGGAATGTTTAAAAGACGAAATAAAAGTGTGGGTAAATGGTGATATGGTAAACCATGGGTATAATGCTACCGCAACCTCGGGTCATATTGCTTTGCAGGCTGAAGGGTCAGAAGTTGAATTTAGAAAGGTGGGACTAACGCCTATTAAACATTTAAGTAAATAGACAGCCGAGTCCGAACATTAAACCTCTATATTTTGGAGCAAATGGTTGATGCTCATTCATCCATTTCATCTATAATTTCCTGGTCGGCAGTTACCAATACTTTATCTATACGATGACCATCCATATCTATTATTTCAAAAATAAATCCATTCCATTCCATTTTATCGCCGCTTTGTGGAATACGTTCCAGCTCGTGCAGAATACATCCTGCTAATGTATCGTACTCGTGTTCATCTTCATTTAAAAGAACCGTTCGGTTGAAACGGCTAAGGAAATCGTAGAAAGGTATTTGAGCATCTACCAGGTAAGTGCCATCTTCTCTTTCAGTGATTTCATAATCATCAGACCCCGTTTGAGGTATGTCGCCAATAATGGCTTCTAAAATATCGTTTAAAGTGATCATACCCCTTACACTGCCATATTCGTCCACTATAAAACAAGAATGAATTTTAGACTCTCTATATTTCTCCATTACCTGGTAGGCCGTATTATTGTCAGGCACAAAAAGGGCAGGCTGCATGAGGTTTTTAAATAAAGTAACATCATCTGCTACATACAAATCTTTGATGGAAACGACGCCTTTAATATGATCCAGGTCTCCGTCGCAAATGGGATAAATTGAATGTGGTTCGGCTATAATTTTTTCTCTTATTTTTTCCTCGTTATCATTAATATCAAACCAAAGAATATCGCTGCGGTGCGTCATTAAAGAAGTGATGTTGCGGTCGCCCAAATGAAAGATGCGTTCAATCATCTCTTTCTCTTCCTCTTCAATTGTGCCGGCCTCCGTTCCCTCTGAGATAATGGCCTTGATTTCATCTTCTGTTACATGGTCATCTCTAAGCTGTTTTATGTTGAACAATTTAAAAAAACCATTACTGGTTCTGTTAAGGAGCCAAACGATAGGGTGGGTAAACTTTGCAAAAGCACGCATAGGTGCGGCTGCTTTTTTAGCAATTTTTTCTGCGCTTAGCAAGCCAATTCGTTTTGGAATTAGTTCGCCAAATACAATAGATAGAAAAGTGACTATGATCACAACAATGGCAGTGGATATTCCTTTAGAGTAGTTTTGCAACAGTTCAATTTGGGCGATATGTGGCTCGAGGTACATACCAAAACGTTCGCCGGAGTATACACCGGTTAAAATAGCAATAAGCGTAATACCAATTTGCGCTGCAGAAAGAAAGAGTTCCGGGCTATTAGAAAGATCTAAAGCATTCCTTGCTTTTTTATCACCCTTTTCTGCCATGGTTTCCAACCTTGATTTACGGGCTGACACCAGTGCTATTTCCGACATTACAAAAAGACCATTTATAAAAATTAATCCTAACAGTATGACTATGTCCATTAGTGGGGTTAAGGTTATATATCTAAGTTAAAGCTTCCAACTTGTTTATTAAAAACAGATGATGTCAAAAGTCCTGCCAATACACCTATGGCAGCGCCGCCTAGCACATCAAGCGGGTAATGCACACCAACATAGATTTGAGCATAAGCAATAAAAAAAGCCCATAAGTAGGTAAGGTAAATCCAACGCCCGAAAGAAGGATAGAGCGTGATGCTGACAAATGTGGCCATGCCAAAATGATTGGCTGCATGTGACGACGTGAAACTATAACTGCCTGAGCATTGTTTTAACAACAGCCTTACCTGGTCTATAAAAAACGGGTCCTGGCAAGGCCTCAATCGTTCAAAAGCTTCTTTAAAAATGCGACTGCTCACCATATCTGCAATGGCTATCGTGCAAAGAAAAGCAAGGCTCCACCATAAGCCTTTCCTGCCATAGTTCACTGCAATAAAAGCAAGGAGAAAAAGATAAAGAGGCGCCCAGAAAACAGAATCGCGGAAGTATGGCAATACAAGGTCAAAAAAAGAATTAGTGAGTTTACTGTTTAAAACTACAAACAGTTTCTTATCCAGGTTTTCCAATTGTTGCCAGAGAGATGATGCTAATAGAACAGGCAGCATCGTGCAAATGTAGGATAACACACCCATCTCATCGATTTTGTGTTGTCGTTACCAGCGAAAAACGTTTTTTTTGCAATCTATCTCCTAAATTTTAAAGAAGCAATGCTTGTTAGATTAGGCTTACCCAAAACTTTACTATGGGTAATTAACTTATTGCTGATTTTTTTATTAATGTTTACCTTCTTTAGGCTGGTGACCTATTTGTCGTTTAGTCCGGCAGAAGATAGCATTGATGGTCTGGCTTCATCATTTTTCCTGGGCTTTCGTTTTGATCTTCGGTGGATAAGTTTATTGTTGTTGCCTATAGTATTGGTAAGCATGCGATCTGACTATTCTCCATTTTATTCCGCTCGTAATAAAAAGCTTTGGACCTGGTACCTTGCCCTCGCTACCTTTTTTGTTTTTTTCTTTTTTGCTGCTGATTTTGGTTGCTTTTCGTATAACCAAACCCGGTTAAATGCCAGCGCTTTAAATTTTGCAGAAGATCCTCTTATCTCTATAACAATGCTTTGGCAATCTTACCCCCTTTTTTGGATGGTAATGGCCCTGGTAGCATGTGTATTTATGTTTAAATGGATGTTTTGGAAGACACATTTATACGTTATTTCAAAAACAGATGGCAAGGGCATACCTTATCACAGAAAATGGTTTGTGGCTTCTTCCTTACTCCTTTTATTTTTTGTGTATGGCAGCATCAGCAATCAACCGCTTAAATGGAAGAATGCATTCCAAATGAAGGATGGATTTAAGTCGTACCTCGCACTGAACCCGCTGCAAAACTTCTTTACAACATTAAAGTTTCGTAAGCCCCAGTTTGATGAAGGGACGGCAAAGCAGCATTTTTCTACTATGGCAGATTTGATGGATTTGAAAGAAAAAGATTTTTCTTACCAGAGAACAATTGCACTATCATCAGGTGCTTTAAGGTCAAATCCAAACGTGGTGTTGGTTGTGTGTGAGTCCTTCAGTATGTATAAAAGCAGCATGAGTGGCAATCCACTAAATACAACGCCTTATTTTCAGAGCATGGCCGATAGCGGGCAATTTTTTGAGCGCTGTTTTACACCACATTTTTCTACAGCCCGTGGCTTGTTTGCTACTTTAAGCGGTATTCCTGATGTACAGTTGTCGAAGTTTTCTACCCGTAATCCCCAAGCACTTAACCAGCATACCATTATTAATAATTTCAAAGGATATGAAAAAATGTACTTCCTGGGGGGAAGTCCAAGCTTTAATAATTTTGAAGGTCTTGTAAAGAATATTGATGGCGTGCAAATGTTCACAGAAGGCTATTTTAAAAAGCAGTCTATAAATGTTTGGGGTATTAGTGATAAAGACCTTTTCCTGGAAGCCAACAAGGTTTTTTCCAATCAAACAAAACCTTTTTTCGCCATTGTTCAAACGGCAGACAACCACCGGCCGTTTATGATACCCGAAACGGATAAGGATTTCATTCGTAAAGAAGTTCCGGTTGATACATTAAAAAAGTATGGGTTTGGGTCTTTAGAAGAATACAATTCATTCCGGTATACAGATTATTGTTTTAAGAAATTTATAGAAGCCGCAAAAAAAGAAGCCTACTTTAATAATACTGTTTTTGTTTTTGTGGGAGACCATGGAGTTTCAGGTAATGCTACAGAAATGTATCCTGATGTTTGGACCTCGGAACGACTGACAGATGAACACGTGCCTTTATTATTTTATGCACCGGCTTTGGTAAAGCCGCAAAAACATAAAGAAGTGGTTTCGCAAATTGATGTTTTACCTACTATCGCTGGTTTGACAGGACAACCCTACACCAACACAACCTTGGGCAGAGATGTTATAACAGGGAAAAACAAAAATCATTATGCTTTTATCATTTATCATGATGAAGGACAAATTGGGCTGGTAACCGACCAGTATTATTTTACCAGGAATATCAATTTTGCCAAACAGGAATTGTATGTATTCCCCGGCAATACATACTCGCCATCGCAGCAGGATTCTATAAAAAGCAGCATGTCTGAAGTAACCACAGCTTTTTACGAAACGGCAAAATGGATGTTGATGAATAATAAAAAGGGTGCAAAGAATTTATAGGGGTGTTGTATTAAGCATAAGATGAAACAATTGCTAGCACGAACTAACACGAATTACAAAAATAGACCGAACTAACAGCTTTCTTATTTATTTATTCGTGTAATTCGTGTAATAAGAGGCCAACGAATACATAGCGAATAGGGCTTGGCGTTTGTAGGGGAAATCAGGGAATGTCGGCCCAACCCTAGGACTAGAGATAAATCGAATTACTAAACTTGAAGCTTTATTCTTCAGCTCCAATAACGCCAAACCACTTTTAGCCGTTCGTTGTTTTTCGCGGATTAGTCCACTTCAATTTTGTTGTAAGCAATCCAACGTTTCAAATTCCCCACCATTCTTTTTAAATGGTCTTCATTCAAGAAAATATTTGTCCAATATTCAAATCTGTCACACTGAACACTAATGTAATAAGTCATAATTGCTAAACAGGCAAAAGGCAAAAAGTTTTTTTCTTCATTGCTAATTTCTGTAACTGTTTCGTAGCCCTTTAAAAAACTATCTGCTTTTAATTAATATTCTTCTTCGTTTAAATTAGTTGCAAGTAACTGAAATAGGAAATAAGAAATATCGAAACATAAATAGCCGTTGCCACAAAAGTCAAAGTCAAAAAATGTTATTTCCTTTTCATCGTCAATGTGCAAATTGTCAAACCAAACGTCAAGATGAACACTTCCATATCTCATTTTATGTCTGTCAATATTGTCGATTTTTAGGGTTAAAAAAGTAGACAGTTTTTCTAGGAAATCAATTTCGATGGTATTTTTATTAAAGAACCTTTTTGTTCTTAAAACAGAGCTATTAAGCCAATTTTGAGTATTATAAGATATTCTCGTTAGTTGAAAGTTTTCTGTCGATTGATGAACTTTTGCTAACGCTTTTCCAATTAGAAAACTTGTTTGGTGTGAAAATTTTGCTGCCTTTGTGCCTTTAGCATATGAGAATAAAACGCCAAATCTTTTTCCTTCTGGTGCTTCGATTTCTTGAATGTAGTCCTTCGATATGTCTGCTATTGGAAAAGCAACTGGTCGGTCGGTTTCTTTTAAGTGAAGTAAAAGTCTTAATTCTTCTTCTATTTCTAATTTTGTCCGCCAATTACGGGTATAAACTCTGAAAACGTATTTTCTTTCGTCATGGTGAACTATATACAAATGGTTCATTGCAAGTCGAAATATGCTACATTTTGTTTTGTCGCTTAGTCCATATTTTTGTTAAATAAGTTTGCCAAGTTCATTCGGTGATAGTGTGCTATTTATTGTCGCAAATTTCTCTGTCATCAATTCTTCGTTTGTCTTTGATTACGGTCGTTCTACAATGACGGCTAACTAATTGCTAGTAGTTATTTCACACTCTTTTTCGCCGCAATAATCATCCTTGGCATATTACTAATGTGGTATTCATTTAAAGAATAGTCGCCGAATACTTCTGTTATTTCCATTTTTTGCAAAGCCAGCATCCTTCTAAAATCTTCTAAACCAAATTTTGTAACTTTCTCTGTAAACTCGAGTGGTTGGCTTAATGCAGGATCGGCAACAGCCATTTTTTTATAAAAAAATCTTTGGTCGTGCCAGCGCTCAATATTGTACTGGGTTTCACCAATGTTTTTTATTTCGCTTTCAATAAAATGCTCTTCGGAAAACTGCACATTTAAATAATCGATTAAAAGAATGCCTCCTCGTTTGATGCTTGCAGCTATAGTCCTGATAGCGTCATCATGCTCCCGTTGCGTAGGAAAATAGCCAAATGATGTAAAGAAATTAAAAGCGAAATCAAAATAGTTTATCCAAAAAGGCAGCCTCATATCATGCAGGTAAAACTGCAAGTGTTCACCCTCAAAATGCTTCGCTTCATTAATACTATCAACTGAAATATCAAAGCCGCTTACATCAAAACCATAATTGGCCAGTATCCGGCTATGCCGCCCTTTTCCACAGGCTATATCAAGCATCCGGCTGTTGGCGGCAGGTTTAAAATGGCCGATGAGGTTGTTGATAAAAGTTTTTGCCTCGCCTTCGTCGCGTTCAAAGTAAAGCTTATGGTAAAATGGAGAATTGAACCAGTTCTTATACCACTCAGTTGCAGGCATTTTTGGTTTTTTGCAAATGTATGGTCTGCCTGTGGATTCGGCTTATTTAAATCTTGTCCGGCGAAAAACTAAAAACGTATTTTTGCCACCCTAAATTTCTTATTCGTGGCATTGATCAAGAGCATTTCCGGTATTAGAGGAACTATTGGCGGCAAACCTGGCGAGGCCCTTACCCCTGTGGATATAGTGCGCTTTTCAGCGGCATTCGGCTGTATTCTTTTAGAAAAACAAACCAGCCAATCTGCTACATCTAAAATAGTGATTGGCAGAGATGGCAGGATAAGTGGCGATATGGTGAGTAGCCTCGTAATCAATACCCTTGTAGGTTTGGGTATAGACGTTATTGACCTTGGTTTATCCACTACACCTACGGTAGAACTGGCTACGAAATTAGAAGGCGCAATCGGTGGAATTATTATCACTGCCAGCCATAATCCTAAAGAATGGAATGCATTAAAACTTTTAGATAGCAAGGGAGAATTTATTGATGCCACAACAGGAGAAGAAGTGTTGAAAAGAGCCGCAGCCTTCGACCTAAATTTTGCACCTGTTGACAAGCTAGGCAAGCTAGTGGTTGATGATACCTATCTGGCTAAACATATTGACCTGGTTTTGCAATATCCATTAACTAATGCAGCGGCTATTGCAGAGAAAAAATATAAGGTTGTTGTGGATTGCATTAACTCCTCCGGGGCGTTAGTAGTACCTCAATTGCTGGCCTTATTAGGAGTAGAAGAAGTAGTTGTAATCAATGGCGAAGTAGATGGAAAGTTTGCTCATAATCCTGAACCGCTGCCTGCGCATTTAACTGGCTTGAGCAATGAAGTGGTAAAACAAAAAGCTGATTTCGGTATTGCAGTTGATCCTGATGTTGACCGTCTTTGTTTTGTATGCGAAGATGGTTCAATGTTCGGCGAAGAATATACATTGGTTGCCGTAGCTGATTACATTTTGTCTCATAAAAAAGGCAATACCGTCAGCAACATGAGCAGCACAAAAGCATTAAAAGAAATCACTGTAAAACGTGGTGGGGAATATTATCCTTCTGCAGTAGGCGAGGTAAATGTGGTAAAGAAAATGAAGGAGATGAATGCCGTGATCGGCGGTGAAGGAAACGGTGGGATTATAGTCCCTGATTTTCATTATGGAAGAGATGCCCTTATTGGGATTGCTTTATTCATGTCACATTTTGCTGCATTTAAAAAAGGATTGAAATCATTCAGAGGTAATTATCCTGATTATTATATTTCAAAGAATAAAATGGAGTTGGAAAATAGCCTTGATATAAATGAGTTGTTCGATAAAATAAAACGGAAGTATAAGAACAATCCAATCAATACGGAAGATGGATTAAAAATAGAGTTTGACACAGATTGGGTGCATTTGCGTACCTCCAACACCGAACCAATCATTCGCATTTATGCCGAAAGTAATTTTGAAACTACAGCTAATAATATGGCTATGCGCCTGATGCAGGATATAAAAGAATTGTCGAAAGTAGAGCATAGCTGATACCTTAAATGAATTCCAGTGAACAGCTAACCGCAAAAGCTAACGAAATCATTACTATATTAATCAAACCTTGCAATGGTTTCTTTATTAGAATGCCTTATCAGGCGAGGTTGACAAAGCTTATAAAACAGGATATCTCAAAACAATAAGTTTGCGGCTTCATACACATACCTGATGGAAAGAATTTACCTTGATAACGCAGCCACAACGCCCCTTGATAAAGACGTACTGGCTGCCATGCTTCCATACCTTACCACACATTTTGGTAATCCATCTTCTATATATTCCTATGGTAGAGAAAGTAGGTTAGCAATTGAAACGGCCCGTAAATCTGTAGGCAAGAGGATTGGGGCAAAACCCGGCGAAGTTTTTTTTACCAGTGGCGGAACAGAAAGTAACAATACAGCCATCACCACTTCAGTAAGAGATTTAGGCTGTACTCATATTATAACATCTCCAATTGAACATCATGCCGTTCTTCATACCGTACAACATTTACAGCAACAAAAATCAGCATCAGTAAGTTATGTTGCTCTTTTAAGGGATGGACATATTGATTATGCCGATTTAGAGCTACAGCTTTCTGCACATTCAAACAAAGGGCATAAATGCCTGGTAACGCTTATGCATGCCAACAATGAAATAGGAACATTGTTAAATCTGGCCAGGGTTGGAGAAATGTGCGGAAAACATAAGGCTGTATTTCATTCCGATTGTGTGCAAACCGTAGGACATTATCCAATAAATCTAAAAGAGATAAACCTTCATTTTATATCTGGTTCAGGGCATAAATTTCATGGCTCAAAGGGCGTAGGGATACTGTATGTTAAAGAAGATGTGCATATAAAACCATTCATTTTTGGCGGCGGGCAGGAGCGAAACATGAGGGCCGGGACGGAGAACGTATATGGAATAGTCGGTTTTGGAGAAGCTCTTGAAATTGCCAGCCGGAATTATGAAAAAGATGTACTTTATATCAGCGGCCTTAAACAATACATGGCAGTGCAATTGCAAAAAAATATTGCAGGTGTTTCGTTTAACGGAGATGTGAAAGAGGGCTTATACACGGTATTAAGCGTTTGTTTTCCAAAAACAGAAAAATCTGACTTTCTACTGTTTAATTTAGACATTAATAATATTTGCATTTCTGGTGGAAGCGCCTGTAGCAGCGGCACTGATATTGGCTCACATGTGATGGATGCACTTCAAAAAAATAAGGAATACAATACGATCCGTTTTTCTTTTAGTAAGTATAATACAAAGGAAGAAGTAGATGTGGTAATTCAAAAGCTTGTTGAATTTATCTAAGTTCTTTAACCAGATTACTGGGCAGATTTCCAAATTCTTTTTTAAAAGCCAGGGTAAAATTACTAAGGTTAGAATAGCCTAAAGTATAGCCCACATCCTTAATGGAGTAATTGCCGGACATAAGCATTATCCTGGCTTTTTGCATTCTGTGCTTTTGAAAATACTCGTAAATTGGTAAGCCAAATACAGATTTAAATACCTTCTTTAATTTCGATTCGCTCATGGCCGCTACACGCGACAGCTCTTTAATAGTTGGCGGCAGCACTACGTTTTCAGATGTGAGGATGTCTTCTATTTTTTGAGCACATATAATATCAATGCGGCTAATAGGTTTACTATGTAAGTTTTTTGATTCACTGCGGAGCCATTCGAAAAATATTTCAACAATGCGCAGAATTTTATTTTGATAAAAAAGCAGGTTTTTATTTTCAGGGTCTTTTAAAATATCCTGTAAAAGAGCTCTTGATTCGCCATCAACAGGCTTATACCACAGGTTGCCGGTTTTCATGCTTATATATTTTTCCAGCACGTCTTCTATTTCTGAAAGCTGAAGGTATTTTTTCATCCACTCCTTACTCAAATTTATCCGGAGACCTTTAATACTAAGTCCTTCCAATAAGGTATACTCGGTATCATATAAAAAGCTTGTCAGGTAAATGGCTGAATTTCTTAACCTTTCATCTTCCAGTACGTTTTGCCCTATTTCAAGCGCAAATTTTTCAGTATCTTTTATTTCTTCAAAAGCCAGAGTATAAAACTCCCTTTGATCTTTTTCTCTTTTTACAACCAGTTCTTCTTTCAAACTATAATTGTAAAGGAGTGCATCCGTGTCTTCAAATTCAATAGAAATAAAAAAACCCTCACCAATGTTGTACGGTAACATTAATACACTGCCCTCCACCTTAGCCTTAAGTGCATCTGCCAGCTTAAATAAAAAGTTGCTATAAGAAGTCAGCTTATAGTCAAATTGAATCATTAAAAAATATTTATAAGATCAGAGATAACGTAAAGGGTTTCGCCGGGCAAAGAAGATATAGCGTTTGATGTTCATCCAAAAAGCAAGTACCATGTACAACACAATTGGTGAACCAAGGGTAAGGAAAGAGATATACATAAACCACATGCGGATACGGGATGTAGCAATTCCCATCTTTTCGCCCAGCGCTGCACATACTCCAAATGCCTGCCACTCGATGAAATTTTTTATCCGCTTCATATATGCTAATTTAATTTTTTTTAATGATAAGATCATAAAAGGCTTTTACCCGGTATCTTTTAACGTGTTTTCAATAACTTTGCACAACTTTAAAATATACAGGTTATTGGTGCAAATGCAATGCCTGTAATTATTTATACTCCATAAAATTTGTATGCATGTTGTTTGATCTTGATCTTATAAAGAAAGTTTACGCAGAGTTGCCTGGAAAAATTGAGGCGGCCCGTAAACTTTTAAATCACCCTTTGACACTGGCTGAAAAAATTCTTTATTCTCATAGCTACACACCTGTTTCGAAAGTATTTGAGAGGGGAAAGGATTATGTTGATTTTGCGCCGGATCGTGTGGCGATGCAGGATGCAACAGCTCAAATGGCCTTATTGCAGTTTGATACCTGCGGCCGCGAAAAGGTTGCAGTGCCATCCAGTGTTCATTGCGATCATTTGATACAAGCAAAAGTGGGGGCTACGGCAGATTTGAACAGTGCTATTGAAACGAATCGTGAAGTTTATGATTTCCTGTCATCTATTTCTAATAAATATGGTATTGGCTTTTGGAAGCCAGGGGCTGGTATTATACATCAGGTTGTACTTGAGAATTATGCTTTTCCCGGTGGGATGATGATCGGTACCGATTCTCATACGCCAAATGCCGGTGGATTAGGTATGATTGCTATTGGTGTTGGTGGTGCAGATGCCGTAGATGTTATGGCTGGATTACCGTGGGAGCTAAAAATGCCAAAGTTGATTGGTATAAAGTTGACAGGCAGGATGAGTGGCTGGACATCAGCTAAGGACGTTATCTTAAAAGTAGCAGGTATCTTATCCGTTAAGGGTGGCACCGGAGCTATTGTAGAATATTTTGGCGAAGGAGCTGATAGCCTAAGTTGCACCGGAAAGGCTACCATTTGTAATATGGGTGCTGAAATTGGCGCCACTTGTTCTTTATTCCCATATGATGAAAGGATGGCGAATTATTTAAAAGTTACGGAAAGAGCCGCAGTGGCGGAACTTGCAGATGCAGTGCGGGAACATTTACGTCCTGATGAAGAAATTTACCTTAACCCGGAAAAATATTATGATCAGTTAATAGAAATAAACCTGAACGAATTAGAGCCACATGTGAATGGTCCTTTTACCCCGGATTTGGCGACACCCATTTCTCAAATGGCAGCAGCCGTTAAGGAACATGGATGGCCCGATGTAGTGGAAGTAGCTTTAATTGGTTCGTGTACTAATTCATCTTATGAAGATATAAGCCGCTCTGCTTCTATTGCTGCCCAGGCAAAGACGAAAGGCTTAAAAACCATGAGCGAATTCACCATTACACCCGGCTCCGAAGTAGTGCGTTATACCATAGAAAAAGATGGCTATTTAAATACTTTTGACCAGATTGGCGGTGTAGTATTGGCTAATGCATGTGGCCCTTGCATTGGTCAGTGGGCAAGGCATATTGATGACCCATCAAGGAAAAACACAATTGTAACTTCTTTCAATAGAAATTTTTCGAAGCGTAATGATGGCCTTGCTTCTACCCACGCATTTGTTGCTTCTCCTGAAATAGTAACGGCTTATGCTATTGCGGGTCGGCTATCGTTTAATCCTTTGAAGGATACATTGAAAAATGAAAACGGCGAAGAAGTAATGCTGGATGAACCTACAGGTTTTGAGCTTCCGCCACATGGTTTTTCTGTAGAAGATGCCGGATACCAGGCACCTGCAGAAAGCGGTCGTGGCGTGGCTGTAGTGGTGAAAGAAGATTCGCAACGATTGCAATTATTGCAACCATTCCCATTTTGGGAAGGTACAGATATTAAAGGGCTACGTCTACTAATTAAAGCTAAAGGTAAATGCACAACCGATCATATATCAATGGCCGGACCTTGGCTAAAATATCGTGGCCATCTTGATAATATTTCTAACAATATGTTGATAGGCGCTATCAACTATTTTAATATGCAAACCGATAGTGTAAAGAACCAGTTAACCGGTGAAATGGGAAGCGTACCTGCTACTGCACGCCAATATAAAGCGGCTGGCATTGGCAGTATGGTTGTTGGAGATGAAAATTATGGAGAGGGTTCTTCAAGAGAACATGCAGCGATGGAGCCAAGGCATTTAGGGGTAAGGGCTATACTGGTTAAAAGTTTTGCCCGGATACATGAAACCAACCTGAAAAAGCAAGGAATGCTGGCGCTGACTTTTGCTGATAAAGATGATTATGACAAGATTCAGGAAGATGATGTGATAGATATTAAGGGACTGGTCAATTTTACGCCGGGCCACCAGTTAACTGTGGTTCTTCATCATGCTGATGGCAGAACAGATGAAATTAAAGTGAATCATACTTATAATGCGCAGCAAATTGAATGGTTTAAAGCAGGCAGCGCTTTGAACATGATTCGGACCCAGTTCAGTAAGGTGCAGGGTTAATGGCATCATAACGACTGCTCGTCATTGCGAGCCCGGCGAAGCAATCTTTAAATATATCTTGCTATTCATTGCAAGACGGAAAATGGTTTGGATGCTATTCCGCTAGCTCATGGGGCTCTGTGATGGAAAACACTTAATTGAATTTTGCAGCAGATTGCTTCGTAGGACTCGCAATGACGGGCAGTCGTTATTTTATTGCAATCGCTGCTTTAAATAGAGATGTGTGTTTTGAAAATTGCTCATTGCCTATTGCTTATTATTATTTCCCACTTCCCCATCGGTAAGAATCATTTTTAAAACCAGCGAGATCAAGTACACGATCTACAACAGTTTGGGCAGCTTCTCCTATTGTTGTTGGATTGCTGTAAAAAGAAGGAGAGGCAGGACAAATGATACCGCCTGCAAGTGTAACCGTTTCCATATTTCTTATATGAATAAGATTATACGGCGTATCTCTTACCACGCAGATTAATTTTTTTCTTTCCTTTAGCATTACATCAGCAGCTCTTGTAGTAAGATCATTGGAAGTACCTGAAGCTATTCTGCCTAAAGTACCCATAGAGCAAGGAATAATAATGAGGGCATCGTATTGGGCGCTCCCAGAAGCAAATGGAGCTGTAAAATCCTGGGTAGCGTAATATTTTGCAGGAAAAATATTATAATCATCAACACCTGTTTCTGTTTTCCATACAAATTTTGCATTATCGCTCATAACAATAGAAAGCTCTTCTACCTGGTCTTTAAGTACAGATATTTTTTGAAGGAGCAATTTTGCATAGATTGATCCACTGGCACCGGTTATAGCTACTGCAATTTTTTTCATCATGTATGTACAATCAACAATTTAAATGAAAGGTTGTTTAAATTGAGCCTTTTGCCAAGATAAGGATTTGTGCCCAAGTCAAAAGCAACGCTTTCTATCCTATAAATTAAACTCATCCATTGCTGGCATCGCACTTGCATATATAGCTGTACATTTTATTTACATTCACCCTATTAAGAAATGAACACATGAAAAAATATTTGATCGTTAGTTGTTTATCAGCTTCATTACTTCTTTTAACTTCCTGTGCCCGCAACCCTGTTACGGGTAAACGACAGGTAGTTTTAATGTCCGAAGCGCAGGAAATAGCAATGGGAGTAGATGCAGACCCACAAATTGTTCAGCAATTTGGTTTGTATGAAGATGCAAATCTTCAAAGTTTTATTAACCAAAAGGGGCAGGAGATGGCTGCTATCTCACATCGGAATAATATTAAGTATCAATTTAGAATCGTTGATTCTGATGTTATTAATGCATTTGCTGTACCTGGAGGGTTTGTTTATTTCACAAGGGGCATTATGGCGCATTTTAATAATGAAGCTGAATTTGCAGGAGTATTAGGACATGAAATAGGTCATATTACCGCCAGGCACTCTGTAGCGCAACAACGTAATGCTATTCTCGGCCAGCTTGGCCTGATCGCCGGCATAGTGATAGCGCCTGGTCTTGCACAATTTGCAGAGCCAGCTTCTCAAGGTCTTGGTCTTTTGTTATTAAAGTTTGGCCGTGATGCTGAGCGGGAGTCAGATGAGTTAGGAGTAGAATACTCTACTAAAATTGGTTATGATGCAAAAGAGATGGCTGGTTTTTTTAATACGCTCAAAAGAAAAAGCGAAGGCCAGCAGGAACTTCCAGGTTTCTTATCAACCCATCCCGATCCAGGTGAAAGAAATGCAACAGTTGCTAAATTAGCTACGGAATGGAAACAAAAACAAAATCTCACGGATCCAAAAATAAACCGCGATACTTACTTAAAAAGGATTGAAGGTTTAATATATGGGGAAGACCCCAAAGGGGGATTTATAGAGAACGACGTGTTCTACCACCCGGTTTTAAAATTTCAGTTTAATACGCCAGCAAGTTGGGCCTACCAAAATAGTCCGCAGCAGGTACAGATTGCGCCTAAAGATGGTAAAGCTGTTATGATAATGACACTTGGCCAGGGAAAGACAGTGCAGGAAGCAGCCAATGCCGTGATGCAACAATATAAGCTACAAGCTTTGGAATCCAGAGAAATTACAGTAAATGGCTTAAGAGCGCTTACGGTAGTTGCCGACCAACAGCCGCAGCAACAAGGACAGCAGGTGTCTGTAAGAACATTATCCTATTTTATAGAATACGCAGGAAATATTTATCATTTGCTTGGCGTAAGTTCTATTCAGGATTTTAATGCTTATTCGCAATATTTTACCAATACGATGCAAAGCTTTCGCCAATTGACAGATGCGACCAAAATAAATAAAAAAGCAGATCGTGTTCGGATTAAAACAGTAAACCAGACGGCAACATTGGAACAGGTTTTTCGCCAGCACAAGGTTCAGGATAAACGCCTTGAAGAAATGGCCATATTAAATGGCATGAAGCTAACTGATAGAGTGACGCAAGGAATGTTGATTAAAGTAATTCAAGAATAAGAACGGACTAATTTTTTTAAGCAAATAAGCTTTACAACAATTCCACTCGAATAAGTGCTATTGTTGTAAAGCTTTATCATTAGAAAGTAGCTTTTTGCTCTGCCGCCTTTTGCATAGGGTTTGGCCCGGTTGATTTTCCCCTAATAATTTGATTTTGTTTAAACACCTGGAAGCGTGATGGGTGTTCCATATTATTGCCCCAGCTATTATTTGTTTCGTCAATATCTGCAGTTTCTTTCAGAGGATCCAATTTTATAGAAGCTACTTCTTTATCCTTCATAAAAAACTTAGTTACTTTATTTTCATTCAACCGCCATATCTGAGCTGGTATACGCTCTACTTCCCTTGATCCATCTTTGTACACCCATTCAATAATAATGGGCATAACCAATCCTCCTTTATTACTGAATTGTAATTCATAAAAATGTTTGCCGGCATATTTTTGTTTTGTTTCATTATCCAATGGGTCACCATTAACGCCTATACTTTTCGCATACTTAGCCGTATCATAAGGTTCCAGCCCACGGGCATACCGCCAATAAAAATCCTGTAGCGATGTATCTTTATTTACATTGAATGTAATTGAGGTATCCTGGCGGTTGCGAATTTTCGAAATGTCCTCAAATACATTTACCTGTGCCTTAGCCAGATTGACCATTGTATCTCTTTGCACTGTCACTGCATTCACTTCTGCTTTTGCATAACGTACCGAATCCAATGAAATATCGCAGGCATCAGTGCTATAAAACCATCCTCTCCAAAACCAGTCAAGGTCTTCTGCGCTGGCATCTTCTAAAGTGCGAAACAGATCAGCGGGTGTGGGATGCTTGAACGCCCATCGCCTTGCATACTCTTTAAATGCTTCATCAAACAACTTTCTTCCCATGATTGTTTCTCTTAAGATAGTCAAGGCTGTTGCAGGTTTGGCATAAGCATTCGGACCAAGCTGTGTGATGTTATCTGCAGTAGTCATTATAGGCTCTAACTGGTTTTTCGGCAATTTCATATAGTCAACAATAGCCCACGCCGGACCACGCTTAGAAGGAAACTTATCATCAAACAATTCCTGAGTTAAGTATTGTAAAAAAGAATTTAGCCCTTCATCCATCCATGCCCATTGTCGCTCGTCGCTATTTACTATCATCGGGAAAAAGTTGTGTCCCACTTCGTGGATTATTACACCCAGCATACCATACTTTACATCTTCTGAATAACTGCCATCATCATTAGTTCTTCCGTAATTGAAACAGATCATCGGGTACTCCATGCCACTTGATGCTTCAACACTTTGTGCTACAGGGTAGGGATATGGGATAGTAAATTTTGAATAAGTCTTAATGGTATGTGCCACTGCTTTGGTGGAATATTTGCGGTAGAGAGTATAAGCTTCCTTTCCATAGAAACTCATACACATAACCTTTTTGCCTTCTACAAAAGCTGGCATCGCATCCCAAACAAATTTTCTTGAAGATGTCCATGCAAAATCACGAACATTCTTTGCTTCATAAATCCAGGTTTTCCTTCCTGTTGATTTTATTTTTTCTGCTGCTTTAGCTTCTGAAAGAGTAACAATTTCAATGGGCTCTTTTGTTGTTTGTGCTTTATTCCAACGGCTCAATTGCGTAGCAGAAAGAACCTGGCTGTAGTTTTTGCATTCGCCCGTTGAGCCTACAATATGATCTTGAGGAACGTTTATCTGTACATTAAAATTTCCAAACGTTAAGGCAAATTCTGCATTGCCGGAGAATTGCTGGTTTTGCCATCCCTGATAGTCGCTATATACACAAAGACGGGGATACCATTGGCTGATAGTAAATAGATAGTTCCGGTCTTGTGGAAAAAACTCGTACCCACCGCGTCCTGCCTGTATATTTCGATCGGTTATATTGTAATTCCAATCTACATTAAAAACAAATTTTTGTCCCGGCTTTAGTGGTATGGGCAAATCAAGTCGAAGCATTGTTTTGTTAAGAACATAAGACAATTTTTTACCGCCTGCATCTGTAAGTTTAGTAATGTTGATACCAAATCCATTATCTTTTTTGCCCCCTTCCATTTTCTCCAACACAGTTGTCGTTGTTTGCCTGGGCAAAGGATTGCTGCTTTGATAGTTGGCATTGTTTACAGAGCTATGTTGGTTCTCATCTAACTGAAGCCACAAATACGTTAATACGTTGGGAGAATTATTGTAATAGCTTACCGTTTCGGTACCGGTCAGGCGAAGATTTTTTTCGTCGAGTTCAGCCTTGATATTATAATCGCAACGCTGCTGCCAGTACTTAGGCCCGGGCGCACCACTAGCCGTGCGATACTCGTTAGGTGTGGGTAGCATAGTGCCTAACTGTTCAAACTTATTGGCATGATTAGAGCCGGGGTTATTTTGTGCAGAACAAAGTATTGAAGTAAGAAGGCCGCACACCACTAATGTTTTTCTCATGTTCACTTTTACTTTTTATGTGCTTAGCTTATGTGCAGCTTGCAAGTTTTTGTCAGACATTATCGGGGACTGTGAGGTTACTTGCAGTACAACACTGTTAAGGACGTTTCTTATAACAGATTTAAAGGCTTTTTGTTGTTAAGATGGCCATCGTTCTATCATCATTTTTATAGCAAATAATAAAACCACCATTGAGACAGCAATCACCCAATACTTCTGTTTTATTTTTAATTTTTCAATGAATAAAGTGCTTATTAACAATAGCACAAGCACTACCAGCAATTGACCACATTCCAATCCAATATTGAAGCCAAAAAGTGCCCAACCAAAACTTTCGCCATCTATTAAAAGAAAGCGTAGGGTATTGGCAAAGCCCAGACCATGTACCAAGCCAAAAAAAAGTGCCAGTATATAATTTACAGGGATGCGTTTGCTTGAAAAAGATGTATAAAGATTAAAGACTGCGGTAAAGGCAATGGTACATGGAATCAAAAATTCAACCCAGGTTGAAGAAACTTTTATAAGATTAAAAGCGCTAAGTGCAAATGTAGTAGAGTGCCCTATTGTAAAAGCCGTTACAAGAACCAGTATGGCTTTCCAATCTTTTAAGCTATAGGTGACAGCTAAAGTAGTAATGAATAGAAGATGGTCTAAGGCGTCCAAACTCATTATGTGCTCCCAGCCAAGTAAAAAATAGAAACTAAACTCAATCATTGCATCAAACCTTTTATATCTACACTAACAAAATAAGCCAGAGTTTTGTACTTCAATAACATTTTATGCTGGTGGCAGCCTTGCTTTATAAATGGTTAATGATTTCTTTGTTGAATGCCGGCCTCGCCACAGGCATTACAACGGGCTTTCAGACTGCATCTAGCAATCATCCTTTCTTTATTAGCGTAACACAGATCACACATAATAAGGATCAAAAAGCTTTTGAGATCACCTGTAAAATATTTGCTGATGATTTTGAGCAAGCACTAAAACAAGCGTATAAGAAAACAATAGATTTTTCTTCAAACGCAAACGAATTAGAAAACAATAAGATCATTAATATATACATTCAAAAACATTTGTCTGTTTCTGTTGATGCGAGATTAAATGTTCTGCAATATGAGGGTATGAAAAGGTAGATGAAGCAGTGTATGTTTATTTTGAAATACCAGGCATCAACGCTATTAAGAATCTGTCGGTAGATAATACATTATTGCTTGATTACACAGATCAGCAAACAAACATTTTGCATGTAACCGTTAACGGGAAGCGGCAAAGTATTAAGCTAAACAATACAGAGAGAAAAGCTTCGTTCAGTTTTTAAACCTTTAAGCAAAAAATAGCCATACAAGTTTGCATGGCTATTATAAACTGATCATTTATTTAAGGAAATATACCCAGTTCAACATAAGCAGTAGCAACTTTATTGATGGCTACCACAAAAGCCGCTGTACGCATATCAGGTATTTGCGGGTTCGAATTCCATACAGTAATAATTTCCCTTGTTGCCTCAATCATTGTTTCTTCCAAACCACTGTAAACAAGGTCTACTTCATCTGCTCCATGCATAATAAACTGGCGTTCTCTTTCAATCACACGCTTGCCGGTAAGTTCTTCCATCTGCCCCAATATATGAGCGTTCATATTTTCGGTAAACCTTTTTTCCATGCGGCCATATCGTACATGACTAAGGTTCTTCAACCATTCAAAATAAGAAACCGTAACACCACCTGCATTCAAATACATATCGGGAACCACTAATACCCCTTTTTGTATAAACACTTCATCAGCCTCGGGTGTAAGAGGTCCATTAGCAGCTTCACCAATGATCTTGGCCTTAATGCGCAAAGCATTCTCACCATTTATTACATGCTCCAATGCAGCAGGAATTAATATGTCGCAATCGTATTCAAGGGCATCAGCACTTTTTGCAAAATTGTTAGATCCGGGGAAATTTAAAATGGAACCAGTTGTTTTGCGATGTTCAAAAACTGTGTTTACGTCCAGACCGTTTTCGCTCCAGATAGATCCTTCAAACTCGGCCAGCGCAATAATTTTTGCTCCTGCTTCCTGAAAAAATTTAGCGGCATGATAGCCCACATTTCCTAATCCTTGTATAATAATGCGTTTGCCTTCTATGCCTGTTCCCAATCCCAATCGTGCCATTACATCTGGCATTCTACAAATTTCCCGTATGCCATAAAACACACCAAGACCAGTTGCTTCTCTTCTGCCACGAACGCCACCTTGTGTTACTGGTTTGCCGGTAACACATCCCAAAGAATCAATTTCTCCAGGGCGAAGACTTTGATAGGTATCTACAATCCAGGCCATTTCACGTTCGCCGGTACCGTAGTCAGGGGCAGGTACATCTGTACCAGGACCAATAAAGTTTTTCTTTACTAGTTCGGCCGTATACCGGCGGGTAATTTTTTCTAATTCGTAAGCTGAGTATTTCTTAGGACTGATTTTGATACCGCCCTTTGCGCCACCAAACGGTACGTTTACAATAGCACATTTATAAGTCATAAGTGCAGCAAGTGCCATCACTTCATCCTGGTTTACTTCTGCTGCAAACCTGATACCTCCTTTACATGGAGTTTTGTGTTGGGAGTGCTGAACCCTGTATGCTTCAATAACATCTATCCGCCCATCATCCATTCGCACCGGAAACTTCATCCTGTAAACAGCATTACAAGCTTTTATTTGTTCCAGTATACCCGGATCCCATTTCGTAAATTTTGATGCTATATCAAAGCTTTTATTTACGCTTTCGTAAAAGCTATAGCCTGATTCCTGTATCATGCGCAATCGTTTTATATTCTTAAGAAATGCTGGTTCGGTCTGCTTTTTCAAGAGCCGTAATTTTTTTATCCAGTCTAACCAGATAAATGATTATGCCCAGGAAAATAGTGAGGAGAACAGCGACGACCACATATATTTTTCCGTTGCTACGCATGGTATCAGCCATATCAACTTTTCGGGGAGCGTCTTGCGCTATCACCAGTAGGTGTAAAAAAAGCAACGAACTAAAAAGAAGTATTTTGCGAATCATGAATGCAACAGTTTTTTTTCTTTTAAAATGCCCAATCTTATTTTAAGACTGGTGATCCACACTCCTAACATTATCCATCCAATCCATGCAGGATAGAGTACCGGCATCATACGCGGGTCAACATCTTTATAATTTAAAGCAGGGTTTCCCTCGCCGCCAGGGTGAAGGCTTTCCATTAATCGGGGAATGATCCAGATAGAAGGAAAAAGGAATGCGAAAGCGAAAATGTTATATACGGCTCCGATCCTGGCTCGTTTATCTATATCCGTAATAGACCCACGTAAAACAAAATAAGCGAAATAGATGAGCAAGGCGATGGCAGCTCCAATCAACTTAGGTTCTTTTGCTAATGCTCCAAAGGAAGCTACTGCAGGATTATTAGGATCGGCCCATGTAAACGACATCCATATAGCACCTGTTGCATAACCTAAAATGCCAAACACAGTTCCAACAGCCGCATATTGCCGTGAACGAATGTCTGAGGTGAGATTTGTTTTATTAAGATACTTTACTGCATGAACAACAGATATAGTGTAAAGGGTCATCATGCTAAACCACATACCCACATGAAAATAAATATTGCGAACGGTTTCATTTAATATCATCACACGTGGAACAGGAAACAATAAGCCGGCAACTAAAGTGTAGATGAGAATGACCACACACATTATTTTCCACCAATTTTTTTTCATATAAATAAGCTGAGCATTCAATATTGAGTCACAAAAGTAAGGCGTATGTGGCGTGGAAAGTTCAGCAAAACAGGAATTAGTCTTTCCATAAGAATGGGAATAGTATTATGGCTAAGATGATAATCATGAAATTCATTGCGGCAAGAAGTACAACAGTGCCCCCGACTGGAACAGCTGATTCCGTAAATAATGAATTTGAAACTTTCATTAGCATTAATAGTTGAGGAACGATTAATGGAAAACCAAGTATAGCCATGATAGCTGCATTTTGTTGGGCTTTAGCTGCAATGGCTGCCAGGAAAGTAAAGACAAGGCTAAGGCCCCAACCTCCTAAAAGCACAAGCCCAATAAAAGGCAATATTTTTTGAACAGGATTACCTAGAAACAAGGCAAATAACCCCAGGCTTAGCATACTCATGACTAACATGAGTAGCGAATTAAAAAGCAGTTTTGATAGTACAAAGTTTTGGGGGCTGGTAATGGATTGAAAGTATAACATTCGCCCTTTGCTCTCCTGCAAAAAACTTTTGGCTACAGCATTGATGCAAACAAATAATAAAATGACCCAAAACAGCCCATTCCAAACACGGCTTTCAGGTTCATCAATAGCCATATATAAAACAAAAACAGTAGCACCCAGATATAAGAGTATGCCATAGAACGTGTACTGCTGGCGAATTTCCAGCAGTATATCTTTTTTAAAAAGAGTTAGTATTTGCTTAAGGTTATCCAAACTTAAGCGTACTTATTGAGGTGATTTTTTCGAAATGTTTGTCATTACTGATAAGCGTAGCATCGCTATGCCGGGAATAAAAGGCTATTACTGCATCTGGAAGCTTTAATCTATTTTGCTTTTTAAAGTCGCTAATAATAAAGAGATTGGCGATGTCGTTCTTTATTTCTAATACTTTTATTCGTTTAAGAAGTGCACTAAACAAAGTTTGATCGTGTTTAGAAAGATGGGGAAATGACAGAAACTCAATAACACATACTACGGAGGTGCCTATCCATTCAGCTCCTGAAAGTTCAGTTTCAATACAACGATTTCCTTTTAATAAGGCAATTATAGCATTTGTATCAAGAAAGTATCTACTCCCACTCATCTCTTAATTTTCGTTGTTCAGCCAGTGCATCGCCCTCCCATTCAAGCTTGCCAATTAAATCTGAAAAATCATATTTTTTTATAACCTTTTCATTAAGCTCTTCCAATGGCAACACGATCACTTCTACCTTCCGGTTTTTAAATTCTTCCGGAAGATCAATCGTTAAAGGATTTGTAGCGTGGTCAATAATTTTTCTTACTGCATCCATGCTTTAAAATTACTTAATTAATCTAGCTTTCCATCCAATAAAAAACAAGTACGGCAACGGGGTTCATAAACATCTTTCTCTCCTAACATGATGCGGTCTTCATTAGGTATTTTTCTATAGGAGTAATTAGCAATGTGGCCACACTTCACACATATAGCATGCAGCTTTGTTACAAAATCTGCCTTAGCCATTAAAAAAGGCATCTGCCCAAACGGCCTGCCGGTATAATCCATATCAAGACCAGCCACTATAACGCGAATGCCCTTAAAAGCCAGTTCATCACAAACATTGGCAATTTCTTCATCAAAAAACTGCGCTTCATCAATACCAATAACTTCTGCGTTTTGTGCTAGTAAAAGTATCTTTTGTGAATTGTCTATGGGTGTTGAAACAATAGCATTTGTATCATGAGATACAATTTTAGTTTCATCAAAACGAAGGTCTATTGCAGGTTTAAAGATCTCTACTTTCAGGTTGGCTATTTTGGCTCTTTTCAACCTTCGAATTAATTCTTCAGTTTTACCTGAAAACATTGAACCACAAATCACCTCTATCCATCCACGCCGTTCACCTGATATATTGGGTTCTATAAACATTTTACAAAATTGTTGGCGCTTAGTTGCAAGCCGTTAGGCAAACTGTTTGTAATTTTATTGATCGGTCTTTTGAAAAACATTTATTCATGGCTTCACAGCCCGCCAAAAGTATTGTAAACAAATGGAACGAATCCAGGTTCTTATAGACAAATTGCAGAAGCAAAATCAGCAGAAGGAAAGTGTAGAAAAAATGCTTGCTACCGTGCAGCTTTTGCAGAATGAGTTGGCGTCACATCAAAAAACCACAAAAGCACTGGGCACCTCTAAGGTTTCGGTTATATTGCCGGTAACACACATAGTTAACAATCCTCAGCAAGAAATAGCTCCTGTTACTAAAAGTATAGAACCTGAAACTTCAGTAATTATAGAAGAAGTAAAACCAACCCCAAAGCCGGTATATATACCCAAACCTGAATATAAAGAAGAACCTAAGGCTGCGGAATATCTCATTCAAAAACCTAAGGTGGAAGTAGTGCCAGAGCCTTTACCAGCCGCACATGCACCTTATTATAATGGTCATTCAGATGCGGTAACAGAGGCACCCACGCTTGTGCAGCAACAGATACATAAAGAAGTTCATGAGCTGATCACTAATCACCAGGAATCATTGAATGATAAATTAAAAGAGGATAGGGTAGAGGTAGCTCATAAGCTAAAAGAAACGCCCGTAAAGGATTTGCGCAAAGCCATTGGCATTAATGATAAGTTCACTTTGATCAACGAACTTTTCCGTGGCGATGAGGCCATGTACGATAGAAGCATAAAAACCATCAATAGTTTTCATATTCTGCAGGAAGCTGAATATTGGATGAACCGTGAATTAAAAGTAAAACTTGGGTGGAACGATAGTAAAGAGAATGTGCAACATTTTTATCAGCTCGTAAGAAGACGGTTTTCCTGAATATAAGAAAGGATTTTTTTAGTAGCACCCCTCTGTTCCCGAATATAATTTAAAGATTCTGTGCCAGCTTGTTGGTAAGCATTGGAATCGCTAATTAACGTGTTAAACAAATCGGTAAAACCTTGTTTTGTACTGACACTATAAGCTCCGCCTCTGTCAATCAAGGAAACAGCTTCAGAATACTTTTGGTAATTAGGGCCAAAAATTACTGGCTTCCCAAACACAGCAGCTTCCAGTGCATTGTGTATGCCACTTTTAGTAAAGCCACCACCTATAAAAGCAATATCACCATAATAATATAAACGGGATAGCATACCAACGTTATCTATTATCAGGACCTGAACATCAGTAAAACCTATTTCCAAACTTTTCAGTTCTGAGTAAAAGATGGCCTGAGGAAATGTTCTTTTGAGCTGATTTAAATGTGTAGCGTTTATTTCATGTGGCGCAATTATAAACTTTATGTCTACAAAATTTGCAAGAACATCCTTTATTAATTCTTCATCATCTGGCCACGTGCTACCAGCTATCATGGCTTTGTTATTTCCAATAAACTCTTTTATAAACGCAAGGGGCATAAAGTCTTCAGCAATTTCTGATACCCTATCAAAGCGTGTATCTCCGCTAATATGGCCAGTACTTATTCCTAATTTCTGTAAAAGATACATTGACGTGGCATCCTGCACAAACAGTTGATTAAAAAAGGAAAGCATTTTATTATAGAGTGAGCCATACCATTTAAAGAAAGGCTGGCTTTCTCTGAATACAGCAGAAACAAGGATTAAATGAATGTTCTTAGCACAAATGGATTTTAATAAATGGTACCAATAATCATATTTCACTACCACGACCAATTGCGGCCGAATTAGTGTTAATAGGCGGTTTGCATTGCGCTTTGTATCCAGTGGTAAGTAAAAAACAAAATCGGCATAAGCATAATTTCTAGCTGCTCTATAACCCGATGGGGAATAAATGCTAATTAGAATTTTATGCGATGGAAAACTTTCCTTTATGGCTTTTATCAAAGGTTTAGCCTGTTCTAATTCTCCTGCTGATGATGCATGAAACCAAACGGTGTTGGTTGATTCAGGAAGATTGTCTCTTAGATTATTCCATACATCCTTTCTTCCCTCAATCCATTGTTTTGCTTTTGGATTCCAGAAAGCAGCAATGCGTATTGCAATGGAATAGAGAAAAATGAAAATATTATAAAGCCAAATCAATTGGAAAAATTAAGGAAACGCTGCAAAAATAAAGGCAAACTTGACCCCAAGGCTTATTTTACTACTTTTGCGGCACTTAACGGCAAAAATATATAATGCGTCCTATTCAAATGGTTGATTTAAAGCAGCAGTATCAAAAAATCAAAGGGGAGATTGATGCAGCCGTTTTGAGTGTTTTAGAAAGTTCTGCTTTTATCAATGGGCCACAGGTGCAAAGTTTTGCAGCGTCATTGGCAAGTTACCATGGAGTACAACATGTGATCCCATGCGCTAATGGAACTGATGCTTTACAAATAGCTATGATGGCTTTAGGATTGAAGCCTGGTGACGAGGTGATTACGCCTTCTTTTACATTTATTGCTACCGCTGAAGTAATTGCATTATTACAGTTAACCCCCGTTTTTGTAGATGTTGACCCCAAAACATTTTGTATTGATGCTTCATTGATTGAGGCTGCCATAACAAATAAAACTAAGGCAATTGTGCCTGTCCATTTATTTGGACAGGCAGCTGATATGGAAAAGATTATGTCAATTGCTGAAAAACATAATCTATATATTATAGAAGATAACGCCCAGGCCATAGGATGTGATGTGAATTTTTCTGATGGCAGTTCCCGCAAAGCCGGATCAATAGGGCATGTAGGAACCACTTCTTTTTTCCCTGCAAAGAACTTAGGGGCTTACGGAGATGCTGGCGCCATTACAACCAATGATGATGCTATTGCTGATCAAATCAGGATGATAGCCAATCATGGGCAGAGTAAGCGCTACTATCATGACCTTATCGGATGCAATAGCCGTTTAGATACTTTACAGGCTTCCATACTGGAAGTGAAGTTGAGATACCTGGATCAATATATTAAAGCACGAAGAGAAGTAGCTCTTTTTTACGACGAAACATTTAAAAATCAACAAAATATCACAACGCCATTTAGGGCTTCTTACAGCAACCATGTATTTCATCAATATACTTTGTTATTTGAAGGTATTGATAGAGATGAATTAATTCGCTTTCTTGCGGATAATAACATTCCAGTTATGATTTATTATCCTGTGCCGTCACATAAACAAAAAATGTTCGCAAAGTATAATGCAAATGTTCATTTGCCTGTTACCGATATGCTAAGCGAAAAAGTTATTTCGCTTCCTATTCATACCGAAATGGATGATGAGCAATTAAAAGTAATAACATCAAAAATTTTAGAGTTCGCAAATAAATAAATTTTGATTGGTAAAAATTAGACACTTATGAAAATTACAGTTGTTGGTACTGGCTATGTTGGATTGGTAACCGGAACTTGTTTAGCCGAAACAGGCAATACAGTTACCTGCGTTGATATAGACCAGAAAAAAGTTGACAAGCTAAAGTCAGGGCAAATCACCATTTATGAGCCAGGTCTTGAAAAGCTATTTGATCGTAATTTAAAAGAAGATCGGCTATTTTTTACTACTGATCTCGCAGAGGGTATAAAGGAAGCACAACTAATTTTTCTTGCACTTCCTACTCCTCCTGGCGAAGATGGTTCTGCAGATTTAAGATATATACTAGGTGTAGCCGAAGACTTAGGAAAGTTGATGACTGATTATAAAGTTATAATTGATAAAAGCACTGTACCGGTAGGTACAGCAGAAAAAGTTCATGAGGCTATAGCACGCAACTTTAAGGGTGAATTTGATGTTGTATCTAATCCCGAATTTTTAAGGGAAGGTGTTGCTGTGGAAGATTTTATGAAGCCTGACCGGATTGTTATTGGCACAAGATCGGACAGGGCAAAAAAGTTATTGGAACAGTTATATGCTCCTTATGTACGGCAGGGGAACCCCGTAATTTTTATGGATGAACGTTCTGCAGAGTTAACCAAATATGCGGCAAATTCTTTTCTTGCTACGAAGATCTCTTTTATGAATGAGGTAGCACAATTATGTGAACGCCTTGGCGCTGATGTTGATATGGTTCGGAAGGGCGTAGGAAGCGATGAACGTATTGGAAGAAGATTTTTATTCCCCGGTATTGGTTATGGCGGAAGTTGCTTTCCTAAAGATGTTCAGGCTCTTGTTCATTCATCTTGGGAAGTTGGATATGATTTTAAAATACTGGATGCTGTAATGGATGTAAATGAACGCCAGAAAGTTCATCTTGTATCAAAAATTAAGAATTATTTTAAAGACGATTTACAAGGAAAGCATTTTGCTTTATGGGGCCTTGCATTTAAGCCTAATACGGATGATATAAGGGAAGCCCCGGCATTATATATAATTGAAGAATTAGTAAAAGCAGGCGCAACTGTTACCGCTTACGACCCTGAAGCAATGGAGAATGTAAAAAAAGTTATTGGCGATAAAATTAGTTATGCAGAAAACCAATACGATGCGCTAAAAGGGGCAGATGCATTGATTATTGCTACAGAATGGAATGAATTTAGAACACCTGATTTTTTAAAGATTGTTTCTAACATGAAACGCAAGGCAATATTTGACGGAAGAAATCTTTTTGATTCAGCGGCCATCAAGGAGCTAAGCTTTTATTATGAAAGCATTGGCAGACCAACATTAAACTTTACAAACAGCTAGTATGCCCAAAAAAATATTAATTACCGGCGGTGCTGGCTTTTTAGGGTCACATCTTTGCGACCGGTTTATAAAAGAAGGTTATCATGTAATTGCTATGGATAACCTTATTACCGGTGACCTGAGGAATATCGAACATCTTTTAAAGCTACCAGAATTCGAGTTCGCTCATCATGATGTAACTAAGTTTATTCATATACCGGGAGACCTTGATTATATCCTTCACTTTGCTTCTCCTGCCAGCCCAATAGATTACCTGAAAATTCCTATTCAAACGCTAAAAGTGGGCGCGATGGGAACGCATAATTGTTTGGGTTTGGCAAAGGCAAAAGGAGCCAGGATACTTGTGGCGTCTACAAGTGAAGTATATGGAGATCCATTGGTGCATCCTCAGACTGAAGAGTATTGGGGAAATGTAAATCCTGTTGGTCCACGTGGTGTTTATGATGAAGCAAAGCGTTATATGGAGTCCATCACCATGGCTTATCATACCTTTCATAATGTCGAGACACGCATCATTCGAATCTTCAACACTTATGGCCCCCGTATGCGGTTGAATGATGGACGTGCGCTTCCTGCTTTTATCGGGCAGGCACTAAGGGGTGAAGACATGACTGTATTTGGAGATGGTTCTCAAACACGTTCTTTCTGCTATGTAGATGATTTGGTAGATGGTATTTATCGCCTGCTTTTGAGCGATTATCCAATGCCTGTAAATATTGGGAATCCTGTGGAAATTTCTTTAAAGGATTTTGCAGAAGAAGTGCTAAAACTCACTGGTGATAAAGTGAAAATAATTTATAAGCCTTTGCCTGTAGATGATCCAAAACAGCGTAAGCCGGATATAACAAAAGCAAGGCAAATATTGGGTTGGGAACCAAAAATTGAGAGAGCTGAAGGCCTGGCTAAAACCTATGAATATTTTAAATCGCTTCCTGCTGAAGAATGGAGCAAGCAGCCAAAAGAGTTCATTAGTAAGTAGCAATAAGTTTTTAATAATATAATAGATAAGCAATCATCTTATAAAAACCATGTATCAAAATCTTATAGAAAAAAAAGAAAAACTGGCTGTTATTGGGTTGGGTTATGTGGGACTACCAATAGCACTGGCGTTTGCAAGAAAAATATCTGTTATTGGATTTGACATTAATGCAAACCGTATTGAATTGATGAAGCAAGGCATTGACCCCAGTAACGAGTTATGCAAAGAGGAGTTTGACGGGTGCGATATCACCTTTACTAATTCACTTGAGGTTTTGAAAGAAGCTAAGTTTTTTATTGTAGCCGTGCCAACACCCGTAGATGAACATAATGTTCCTGACCTTACTCCTGTTCAAAAAGCATCTGAAACCATTGGAAAAGTTATAAAGGAAGGTGATTACGTTGTTTTCGAATCAACCGTTTATCCTGGGTGTACTGAAGAAGATTGTTTGCCAATTATCGAAAGACTTTCCGGGTTAAAAAATGGCGTTGATTTTAAGTCGGGTTATTCTCCTGAACGCATTAATCCAGGTGATAAAGAACATACTCTTGCCAATATTATAAAGGTAGTTTCAGGTTGCGATGAAGAATCATTAAATACAGTTGCTAAGGTTTATGAATTAGTAGTTAAAGCAGGCGTTCATCGTGCATCTAGTATTAAGGTGGCAGAAGCAGCCAAGATTATTGAGAACACCCAGAGGGATTTGAATATTGCTTTAATGAATGAGCTTTCTATCATTTTTGATAAGATGAATATTAATACCTATGAGGTGTTGGAAGCAGCAGGAACAAAGTGGAATTTTTTAAAGTTCTTTCCTGGCTTGGTAGGAGGGCATTGTATTGGAGTTGATCCATATTACCTTACTTACAAAGCAAGTGAATTAGGGTACAACTCAAGGGTTATTCTTGCTGGCCGGCACATTAATGATAACATGTCGGGTTATGTAGCCAGAAAAATTGTGCAGCACATCATTAGCAACACAAGTAATGTTAAGGCTGCCAAAGTACTTGTTATGGGTGCTACTTTTAAAGAAAATGTAAGCGACATCCGCAATTCTAAAGTTGCTGATGTAATAAAAGAACTGCAATCTTATTTTCTAAACGTTGATGTGGTAGACCCTCATGCCGATAGCAATGAATTGATGCATGAATATGGTTTTGGCCTGGTTGATAAGCCCGGTACAGATTACGATGCAGTAGTTGTATCTGTGTCGCATGAAGCTTATTTGAAGTTGGATGAAGCTTACTTCCTTTCCATTACAAAACCCGATGCGATGATTGCAGACCTTAAAGGAATGTATCGTGGAAATATTACTAACAGAAAATACTGGAGTTTTTAAATATGCCATTTACCCCCGCAAATATTGAAGGACTTATAATTATAGAACCTCCGGTTTTTAACGACAGCCGCGGTTATTTTTTTGAGGCGTACAATGAGAAATTATTTATGCAAAATGGCATTCAATGTCATTTTGTTCAGGATAACCAATCAAAATCCATGTATGGTGTAATAAGAGGTTTGCATTATCAACTTAATCCACATGCGCAGTCTAAATTAGTACGGGTGCTGGAGGGAAGCATTTTAGATGTGGCGGTAGATATAAGAAAAAGCTCGCCAACTTATGGCCAGCATTTTTCAATTGAATTATCTTCTGAAAATAAAAAACAACTTTTTATACCTGCAGGGTTTGCACATGGCTTTTCTGTGCTAAGTAATACTGCTATTGTTTTATATAAGTGTGATGCCTTCTATAATAAAGAAAGCGAAGCAGGTACTCGGTTTGATGACCCGGAACTGGCAATTGACTGGAAAGTAGAAACTTCTAAAGCGCTTGTTTCTGATAAAGATGTGCAATTGCCCCTTTTTAAAAATTCGAGCACAAATTTTGAATTCAGGTAATGAAAAAGATTATTATAGTTGGTGCTAATGGTCAGTTAGGAAATGAGTTCCAGGTTCTTTCAACGAATTATCAGGACCATCAATTTTTTTTCTACGACAAACAACAATTAAATATTGTTGATAAGGAAGAAGTGGAAAAAGTAATAGCGCAAATAAAACCTGATTACTTAGTTAATTGTGCCGCATACACCGCTGTTGACAAAGCAGAAACTGATAAAGAACTTGCTCATTCAATTAACCATGAGGCAGTGGATTATTTGGCTGCTACATGTGTTGAACACAACGTTAGGTTCATTCATACTTCTACTGATTATGTTTTTAATGGCGCAGCCACTAAGCCTTATAAAGAAGATGATTTAACAAACCCTACTACCATATATGGCGCAACAAAGTTGGAAGGCGAAAGAGCAGCAATAAAATATGGAGATGCAATAGTAATACGCACCGCATGGGTTTACTCTATCTACGGTAACAACTTTGTAAAGACTATGCTACGGATGATGAAAACCAAAGAATCATTAAATGTAGTGGCCGATCAATATGGCACACCAACCTATGCAGCAGATTTGGCAGAAGCAACAATGCAGATCATTACTTCTGGTAAATGGTTGCCAGGCATCTACCATTTTACTAATGACGGCATTATAACCTGGTTTGATTTTGCCATGCAAATAAAAAAGCTTTCTGGCTTATCATGTATTGTCAACCCTATTACTACAGCGGAATATCCTACTACTGCTAAACGACCGCAATACTCTGTATTGGATAAATCGAAGATCCAGTCCGCTTATGGCATTAAGCTAAAAGACTGGAAACAAAGCCTGCAAGAATTCTTTTCTCTTCTGCTATCCGGCAATTAATTTTTTAAGTAAAAAAGAAGTGCTAATTCCAGGTGAATTCATTAAACCTTCAGATCAACCAATTTCTTAATGTGGTCTTTTTCTTTTAAAGCTATAAAACTTGATGACCAGGCCATATTCTTTCCTCTGCTAAAGAGAAAACATTATTTTGCGCCTCTATGAAAGGTATGCTTGATTTTTTTAGAAAGCTATTTGATATTTCAGATTGGCCTCCGCGGTGGCATTGTGGCAACTGGACGGACTTTCACGGATGGTTGTATATAATTAGTGATTTATTAATTTGGTCTGCTTATTTCGCATTACCGTTACTTATCTTAAAATTTATTTCCCGTAAAACAGATGCAAAATTTGTAAGAGCTTATTTTTTATTTGCTGCCTTCATTCTTGCTTGCGGCTCCACACATTTATTAGATGCTATAACTTTTTGGTATCCTGCGTATCGCTTAAATGCCTTGGTAAAGTTTTTTACCGGTGTTGTTAGCTGGATAACTGTTTTCTATGCAATACGTATTTTGCCTACGGCAATGGCATTAAAAACAAATGTGCAATTGGAGAACGAGGTGATGGAAAGACAAAAGGCAGAAAACGAGTTAATTAAATTAAACAAACAGTTGAATGAGGCGCAACATATTGGAAAGATTGGCTACTGGCAATGGGAGGTTAAAACAAATAGCTTAAGCTGGTCAGAAACTTTGTATAAGATGTATGGGCTCGATAAGAACACGCCTTTGACCTTTGAACATTTCATTAGTAAAATTCATCCTGATGATAGACATTTTGTTCAGGATTCGATAGAGGAAGCTTTTAAATCAAAAAATTTTCAGGAGTATGTACATAGGATTGCAAGAGATGATGGGGAGCAAAAAGTAATGCAGGCAAGGGGTGAGGTAATTTTAGATGAAAAAGGAGAAGTAGTGGCGATGATTGGAACGGGGCAGGATATTACAGAACAATACCAGTTTCAGCAACAATTACTTGATAAAACAAAAGAGCTTGAAACAGTTAACATAGAGTTGCAAAAGTTTGCTTATATCGCGTCGCATGATTTACAGGAACCGTTGAGGAAAATTTTAACTTTTGCATCCTTGCTACAAAAGGAGTCAGGGAATCTTTTATCGGAAAAATCTAAATCTTATATTGATAAGATGGTTAATGCATCCTCCCGTATGCAAAAGCTGATTGGAGATATTTTGAGTTTTTCAAGTCTAAAAAAATTAGAAGAGGCTTTTCAGAATATTTCTTTAATGAAAGTTTTAGACCAGGTATTAATAGATTTGGAAGTAACTATTGAAAACAACAAAGCTCAGATTAAGGTAGGCCAATTGCCACAGGCAGAAATAATTCCTTCTCAAATTGGACAGCTATTTCAAAACCTGTTAAGTAATGCTATCAAATTTCGTAGAGATGAAACACCTGTAATTCAAATTGAATCAAAGAAAATTACAGGGTATCAACTTGCTGAAATAAAATCTTTTGAGCAGTATGCTAAGAATTTGGCGATCAGTCATAGGAGGTGGGGAAAGGAATTTTTTATAATGATTTCAATAAAGGATAATGGAGCAGGCTTTGATCCTGCTTATTCGGAAAAAATATTTGAGATATTTCAAAGGCTTCACAGCAATAAGGAGGAAGGAACTGGGATAGGCCTGGCTATTTGTAAAAAAATAATGGATAATCACCATGGCGCTATCATTGCACAAAGTAATTTGGGCATAGGAACAGAGTTCATTATAGCTTTGCCCGTATCGCAAAAAAATTTTCTAAAATAAAAAGCGAAGAAAAATCTTCGCTTTTGTTGAGTTATAAGGATTCGAACCTTAACTGACTGGACCAAAACCAGTAGTGCTACCGTTACACCATAACTCAAACTAAACCTTGAACTTATACGGTTATTAAGGAGTGCAAAAATAAAGGCCTGTAAAAGAAGAACCAAATTTTTTATCGAAGCCTGTATTATTCTAAAAGTGTTAAACAAACTTTATCAAAAAATAATTCTTCTTTCCTTTTTGCACGAGGAGATATTTCTGGTGCAAAAGCATCGAGCTGTTTATAGCGTGTTGAATGGCTTCCACCTTAATTCTATTGATACTTATACCACCATTTTGCACCATTTTTTTTGCTTCTCCCTTGCTTGGCAAAATATTAGCATGAGCTAATAAACTAACAACATCAATTCCCTCATTAAGCATTTTGGCATCAAAATCAATTTTTACAATTCCTTCCATGCCTTCCAGATCTTCTATAGTTAAAGAATCAGCAGTAGAACCTTGTTGAGAAAATAGCTTTTCAGTTGTTTCAATTGCAGTAGTATACGCATCCTCATCATGAACAAATATGGTTATTTCTTTAGCCAATCTTTTTTGAAGTGGCCTTTTTTCAGGTTCTTTTTTTTGCGCTTCTACTAAGTTTTCAATTTCTTCTTTATCCAATAGGGTAAAAATTCTGATCCACTTTTCGGCATCAGCATCTGCTGCGTTTAGCCAAAACTGGTAAAATTGGTAAGGTGTTGTTTTTTCCGCATCAAGCCAAACATTTCCGGTTTCGGTTTTACCAAACTTTCCTCCGTCTGCTTTTGTAATAAGTGGGCACGTAAATGCAAAGGCTTCACCGCCTGCTTTTTTACGTATTAATTCAGAGCCGGTTGTGATATTGCCCCATTGATCGCTGCCACCCATTTGAAGTTTGCAATTTTTATTTTGATATAACCAATAAAAATCATAACCCTGTATTAACTGATAAGTAAATTCCGTAAAGCTAATGCCCGATTCACTTTCAATGCGTTTCTTTACGCTTTCTTTGTTCATCATGTAGTTAACTGTAATGTATTTTCCAACATCACGTATAAAGCTTAAAAAGTCAAAATTTTTAAACCAGTCATAATTATTTACAAGTCGCGCTGAAGTCGGTTTATCAGAATCAAAATCCAAAAATTTTTTCAATTGATTTTTTATTCCCTCAATATTTTTTTGCAAAGCATCTTCGGTTAGCAAATTCCTTTCCTGGCTTTTACCGCTTGGGTCGCCTACCATGCCGGTAGCTCCACCCACAAGTGCTACCGGTTTATGACCTGCTCTTTGTAAGTGTAATAAAAGCAGTATGGGCACCAGGCTACCAATATGAAGCGAGTCAGAAGTAGGATCAAAGCCAATGTAGCCGCTTGTAGCTTCTTTCAGGAGTTGCTCTTCGGTGCCAGGCATAATATCTTGTATCAGTCCACGCCAGCGCAGTTCCTCAATCAAATTCATATCAATATTTTTTGAAAGGGCAAAAGTAAGAAAGGGAAAGGCAGAACAATACAATTTTAAACATGGCATTGCGTTTAGAAGGCGCTTAAATAGGGTATTGCAAATTGAAATGTAAAAGATTAGTTTTGGAAGCAGCCAATATCCATTTAAAGACGTCTATTAATTGCTTATCCGAAAAACGACAGAATGAAATCTACCGCTCTTGTTCTTACCCTCCTGTGTATCACTCTTTCTTTTCCCTCCTTTTCCCAATGGCGTAAGTATTCAAATGAATTTTTAAATATAGGTGCCGGAGCACGTGGTTTATCAATGGGCAGTGCACAGGTGGCCTCTGTTAGCGATGGTACAGCAGGTTATTGGAACCCTGCGGGACTAACGGGTGTAAAAGATGTACCAAATGTGAACGTAATGCATGCAGAATATTTTAGCCAGATAGGAAAATTTGATTATGCCAGCATTGCCTTACCTATAGCTGGCAACAAAAGAACTTTAGGCTTAACGGCTTTGCGCTTTGCGGTGGATGATATACCTAATACTTTGTTTTTAGTAGAACCCGACGGGTCAATTAATTATAATAACATAACGGCTTTTAGTTCTGCAGATTATGGTTTTTTGGTATCGTTTGCACAAAAGCTAAAAGAAAGCAGCAACAAAAACATACAATTTGGTGTTAATGCAAAAGTCATTCACCGCAGTGTAGGCAAGTTTGCAAAAGCATGGGGCTTTGGGTTAGATGCAGGCATACAGTATAAGAAAGATAATTGGTATTTTGGCGTAGCCGGTCGCGACATTACCACAACATTTAATGCATGGAGCTTTTCATTTACAGAAAAAGAAAAAGAGGCCTTATACCTAACCAATAACGATATTCCTGTAAAATCAACTGAGTTAACAGCGCCAAGAATGGTGTTAGGTATTGGTCGTGATTTTTCCCTTGGTAAAAAAGTGAATCTTTTAGCAGAAGCAAACATGGACGTAACCTTTGATGGAAAAAGAAACACTGTTATCAGTGGCGATCCTGTAAGTATAGATCCAAAGATGGGACTGGAATGCAGCTTTAATAAAGTATTTTTTTTAAGGGCTGGTATCAACAATTTTCAGAAGGCGTTAGCTGATGGAGATACCCTTAATCAAAAAAAAGTATGGATATACCAACCCTCTGCTGGAGCAGGATTTCAGATTCAGAACGTTAGGATTGATTATGCATTTACAAATCTTGCTAACCAATCGAACCCATTATTTACACATGTATTTTCTTTACAGGTGAACCTTGTAAATGATAAGAATAAAAAAACGCCTACTAACTAATCCGTACTATAAAAACCTTTTCATGAAAAGAATTCTATTTTGCTTGTTGGTCATTTGTGCTGGGTTATTGGCTAAGGCCCAGGTATATAATAATGAATGGATAGACCATAGCAAAACATATTATAAATTCAAAGTTGGAAAAACAGGTTTATACAGGATTACCCAGACATCTTTAATATCTGCCGGTATATCTGTAGCAAATGCACAGAATTTTCAACTTTGGAGAAACGGGGCGCAAATTCCTATCTATACTTCACTTTCTTCCGGCAGCTTTTCTTCAACAGATTATATTGAGTTTTGGGGAGAAATGAACGACGGTAAGCCAGACAAAGCATTATACCGTGACCCGAATTTTCAATTGAATGATAAATGGAGCCTTGAAACAGACACGGCTACTTATTTTCTTACCCTCAATCCCACAGGGGAGAATTTACGTCTCTCGCCAACATCAAATAATATTGCAGGGAATTTATTATTGCCAGAGCCTTATTTTATGCACACTATTGGCAAGTACTTTAGGGACCAAATTAATTCTGGGTTTGCATTGAGTGTAGAATCTCAATACCTGCTTTCGTCATCTTACGATAAAGGAGAAGGATGGTCTTCAAATAATATTGGCTCAGGTGGGTTACACGGTAATAATTTTACCGACTTACAAACGTATACGTCTGGACCTGCAGCCAGGTTTAATATTGCAGTATCCGGTAATTCTATCGCTATAAGAAATTTTCAGGTAAAAATTAATAATGATTCAATTACAGGGGGCACTGTAGATTATTTTAATGATGCTAAAGCTTCTGGAAGTTTTCCAGCTTCTTTACTTAATACAAACATTGCCAATATACAGATTACTAATAGTGTGGATAGGCTTGTAATTCATAAATATGAACTTACATACCCAAGAAAATTCAATTTTGGTGGTGTTGGTAATTTCGAGTTTTCCCTACCTGCAAGCAATAGTGGTAATTATTTAGAGATAGCAGGCTTTTCTTATGGTGCTATACCTGCGGTACTGTATGATTTAACTAATGGTAAAAGATATATAGCAGATATATCCGCTGCCCCCGTTTTAAAATTTGTACTAGCTTCTTCAGGTAATGAAAGAAAATTTGTTTTAGTAAGCGAGGAACTCACTAATATAAATAATGTTACAGGTTTTGAAACGAGAAACTTTATAAATTATGCTCTCCCAGATAATGAGGGAGATTATCTTATTATTACGAATAAGCTTTTAACGAACGGGGCAAATGGCAATAATCCTGTAGAAGACTATAGGGCTTATAGAGCAAGCGTTACCGGTGGTACTTACAAAGCAAAAACCTATTTTGTAGATGAACTGATTGACCAGTTTGGATATGGTATTAATTTAAACCCCCTTGGAATCAGGAATTTTATAAAATATGCGAGAAATGTTTTTAGCATAGCTCCAAAGCATGTATTCATGGTGGGCAAAGGTGTTGAATATACAACCCAGCGTTATTATGATAATGCTGATGTAAGGCGTTTAAATCTTGTTCCCGTATTCGGGTATCCGGGTTCTGATGTGTTAATGAGTGCGGAAGGTGGGAGTTCGGTACCGCTAACTCCTATTGGAAGGTTATCGGTTGTTCATCCTTATGAAATAAGCGATTACCTGGCTAAAATTAAACAGCATGAACAGGCTCAGGCAACCTCATCACCTAATTTTGAAGACAAGGGCTGGATGAAGAATGTAGTGCACCTGGTAGGAGCAACTGAGCCAGATCTTAAAACCAGGCTTGAGCAGTCTATGAATGAGTTCAAAGGAATCATTAGAGATACTTTGTATGGGGCTAACGTATCAACTTTTTCTAGCAGCACCTCCAATACAGTGGGGCAGCTTTCAAGCTCAGATTTTAAAAAACAAATTGAGAATGGGTTGAGCATTATAACATATTTTGGACACTCTTCAACGAATACGCTTACTTATAATTTAGATGAGCCACAGAATTATAACAGTACAGGAAAATATCCGCTCTTTATTGCTCTTGGGTGCAGTGCAGGAAACTTTTATGGTGCAGATAACGCAAGGCTGGCTAAAGTTGATGGACTATCAGAAAAATATGTATTAGCACCTCAAAAAGGAATGATTGGGTTTATTGCCAGTACACATTTTGGCATTGTTGGTTATTTGAAAATTTGGAATGATCAGATGTATGAATCCTTAGGGAATTCTGACTATGGAAAAACTGTTGGAGAAGCCATGGTATCAGCAGCGATAAAAACATTTAATTATACAAACCAGGAAAATTTTTACTCCAGGGCTAATGTTGAAGAATTAAACTTTCATGGAGATCCGGCTATAAAAGTAAATCCTCATGCAAAAGCAGATTACCTGGTAACTGATCCTTTAGTAAAGATTACTCCGGATTTTATTTCTGTAGCTGAACGTTCGTTTAAACTAGATGCACAGTTTTATAATATTGGTAAAGCAGTAAATGATAAAATTTCTATTGAAGTAAAAAGACAATTTCCGGATAACAGTACAAAGATTATTTATAAGGATACCATTAACGGCATTAGGTATTCGCACTCTATAAGCATTGACATTCCTATTGATCCCAATGTTGATAAAGGAGCTAATAAAATAATTGTTACAGTTGATGCCGATAATAATGTTGATGAATTGTATGAAACAAATAATAGTGTAACAAAAGAATTCCTTATTTATGAAGACGAAGCAAGACCTACTTATCCGTATGAATTTGCAATTATTAACCAACCAAACTCAAAACTTATTTTTTCCACCGCTAATCCTTTTAGTGAAAGCAAACAATACAAACTTGAATTGGATACAACTGAACTTTTTAATTCGGGCTTTAAAATTTCTAAAACAGTAAACAGTAAAGGTGGATCAGTGGAAGTAGATCCGGGGGTATCTTTTACTAATAATACGGTATACTATTGGCGTGTTTCCATTGTACCAGCTAATGGAGAGTATAAATGGAATTCTTCTTCGTTTGTTTATTTGCAAAATCATGAGCCAGGATTTAACCAATCACATTTATTCCAGCATTTTAAATCTGAGGTTGATAAAATATACCTGGATTCGATTTCAAGAGTTTGGAAACATCCACATACTAGCGGCTCTAACATAATTGCACGTATCGGTACCTATCCACGTGTTGGTCCCAGCCAGCAGTCCGTGACTTTGAATGGTAACATTTTTACCCGTTCGGCCTGTTGGGCGAAATCCTTAATATTTAATGTTATTGATGCAGCTTCAAATACGCCATGGCTAAATCAAACCTCTGTTGGTGTAAGCTTCCCCGGAAATACAGGCCAAAGTTTATATGGCAGCGTAGGAAATAATTGTGCGGCGGGACGGGAAAATAATTTTGAATTTCCTTATACTGATACTTCGGGCAGGCGGAAAATAATGAATTTTATGTACAATATAATTCCGGATGGTGCTTACGTAGTTGTAAGAGGCAATGATGTGGAGGATTATTGGGGCCTTCCTAAAATTTATGCTGCAGAATGGTCAGGTGATACTACTTATTATGGCAAAGGCAAATCAATATATCATTATTTAAAAGACGCTGGATTTAGTGATCTAGATTCCTTCAACAGAGTTCGTCAATGGGCATTTATTTATAAAAAGAACGATCCCTCATTTACTCCTCAATGGGTAATGACACAAAGTCAATATGATATCAATTTACTTTCTGTTAGTATTACGGGCACTGAGAGTTTAGGTTTTATTACCTCTCCAAAATTTGGCCCTGTAAAGAAATGGAAGCAGCTATTATGGAATGGGAATACGCTCGAAAATCCCTCAGGCGATAAACCAGGTATTGATATTGTGGGCATTAGTAATGATAATTCTGAAACAGTACTCTTTAACAATATAGGTATTGATCAGAAATCAGTGGACATTTCTTCTGTAGATGTAAAGCAATTTCCTTATCTGAAGTTGCGTATGCGTAATACTGATACTATAAATTATAGTCCATATCAGTTAAGTTTTTGGAGGCTTACTAGTGACCTGGCACCGGAAGGAGCTGTTGCCCCTAATATTTATTTTAAAATGTCTGATACTTTGGAAGTGGGCCAGGCAATTGATTTTAAAATGGCTTTTAAAAATATTTCTGCTATTGGCTTTGATAGCTTAAGAGTTAAGATGATAATAACAGATCAGAATAATGTACAGCATATTCTTCCAGTATTAAAACATAGGCCGTTAGGAATAAATGACACTATCCATGTCAGGCATAATATTGACACCCGATCTTTTCCAGGACTTAACACTCTATTCGTTGAAGTTAATCCAGACGATGACCAACCGGAACAATACCACTTCAATAATTTTACCTTCAGTAAATTCTTTGTAAGAGGTGATAGTTTAAATCCTTTGATGGATGTAACTTTTGACAATGTTCATATTTTGAATAATGATATTGTTTCCTCGAATCCTGAAATTGTAATAAGATTAAAAGATGAATCGAAGTATTTATTGTTGAATGATACATCACTTGTAAGCATAAAGGTTCGTTTTCTAAAAGATAGTAAAACAAAGACCTATTATTTTAATACCGATACCCTAAGATTTACTTCTGCCCAATCAAGTTCAGATAATACAGCTACGATAAATTTTGCTCCTTATTTTAGTGAAGACGGTAATTATGAATTAGTCATTTCGGGTAAAGATGAAAGTAATAACATGGCAGGAGGGATTGAGTATAAAGTAGGGTTCGAGGTGATTAACAAACCTATGATTTCTAATTTATTAAATTATCCAAATCCATTTACAACATCTACTGCATTTGTGTTTACGCTTACAGGCAGTGAAGTGCCTCAAAATATGAAAATTCAAATATTGACAGTTACTGGTAAGATAGTGAGAGAAATTACAAAGGATGAATTAGGGCCTCTTCGGATAGGACGAAACATTACAGAGTTCAAATGGAATGGTACAGATCAGTATGGTCAGAAGCTGGGAAATGGAATATATCTTTATCGTGTAGTAACAAATTTGAACGGAAAATCTTTAGATAAATACAAGTCAGAAAAAGATGATACTGATAAGTATTTTAATAAGGGCTATGGTAAAATGTATTTGATGCGCTAGTAAGTTATCTGTATAACAACATTTATTTGCCACCCATTGAATAATGGGTACTTCAAATTATTTACCAACTAAATTGATATTTTTTGCCCTTTTTAATGATATCACTACCAGACCTAAAACCAGGATAAGTATGTTTAGTGATAGTATTATTTGAAGCAGTTTTGGAGTAAACCTAAATTCCACATAATTTATACCTTTCTTGAGAGGCACCCCGATAAATGTACCAAAGGCGGTGAAGTGTTGTATATGTTTACCGTTGATATAAACTTCCCAATGTGGATAATTGTTTTGTAATAAAATGACATATCGGAAGGCCTCATTTAAAATTCTTGTTTTAATAACTGTGGGCGTATAGTTTTCTACTTGAATTTTAGAAGAGTCATAGGAAGTATGTGCATTAATGGTTGTATCTGTAGAAAGAAACAGGTAACTCTGATTTCGAATAAATGCTGCTATAGCACGGTTGTTATAAAATCTTTTAGTGGAATTGAGTAATATAGGGTAGGCTGGCTGAGTTGGGTAGCCAATCTGTTTGCTATAAAAAGCTGCCGATCCGATAATAGGTTCATATCTGGCGTCTATATATTTATTCTCATTAATTGATTTTTGATTGGGCTTAACTATTCCTTTTGGAAATGTACTAATTATAGCTTGTACTTGCGATCGAGGTATTTTTCCTAATCCCGTAAAAGGAAGACATAGCCACGTAAGCAAAACCAAGTATATGCAGACGGGGAGTAGGACTGAGGAGGTAAACGAATTTTTAATAAAAAGAGTAAGAGTCAGTTGAATGAGTATACTTATGAGCGTTAAATCCCAAATGGTCACAAGGTCTATAAACAGTTTTATTGTCCAGGGACGATAAGCATTATGCAAGCTAAATACAATGGAATCTTTAGTAATGATCACATAAATAAGGGTTGCAATGAAACCAACAATCAAACAAATCTGAATTGCAAAAAAGGCTTTTTTAAGTTTTGATTGTCCATTTAAACTACTCTGAAGATTTGACAAACCAGTTCCTCCTATTAGAATGAGAAGAATAAAAACGAAATAAGAAAATTCTCCATTGAGCCTTACATACGCAAGAAGAGGTAGAAATTTATGGGCGAATATTTTAAAAGAACCCCCTGCGGCCAGGAGAATAAAAAAAGTAAGTAGTGATAACAGTGGAAAGGTTTGTTTTAAATTTTTGCTTTTAAAGTAAAAATATATACCCACTAAAAGCGGCAGGCCAATACTAACATTTCGCATTGAAATATCCGTTTGAAAAAAAGTGCCTTTGTGTACTGAAAGTGGAAATATAAGTGAGATATAGGAAGCCAATGTCGTTGGCCCCATTAATGTTTCTTCTATTGAGACTTTACTAACCCTAGTTAAAAATTGTAAAACTTCTAAATTACTTGTCCAGACAATAGGCGAGAAAAACAATATAAACAGAGCGTACATGATGCTCACCTTAGCAACCTGAGCTCTGGTTAAATTAGTAAAAAATGACCTGTTCAAGAGTAGTAAAAAAATAAATGCAAAAAGAAAAAAATAAATGGATCCTATTATCAAACCGGGATGAGTGCTGGCTATAAACACAAAGCCAAAGATGCCCCCTAAAATAAAGTGCTTTAAGGTTGGATTTTTTAAAGCTTTCAAATAAAATAGTAAAACATAAGGGAAAAATGTAGCACCGGTAATCCAGCAAAGGTGTTGCAAATGGCCCACAATGAAGCCCCCACTCATAAATGAGATTGCGCAAATAATTGCTACTTCCTTTGTTATTTGTAAATACTTTGAGAGTTTATAAATACCCCAACCTCCAATTAAGATATAGAAAATTTCCTCTAAAGTGGTAGTGAATATGGTATACCCGAAACACTTTGCAATTAGCCATAACATGGGATTCCAGAATCCTGAAGCCATGTCACCATACTGTGGAATGCCGTAGTTGATGTAAGGATTCCACCAGGGAAAAGTATTAGAATACAAACTTTCTCCAATGAAAAACCGGGTTGGAAATATTTGTGTTACAAAATCATTTTTTAAATGATAATATGGAAGCAAAACTGGAAGGTATGCTACAAGAATAAATATTGCCAGTAATAAATAAGGATTCCGTTTTAAAAAATTCATTTGAATGCGGCTTTTGGTAGGGTACCTGGATTTAATAAGCACTTTTTTAGAAACATAACTTTACATTTGGTTATTTGAGAATCGATGCACCTCTATTCCAAAAAGCTGCTTAGTAATTTAGTAATTGAACCAAAGTGGTCGTCATTTCTGAGATGAAGTTTGGGTTTTTGCCACTCAAAATTAAGAGCAAGTATAGCGTATTTTATATGATAAGTTTTGTATTACCCGTATATAATTGCAGTAAAGAATTTTCTCTCGCCATTCCTGCCTTTGTCCACTACCTAAAAGCCAGGAATGAATGTTTTGAATTGATTGTAGTGGATGACGGATCAAAAGACTGGTTATCTACTAAAACTATTGCCGAAACCTATGGATGCCTGTTTATTAAAAACGACCACAACATGGGGAAGGGCTGGAGCGTAAAAAAAGGTTTTTCCGTGGCGAAAGGAGACATTTATATTTTTATGGATGGAGACTTCCCTTTCGATTTGTCCACAGTAGGGAACATTATTGATTCTATGAAAAACACAAGTTCTGACATCGTAATTGGCAATAGGTATTTGAGTGCATCTGTTTACCCGAATAATTTTCCACTTATAAGAAAAATTGGAAGCCAGATGCTTTCTTTTTTTATTGGCAATTTTTTTGTTAAGGGTGTTTACGACACGCAGTGTGGTATAAAGGGCTTTAAATCTGAGGTGGCAAAATTCTTATTTAAAAGAATAAGAAACTATAGCTACCCATTTGATGTAGAGGTTTTATTTATTGCAAAAAAAATCAATTATTCTATTATTGGTGTTCCTGTGGTCATTGTAGACTATAAGAACTCAAACGTCAAAATATTAAAGGATGGATTGTCTATGCTTGGCGCTCTCATAGTTATTTTGTTCCATAATATTTTTGGAAATTACAGGCTTAATGAAACGAGAAATAACAAATAAGGTTAGGTTTTTTCTGGACGAATGCTTGCCACCAATAATTAGGGATAGTAAATGGTTTATGCTTCCGTTTTATTATTTGGCTTATAATAAAAAACTGGCAAGAAGAATGATGAATTTCAAAAGTGAAATTCATTCGATGAGTGAATTACAGCAGGAAAAATTGTATGGGGAATTAGAGTCCATTTCACGGCGACGCAAGACAGATCTTAGCAATAAAACTGTTAATTATATAATTCAAAATGAATTAGGTGATGGACATAATCTTTTGGACGTTGGCTGTGGCAAAGGCTACCTGTTAACCTTAATAAAGCGAGATTTACCAGCAATAGATCTAACAGCGTGTGATGTAGTGAATGTTCTCATGGACGGGGGTATAAAATTTAATAAAGGAAGCATTACCAGTCTGCCATTTATAGATAATCAGTTTGATATTTGCCTCTGTAGCCACACTTTAGAACATATACTTGACCTAAAAAAAGCCGTAAGTGAACTACTTAGAATAACAAGTAGAAAAATCATTGTTGTGGTGCCCCGCCAGCGACAATATTATTATACTCTGGATGAACATGTGAATTTTTTCTTTTCCAAAGAACCGCTCATTGCTTTGTTTGGTTTATCCAGGTTTAAATGTATAGAGATAGGAGGTGACTGGGTGTATATTGGATGGAAATCTATTTGAAGAATCAGGCCAGGTTAGTACTGATATTGTCGCAGGAACGAGCTGTCTGATATAGCGTTCATTCTAAAACCCATTTTAATATTACTGCCTCTGGGAACTAATAAACCGTTGGTTTGGTATAAGCAGGGCAGGGGTATTCCAAAGCATCGTCTGCTCCATAAATTAGAAAATTCGGGCGTGTTGTAATTAAAATTATTTATTCTAACGGTTTTAAAAGGAGGTATAAATGTCGGTGGTGGTTTTAACAGGTAGCTTGTTTCAAACTTATTGCTCCATGTATCAAAAACATACTTAAGAGATGTAAAGGAGATAAGAATAAATCCAATGTAAAAAAATTGCCGACGCCAAAATTTCAACAACAGTATACTTATAGGAATAAAAGAAGACATTAGGAGAAAGCCAAAAACAAATCTTGTGTCCGGTGAGATCACCAAACATATAATCAGCGGAGGATAGCAAGCTGCTTGAATAATAATTAATTTTTTAAGGTGAGATGGGTATACTTTTTTGAATGAGACCCATCCAATAGCGCCTCCGGCAAGAGAAAGGGCTACCATGAATTTATCGGGCATCGTTAAATGAAGAAACCAATCATTAATATAGGAGAAGTGCAAACCACCAGTCCATGCATCAGCTGGAAAGGACTGGTTTATGTAGTGATTTGTTAAGTAAATAAATTTGTTGAAATGATATACTAACTGGAGAGGAACTTGCCAATCGGGCGCCTGAAAACCTATTATATTATATGGGAAGAAAGGATAACCGGTTTGCATATAATTCTTATACAAGTAAGGGAAAAAAGCTATCAAAAAAATTAATATAAAGTAGGTTATTTGCTTTTTAGTGGTGCCGCATAATAAAAAGTAAACGGGCAGGAAAACAAAAAGAAATATACCAGTAATTTTAAAAAAGGGAACGCTTGCCAATAGCAAAAGAAAGGTTGGAGTTTGCAGTTTCGTCAGCTGAAAAGCTTTTTCCAACAGTAAACATATAATTATAATAGTAATAGTCGTAACTATAAAATCATAAGAAGTGGAACTAGCTGTTGAACGAAACAACCTCCATTCGTAAAGCGAATAAACCAAAAGGAGAAAATATAGTATGGCAAAATGCATTGCTTGTTTTCCCTCTAATAGTGAATGCTTCTTGTATCTAAAAAATAAAAAAAAGAAGGTCCAGATGCATAGCGCATTATTTAAGTACAAAAAGTTTTGATTGGCAAACGGAAAATTAAAAAGGCTTATTAAATGAAACCAGTTTGAATAAAAGCCAAACCTCAGGTAGATATTTGCTAGACCAGGAATTGTTCCATATTCCGAAATCCATTTTATTGATTGAAGATGATATAAGTCTGTATCCACCATTTGAGGCCTTCCAGCGCTTAAATAATAAAACAGTATTAAGCATATTACCAAGAATACCTTTTCGCTAAAATGAAGCTTCACATTTAAGCCATTGATATCAAATTTTAATTTCCCTTTTCTAATCCAAAATAGTTCAACTCCAATTATTGGTATGGTCAAAGCAATTAGCTGCCAATATTTAATTGGTCCTACAACACATAGCCAGGAACTAACAATTGATAGTACACATAAACCAGAAAAGAAAAGAAATATACAATCCCGTAATGAGACGATTATTTTTGTTTCTTTTTGCTGACTAAAAAATATAATGGGCAGGCCCCATGTAAAACAAAAAAAAGAAATTATGAAAAAATAAAGAAGACTTTGAAGCATACAACCCTTATTGCGTTATTTTTTTTGGCATACAATTATCACAGAAAGACCAATCTGATTGAAAGTGATTTTATCCATGATTTTTGCGACAGGAACTAAAAAATCAAATGTTTTTATTTGGGCTTCTGAAATTTCTTTTCGCTTTAATAGTTTATTCACCCCCCAACCCAATATCCCTAAGGCATTAAAATAAAAACGGGCTTTCATTTCATAAAGCGACGGGGTAAAGAGTGTTTTTAACTTCGATGCTGTGTACCTGCGAAAGTGGCCGAGTCTATAGTCTAGTGAAGAATACAGAAAACTATATGCCGGTACGAGGATGATAAGGCTGCCGCTTTGTTTTAACAGGTA
>JAYULK010000009.1:0-153293 GCA_043763635.1 Chitinophagaceae bacterium
CATAAATCAACTGTTTCAGCAAACTAAAAAACAATATTTCAAAGAACTTAATCATAACCAATTGAATATGTTTGATTAATATCAAAACGCTAATGATAATTAATATATCTCAATTAGGGTTGCAAAAGAATTTTGCTATTGCCTTTATAACAGTTTAGTCTCCCTAATTTTGGCCTCATATTTAAGCGCATGAAAATTCATAAAGAAGGTTATAGAAGTATCATTATTGCCGTAATCATTTTTGCTATAATTAACCTGGCTGTTTTATTTTACATCAGCACTTATTCCATTTTAATTGCATGGTTGGTGTTCCTCTTAACGTTTGGCCTGCTTATTTTTCTTTTATCATTTTTCCGCATTCCAAACAGAACACATACAACGGGTGATGAAAAAATTGTTGCACCATGCGATGGTACGGTAGTGGTGATTGAAGAAGTTCAGCCCGACGAATATTTTACAGATAAACGCATCCAGCTTTCTATTTTTATGAGCCCATTAAATGTGCATGTAAACCGAAATCCTGTTAGTGGAGAAGTTTTATATAGCCAGTATCATAAAGGAAAATACCTGGTGGCCTGGCATCCAAAATCATCTACAGATAATGAACGCCATTCGGTTGTTTATAGTAATGGGGAGAAGGAAATGCTGGTAAAGCAAATTGCAGGAGCATTAGCAAAACGCATAATTAACTACCTGAAGCCCGGCGATAGGGTAGAGCAAGGTGGTGAAATGGGGTTTATTAAATTTGGTTCGAGAGTTGATCTTTTGCTGCCTTTAGACACCGAGATTGACGTAAAGCTGAACCAGAAAGTAAAAGGTGGTGTAACTATTTTGGGGAAATGGTGATGGAAAGCGAGTGAGATATTGAGAGAAGTATTTTTATTGGGGTTGCCTAATTAGTCGTAATTTAATGGAAACACCCAGCCATGAAAAAAATTATAGTCCTCGCTACAGCAGGTATGCTCACCACAGCAACTATTGTGTATGCAAATGTTGCTTCTGAAAAGAAAGTAAAAAAGGAAGTAGTTGTAAAAAAAGATTCTAAGTGTACTAAGTCAAAACGTAATTGCATTTTTTAAGAACAACCACAATTAACAATGCAGCCTTCTTCGGAAGGCTTTTTTATTAAAAAATATTTTTCAATTGTTTTAAGGTAGTTACCGTATACGTTGGCTTTAAATCTTGTACATTACCCATAAAGTTCACATGTACCTGGTCCATGCCAATATTCATTGCGCCAAGTATATCAACATCTAATGTATCACCAATCATTACGCTTTCTGCCAGCGTAGCATTGGCCTTACTCAAAGCATACTCAAAAATTTCTTTTTCGGGTTTCAGGCTATTCGATCCTTCTGAGGTTATAACTTCTTTAAAGAAAGCTCTTAATCCACAGCTTCGCAGCTTAGTTTGTTGCACTTCTTCAAATCCGTTGGTTATCAAATGAAGGTTGTATCCTTTATCCGTTAAATATTGCAATACATCTTTAGTGTTGGGGAAAAGAATAGTACGGGTAGGCAATAATTGTAAAAACAATTCGCTTAACTGTTTTGCCAGGTCATCATCAGCTATTTTAAAATCAAGAAGCGTAAGCCACATTCGCTTTAGTCGAAGTTCATCTTGTTTAATTGATCCTTTTCTATATTTCGCCCAAAGCTTTTCGTTGTGTGCTAAGTAATTTTTATGAAAGCGGTCAAAATCGTGAATGCCTTTATCCGCAAGTTGCAAATCAATGTGCAATTGAGCCAAAGTGGTTTTGGCATTAGCATCAAAGTCCCATAACGTATGATCAAGGTCAAAAAAAAGGTGCTTATACTTCATGAATGCCTTTCCTTAAATACATTTATTTTGCAGCAAATTATGGCAACTAAAATTAAACCAACATTATGAATGCAGTTATTACCGGAGCATCGAGGGGAATTGGAAAAGCCGTTGCAGAAATTTTTGCTACTCATGGATATAATCTTTTTTTATGTTCAAGAAATGAAAACAATTTATTAGAAACTGTGGAAGAACTTAAAACCCTATATCCCGGTATTACCATACAGGCGCAGGCCTTCGACCTTGGAAAAAAACAGGAGGCTATTTTGTTTGGTGAATGGATAACTAATAATGTTTCTACCATTGATGTATTGATTAACAATGTGGGAAGCTATTTACCAGGCAATATTTCAGATGAACCTGATGGGGCATTAGAACAAATGCTGGAGGTAAATTTATACAGTGCATATCATACTACAAGAGCAGTGCTGCCAAGAATGATTAAAGAAAAAAGTGGTCATATTTTCACAATCTGTTCCATCGCAAGCTTAAGTGCTTACCCAAATGGCGGCGCTTATAGCATTAGCAAATATGCTTTACTTGGTTTTACAAAAAATCTGCGCCAGGAGTTGAAGCCGCATTATATAAAGGTAACGGCTGTTATACCTGGTGCTGTATATACCGATTCGTGGAAAGGCAGCGGTGTGCCGGAAAGCAGGATAATGGAAGCGGAAGATATTGCCACCATGATTTATACAACAAGCCGCTTATCGCCACAGGCCACAGTTGAAGAAATTGTTATACGGCCGCAGCTAGGAGATTTATAAATGCGACTACTTAGCCTTTTATAGGGCTTTGCATTTTTAAATTCGTATCAATACATCAGAGAATTATCAACAGTATAGAGACATTTTCAGTAACTTATAAACTATGATCATACAAAGCATTCTGGAAGAGCTACAAACCGGTAGTCATCCTATAGCCAAAGCACTGCATAAAGGACAACATTTTAAAGTATTGGTAATTGGTTTCAAAGCAGGGATGAAACTAAAAGATCATGAAGCGCATCAAACTTCAAAATTGACGGTTATTTCCGGAAGTGTGCTTTATAAGGAAGGTGAAAAAAGCATTATCCTAAAAACGTATGATGAAACTGATATTCCCATAAATGTTACACATTCTGTTGAAGCTTTCGAAGATAGCCTTTGCCTGCTTACACAAGGGTAACTGTTTCTCTAAATAAACATTTTCATATTTCAACTGTATACCTACTATGGCAACGGTATTAATAACGGGGGGCACAGGCTTAATTGGAAAAGCGCTATCAGCAGAATTAATGAAGAAGGGCTATGAAGTGATTATTCTTTCAAGGAAATCTGCTTCGGGCCTTCAATCGGGAATTAGGTACGCCCAATGGAATATAGAAGAACAAACTATTGATGCATCCGCTGTTTGCTCTGCTGATTTTATTGTTCATTTAGCTGGTGCAAATGTTGCCGAAGGACGATGGACAAAAACGCGGAAGAAAGAAATTTTTGAAAGCCGTAGCCAAAGTGCAGCGCTTATAATAAAAGGGCTTACAGAAAATACAAACAAAGTTCAGGGAGTCATTAGCGCTTCTGCTATTGGCTGGTATGGCGCTGACCCTGTTATCCCTAATCCAAAGCCATTTGTTGAAACTGCTCTACCTGATAAATCATTCTTAGGCACTACCTGCAAAGCCTGGGAAGAAAGCATACAGCCTGTTATTGCACTTGGCAAGCGACTGGTGATATTGCGGACAGGTATTGTGTTAAGTAATGAGGGAGGAGCCTATAAGGAATTTAAAAAACCATTGCAGTTTGGCGCAGCCACAATATTAGGAAGTGGCAAACAGATTATTAGCTGGGTTCATATCAATGATATTGTTGGTGTTTATTTGTATGCTATTGAGAATAATAAAATTGATGGTGTATATAATGCCGTAGCGCCCCAACCGGTTAGCAACAAAGATTTAATTCTTTCAATAGCAAAGGAAAAACAAATAGCAGTGCCCATTCATGTTCCGGAGTTTGCATTGAAGATTGCGTTGGGTGAGATGAGTGTTGAGGTTTTAAAAAGTGCAACAGTTAGTAGTAAAAAAATGGAAGACGCCGGTTACTTATTTCAGTTTCCATCTCTTGAAGGGGCAGTGAATAACTTAGTAATAACCCAGCGATAAAAATTAAAGCAATATTCATCACCTAAGCGGTGCGTACCTACAGTCATTTAAAATGTACCTATCCTGCGTTAATATGCCGGAATATGTTGCATCACATACCCCGCAATTTCTGTTAATGGTAATACCTTGTTGGCAGCATTTAGTAAAATGGCTTCTTTAGGCATTCCAAAAACTACAGAAGACTTTTCATCTTGAGCAATGGTACAAGCTCCAGATTCTTTCATTTCGAGCAGGCCCTTAGCGCCATCTGCGCCCATGCCTGTAAGCAATATGCCAATGCTGTTCTTTCCTGCATAAATAGCTGCCGAACGGAACAGTACATCTACTGATGGGCGGTGGCGGTTTACCAGCGGGCCATCATTAACTTCTACATAATAAGACGAACCTTTTTTCTTTAGCAATACATGTTGGTTTCCGGGTGCAACCAATGCTATCCCTTTCCTTACTATATCTCCATTTGCAGCTTCCTTTACCTCAATTTTGCAAAGGTCATTCAGCCGGTCTGCAAAAGATTTAGTAAAATTTTCAGGCATGTGCTGAACAATAAGAACTCCAGGCGCATCGGCTGGCAATGCTTGCAGAAAAATCCTAATCGCCTCGGTTCCCCCTGTAGATGCACCTAAAACAATCACTTTTTCGGTGGTTGTCACCACATTTTTGCAGCGCACATTTGGCAATACAGCATCGGCAGATAATTTAGGAATAACAATAGTGGGAACTGAAGATTTTTTTCCTAAGAAAGAACGGGCGGCCCCTTTAATAACATTGCATATTTTTATTTTGGCTTCAATAGAAATTTCTTTTGCTTCTAACATTTCTTTACTCATTACATCTACAGCTCCATATTCCAAAGCCCTGGAAACAATTTGTTTGTTGGTTCGCACCAGGTCAGAAATCACTACTACCGGTACCGGGTATTGAGACATTATCTTTTTCAAAAAAGTTAAGCCATTCATACGGGACATTTCTATATCCATTGTAATTACATCAGGCACCCACCTTGTCATTTTATTTGCTGCTATATACGGGTCAGAAGCAGTAGCAATTACTTCAATTATGGGATCTGAAATTAATATTTGAGTCAATGCTTGTCTGAAAGCCGAAGAACCATCAACGATCAGCACTTTTATAGTTTCGTTCATTTTGCAGAAAGGTTTTACTTATGAGCATTATTTTTCTGATCAATAACGTTGATATCCTGTTTGATATAGCTTATTAAAACTTCTCCTGTGGTGGAGTTGAAAATTACTTTGCGGCCATGAGGCCCTCCCACACTAAAGCTTACAATTGGTATCTGCTCCATTTTTAGAAGGTCCTGGGCCAGTACAATGTTGCGCCTGCCTATATTAAATGCACTGTTGGAATGTGCTATTTCACTGCCACCAAAAATTTTTGCCTGTATATTATTTTTTGTGCTTCCCATTTTCATCATTCGGTGAATGATTTCAGGTATAGCAACGTTCCCATATTTATAAGATGTGCTGCTCTCTTTGTTACCCGAGGGCAACATGTAATGATTAATGCTTGCACAAAGCATAAGCGGATCCCACAAGAATATTGCTATGCAGGATCCCAAAATAGTATCAACTATATGCGGTTTTTTACTTGAAAATATTTCTCCAGGCAATAAATAATATTTCTCTGTATTGCCAACATTCAAAGACATTTCATGCATACTAAATTTTTTTGAATGTTGTGGGTTGAATTTGTTTTAGTGGAAGATTCATATTTGAAATTGATTCAGAGTGGCCTAAGAACAGGAAACCACCAGCCTCTAATCTTGAGCATAATTTTAGAATGACTTTTTCCTGTGTAGGCCTGTCGAAGTAAATAAGAACATTTCTGCAAAAAACTACGTTGAAGCTTTGGGCGTAATCAATAGAGCCATCAATGAAATTAAATCTCTTGAAACTTACTTTTGTTCTTAGCTCCGGCACTATGCGGACTGTCTTTTTTTGGCTATCCCTGCTTTTCAGCAAATATTTTTTCTTAAATGCCAGGGGAACAGGGCCAACTTTTTCTTCGGTAAATACTGCAGTAGCAGCGGCATTAAGTGCCTGGCTGGAAATATCAGTTGCAAAAATGTCAAAATCAAACCCAGGGTATTTTTCTGAAAATTCACTTAAAACCATGGCCAGTGTATAGGGCTCTTCTCCGGTAGAACATCCGGCACTCCAAATTCGAAAGGGCTTTCCAGTATTTTCTTTAATGTATTTTGGCAGCACTTCACCTGATAAAAAATCAAAATGATTTGCTTCTCTAAAAAAATCTGTTTTATTGGTTGTTACTACATCAATTAAATGTACAGGCTCGAGCCGTTGGCCTTCGTCGCTAAATACGTATGAGCAATAGTCACTAAAAGAGCAAATGTTCAAAGCTTTAAGCCTTTTTTGTAAACGACCTTCAAGCATAGTTTTTTTAGAGAGTGGAAGCTTTATGCCATAGTTCGTTCCTATAAAACCACTAAGCCTGCTAAATTCGGTATTGGTCATATTTAAATGATAAGCGTTGTAAAAAGGCAATTTCCTCAGGACAATTCAGTAGCTCTTTGTTTGTTTAAAATCTTTCATATTCCTCATCCAGCCCATCCATATTCAACCTAACCCCATTATTTAAATGAACCCCATTGGATTTATATTTAGCCATTGGTTTATTTTTTTTTACAACGCTGTTTTTATTCAATTCAATATAGCTTTTGTCAACAAATGATGTTGTGTTTTTCTCCCCTTCATCTAATTTGAAAAAGGAGATGATCTCTTTCAATTGATCGGCCTGGGAAGAGAGTTCTTCTGCGCTTGCAGCCATTTCTTCTGATGTTGCAGCGTTCTGCTGGGTAACCTGGTTTAACTGCTGTAATGCATTGTTTATTTGCCCTGCCCCAAGATTTTGCTCTATGCTTGATGCGCTAATTTCCGCTACCAGTTTTGCCGTATGTTGTATGCTGGGAACAATCTGTTCCAAAAGCTTTCCTGATTTTTCAGCGATACTAACGCTGGATTGAGACAGCTCATTTATTTCAATAGCCGCAACCTGAGATTTTTCGGCAAGCTTTCTTACCTCGGCAGCCACCACTGCAAAGCCCCGCCCTTGATCACCTGCCCTTGCTGCTTCAACTGCTGCGTTTAATGCAAGGATATTTGTTTGCCTGGCAATATCACTAATGATAGAAATTTTATTGGCAATTGATTTCATGGAAACACTTGCCTGGTTTACCGCAGCACTACCTTCCAAAGCGTCCTCTGAAGCTTTTATGGCAATCTTCTCAGTCTGCTGTGCATTTTCTGTATTATTCTGAACATTTGCAACCATCTGTTCCATTGATGATGAAACTTCTTCAGTGGCTGCGGCCTGCTCCGTTGCCCCTTGAGACATTTGTTGTGATGAAGAACTTAATTCCTGCCCTGCAGCAACAATATTGTCTGATGCTGAACTCACATAAGAAATAACACTTTTAAATTTAGCGACCATCTTTTTTAAGTCTGTTAACAGGTTTCCAATTTCATCTTTGTTAGAACAGTCAATGTCTACCGAAAGGTGCCCTTCGGATAATTTTGAAACCACGGAAGATGCATTTTTTATTGATGTGCGAATGCTTTTTACAATTAGTATTGATATAGTTAAGGCCAGAGCAATCCCAATAATAATAAGTGCATAACAATTAAATTTTGATTGTTGATAAATGGCAGCGCCTTTAATATATTCTTTATCGGCTACCAAAAGCTGAATATCAATCAGCTCATTTATTTTGCCTGTAACGGGATCTATCTGGGGGTATATTTCTTTAATTGCGAACATCTTTAAAGCCACGGTATCTTCCCTTTCAACAATTGATTCCAACGACGTTAAGGCTTCTTCTGCATTTCTCATATATTCCTGAACCTGGTCAGCTATTTTCTTTTCCTCAGGGGTAATATATGTTTGTAAATATGTGCGCCAATTACTTTCTATAGCAGCTTTAGCTTTCTTTATATTTTTTCTTCCTGTCTTAAAATCAACATTGCCGTTTCTCATTTTATGAGTGGCATCCACTATTTCCACGGCATACATGTCCGAAATAATTTTTAACTGTTTCAATGGGACTACCCTGTCTTTATAAACGCTTTCTAAAGACCGGTTCACCGTGTTCAGATTGCTGATGCCATAAATTCCTGTTATTAATATGATACAGGAAGTAAGGAATACCAGGAAAAATAGTTTTGTTGAAACATTAATATTGTTGATCATTTTGTTGTTGATTGACAGTTTGGTTTTTTATAAGTTTGGCTTTAAAACTTCTCATATTTTTCATCCAGCAAGTCTTTGCCATTCATGTTTAAATTAATGCCGCCGTAGCCATTACTATGAAGCGCTTTCTTTTTTTTCGTAAGGCTTCCATTGTTTGAATGATTTGTATAGCGGGGCAAGTTTAACGGTGCTTCGTGATTCTGTATTTTAGACTTTATATCATTTCCAATATCAAAGTTTATAATGTCTTTTAAGTGATCGGCCTGGCTTGAAAGTTCTTCGGCGCTAGCCGCCATTTCTTCAGAAATTGCAGCATTTTGTTGTACTACCTGGTTTAATTGTTGGAGCGCTTTATTCACTTCGTTAGCCCCGGTATTTTGTTCAATGCTTGAAAGGCTTATTTCCTGAACGAGCTTAGCGGTTTTTTGAATTTCCGGAACTATTTCTTCTAAAAGTTTGCCTGATTTTTCGGCAACCAATACTCCGTTTTTTGAAAGGTTATTAATTTCGAATGCTGCGGTTTGAGAGCGTTCTGCAAGCTTACGTACTTCTGAAGCTACAACAGCAAAGCCTCTTCCATAATCTCCTGCACGGGCAGCTTCTACTGCAGCATTTAATGCGAGCAGGTTTGTTTGGCGTGCTATATCTCCAATAATAGAAATGCGGTCAGCAATTTCTTTCATGGATTGTACGGTATGATTTACAGCTTTATTTCCCTCTATAATATCCTCTGCTACTTTAATAGCAATCTTTTCTGTTTGCAAAGCATTGTGAGTGTTTTGCTGAATGCTCGCTGCAATCTGTTCCATTGATGCAGAAACCTCTTCAGCAGAAGCAGCTTGTTCTGTGGCGCCTTCAGACATTTGTTGGGATGAGGAATTCAATTGCGTGCTTGCTGCTGATATGTTATCTGCTGCTGTCTGTACAAAAGAAATTAGCTCCTTTAGCTTTACAACAATGCTATTAATATTTTTAATAATAAAAAATGATATTAAGAGGCCAATTAAAATACTTGATATAATTAGCAAGTAGGCATGATTACGTGCTTCTAAATAAATTGTGTTTGATTTGTTGTATTCACTCTGGGCTACCCTTAATTGAAGGTTTATAAGCTCGCCGATTTTTTGAGAAATGGGGTCTATCTTATTATATAATTCCTTCCTGGTATAGTTGTTTAAACCTGCTGAGTCTTCTTTTTCAACAATGCGTTCCAAAGATTCAATTGATTCATTAGAGATGTTCATTAATTGCTTCACTTCATTTGCCAAATCCTTTTCTTCCGCTGTCAGATATGTTGCAGTATAAGATTTCCAATTGAGGTCTATTTCTTCTTTAGCTTTTTTAATATTGCTCTTCCCGGTTTCCCAACTTGTATTTCCATTTCTCATTTTATGTGTTGCATCAACAATATCCACTGCATACATATCAGATATGGTTTTAAGCTGCTTTAATGGAATTACCCTGTCCTTATAAACAGTCTCTATTGAAGCATTTACAATTTTTAAATTACGTACACCATACATTCCTATTATTCCAATGATCATGGACATTACAATTACAAGAAATAATAGCTTGGTTGATACCTTAATATTTTTCATCATCATTTATATTTATATTTTTCATCTGGTATGACAATATTGTTAATTGCATTTTATCACTTAATGTTCAACTTCCATAACTGAAAGATCTTCTGCAGAGAACACTTTATCTATATTGAGTATCATAATAAAATCTTCGTCAACTTTTCCAATACCCGTAAGAAAATCCTCTCTGTAAATTGCTCCCATACTCATGGAAGGTTGTATTGATTCTGTCGGGATGTCAATTACTTTTTGCACAGAATCAACAATAGCTCCTACTAATAAAGTATCGTTATCGTTATTTATAGTTAAGACTATAATGCATGTATCAATGGTAAAGTCTTCTGCCTGCATGCTAAACTTGTTACGTGTATCAATTAGGGGTAAAATGTTGCCGCGTAAATTAATTACACCTTTCATAAACAATGGAGATTTTGGAACTTTAGTAATAGGTTTCATTTCTAATATTTCAAGAACCTTGCTCACATTAATTGCAAAAAGTTCGTTATCAAGTTTAAAAGTTAGAAATGATTCTGTTTTTTGTATTACTGACATGTTGAAAGACTTTTTTTATTTAAAAACAGTTCTGTTACATTATTTGTATCCAGAACTAAAGCTATTTTTCCATCTCCAAGAATTGTAGCGCCTGAAATATTATCCATGTGCAGAAAATATCTTCCCAACGGTTTTAACACCGCCTGGAATTTTCCTATGATGCGATCTACAATTAAGCCTACTCTTTTTTCATCATAGTATACAATTACAATTTCCTGCGCAGGCTTCACGCTTTCAATTCCATCAAATTCCTGGCTTAAGCTTATGAACGGAATCTGTTCTCCATCCAGAACGATTAGATTGTGGAATCTGTTTAATTTTTTGGATACCGGAAGTTCATAGCATCGTTCAACTGCGGAAAGAGGTATGACAAAATCAGCATCATTGATTTTCACAAGTAATCCATCTATAATAGAAACAGTGATAGGTAGTTTTATGGTAATAGTTGTTCCTGCATTTATTTTGGATGTTATTTTTATTTGCCCCCTTATATCAGCTATCTTACGCTTCACCACATCCATTCCTACTCCTCTGCCGGAAAGCTCGCTTACCTGTTCTGCTGTTGAAAAACCTGGTAAAAAAATCAGGTTGAATATTTCTTTTTCTGTAAGATTATCTTCACTAGCAATTATTCCTTTTTGGATTGCCTTATTTCTTATTTTATCAGGATCCATGCCTTTGCCATCATCCTGAATTTCTATATAAACATTAGTGCCGGCACAAAAAGCCTTCAGGATAATTTTACCAATAGCAGGCTTGCCCTCTTTTTTTCTTACATCAGGATATTCAATTCCATGATCTATGCTGTTTCTCAGTAAATGCATCAATGGATCGGACAAACCTTCCATAATATTTTTATCAAGCTCTGTTTCCGTTCCTTCCGTTATAAACTCTATTTCTTTATTTAATTCAATTGATAGATCCCTTACCAAGCGCTTGAAAGGAGTTATCATATTTTCTACCGGTATAAGGCACATGCTAAAGGCATTGTCACGTAACCGGGTTGATATTTTTTCAAGGTTTTCTGTTACACCCAATAATTCTGATTGGGGATGTTGATCAGTATGCGTTGAGAGCTTGGCTTGCAAGGTCATTAGCTCGCTTACAAGGCTCATCATAATATCAAGCCTTTCAGAAGGCACTCTGATACTAGGAATTATGTTATTCTTTTTTGTGGAAAGTGTACTTTCTGCTACAGGGGTTGACTCTAACACCTGTGCGGTTGCTGTAGATAAAAGATCGTTATCGACACGCTCCTGTACAATTGCACCATCAGATACTGTTGCTATTCCAGGTTCCTTCAATAATGAAATTTTCAACTCGCATTTATGCAGTACAAATTCAAACACATCAAGAATAGCCTGCTTGTTTGCAGTAGTAGTAAGGTAAATATCCCAGGAAGTATAGCAAACGTTATGTTCACACTTTTCTAATGGCGGTATGTTGTAAACATGCGCCTCTGCTTTGCAGCTTCCTAAAGCATAGAGGTCATCAATTAAATACAGTGGATTTGTCCCATTTAAAAGTATATCTGCATGCGGAGTAAAAACGATATGATAATTTAATAATTCCTTTTCTTGAATATACATTTCAGTAGCCACTGAAATCTCAGACACTACGCTGCCAGCATTATGCGCTGCACAGTTGGCTATTTCAATGATAACTGCAGTTATTTGCTCATGACTTTTTTTACTACTTGCGTTTAAAACATGATTGCTGTTTACAAGAAGCGATAGATGATCAAGAGCGTTTAATGTAATATTAATAATGTCTTTAGAAAGCTTGATTTCTTTATTTCTTATGTAATCATAAATTGATTCAAGATGGTGTGTAAAGTCAGCCACTAATTTAAAGCCCAGCATAGCGCTATTGCCTTTCAAGGTGTGCATGTCCCGAAACACTTGCTGAATCAGGGAATCATCTTCTGGCCTGGCTTCCATTAATAGCAAGGTTTCTTCCATATTCTTGATAAGCTCTAATGCTTCTTCTGTATATTTTACATCCATCTGGTTCATCTATCGTATCATTTTTTTTACAGTGGAAGAAAGCTTTTGATTAATATGGTCTTTCACCAGCAAAGCTGTAGCGCCTGAAGTTTTGATATGTTCTTTGTCTTCAGCGTTTTGGGTAATAAATAAAACCACGGGCAAGTATTGGTAGTTAACGGTTGCTCTTATTTCTTTAATAAGACTCAACCCATCCATATTTGGCATATTCAAATCAGTAATAACAAGGTCAATTGCCCTCCCGTCGAGAAGCTTTAAGGCGTCTTTCCCATCAACTCCTGAAATGATATTGTAACCCTCTTTTTCCAGCCTGAAGCTTACAAGTTTGATCACAAGGTTTGAATCGTCTACTATCAAAATAGTTTTTTCCATTTCAATTATTTAAGCCTTTTTTAATTAATGGAAATAGTGTAGAGAATCCGGAACGATCAATGATTGATCTTAGGGGATCAGCCAGCTCAAAATGAAAGGATATTTTTTTTTCAAGGCTTGCAGCTTTTGTTTGAGCAGCGAGTAACAATTGCAAAACCGACAGATCAATTTTTGTAATGGGTGGGCAGGTAATAATTATATCCTGACTGCTTTCAAATGCCTCTGTTAATTTACTTTTTAAATTTTTTGCATTTTGGATAGTTAAGCTACTATCCATAGAAATTTGCATTTCGGATTTGGTTGACATGGATTTTACATTGGATATTCTGAAGGATCAGTGTTATACAAGATGTACATTTCAAGGAATGAAAACAATGATAATAAGACTGATTTTCGATGTGTACAGGTTAATACTTACAGTAATTAGTTCGAAAGAACTAAGTATTTTTCGAAGGAGCTTATGAGGTGTGATAGTTTTTTAGGTGATGCCAACCAACAATAGTGACTTTAATCAAAATATTTTTTTGTATTTATAAAGGGAATGGAAATAGTTATGGAAGTGGGATTGCATCAAAGAATTGAAGAGGCAAACCATTGGTTATACATGTGGTAAATGATAAACATTGGTAAACTCACCAACTATGGACTGGCTATTTTGAAAGCGTAGCTTATGCAGTTTCAATTGTTCGATGTCTTCTGCCATTACTTTTCGGTACATAGGATGCATGGTGCCACCTGTTACACCAGCCGGTTTGGTGGAATCATATTGATATTGCGCTTCGACAATAGTACCCCTGGGATACATAATTCCTGGTACGCCCTGACCGCGGATGTCCAGGACCTTTGGATGATCTAAACCAAGGGTATGGCCATATTCATGTGCAGCCGTTGTTGATCCTTTATAAAGATTTTCCAATTTGAAGAAGCCGCTGTTGCAGCCTACACCATCTACAAAAGAAATATTACCTAAGGCATATTCTTCAATGCGGAAGTAATTATTTTTTGGGTCGGTATTCTGGTAAATTTCGAGGTTAGATATATCTGGTTTAAATTCAGCTGTAATGTGAAAGCGCACCAGTGTAGGAATTTTGCTGATCATAACAACTGCGCTCGGCTCGTTCCATAAGGTTTCTATTTCTTCTTGTATCTGGATAGTTAATTGTTCATCCGCAGCATGGCCGTAAATCACAAGGTGGGAATAAATTGAAAGTTGCTTTTTATATGTATCAAATTCCGCTGAGCCCATTTTAATTCAATAATGAAGATTAGATTCTTTAAGCTTTTCACTTTAGCGTTTATAATGAAGCGATTTAATTACGTAAAGGCTTACCACCCTTAAGCACACTTTGAATTCTTTCTAAAGTTTTTCGTTCACCACAAAGAGATAAGAAAGCCTCACGTTCAAGGTCCAGTAAATATTGTTCGCTTACTTCTGTAGGCTCACTTAAGTCACCACCACACATTACATACGCTAATTTTTTTGCTACCAGCATGTCATGCTCTGTTGCATAATTTGCCCGCCACATACCGTGTATGCCAGAATATAATGCGCCTAATGCAGTTCTGCCCATTACCTTAATATCTTTTCGTTGCAATGGCATTGAGTATCCACTGTCGGATAATTCAATTACTGATCTTTTGGCTTCTACCAGCCGGCGATCCACATTCATTACCACTTCATCTAAACCTTTCCTGTAAATACCAATCTCAAACGCCTCAAATGCTGATGTAGCTACTTTAGCTGTTGCAATATTCAGGAAGCGGTCTTTTAATGTAATGGTCTCCGGTTCATCCTTATGCATGTCATCAGAAGCCCTTAAGGTAAATTCTTTTGTGCCGCCACCGCCAGGTATCAGTCCCACACCAAGTTCTACCAACCCGGTATATGTTTCTGCTGCGGCGCATATCTTATCACTATGCAACGATAGTTCGCAACCCCCTCCCAGTGCCAGGCCATGCGGTGCTACTACAACTGGTATTGAAGAATAGCGAACCCGCATCATTGTGTTTTGAAACAGCCTGATGGCCATATCCAATTCTTCATATTCCTGTTCAATAGCAAACATAAAGATCATCCCTACATTAGCGCCGGCACTAAAGTTGGCGCCCTCGTTTGCAATCAGCAATCCTTTATAGTTTTTTTCTGCAAGTTCAATGGCTTTGTTTATGCCAGTTAATACATCGCCACCAAGAGTATTCATCTTTGTATTCCATTGCAAGGCAACCACATCTTGGCCAATGTCATATACAGCGCAGGTACTATTCTTCCAGATAACTTTATCGTTATAATTGCTTAGAACAATAAACTCATTGCTGCCAGGAATAGATTTATAAGTTTTTGACGAAGGATCGTAGGCAAGCTTTTGACCACCTTCGATTTTATAAAAGCTATCGTGCCCTGCAGCAATCATTTCCTTTACCCAATCCGCAACTGAGTAACCTGCTTCTTCCATTGCTATTATGGTTTCGGGAACACTCAAGACATCCCAACTTTCAAATGCTCCTATCTCCCAGCCAAAGCCTGCTTTCATAGCATCATCTATTCTGATAACTTCATCACTTATCTCTGGAATGCGGTGCGATATATAGGAGAATAAGCCGTAATGAAAATGACGATAGAAATCTCCGGCTTTATCTTTTCCTGCTACCAATATTTTTAAACGTTGTTTTAAATTCTCAACAGGTTTGGCAGCATCTACAGAGGCAAATCTTGATTTTTTACGTGGCTCGTACTCAAGGGTTCTAAGGTTAAGGGTTTGTATTTCTTTTTCGCCTGTTGCAGCAGCAGGCATCTTCTTAAAAAACCCCTGGCCCGTTTTATCTCCGAGCCAATTATTTTCTACAACCTTATTTAGCCATGCTGGAATTTGGAATGTTTCTTTGGCTTCATCATGGGGGCAATTTTCATACACACCTTTAGCCACTTTAACTAACGTGTCTATACCTACAACATCTGCCGTACGAAATGTAGCGGATTTGGGACGACCAATAAGTGGCCCGGTCAATGCGTCGACTTCATCAATGGTTAAGGCTAGTTTATCAAATAATCTAAATATGGCCATGATACCATACACGCCAATTCTATTGGCGATAAAGGCTGGAGTATCCTTCGCCAACACAGTAGTTTTCCCAAGATAAAGAGATCCATAGCGCATGAAGAATTGGACCACCTCTGGGTCAGTGTCCTTTGTAGGAATAATTTCCAGCAAACGCAGGTATCGCGGAGGATTAAAAAAATGGGTGCCACAAAAATGCCTTTTGAAATCTTCGGTTCTTCCTTCACTTAATAGATTTATAGGAATGCCCGATGTATTGGAAGTAATTAATGTGCCGGCTTTTCGAAACTGTTCTACTTTTTCAAATAGGGTCTTCTTTATATCCAGGCGCTCTACCACTACCTCAATGATCCAATCGTAGCCTTGTATATCTTTTAGATTATCATCAAAATTGCCTGTCGTAATTCTTTTGATTACGTCCTGTGTGTATACTGGAGAAGGTGTGCTTTTAATAGCTGCTTGTAAAGCATCATTCACTACTTTATTCCGTTGTTTCTTATCATTGCTTTCTGCTGATCCAGGCGAAAGAATATCTAATAGAAGCACTTGTAAGCCAATGCCAGCAAAATGGCAGGCTATTCTTGAACCCATTACCCCACTTCCTAAAACCGCAACTTTTTTTATAATTCTTTTAGCCATAGTGATGTTTTTTCATGCAACTGTTAACTCACCTCTTTAAGTGCAGATCGACAAGCGACACAAAAAATGCAACAAATTAGTTAGTTAAACAACTATTATGAAGTTAAGGCAATTACAACAAAAAAGCACGCCAGTTAAGGGCGTGCTTTCTTTATTATAGAAGATGAATTACTTCAATGGATCTAGACTTGCATTCACGGTTATTTTTACAACCTTAGCTATTTTATCTTTTGCAAGTGCAGGTATCTTAATGCCATAATCTGCCAGCTTGATGGTAAATGTAGCTGTACTGTTTACGCCTTTGTTATCAACTTTTATTAGTCCACTCGTCAATACTTCTTTTGTAATTCCATGCAAGGTTAGTTGTCCTTTTACCTGCACAGGATAAGATCCTGCTTTCTTGTAATTGACAGCGGCGTTGTTAAGTATCTGGCCCTTAAATTCTGACTTAGGATACTTATCGCTTTCAAGATAATGATCGTTAAAATGCTCCTGCATTTCTTCATTTTCAAATTCAAATCCTTTGATAAGCGTTGAAAATTGAAGACTGCCCGTCTTTGTGTTTAATACACAAACAGCCGATTTATTTTTAGCTTCAAAATCCTCAAGCGACGTGCTTGAATAAAAATGGATCTTAGCACTCTTTGTGAAATATTTATCCTGGCTGAAAGAACTAACGGAAAAAAGGAGAGTAGACACTAATAGTAAGAGCTTAAACTTCATCATATTTATTTCATTTCAATAACGCATCGATTTAACACTACATCGGATCCTAAACCTAAGCCAGTTTCATCTGGCAGAAATCCGGTGCAGGCCCCTTTGATAGTAATAGGTGCTCCCTTTTTTAAGCCCTCAATGGCTTTAACAAAAGCACTATCCATAGTACAACGAACAGAAGAGCTACTTTCCGTGTTGCCTAATGCAATGGCTGCGCTTCCTTTATCAATTGTTTTTATGGTCCCCGATACTTCCAGTATTTTACCGAGATATTTTTTATTGGCAGATGCGCTGTCTTTTTCAAATGCTGCAATCAAACTTATAGCATCAATCTTTTCTTCCGATTTTACATCAGTAAGACTTGGCACTTTACCCGTGTAAATTTTGTATGCATACCAGCCCCCTGCCAGCATAACAATCAGGAAAAGAATAAGGATAATACGTTTCATAAATATGTTTAAGTATGAGGTAGGAGGTAGGAGGTATGAGGTAGGAGGTATGAGGTATGAGGTAGGAGGTAGGAGCGATCAGCAATTAGCTTTCTGCAAGTTAATGGTAAGAGGATTTTCACCCATACCTGACACCTACTTCACTACCACTCCATTCGCCATTACCGTTTCAGGGCTTACAAACACTAATTGTCCGTCAGGTTGCTCCGCAAGCAAAATCATTCCCTGGCTTTCAATGCCACGCATCTTGCGTGGTGCAAGGTTTGTAACTACAATCACTTGTTTGCCTGGCAAAGCTTCGGGTGAAAAATGTTGGGCAATCCCAGATACAATTGTTCTTTGTTCAAAGCCCATGTCAACCTGCAATTTTAAAAGCTTATTAGCCTTTGCTACTTTTTCTGCTGCTGTAATGGTTCCTATCCGTAAGTCAATCTTGGCAAAATCATCAAAGGAAATTTCAGATTTCAGATTTGTGATTTCAGATTCTTCAGCAATCTTTTCTGGCTGTTCACTGCCAACTTCTCTTTCAAAGCTTGCTGCTTTTAATTTCTCCACCTGATACTTCACTTCATCATCTTCAATTTTTCTAAATAATAATTCGGGGGCTCTTAATGAATATCCAACGCTTAATAGCTTCATTGATCCCGCATTTTCCCAATCCAACACCTTTTCAACCACCTTCATCATCCCACACATTTTACGGGCAGTGTTTGGAAGATATGGATTGATTAGAATGGATAAGTTGGCGCATAATTGCAAGCATAAATGCAGGCAGTTGTCAATCAGCTTTTTATTTTCTTCACTCGAGGCTTGTGTTTTATCAGCTGATACTTTCTTCCACGGCTCTTTCTCCTGCAAATATTTATTTCCCTTGCGGGCAAGGTCTATAATCTCAAACAATCCATCTCTAAACTTATATGTTTCTATAAAACTTTCTACCTTGGTTTTAGCCGAAGCAATTTCTGTTATCAGTGCTTTATCCTTGTCATCAATAATATCATTGTGAAACTTAGGAACTTTGCCACCGCACAGTTTATGCATTAAAACAAAACTGCGGTTAACAAAATTGCCAAAGATGGCTACCAGCTCACTGTTTATTGAATCCTGGAAACCTTTCCAGGTGAACTCGCTGTCTTTATTTTCAGGAAGAATAGTAGTTAAATAGTAACGCAAAGCATCAGCCATTTGCGGACCACCATTGTCTTTGTTTATAAAATCATCTATATAATCCTGCATCTCCAGTTTCCAATTGCGGCTGGTGCTCATCTTGTCCCCTTCGAGGTTCATAAATTCGTTAGCAGGAACATTATCCGGTAAAATATAACCGTGCAGTTTGAGCATGGCCGGAAAAATAATGCAATGAAAAACAATATTATCCTTGCCTACAAAATGTACAAGTTTCGTTTCTTTGTCCATCCAGTAAGGCTTCCAATCATTGCCTGTATTTATAGCCCATTGCTTTGTAGCGCTTATATATCCAATGGGTGCATCAAACCATACATATAACACTTTGCCTTCTGCATCTGGCAGCGGTACCTGCACGCCCCAATCAAGATCGCGGGTTACCGCACGGGCCTGAAGCCCGTTGTCAATCCAACTTTTACACTGCCCTAAAACATTCGTTTTCCAATCAGCAGCATGTTCTACTGTAATCCAATTCTTCAGCCATTCTTCATGCCTGTCCAATGGTAGATACCAATGTTTGGTCCATTTTTTTACCGGAGCATTTCCGCTTAGTGTGCTTACAGGGTTTATTAGTTCATCCGGGCTCAGCGCTGTGCCGCACTTTTCGCATTGGTCGCCAAAGGCACCATTAAAACCACAATTAGGACAAGTGCCTTTTATGTAACGATCGGCTAAAAAGTTTTGTGCTTCTTCATCGTAATACTGTTCGCTTTCTTTTATTTCAAGATCACCCCGATCATTTAAATAGGAAAAAAACTCCTGCGTAGTATCATGATGTAAGGGACTGCTCGTCCTGTCATAGATATCAAAAGAGATAGAAAGGTCGTCAAAGTTTTGCTTCATGATCACATGATACTTATCAATGATGGCCTTGGCTGTAGTGCCCTCTTTCATGGCTTGTATTGGAATGGCGGTGCCATGTTCATCACTACCGCAAACATATACCACATCACGCTTTTGTGCCCGCAGGTAACGCACATAAATATCCGCAGGAATGTAGGCTCCGGCCAGATGTCCTATATGCTTTAAACCATTGGCGTATGGCAGGGCAGAAGTTACTAAATATCTTTTTGGGCTATTACTGCCATTGGTTTTTAAACTATCTTTTTCCAAACTCATTCCTTAATTCGTAGTTATATTATGTTGCCAGCTTTTGTAATTCTAATCATCGTCTCTTGCGTCGCACAATTGTACGTTCGGTAATTCTATTCAGCATTATTTAAACCATCATTAAAAGATGCGAACGATTTTTCATTTTGAGCGCTAACCGTGATCACCAGACCAATTGTGTAAAATCCAGGTTCAGACGATTACAGCGTTTTTCTACCGATTGCAAAAATACCGCAAACCTTTTAACCCTTTTTAAATGATTGAAACAGATATAAATACTGAACTTTAATTATGAACCGTAAAACGTTTTTGAATTCTTCTGCAGTTGTACTGGGAAGTGCATTATTGCCCTTTAAAAAAACACTCTTCAGTACTGGGAATGAAGAAGCGGACCTGTATAAAAAACCAGCTTATTTAAAGAAGAACGATGTAATTGGCATTTCTTCTCCTGCCGGCTTTATAACTCTTGAGGAACTCAGGCCGGCTATCCAACAAATAGAAAGCTGGGGATATAAAGTAAGAATTGGCGAGTCTATTGGCAGGCGTGATTTTACACGTGGCGGTACCGACCTGGAAAGAGCAGCAGACCTTCAAAAAATGTTGGATGATCCGTTGATTAAAGCCATCCTGTGTGCAAGAGGAGGTTATGGTTCTATTGGTATTGTAGATAAATTAAACTGGACGAAATTTAAAGCCAAAGCAAAATGGCTGATTGGCTTTAGTGATGTTACGGTGCTGCATAACCACATTCACCAAAACTGCAAAGTGGCTTCCATTCATTCAAAAATGTGCAATTCATTTCCTGAAGACTGGAATGCTGCTTTACCAATACAAGTAGAAACAATCAACTCCATCCGCGATGCTTTATCGGGTAAAAAGATGCAGTATTCCGTCAAGGGGAATAGTCAAAACAAGCCTGGAATAGCAGAAGGTATTTTAGTGGGCGGTAATTTAAAAACAATTGAAACGCTTGCAGGTACTGTTTCTGACATAAATACAACAGGAAAAATTTTGTTTGTAGAAGACACGGGCGAATATTTATATAGCCTCGACAGAATGTTTTGGAACCTGAAAAGAACCGGTAAGATGAAAGCCTTAAGAGGGCTAATTATCGGGGGCTTCAATATTAAGGATGATGATGAAGGGGAAGAATTCGGAAAAACGCTCGAACAAATTGTCCAGGATAAAATAAAGGAATATACCTATCCTGTTTGTTTTGATTTTCCCGTAGGCCATCAACGGGCTAACTTTGCTTTAAAATGTGGTGTGATGCATCGTTTAAATGTTGGTGCGGGTAATGTTTTATTAGAGGAGCGGTGAATGCTGAACGCTGAATGCTCAAACCTCAAACCAAATCTTACCATGACAAAAGTTCCCTTATATTTAAAGCCAGGTGATATAATAGGCATTCTTGCCCCTGCTGGCTATATGTCTTACGAACGTATGCAGCCTTGCATTAAAGCCTTACAAAGCTGGGGCTATCGTGTTACCACGGGACCCACAACACAAAGCTTATCTCAAAATTATTTTTCCGGAACCGATGAAGAGCGGCTTGCAGACCTGCAAGCCATGCTTGATGATAAGCATATTAAAGCAATACTATGCGCCCGGGGTGGCTATGGAATGAGCCGCATTATTGATGCTTTAAACTTTAAAAAGTTCAAAAAAAATCCAAAATGGATTGTTGGCTTTAGCGACATTACTGTTTTGCATTCTCACCTATATGCTGCTTATAAAATAGCTTCTTTGCATTCACCCATGGCGGCTGCTTTTAGTTCTGAAGATCCTGAAGATCCGTACGTATTATCGTTGAGGGATGCTTTAGAAGGCAAACCACTTAATTATTCCTGCGAAGCCCATGAATTTAATCGTTCTGGAACGGCAACCGGTTATCTTATGGGTGGAAACTTATCTATACTTACTCATCTCATCGGCACTCCGTCTGATGTAAACATGAAACATAAAATACTTTTTCTTGAAGATGTGGGGGAGTACCTGTATAATATAGATCGAATGCTTGTGCATTTAAAAAGGGCAGGCAAATTTGATAAACTTGAGGGCCTAATTATCGGTGGGTTTACTGATATGAAGGATACGGAAAGGCCTTATGGAAAATCTGTTTTTGAGATCATTAATGAACAAATAAAGCTAATTGAAATTCCATACTGTTTTGGCTTTCCCGTGAGCCATGGTAAAGAAAATTATGCGTTAAAGATTGGTGTAAAATGTGAATTAAATATTACACACGATGTAGTTACGGTTAAAGAGTTAACTACTGAAGAATTATAAAATCAACAAAAATAAAGGCAGCCTCAAATAATTTGTGACCTCTTCATTAAAGAAGGAACGTCATTCTTTAATGAAATAACTACTGATACCGGTTGTAATAATTTCTCAATCGTAGAGTTAAATCATTCTGGAGTTTTCTTAGTAATTCATCTGCTATTTCTTCCTGGCCCGGAATATTTGTATCACGTTTATTTAATAAAGTTCTATCGGTTTCAGTTAAAGCTCTTTCATCACCCGTATAAGTGGCAAATTCAGTTTGCCAGCGATGTTCTCCACGAAAGTTATCGGACCATAATACACTCCCCCTGGGTTCCCTTGTGGTTACATACATTTCTACATCCGATATTAATGTTCTTTTTGTAGCCGTAATCTTTGCATACACTTTTGCATATTCCTTTACCACGGAATCTTTTTTATATACAGTTTCTTTCACCACTACCTCTTTGGATACCTCCCTGCTGGAATTTTGATCATACGGCTGGCCAATATTCATTCTTCCTAATCTCATTTCTACAACTTCGTCCGGTTCTATGCGATTGCCTTGTGTTTCTGCTTCTGTATAAAAATTTATAAAATCGTTACTGCTATTATAATTGAGGCTGCGCATAATCTGATCCTGAAAATTACGCATCTGGTAAGAACTATTGGCGTAATAGTAACTGTTGTTGTAAGCATCAAGGGGCACTACCAGTATCCTTACTACAGCAAGATTATAAGCTTCCTGCAGCATCTTTTTTATATCAAAATCATTGGGCTTATAGTTAAGTGCTGCCCTGAATTCGCGATAAGCTTCCCGGTAAGATCTTTTATCTTCTCCCTGCATCCATTTTGATGCTCTTTCAAGGTGTACTTCAGATGCCTTATCTCTATATGTTTCCAGGTAACTGCTATAATCTGAAGGTTTCAGAAAATGAGTAATGGGCGGATAGCGGCGGATTTTTTCGTAAAGGTTTTGTAGCTGATAATAATGTTGGTATATCTGTGCATACCTGGTATCGCTACTACTGTTAGAAAGAATACGAATCTGGTCTTCATTATCGCTTACTGCATAATTGTACGAGCTTTTTAGAATGTCCCGGTATTCAGCATCATAAGGATCTTTCTGAAGTTTTTTTATTGATGCATCTATAGCATCATTATAATTTCCCCGCTGGTATAATTTGCTAGGAGATTTACAGGCTATCACTGCGGCAATAGCCAATGTTAGGATGGTGTATAATTTTATCATGATACGGACTATTATTTTGTTAAAAGCAAAACAACATTAAAGGTTAGTTTCCTAAAAGTTATTTAACGTTTACCTTAGCAAACTACAAAAAAGATTAGTACCGTGAAATGTTGCGGAGAAAATTTTAGAGTTCTTTAAAGTGCATTGCGTTGTCCTTGACCAACATCTTATGTTATCAATATCAACTACAGATTATTAATACGTTTTAATTTTAAACTTGTAACAGGTGCTACGATTAATGGAAATTTTTCTACCGTTACATTACTTACATCCAAACCAAAACCTCTTTCTTCTGATAAGCTTATATCTTTTAACCAGAAATAAAGACGCATGACCATACGCTCAAGGATGGGCAGATCATTATCCTGGCTAAGGAATTTTTCCATTACAATAAATGAAAAATCTCCTACCACATTGCTGCGTTCAAGGCTTTCATAGCGGCTTGTAATGTTTACTTCTTTATTGGTAACCAGGTCTTCTACAACCTTGCGGAACATAAGATTAATACGCGGCTCCATTCTGAAACCTAACCTGAATTCAACCCTGATTATGTCATTAGGTATTATATGATCCACTTTGTATTCCGCAGTGTACGGATCATCTAAAGTATCTACATGAATAAACCAATAGATATCGGCACGCTTGGGTTTCTTATTCAGGATAGAATAAATGATCTTATGCTCTATTTCTTTTGGATTATCAGCACTTGTTAAATACACCAGATGGGTAGCATATTTAGGAACAGAGCGGTCGTTACTTAGCTCCTGGATTTTAGAAATGTAATGATCAAGGCGTACGAACTCAATATATCGATTCTTTATTTTGCGAGATTTAAACCAGACGTACATAATTAAAAATAACAGGCCGCCAATAACAACGGCTACATAGCCGCCATGCGGAAATTTATCCATATTAGCAATGAGGAAACTGATCTCTATAGTAAAATAAACGCTGAGGTATAAGTAAATTAATAACGGTTTTACACGGTGCAGCACTAAATAATTAGCAAATAAAATTGAAGTAGCTATCATGCATAAAGTAATAGCAAGGCCATAAGCAGCCTCCATATTTGCCGCCTTTTTAAAATATAAAACGATACCTATACAGCCGGCAAATAATAAAAAGTTTACGGAACGCACATAGAGTTGTCCTCGGGCTTCAGTTGGGTAATTGATGCGGAATTTCGGCCAAAGATTTAAACGCATGGCCTCACTAATCAACGTAAATGAGCCAGAGATTAAAGCCTGGCTTGCAATGACAGCCGCAGCAGTAGCAGTTGCTATTCCTATGTATAAAAACCAATGGGGCATTACGCCATAAAAGGGATTAAAGCCTGCTTCAATCATTTCTGAGGTAATGGCCTTTCCACTATAATTACTAAGTAACCACGCTCCCTGGCCCAGGTAATTTAAAATCAAACAAGTTTTTACAAAAATCCATGAGTAACGAATATTCCACTTACCGCAATGTCCTAAATCAGAATAAAGCGCCTCTGCCCCGGTAGTACATAGAAACACACCGCCAAGTATATAAAATCCTTTTGGATAATTTACCAGCAGCTTTATTCCCAGGTATGGATTAAATGCTTTAAAAACATGCAGTTCATCGCCGATGTGTAAAACACCAAGAAAGGCAAGCATCAGGAACCAAAAGGCCATGACAGGTCCGAAAAAACGACCAATAAAAGCAGTGCCAAATTGTTGTATAAAAAATAATAAAGAAAGAATAGCAATAACTATATAAACAATGGTTGACTGACTTATATCTGATATAGCAGGCACCTGCTTTAAGCCTTCTATAGCTGATGTTACAGAAATAGGTGGCGTGATCATACCATCAGCTAAAAGTGCGGCGCCGCCAATCATGGCAGGTATTATTAGCCATTTTTTTCGTCTGCGTACCAGGGCGAATAATGAAAATATTCCACCTTCACCCCTGTTATCGGCATTGAGGGTAAGAATTACATACTTTATGGTTGTTTGAAGAGTAAGTGTCCAAATAATTAAAGACAACGAACCAATAACGAGATCTTCTGAAATAACTTTTCCGCTGGTAATGGAGTTTAGCACATATAAGGGCGAAGTGCCAATATCTCCATAAATAATTCCTAATGCAATTAATAAACCTGCCGCAGTAGCCTTTTTTGTTGAAATTTTCAATAGCCTGAAATTATAGATGTAGTTGGGTTCGGTTTAGCACAAGGCATCAAAGTTATGGTCTATTCAAATCAATAATAAAACTAAAGTTCTACCGTTTTTCTTAACGTATTTATAAGCACTTTCCGATAAATATAAACGTCTGTTTAGCAGTACATCCATTAACTTTAATTTGTTTAATTACGACTTATGTCTTTGATAAAATTATTTTTTGTTCTAGGGGTTATAAATTTTGGATTTATTGCATCAGCCCAAAGGGTTGTGTATTCTGAGCCTGATAGAAATGATACCCGGAGAATGAACTTTGAGGTAATTGGTAAGGTTGCCAGTAATTTTCTCATCTATAAAAATATTGGCAATAAAAACTTCATTACCATTTATGACAATGATATGAAGCAGGTGGATAAGGTGGAGCATGAGTATTTGCCAAATGAACGGCTTATTAATATTGATTTTTTTCCTTATTCTGATTTTACCTACATGGTTTACCAGTATCAGAAAAAAAACATTGTGTATTGTGATGCAGTAAAAGTTGATGGAAAAGGCCACAAAGCTTCTGACATTATTTCCCTAGATACTTCTCATATTGGTTTTGCATCAAGCAATAAAATATATACTTCTATAACAAGTGAGGATAAAAGCAAAGTGATGGTCTTTAAGATCAATTCACGCAATCGGTCAATGTATCTTATTACAACATTACTTTTCAATAGTCAGCTGGAACTAAAAAAGCGCAGCAGCTTTGTTATTCCGATGGATGATTTCAGAGAAGATTACCTGAACGAATTTAATGTGGATAATGACGGAGACCTGGTGTTTACAAAATTTACCAGAGGGGCCAATGATGCTATAACCAAAGCCCAGCTTCTTTGGAAGGCTGCTGCTGCCGATAGCCTTACAACCGTTAATATTGGCCTTAGTAAAATTTTTCTTGATGAGCTTCATATTAAAGTAGATAATGTAAACAAACGTTACTTTCTTACATCTTTTTATTACAAACAAAAAAGAGGAAATATTGATGGCTTTTATTTTTATACATGGGATAAAACTTCTCAGAGGCCTTCTTTAGAAAGGGCTATAGCGCTAGGCGATGAACTTCGCAATGAAGCCCGTGGCGATGCGAGCTCGAGGAGCGCCTTCAATGATTATTTTATACGTAATATTATTGTAAAGCGGGATGGAGGCTTTATAATTGGCAGTGAATCTTATTACACTACCTCCCGTTATAATAATTGGAACCGATGGAATTATATGTATGGGATGCCTATGTCTAATTTCGATTATTATTCTTATTCTCCTTCCTATAGCAATTGGTGGTTAAGAAACCAATATTATAACAACCAGGCTGTGCGCCATCATGCAGATAATATCACAATTCTTTCATTTGATAACACCGGAAAATTGGAGTGGAGCAATGTAATTCATAAGAAACAGTTTGATGATGAATCCGGGGCGCAGGTATCTTATCAAATCGTAAATACGGGTGGGCAGATACATTTTGTATTTAATGAAGAAGAAAAAAGGGCAATGTTGTTAAGTGATTATATTCTTTTGCCTGATGGCCAAATCAGCAGAAACCCAACTTTAAAAAACCTTGACCGTAACTACGATTTTCTTTTAAAATTTGGTAAACAGGTTAGTAGCAAACAAATGATCATTCCCTGTTATTACAGAAATTACATTTGCTTTGCAAAAATCGATTTTAATCAATAGCATTGCCGTGTGATTGCATTATTTAAACAAAAATCGCCGGCCAATATTGTTGTATTACTCATATTGGGATTGATTATTAAAATGCCTTTGTTTCTTTTTCCAAAGGCAATAGAAGCGGGTACCGGCGATGGGCATCTTTACTATTTTATTATTTCGTTAATTACTACACCTGGCCATAGCAACGCTTTTACAGCATCAATACTTTGTTTCTCATTATTATACGGGCAGGCTTTAATGATCAATTTCCTGGTGAATGAACAAAGGATGACTACAAAGCAGACCTTTTTACCTGCCATGTCGTACTTATTGATCACCTCTTTGTTTCCTGAATGGAATTATTTATCGGCTCCTCTTACAGCATCTTTATTTATAGTATGGGCTTTTATAAAGCTCTTCAAACTTTATAACATTAGTGCTGCCAGTGGTGTTATTTTTAATATTGGTTTATTGTTAGGCATTAGTTCACTTATCTATTTTCCCTCTATTGCCTATTTATTGTGCATATTTCTTGGGCTGATGATTTTACGGCCATTCCGTTTTAATGAAGCGATGCTGGTGATATTGGGCATAATTGCTCCTTATTATTTTTATGCAGTTTACTTATTCCTAAACGACAACCTCCAGGTGAACCAGCTATTACCAAAGTTTGCTTTTAAAATACAACCTTTAACTACATCAATTTGGCCAGCTATTGCTGTAGCACTGATGGGTATTCCATTTTTAATAGGAGGCTATTATATACAAACACAACTCCGTAAGGTATTGATACAAGTGCGAAAAAACTGGAGTATTCTTCTTTTATACCTTGTCCTATCCTTAGTAATTCCGCTTACCAGCGGTACCGGTTCCTTTCAAAATTGGGTAATAGCCGCTACCCCATTTGCCGCTTTTCATGCGTGTGCTTATTTATACCCTCAAAAGGCTGCTTTTCCGGTAATATTATTTTTTATAACTCTTCTCTTCGTCTTTTTTCAGCAATATGGTGTGCCTGCCTGGAGGTTATAAACGGCTTTGAGAAGTATCTTTGCACTCACTAATTCTGGTTTTACATTAATAAATATTGATACATGAAATTTGGTGTTGTTGTTTTCCCGGGATCTAATTGCGACAGGGATATTCATGAAGCCCTTTTAAATGACCTTCAACAGGAGTCAATAATGCTTTGGCATAAAGAAAGTGACCTTACACAATTTACAAAAGAAGATTGCCTTGTATTACCCGGTGGCTTTTCTTATGGTGATTACCTGCGTACTGGTGCCATTGCCAGGTTTAGTCCCATTATGCAAAGCGTGATTGAATTTGCTCAAAATGGAGGAAAGGTTTTAGGCATTTGTAATGGATTTCAGATCCTATGCGAATCTCATCTTTTGCCAGGCGCCCTGTTAAGAAATGCCCGCCAGCAATTTATTTGTAAAAATGTATTTATTAAGGATGATGAGGAGGTTTATAAGATTCCTGTAGCACATGGCGAAGGAAGATATTATGCTGATGAAATAACCCTCGACGAACTGGAACTTAATGGGCAGGTTTTATTTAGGTATTGTAATGAAAAAGGAGAAGTTATAGCAGATGCCAATCCAAATGGGTCTTTGCGTAACATAGCTGGTATCTGTAATAAGGAACGAAACATCTTCGGAATGATGCCGCATCCTGAAAGAGCCTGTTCTCTTGCCTTAGGCAATACCGATGGCAGGAAAATATTTAATAAAATTTTTTCCGAGGTACTTCAAACAGCTTAAGAAAGAGCAGAAGAATACTTTTAACATCATTAAAGTTTTTAAAAGCAGAATTTTGAGTCAATGCAAATAATTATGCGTCACCTTTTAATCGTAGCATTTTTCCTAACCGCAATAGCTGCTCAGGCGCAAAGCCCCGTAGCATGGACCTTCAATAGTAAAAAAATCAACGACAATGCTTATGAAGTGCAGATGGTTGCTTCCATTCAACCGGGATGGCATCTTTATTCTCAATCACAACCAGCAGATGCAATAGCGCAGCCCACAAATTTTGTTTTCAATAAAAATCCTTTGGTAAGCTTAGAAGGTAAGATTAAAGAAGTGGGTAAACTGGAAAAGTATAAAGATAAAAAGCTTGAAATTTCAGCCAATCAATACAGCCAGAAAGTAATCTTTGTACAAAAAATAAAGTTGAGAGGAAAAGCAAAAACGAATGTGTCTGGTAAATTGGAGTACCAGACTTGCGATGATAAAAAATGCCTTCCTCCTAAAACTGTAAACTTTTCGATACCGTTAGGATAAATTATATTTTGCAAGTGAACGAGTTCCTAAGGAACTCGTTTCTTTTTCAAACAGAATTGATAATGCCACTACCTAGACGCTGCTTCTTTTTATTTCTTCTTTTTTCTACTATACTCTCCACTGCACAAGACACCTCTCTATTTAAATGGAATGTTATCAGTAAAAAGATTGATGACAAAACTTACGAACTGCACTTCTCTGTTACAGGAGCTAAGGGTTGGCAATTATATGCGCCCAACCAATTATTAAGTGATGTTGCTACAACAGAAATGGTGTTTGCAGATTCATCTATAAAAGTTGTGAATGTTTTTTCGGATTCAGGAAGTATAAAAAACATTCAAAGCACAATATTTAACACAGCAGTAAAAGTTTACGAAACCCCTGTTGTTTGGAAACAGCAAATAAAGATAGAAGGCCCGGTACCTGCTTTTTTGCAAGGCACTCTTTCCTATACTTATGGAAGAAATGATGAGTTTTATCCCGCTACGTCTTTCGACTTTAAAGTAGCATTGCAGGGCGGTGTAGCTGCTACATCGCGTATTTTAATTCCTTCAATAGATATAAAAAAACCAGTAAACAATTGCGGCGATGATGATGCTGCCGACAAGAGTTTAATGGCTATATTTTTTCTGGGTTTTGCCGGCGGCTTGATTGCATTGATCACTCCTTGTGTTTTCCCTCTGATACCGTTAACGGTTTCTTTTTTTACCAAACGCTCCGGCAGCAGAAGAAAAGGTGTACTCAATGCTTTACTGTATGGGCTAAGCATCTTTATTATTTACGTAATTCTTAGTTTGCCTTTCCATATTGTAGACCAAACAAACCCCGAGGTGCTCAATAATATTTCTACCAATGTATGGTTGAACCTCGCCTTTTTTGCGGTGTTTATCTTTTTTGCCTTATCGTTTTTTGGGCTTTATGAAATAGGATTACCCAGCGGATTTGCTAATCGCATAGATTCCAAATCAGGGATTAGTGATTTTTGGGGCATCTTTTTTATGGCTTTAACGCTGGCCATTGTATCCTTTTCCTGTACAGGTCCAATATTAGGCTCTTTGCTGGCTGGTGCTTTAACTAATGATGGCGGAGCTATGCAATTGTCATCTGGTATGGGGGGCTTTGGTTTAGGTCTGGCATTGCCGTTTGCATTATTCGCTCTATTTCCCGGGTGGCTTCAATCTCTGCCTAAGTCGGGTAGCTGGCTAACAACTGTAAAAGTAGTTTTAGGTTTTTTAGAGTTGGCATTGGCAGTTAAATTTTTATCTAATGCCGACCTGGTAAAGCAATGGGGATTTTTAAAGCGGGAAGTTTTTATTGCCATCTGGATTTTAATTGGAGTGGCGATCGTTCTCTACTTAGTTGGTGTAATAAGGTTTAAGAATGCTGATAAACCCCAAATGTCGAAAGCTCGTGTTGGGTTTGCCATTTTATTTGGAGTTATTACATTGTATTTAATACCGGGACTTACCAATACAAAATACGCGAATCTCCGACTCATCAGCGGCTTTCCTCCGCCCTTGTCTTATAGTATTTACAAGAAGGAAGTAAACTTTGAGCCTTTAAAAAACGATTATGAAAGAGCACTTCAATTGGCAAGGCAACAAACTAAGCCATTGCTCATTGATTTTACCGGGTGGGCCTGCGTTAACTGCAGGCGAATGGAAGAAAATGTCTGGATTGATCCCGAAGTAGAAAGGATGATGAAAGAAGACTTTATTGTTGTTTCCCTGTATGTGGATGAACGGAAAAAATTGCCTTTAGCTGAACAAGTTAGTTACACAACAAAATCAGGCGCAGAAAAATCTATAGTTACAGTAGGGGATAAGTGGGCCACTTTTCAGTCTGAAAATTTTAATGCTGTGTCTCAACCGCAATATGCGATCATAGGGAGAAGTGAAAACGCTTTAACAAAAACAAAAGCGTATACGCCCAATGCTGACGAATTTAGGGAGTGGCTGCAATGTGGGTTGGAAGCATACAAAAAATAATATCTTGTAGACCTTGTATATTTCCTGGCAGGGTGGATAGCCCAAGCGAAATATGGGCAGCACATTATACAATTGAAAAGACCCGCAGTGCTGCGGGTCTTTTCAATTGGTCGTCATTCTTTACCAGCCTACCTCCTGCTTTAAGAGAGATACCGGTGGTTGGAGATAAAGAATGACATAAGTTTAAGATGGAAGTGAGCGATTATTTAGATGCTTATCAAACTTAAACTAAATTCATTTAGGTTTTTAAATCTGCCATCAATTTTTTTTATAAGGCAATTTGTTTTTGCACCATCATCTTGCGGAGATTAATTAAACCATACCGCATTCTTCCTAAAGCTGTATTAATGCTGCAGTTTGTAAGTGCCGCAATCTCTTTGAAACTCATATCAGCATAATGGCGTAGAATAATTACTTCCCTTTGGTCTTCTGGTAATTGGTCAAGCATTTCTTTTACCCGGTTATGACTTTGCTTTTTCATCATTTTATCTTCGGCACTATCTTCTGTAAAATTTAGTACTTCAAAAATATCCTGATCATCGCCAGTTCTAATAACAGGGGTACGTTTTACTTTGCGGAAGTGGTCCACACAAAGGTTGTGGGCTATACGCATGGCCCAGGGCAAAAATTTGCCTTCTTCCGTATAACGGCCACCACGCATGGTATCAATAATTCTAATAAAAACGTCTTGAAAAATATCTTCGGCGAGATACTTGTCCTTGACAAGGAATAAAATTGACGTATACAATTTGTCCTTGTGACGCAATACAAGGGCTTCGAGTGCGTTTACATTACCTGCAACGAATAAATTAATAAGATCGTTGTCAGTGAGTTTAGATAAAGGTGTCATACTCCAACGGGGGGTTTAGGTGCTAAAGGATTTGGATGTCAATAAAAAATTCGGAGTAGAAATTTGATAATAGGCGAGATTGATTTGATAGTTAGTTAATAGGACTGGATTTAAAGCACAGTAAAAATAAATCTGTTTTTTCAATATTGCAATTTTTTTTATCCTTAACCCTACTCTTTTTCCAAACAGGGTGTTAATGATTTAATTTCGAGCCGGGTTAGATATTAAGATTGCCCGGAGATAAGATGAAAGAAAAGATAGCTAGTAAAAAACCCTTAGATAAAGCATCACACACTGCAGAACCCATATTTATAAAAGGTGCCAGGGTTCATAATTTAAAGAACATAGACGTTTCATTTCCCCGCAATAAACTTATCGTTGTAACAGGTGTGTCTGGTTCAGGAAAGTCTTCTTTAACAATAGATACTCTGTATGCAGAAGGCCAACGGCGCTATGCAGAAAGCCTTAGTGCCTATGTACGCCAGTTCTTAAACCGAATGGATAAGCCTGATGTAGATTATATAAAAGGACTTGCGCCAGCTATTGCCATTGAACAAAAAGTTATTACAAGAACCCCGCGCAGTACAGTGGGCAGCATGACAGAGATTTATGATTACCTCAGGCTTTTATTTGCCCGGGTTGGAAAAACAACCTCACCTGTTTCTGGCCGTCTTGTAAAAAAAGATGATGTAAAGGATGTGCTTGAAGCTATTAAACATATAAAGGGAGGCACACGGGTATATGTGCTTACTTCATTCAAACAACAGCGTAACCGCGATGCAACAGAGGAGTTGAACATTCTAATGCAAAAAGGATTTAGCAGGATCTATGTTTCGTCTTTATCCATCTCTCAAAAAGAAAATCCGGTAAGTGAAGGGAAAGTGTATCGCATTGAAGATTTACTGGAAAAAAAGGATGAGTTTAATATAGCTTTTCAATATCCGAAAAATGTATATGTGCTGATAGACCGTATTGTTACAAAAGAATTTGATGAAGATGATATCCATCGCCTTGGCGATTCTATCGGTACTGCTTTTTATGAAGGAGAAGGCGATGTATACATAGATGCTGATGGTAAAAGCTTATTGCATTTTAACAGCCGGTTTGAATTGGATGGAATTGTATTTGAAGAACCATCTCCAAATCTTTTTTCTTTTAATAATCCTTTCGGCGCCTGTCCTACATGCGAAGGGTTTTCTATGGTGTTGGGCATTGACGAGCACCTTGTTATTCCCAATAAATTATTAAGTGTCTACGAAGGTGCCGTGGCGCCATGGAAAGGAGAGAAATTAGGCAAGTGGAAAGAAGATTTTGTAAGAGCAGCCAGGAAATTTGATTTTCCGGTTCATAAGCCGGTCATGGACTTAACTAAAGAACAGCACCGGGTGTTGTGGGAAGGAAATCAATTTGTAAATGGCATCAATGATTTTTTTAAAGAGGTAGAACAAAATTTATATAAGGTTCAATACCGTGTTTTGTTAAGTCGTTACAGGGGCAGAACAATTTGTCCTGAATGCCATGGATACCGTTTGCGGAAAGAAGCTTTGTACGTTAAAGTTAACGGAACCAATATTGGGGAGTTAAGCGAAATGCCCGTTAAAGATTTAAAGGTTTGGTTTGAAAACGCTGTTAAAAACTTTTCCGAGTTTGAGCATACTGTAGCCAAGCGCATCATCCTGGAGATACAACTTAGAATATCAACTTTGCTTGATGTTGGGCTGGGATATCTTACCTTAAACCGGCTGGCCAACACGTTAAGTGGTGGGGAAAGTCAACGCATTCAATTAACAAGGAGCCTTGGAAGTAACCTAACTAACTCACTTTATATTCTTGATGAGCCATCTATCGGTCTTCATTCCAGAGATACAGAAAACCTTATCCGGGTTTTAAAAGACTTGCGTAACCTTGGCAATACAGTGGTCGTAGTAGAGCATGATGAAATGATGATGCGTGAAGCCGATTATATTATTGATATGGGTCTGCTTGCCTCTCATTTGGGCGGTGAAGTGGTAGCCGCAGGAAATTATTATGAGATCATAAAAAATAAAGATAGCCTCACCGGTAAATATTTGAGCGGTGTTCTGTCAATAGAAGTGCCTCAAAAGCTCCGTAAAGCAAAGCATTTCATTAGCATTGAAGGTGCACGACAGCATAATTTAAAAGATATTAAAGTTGACTTTCCATTAAATGTTCTATGCGTGGTAAGCGGTGTTAGCGGAAGCGGAAAAACAACTCTGATCAAGCACATTCTTTTTCCTGCACTGCAAAAGTTGAAAGGAGAGGCAGGAGATAAAGTGGGTTTACATAGAGCCATTACCGGAGATATAGAGGCCATATCACAAGTAGAAATGGTAGATCAAAACCCAATTGGAAAATCATCACGTTCAAACCCTGTTACCTATATAAAGGCATGGGATTGTATGCGTGATTTATTTGCTTCGCAAGCCTTAAGTAAGATGCGGGGTTTTCAACCAAAACATTTTTCTTTTAACGTAGATGGAGGAAGATGCGATGCCTGCAAAGGGGAAGGCGAAAAGGTTGTGGAAATGCAATTTTTAGCAGATGTGCATCTAACCTGTGAAGTGTGTCATGGGAAAAAATTCAAAGAAGAAGTATTAGAAGTTCAATACAAGGACAAAAATGTTTTTGATGTTTTAGAACTAAGCGTAGATGAAGCTCTTGAATTTTTTAAAGATGAAAAGCAAATAGTAAAAGCTATTCAGCCTTTGAGCGAAGTAGGACTTGGGTATATAAAGTTGGGCCAGTCATCTGATACGCTTTCAGGTGGAGAAGCCCAGCGTGTAAAGCTTGCCACTTTCCTGGGTAAAGGAAAAGCAGCAGGTAAGGTTTTATTTATTTTTGATGAGCCAACCACAGGTCTTCATTTTCACGATATTAAAAAGCTATTAGCTTCCTTCAACGCACTAATTGACCAGGGGCATTCTATCCTTGTTATTGAACACAATACCGATGTAATAAAAAGTGCGGATTGGGTGATAGACTTAGGTCCCGAAGCAGGAGATGCGGGTGGTTACTTACTATATGCAGGACATCCCCAGGGTTTAAAAGAAAATAAGGTTAGTCATACAGGAAAGTTTTTATAGAGCTCGTACTGTAAGCCTGGTGCAACCTACCATTGTTTTTATCGAAGCCTGTCCAGGCTTTTAATTAACCTCTTATCCCTCAAAATCCCTTTCGCTGCCATGATAAAAGATATGAGTATGGCAAAGTAAAATATAACCCAGATGGTAATGTTTCCGCCAATAAAATTCTTTATTTCAAGAAAGTAAACGGTAAGCAAAAGGGCGCTTAAAAATATACCTAAGTAAACCAGCCGCAACTGCATTTTACGATTATGGTACATGAAAATGGTAACGAAGGCCAGGCCTCCTGTCAACACACTTAAAATAGTTATCCATATAGTGGTTTGTGCATTCAAATCAATCACAGCCAAAAAATGATCTTTGATCCAGTCGCCGCTATAAAAAGGAAAACGAAAAGTGACTGCATCAAAAGCTGCTGCCAGTAATAACCATACACTTTGAATTCTTTGAAGCATAATTTATTTTTTCTTTTAAGCCAAACCGGGATATAGAGGGAATTGCTCCATAAAGCTATGAACATCTTTTTCTACAGAAGTAATTACACTGCTGTCATCAATGTTCATTAGTACTTTATCAATCAGGTCTACCACATATTGCATGTGCTCTTCTTTCATGCTCCTGGTGGTTATTGCAGGTACGCCTATTCGTATGCCTGAGGTAACAAAAGGGCTTTTATCATCAAAAGGCACTGCATTTTTATTTAAGGTAATGTGAGCTCTGTCGAGGGTTTCCTGGGCTTTTTTGCCTGTTATGTTTTTATTTCTAAGATCAATCAGCATCAGGTGATTATCGGTACCGCCACTAATAATATTATATTCTTTTGATGCCAATGCCTCAGCCATTGCCTGTGCGTTCTTTTGCATTTGTTGCGCATATTGTGTAAAACCTTCGCCCAAAATTTCTCCAAAAGAAATGGCTTTGGCAGCTATTACATGTTCCAGCGGACCGCCTTGGGTTCCTGGAAAAACCGCCATGTCAAGCACATTGCTCATCATCCGTACATTGCCTTTCATATCCTTCAAGCCAAATGGGTTTTCGAAATCTTTACCCATCAAGATAATTCCTCCACGTGGCCCTCTTAAGGTCTTATGAGTGGTAGAAGTAACAATATGACAATGCTCAAATGGCGATGCCAATAATCCTTTTGCAATCATACCTGCAGGGTGGGCTATATCAGCCATCACCAAGGCACCTATTTCATCGGCTACTTTTCTAATACGTACATAATCCCAATCACGGCTATAAGCAGAAGCACCGCAAATAATCAATTTTGGTCTTTCTTTTCTTGCTACCTCTTCTAATTGCGTATAATTTACAAGCCCGGTTTCTTTTTCTACACCATAAAAGAATGGCTGGTATAGTTTGCCGCTGAAGTTTACGGGAGAACCATGGGTAAGATGACCTCCCATAGCAAGATCAAGCCCTAATATTTTGTCGCCGCCTTGTAAAACAGCCAGCAGCACTGCTCCATTTGCTTGCGCACCGCTGTGAGGCTGCACGTTAGCATACTCGCAATTAAACACCTGTTTAAGACGGTCAATTGCTATTTGTTCTATCTCATCTACAAACTCGCAACCACCATAATAGCGTTTGCCGGGGTAACCCTCAGCATATTTGTTCGTTAATACAGTGCCCATCGCCTCTATTACCGGTAGCGACGTAAAGTTTTCAGATGCAATCAGTTCGATGCCCTGGCGCTGGCGCTGCAATTCTTTTTGAATAAGATCGAAAATAGCTGAGTCTCTTTGCATGAGTATGTTGATAATAGTTACAAAAGATGCAGTGTGCGACGCAACAGAAGGTAAATAGTAGTACCATTGCCGACACCTAAAAATTTCAGGGCACAAAAATAAGCCAGTGCAGATTAGGAAAGCGAAGATTTTGATTAAATGAAAATCTTTAATTTCGTCTGCTTATTTGCCCGGTGATGATATATGATAAAGCAGGTACCCGGCTGTAAAAAGTCGGCTGGGTTTAATACATGGCAGTTGAAGAATAGAACGTTGCTCAATGGATTAATTGCCATTGAAAACACTAAATAAGCAAATGAAAGCAATTATTCCAGTAGCAGGAGCCGGCACTAAATTGCGGCCACATACATATACACAGCCGAAGGCTTTAATACCCATGGCTGGCAAAACGGTTTTAAGCATTATTGTAGATCAGTTAAAAGAAGCTGGCATTCAGGAATTTATTTTTATTGTTGGATACCTGGGTGAAAAGATCCAGGACTATGTAAAGCTTAAGTATCCTACCATTGAAGCTCATTATGTATACCAGTCAGACAGGCAGGGAATTGGTCATGCACTTAAGCTCACCCGCACCATTGTTGAGGGCGATGAGATATTTGTTGTTTTGGGGGACACCATTTGTGAGTATGATGTAAAAGAAGTACTCGAAAGTCCAACCTCAATGCTTGGCGTAAAAAAAGTGGATGATCCACGTGACTTTGGCGTTGCCGAAATAGATCTTGATGGTAAAGTGGCACATGTTGTAGAGAAACCGCAAATACCCAAGTCTAATATGGCGCTTGTTGGGATTTATAAGATTAAAGAGTCTGACCTATTATTTGAATGCCTTGAAGCTAATATATCGCAAGGGCTAAGAACGCGGGGTGAGTATAGTATTACAGATGCCATTGATTGCATGATAAAAAAAGGCGCAGCTTTTAATCTTTTTAAAGTGGAAAGCTGGTTTGATTGTGGCAAAAAGGAAACCTTGTTAGAATCAAATGCAACGCTACTGAAAAAGTTTGGCGACAAAGTAGAATGCCATGAGTCTTTTGAAAATACAGTCCTTATTCAACCGGTAAGCATTGGCGTGAATTGCGATATTAAAAATTCAATTATTGGCCCCAATGTTACAGTTGGTGAAAATACCATCATTGAACAATCGATCATCAAACAATCAATCATCGGCGCTTACTCCAACTTATTTGATATTGTTTTGGATACTTCTCTAATCGGCAGCGATACCAGTATTCGTGGCGAAACCCGTTCGCTGAATATTGGCGATAACACCAATATTGATTTGGGTTAGAGAAGATTGGTAGCCAGCTTATATTTCTGCTCAATGCCTGTAGCGTTGCACAATTACCAAGAATTTATTATGATCTCACCGGCTCGCTGAGCTGCATATATGTTTACTTCCTGCTATAGTTGGGCGCTTCCCTGGTAATTTCTACATCGTGTGCATGACTCTCACGCATGCCTGCATTGGTGATTTTTACAAACTGTGCATTCTTTAATGAGTCTATATTTTTTGCACCGCAATAACCCATGCCTGCCCGAAGGCCACCTACATATTGATAAACAATTTCTCTTATAGAGCCTTTAAAAGCCACACGTCCTTCAATACCTTCAGGCACAAACTTTCTTACATCCGCTTCAGGATCCTGAAAGTAACGATCACTGCTACCGGTAGCCATAGCACCTAAAGAACCCATGCCCCGGTACTCCTTAAACTTGCGGCCTTCATAAATGATTGTTTCGCCGGGGCTTTCTTCGGTACCCGCAAATATGCTTCCCATCATCACACAATCGGCACCGGCAGCAAGCGCTTTTACCATATCTCCAGTATAACGAATACCACCATCAGCAATTAAAGGAATACCTGCTTTATGTAATACAGAATAGGCTTGTGTAATAGCAGTCAATTGCGGCACACCCGCACCCGCTACAATGCGTGTAGTGCATATAGAACCAGGGCCTATGCCTATTTTTACCGCATCAGCGCCAGCATCAACCAAAGCTTGTGCACCTTCTGCTGTTGCAATATTTCCGGCAATAACGTTGAGTGTTTTAAAATTCTTCTTTACATTTTTTAAAGCATCAATAATACCTAATGAATGGCCATGAGCACTATCCAAACAAACTACATCAACACCTACCTGCTGTAGCGCATACACACGGTCTAATATATCTGATGTTACTCCGATAGCCGCACCTGCCAGCAATCGTCCATAAGAATCTTTTACAGCATTGGGAAAACTGTATAGTTTTAAAATATCACGGTAGGTAATAAGACCAATAAGTTTACCCGACGTGCTAACAACCGGAAGCTTTTCAATCTTATAATTGCGTAAAATTATTTCTGCTTTCTTAAGGTCAGTGCCTTCCGGAGCCGTGATCAGATTTTCCTTCGTCATCACTTCACTCACTTTTCTATTCATGTCATCTTCAAATCTTAAATCGCGGTTGGTTAAAATACCTGCCAGATTTCCACCGCTATCAATTATGGGTATGCCACCAATTTTATTATCCCTCATCAGGCGTAAGGCATCACCAATGGTTGCATCTTTCAATAGTGTTATCGGGTCGAGTATCATGCCGCTTTCACTTCGTTTCACTTTACGCACCTGGTCGGCTTGCTTTTCTATACTCATATTCTTATGCAAAATGCCCATGCCACCTTCTCGTGCTAAGGCTATTGCTAAAGATGCTTCGGTAACGGTATCCATTGCTGCAGAAAGCATTGGAATATGTAAAGTGATATCCTTTGTTAAACGGGTTTTAATGTCTACTTCGCGGGGCAATACTTCTGAGTAGGCAGGCACTAGCAGAACATCATCAAACGTAAGACCTTCAATAAAAGTTTTTTGAGAGGGATTATTATTTGCAGCCATGTGCAAAGATAAGGAGCAGGATAATTTCAAAAATTAAGAAGTTGGATGGTGTAAATGAAATTTTGTTACCAGCGATTGTAATTCTATTAAACTTCTGTTGCGTCGCACACTTTTACTTTTGTAATTCTAAGGAGCAGGTTACTTTCATAGATAAATCCCACTTCATTGTACTGTTATAGCAGCTTATACAATTTCCCAGGCAAGCAACCTACTACATTCTGCAACTCAAGACTTAGCAGCGCAGAAGCCACAGCACTGCTGCTTAAACTACAGCATAAATTTAATTCATCAATGTGAGTGGCTTCTTTTTGTTGCAGCAATTGCACAATCACTTTTTCATCCTCTGTCATTTCAATAAACAATTCCCGTTGTTTTTTTGGCTTTAGTTTTTTATCAGCCCAGCCCATTACATCTAATAATCCAGAAGCATCAGTAAGTAATATGGCTTTGTTATGCTTAATAAGATAATTGCATCCTTCACTTTTTGCATCTATTGTTCTACCCGGCACAGCAAATACATCACGGTTATATGCATCCGCAAGTTTGGCTGTTATCATACTGCCACCCTTTATGTTGGTTTCTATTACAACGGTAGCGTCACTTATACCGGCTACAATGCGGTTGCGCAATGGAAAGTTGTGTTTATCTGGCTTAGTGCCACTAAAAAACTCAGATAGTATGCCGCCATCTTCTTTCAACATATCCTTTGCTAATGAAGCATGATCGGAAGGATAAATTTTATCAAGGCCGTGGCCCACTACACCCACAGTGGGAAGATGGTTTTTTATTGCCGCTTTATGTGCAAACGCATCTACACCATAAGCAAGCCCGCTTATAATTGTTATATTATGTTGCGATAAGTCTTTTACCAATTTTTCTGTAAAGCTTTTTCCATACTCTGTATTTGTTCTTGTGCCTACAATAGCCAAAACTTTAGACGCATTTAAATCTGCAACGCCTTTATAAAAAAGCAGTGGAGGAGCGTCGTAACAATTAAGTAAACGCTGCGGGTAATCTTCATCAGTAAGAAATAGTGTTTTGATCTTGTATTTATCAATGAATAAAATTTCTTTTTCTGCAATAGAAAAGTCATTAAAGTCTTTAATGTTTTTTGCTTTAAAACTCCCAATGCCTTCTATCTTTTCCAGAGAAGATTGGCGTGCTTTAAATACCTCGGAGGCATTGCCAAAATGCTGTATTAATAGTTTTGCCTGAACATCGCCAATGTTAGGAATTAAGGTAAGCGCCAGTTGATAGAGAAGCTCTGAATTCATTGCTGTTTGTTAATGGAAACAACAATATAAAAAACATTATCCAATGAAGCTTCGTCAATGCGCCTGCATCCTCTGATAAAATTTTACTTGCCTATTATTTTCAACTCTGTTCTTCTATTTAAAGCCCTTCCTTCTTCTGTAGTATTATCCGAAACTGGTTGAGCTGCACCAAAACCTTTGGCAGTAAGTCTTTTAACATTTATGCCTTTACCAGATAAATAGGCTATCACCGCTTTTGCCCTGTTCTCTGATAGCTTCAGATTATCTGCTCCTGTACCAATATTATCTGTATGGCCACCAATCTCAATTCTAACTGTAGGATTTTCATTAAGCAATTGAATAACCTTATCCAGTTCCACTGCCGACTCTTGCTTCACATCATACTTTTTAAAATCAAAAAATATATTCTTTAAAACGATTGATGCATTTACTTCCAAAGGCTGTAAGGAAATATTTTTCTCGTAGGTTGAATCCGGAATTTTGTCTGTCAAATGAAAGTTGTCTGAGTAAAATAAATACCCTCTTCTATTTACATTAAAAGCATAGTCTTTTCCAATAGGCAAAGTGGTTAAATAATTTCCTTTTTCATCTGTTTGAACTTTTGAGATGAGTTGTTTTGTTTTGATATCAATAAGTTCAACCGAAGAAGGAAGGCCATTCTTTGTTTTCTGATCAAAAACTTTTCCTTTAACCCATAAGGTTTTGTAAGGACGAATATTTTCTCTCAATTCAAAACTATAAATATCCAATCCTCCTTTACTATCGCTACGGTCGCTGGCATAGTAAGCAGTTTTGCCACTGGCTTCAATAGATAAAGTTCCTTCCCTGTCAATTGTATTAATAGGGTAGCCTAAATTTTGCGGTTTACTCCATGAGCCATCAGACTGTTTTCTTAAGACAAATAAATCTTCATCACCATATCCTGGCCATACAGTGGATGTAAAATAAAATGTTTGGTTATCAGCATGTATAAAAGGACATTGTTCATCACCGGATGTATTGATGCCTGGCCCCATATTTTCGGGTTCACCCCATTTGCCATTTGGTTGCAGGCGTGATACGTATATGTCAATACCGCCAAAGCCACCACTTCTGCGGCTGGCAAAATAAAGGTCTCTTTTATCTGGTGACAGGCAAGGCTGTGCATCCCATTCTTCGGCGTTTACTTTGTTGCCCAGGTTTATTGCCTGGCTCCATCCTTGTGGAGTGAAATACGAGATGTAAATATCACAGCTTCCTTGTCCATCCTGGCGGTTGCAGGCATCAAAAACCAACCATTGGCCATCATGCGATATCATTTGTGCAGCTTCGTTTTGAGGCGTATTGATGCTGCCATTTAACTGCCTGGCTTTTTCCCATCCTGATTCCCGTTTTTCACTGAGAAAAAAGTCTTCATTATAATTATTTAACCTTCGGGTAAACAGTAATTCTTTTCCATCAAGGGTTAATGAAGGAAAATATTCCGATTCAACGGTATTGATTCCCGCGCCAAGGTTTGTGGGTTTAAATACATAGTTGGAGGAAGTGTTGGCTTTGCTATAATCAACTCCAAATTGGTAAGTCTTCTGTCTGTATTCTGCTGCTTTTCTTGTGTTAGGTGAAAGCTTTGTTCTGGAGAGAAGGGCAGTAATAGAAGTAAGTGCTTTATCGAATTGTCCCATTCCTGCAAGGTTTATAGAATAAGGCAGGCGATAATCGGAAGTATAATTTGAATCAATAAGAAATGCTTTTTCGTAGGTAGCCACACTTTGTGCACGGTCTTTTATTTGGCCATATACACCTGCTAAAGAAAGATAGGCATCAAGATATTTAGGCTCTCTTTTTACGGCCTCTTCTAATGATTCTATAGCATCTTTAAATTTGCCATCCTGGGCTTTTTCTAAACCCTTATTATAGGCTTCAATTGCTTTCTTATTAATTTTTGATTGATCTAATTGAGCCGAAGCGAAGTAAATAAAATGTAAAATGCAAAAAGTAAAAAATAGGCGAAGCAGGTTTTTCATTGTATGAATTTAAAAAACTATTAGGGAGTATAGAGGTCTATTAAATTTATTTAACGGTTTGAGTTTCTCGCAAAGTCGCAAAGATGTAAATCTTCTTTTTTGCCTCTTTCTTTTCTTTGCATTATTTACAATAAATTTTGTACTCTAAGGCACATTAATATACTTGTGAATTTGCAATGATAATTGCCATTGCGGATGAGATTTGATGTACTCAATAATCAAGGGAGTAATAACATTTGCTTTTTCCCATTCAGGCTGTAGATAGAGTTTGCAAGACGGAAGTACTGCAGCCGCATATTTTTCTGCCCACTCAAAGTCATATTTATTGAAGATCACAATTTTTAGTTCATTAGCGTAAGGCAATACTTCCGGAAGAGGTGCTTTGAATTTTTTTGGCGATAAAGTTATCCAATCCCATGTGCCTGAAAGCAAGGAACTGCCAGATGTTTCTATGTGAGTTCTTAACCCCTTGCCTTGTAACTCATGAGTTAATGCCGTTAAATCATGCAGCAGTGGTTCTCCACCGGTAATTACCACAATTTTTGCAGGTGTTTCTTTTATAAATGCTGCAATATCCTCAATAGCGAGCTTAGGATGTAAAGCTGCTTCCCAGCTTTCTTTTACATCGCACCAAATACAACCTACATCACAACCGCCAAGCCTGACAAAATAGGCTGCCTGGCCCTGGTACTGTCCTTCACCCTGGAGCGTATAAAAATGCTCCATAACTGGCAGAACGTCTGTTACTATTGTGTTTTCTATTGTCATTATTAAATAAAGCCGGTATGCTATAGCGGGTAAAGCTTTATAACCACAAACTTTACCTAGCCCGCAGTTTCTTCGTAATGCTTTACAGCGCAGGCTCTAAAAGTATTTTTAAGCAAGGCAGCTATTGTCATGGGTCCAACACCCCCAGGTACCGGCGTAATAAAAGAACATTTCGGCGCTACATGCTCATAGTCTACATCGCCCCTTAACTTAAAACCAGATTTTTTTGAAGCGTCTTCTATTCGTGTAATACCTACATCAATAACTACAGCACCATCTTTTACCATATCTGAGGTTACGTAACCGGGCCTGCCAATGGCAGCAATAATAATATCTGCTGTAAGGCAAATTTCTTTAAGGTTAACAGTATGTGAGTGGCATATAGTAACGGTACAATTTCCAGGATTTGATGACCCGCTTAAAAGTATGCTCATTGGCCTTCCAACTATATGGCTACGTCCTAGAACAACTGCATGCTTCCCTTTGGTTTCTACCTTGTAATGCTGCAGAAGTAACATAATTCCATAAGGTGTAGCGGGAACGTAGGCTTGCTGTCCCAGCACCATACATCCTACATTATTGGGATGAAAACCATCTACGTCTTTATTAGGATCAATTGTTCTGATAACCTGCTCTTCAGAAATATGTTTTGGCAATGGCAATTGTACCAGGATGCCATCTACATCGGGGTCTCCATTTAATTCTCTTATAATTTCCAGAAGGCGCATCGAGCTAATATTATCTTCGGCTCTGATTAATGTGGATTTGTAACCTACTTCTTCGCATGCCTTTACTTTGGCAGCTACATAAGTCTCGCTGGCGCCATTTGTTCCCACCAGTATGGCAACCAGATGTGGCACCTCTTTCCCTTGCGCTGAAAGCTGGGCTACTTTCATTTTTAATGAATCTTTTATGGCTTGTGCCGCATCTTTCCCATTCAAAATTTGCATGGCGCAAAGGTAAAGGTTGAAAAGAGTTTGTAAGTCATTTTTACTTTAAACATATTATAAGTAATTTGTATTAAAACCTGCTCGTGAGAATGTTTTCCTTATTCTTTCTGATCTTTTGCATACGTACATTAAATGTCGGCGCACAAAGCTTTTATAATTCATTTACTCCTTACCTAAAAGCAGGCTCTTACACAAAATCGCCAGGTCTATTTGCCTCTTTTGCAAACACTGCTACTCTTGCAGGAAGCACTTCTTTTTCAGCCGGAGCTTATGGAGAAAAAAAATTTTTATTACAGGAACTGGCTTCTTTTTCCGGGGCTTGTATAGTGCCTGCGCAAAGCGGGGTTTTTGGAATACAATTGCACAATTTTGGAAACGGATCATATAATGAGTTTCGCGGAGGCATTTCATACGCAAGAAGCCTTAATGAAAAGTTGGATGTAGGAGTAGGGTTTAATTACAATTTTCTATCCTTACAAGGGTATGGCTCTTCAAGTGTTGTAAGTGCCGATGTGGGAATTATTTTTCATTTTACAGAACAACTTCATGGAGGAATACAGTTATCAAATTTAACCAGGTCTTTTATAAATAAATCTAAAGAAGACCGCTTATTTTCTTTATATAGTTTCGGTGTAGGATATGATGTTTCAGATAAACTTTTTATAACTACTGAAGTGGAGAAATACAGCAACCTTCCTGCTTCTTTAAATGCCTCTCTTCAATACACATTTGTAAACACCCTTTTTGCAAAAGGCGGTATAGCTACCAGTAATTCAACCGTTTTTTTTGGCACCGGAATATTGATTGATAATTTTTTTAAAATTGAGCTTGTTGCTTCTCTTCATCCACAATTAGGACTTACTCCCGGTTTGATGCTTGTTTATAAAAAGGAGAAAGAATGAAGGCTTTGACTATTATATGGATTTGTATTGCATTGCTTGGCAATTTTACCCACTCATATTCTCAGGAATTGCCTTCTTCTGCCAAACAGCAATTGGAAAACTTAGCTGATGTAACAGAAGAAGCAACCGAAGATGATGCCTTAATACAACAGTTAGCTTACCTGAAAGATCATCCTCTTGATATCAATATTGCTACGATGGAGGATTTGCAGGCATTTTATTTTTTGAACGATTTTCAAATACAAAATTTTATTAGCTATCGGGCTGCGCTGGGAAATCTTATTAGCATTTATGAAATGCAGAGTGTTCCCTCATGGGATTTGCTTACCATTAATAAAATCGTTCCTTACATTATTGTGCAGCAACCCGGGCTATTACAACAACAACAATTCAAGTCACGTTTTATTGATGGTGAACATAGTTTGTTGTTTAGGGCTTCCCGCATTCTTGAACAATCCAAAGGATTTCTTAATGCAGCTTACCCCGGCGATAGAAATCATTTACTAACCCGCTATCGTTACCAGTATAAAAACTTATTGCAATACGGCATCACGGCTGATAAAGATTCAGGCGAACCTTTTTCTAAAGGCCGCAATAGCAGAGGTTTCGACTTTTATTCCTTTCATTTATTTGCAAAAAATATTGGTGCCGTTAAAAGCATTGCTTTAGGAGATTTTACTATAAATCTTGGACAGGGGTTAATACAATGGCAATCATTAGCGTTTAAAAAAGGAGCGGAAGTGTTATCTATTAAAAGGCAGGGTGCTGTATTAAAACCTTATACTTCTGCTGGTGAGTTTTACTTTAACAGGGGTGCAGGTATTACTGTACAAAAAAATAACCTCGAAGCCACCTTATTTGCTTCAATAAAAAACATAAGTGCCAATACCGCATTTGATAGTACAGGAAAACAAGTATTCACAAGTTTTTTAACCTCAGGTCTACATCGTACAGTTTCGGAGATTGAAGATAAAAATAGCATTCACCAAACTTCGTATGGCAGCAATATCCGGTATCATAAAAATGCTTTTTCAGTTGGGTTAAACTTTGTTCAATATAACTTCTCCCGGGAGTATGAAAAGAGAGAAGAGCCTTATAATCTATTTGCTTTAAAAGGCAATGAGTGGCATAATGCAAGCATTGATTATAGCTTTACACATAAGAACATCCACTTTTTTGGCGAAGCAGCACTTGATAAAAATGGAGACAAGGCTTTTGTAAATGGCGTTGTGGCAAGCTTGCATTCAAAGATTGATCTTTCGCTGTTTCACCGCATTATTAATAAGGGATACCAGGCGGTTTATGGCAATGCGTTTACAGAAAACATACAACCCAATAATGAATCGGGTTTGTACATGGGCATTTGTGTGAGGCCACAATCGTATTTAAAAATTGACGCTTATGCAGATTTTTATCAATTCCCCTGGCTTCGTTACAGGGTAGATGCTCCCGGTGGTGGAAAAGATTATCTGCTGCAGGTTACCTATCAGCCCAATAGGATATTTGAAATTTATAGCCGGTATCGCTATGAAGCCAAGGAAATTAATGAGATGGCAAGCTTGGGCGCTATGAATTACTTAAGAAGCAGGGATCGCCAAAACTGGCGTACACATTTTTCTTATACCGTATCGTCAAAGCTTGCCCTTAGAGGCAGGGCAGACATAATTTGGTACGATAAAAAAGGAAAATTTTCTGAAGAAGGATTCCTGATTTTTACAGAGATGCATTACAAAGCAAATGCAACATTCTCTGGTAATATGCGTTTGCAATATTTTGCAACAGATAGCTACAATAGCCGCCTATATGCTTTTGAAAATGATGTATTGTTCAGCTATAGCATTCCTGCTTTTTTTAATAGGGGCTTACGTTATTATGGGAACGTCCATTATCAATGCTCGCAAAAGGTTTCATTATGGCTGCGTTGGGCACAAACTTTATATAATGATGGAGCTAAAATTGGATCTGGTCTTGATGAAATAGAGGACAGGCGCAGAACAGAGGTAAAAATCCAGCTTTTTTACCGCTTATAATAAAGTCAATGGTAGAGTTGTTCAAATGTTGTATTTGTTAAAAGAAATTATATTTGAAGCAGCTTATAAATAGCGATTGCTGTCTCTTTATTAATAACCCTCTCTGGGGTAGGGACCATTGAAAAAGGTATCAACGATTTAATAATTAAAATTCGAGTTTCACATGAGAAAAATCGCATCACTGCTTTCGGTGCTGATGTTGCTTTGCACATTGGCATTTGCACAAACCCGTACTATCACAGGTACGGTTAGAGATGATAACGGAAATGCAATTCCGTTTGCTACAATCACCCAAGCAGGAACAAAGAATGCTACGACTGCCGATGCTAATGGTAATTTCAGCATTACGGTTCCGCAAAATGCAAGACTCACCATTTCTGCAACCGGGTTTTCGGCACAAACCCTTGCGGGCACTGATGCCGCAAACATTAGCCTTGTTAGGGGGGAGGGTCAATTACAGGAAGTAGTTGTAACAGCTTTAGGTATCCGCCGTGATAAAAAAGCGTTAGGATATGCGGTTTCAACTGTTGATCCAGGCACATTACTTCAAAAATCGGAGCCCGATTTGTTGAAGGGAATGCAAGGGAAAGTTCCAGGTGTGGATATCAGAACATCACATGGAACACCAGGGGGAGCCACAAGAATACAATTAAGGGGAAACACCTCTTTTGACAATGCTAATGAGCCTCTGATAGTTGTAGATGGCGTTCCTTACAGTAATGATGTTTTATCTACTAGTAGCCAAACCACCGGAGGTACAGCTTATGGGTCAGGACTTGCCAACCTTGATCCGAATGATATCGAATCTATTTCAGTATTGAAGGGCGTAGCCGCTGCGGCCTTATATGGATCACGAGCTTCAAGGGGAGCAATGATAATTACTACAAAGTCAGGTACTGCAAAAAAAGGTGCTAAACCATTAAATGTCACGCTTAGGAGCGGCATTTCTTTGGAAAGGATATCCAATTTACCAGATTATCAAAACACTTATGGCTCAGGTGCTAATTTCGATCCCCGTACGGGTTCTAATGGTTCTTGGGGAGCAAAATTCGGATTAGGGAATGTATATAACCAGAACGGCGATATTTTAAGACCTAGTACTTCAGGTGTTGATTCTATAGCAGCATGGAGAGATTACCTAATAGCCTATCCGGAACTCTTTCCCAATGGTAATGCAGCCTATAAGGCATATCCGAATAATGTAAAAGACGGTTTCCAGACGGGTATGCTTTATGAAAATTCTATTGGTGTAAATGGTGGTGATGCAACTACTTCCTTGTCCTTAACCGCTTCTAATCTGGATCATAAAGGCTACGTTATTAATTCAAGCTATAAGAGAAATAATATAGCAATTGGTGCTCAAACCAGATATAAAGCTTTAACTCTTGGTGGCAATCTCAGCTATGTGAAATCCAAGCAGGTAGGCGGCTTTTTTGGAAATAATCAAAGTTCTGGTTCTTCCTCTCAGTTTGCCAGATCTTTATTTATGGCGAGGAACTGGGACATGTTTGGTTTACCCTCAGAAGATAAAGCAGGAAGACCTTTAGCTTTTACGCCGGGTAATTATGATCATCCAACCTGGGCAGCTTATCACAACACTGTTACTACTTTTGAAGAAAGGATGGTTGCGGGTGTAAGGTTGGGCTATAGGTTCAATAACTGGATAAACTTCTCCTATACTTTCGGAATGAATCAGGCAAATGTGAACAGGGATGAAGTAACGGATGAGTTTTCACGTGCCGCTTCCGGGCTCGGCCGTATTGTAAATGATAACCGCAGAGCTAACGAATTAAATTCAACTGCAATTATTACACTAACTCCGAAAATTGGAAAAGATTTTACTATTGATTTTAAACTAGGCAATGATGTAAATGAAAGAACTTCCAGAAGACAATCAGATATTGGAAGGGATTTTATTGTTCCTGGAATTTTCAACCTCAGCAACACCGTAGAAAAAAGTTTTGCTTTTGACAGTAGATTTAAAAGAAGAATAGTGGGCGTTTTTGCGGACGCAACCTTCGGGTATAAAAACTTTGCTTTTATAAATGCGTCAGCACGTAATGACCGTACTTCTACCTTGCCTTATGAAAATGCGAGTTATTACTATCCTGCTGTATCAGGTTCTTTGGTGTTTACAGAAGCATTTAAAATACAGTCTGATTGGTTTGATTATGGAAAAATCAGGGCATCTTGGGCAAGAGTGGGGAACGATGGGAGCTCACAAGAAGGCGAAGATGTGTTTACATTAGGTACGGTTAATTTCCTGGGGTTACCTTATGCAAGCCGCAGTGGCTTGCCATTCAATGCACCAGATGGACAAACAAATGATCCCAATCTAACACCTGAATTCACTCGTGAGGTAGAGACGGGTATAGACCTTTCTTTTTTTAAGCGTCGAATAAATCTGGACTTTACTTTGTATAATAAAACATCAACGGATCTTATTTATGCTGTAACTATACCCTCTTCAACAGGGTACACATCATTTAGAACTAATCTTGGTGAAATAACGAATAAGGGTGTAGAAATTGGACTTTCTGTCAGACCTATTGTAACAAGAAATTTTTCCTGGGAAGTAAGAGGTGCCTTTACCAGAAATGATAATATGGTTGTTAAATTGGTTGAAGGACTTGAAAGGGCCAACCTTGGTGGTGGCTTTTCCGGTGGTGTTTCCGCATGGCTTGAGCCAGGTAAGCCTTATGGTTATCTTAGAGGGCAGGTAGTTGATAGAACAGAAGATGGTCAAATGCTGATTGATGAAAAAACCGGATGGTATATTGAAGCATTAGAACAAGCAGATATTGGAAATCCTAATCCTGATTTCAAATTAGGTATTGGAAATAATTTCTCCTTCAAAGGATTTACGCTTGGTGCCTTGGTCGATATAACAAAAGGGGGCAGATTTTATTCAAACGCAATTCCCAGCTTAATGGGTAGAGGCGTTACCAAAGACACTGAGGATAGGGAAGCCTTGTGGGTTATTCCGGGAGTCTATGGAAATCCTAATACTCATCAGCCTGTATTGAGCGGTGGTAAAACGATACCAAATCAAACCAGGATTAGTACAAACGATTTATTTTTTGGAAATTCCTTTGCCATAAATGCTGCTGATGAATTTAATACCTATGACGCCAGCGTTTACAGACTCCGGGAGGTAACCCTTGGTTATAGCATTCCTAAAAATATCGTTAGCAAGCTTAAATTAATTTCCGATATATCCCTTGGCCTTAGTGGTCGGAACCTTTGGTTTAATGCGCCTAATTTGCCAAAGCATCTTAATTATGATCCTGAGGTTAACGCTTATGGTAATTCACCCCTTTTGGGAATAGAATTAGATTCAGCACCCACAGCAAAAAGGTACGGGTTCAACATTAATGTAACATTTTAATAGAACAAATTTTTTGATTATGATACGGAAAATAAAAATTCTTTACCTGTTAGGTGCTGTACTGTTTATATCAGCAACAGGGTGCAAGAAATATCTCGATGTAAATAAGAATTTGAACGATCCTACCAAAGTACCCGTTGCTATTTTGCTTACAGGAGCAGAGCTGCAAATTGGGCAGGCCCTTGCTAATAGTGATGCTTTGTCTCAGGGCCTTGCTGTTTATATGCACCAGATGACAACGCGTGAAGAACAAGATAATTATGACATGAAAGGCAATGATTTTGTCATTGAAAGTTCATGGGCTAAGTTGCATGCGGCTCTGGCTGACCTGGAAATTGTTGCGGAGCAGGGCACAGCAGAAACCCGCTTTAAATATGCAGGCATCGCAAAAGTTTTAAGGGCTTATGTCTTTAGCCAAATGGTCGATGTTTGGGGCGATATACCATTTTCAGAGTTTAATAAATTTAAGGAAGGCATTAAGCAACCTAAATTTGATGACGACGCAGCTATATATCCACAGTTGATCACCTTGATAGACCAGGGTATTACTGATATGAATAATACTGCTGTCAATGCTTCGTCTCCGGGAACTGATGATGTGATTTATGGAGGCAACATATCGAAATGGATAAAGGCGGCTAATACCATTAAACTTAAATTGTATACCCAGGTTAGAAAGGTTCAAAACGTCACCCCTCAGGTAACAGCTTTATTGGCTAATCCTGCCAGTTTAATAAATGCTACGAACGAGAGTTTTGTTATTCCGTTCGGAACAACACTACTTACTGACCGTAACCCCGGCTTTTCAGAATATTATGCTACCCAAAGGACAGACCATGTAAGTCCATGGCTTTATGAAATAATGAAAGGGTATAATCCATTATATAGTGGTACTACAGATCCCCGTATTCCTTATTATATTTATAACCAATTGACTGCAACTGGTACACCCCCTGCTACAACCGAATACAGAGACCGGGCTTTTGTTAGTTTATATTTCGGCTCCATAGGACCTAATCGTAACTCATCTCAACAAAATGGTATCAGCCTTTTTGGTATATATCCTGTAGGTGGCAGGTACGACGATGGAGCAGGTGGTACGGCAACAGCCACAAGTGGTACAGGTGCAGCACCTCAAAGGCTAATTACTTATGCCGATAGACTTTATCTTGAAGCTGAGGTAATCAATACAGGTGTTATAACAGGCGATGCAAAAGCAGTTTTTCAAAAAGCGCTTAATGAATCATTTAAACAAGTTGATTACGTAGTTACATTGGTTAACCCTTCTCAAACTGTTCCCAGATTAATGGGTACAAATGGAACTACGCCAACCGCTGCAGTAACCACTTATATAAATGCTGTACTTGTACAATATGATGCAGCAGCTGGTGCAAATGGCAAATTGGAACATATAATGACACAAAAATGGTTATCAAGTGTTGGTTCATCAGTAGACCAGTACACTGATTACAGGAGAACGGGCTATCCGGTTTTATTTGATCCTCAAAATCCTGCCCATGCTCCTGGAGGGAAGGCGCAACCGCCTATAGCAGGTAATCCGCAACTAAATCCTCAGCCGTCCGTGCAGGTTCAACGTACTAACAATTTTCCGTTGTCTTTACCTTGGCCACAGAATGAATTGGATTTAAATGGGAATGCTCCTCCGCAAAAAACACCGGATACTTATAAAGTATTTTGGATGCCATAATTTTAAAAATTAATATACTTACAATGACAAAGAACATAATATTTTATTTTTTTCTTTCCATCCTTTTTATAGGATGTAGTAAAGACGACGGATCAGTTCCCAAAGCGGTTGGCGTAGAAAGAGTACCTGCTCCAAAAATAACAAAGGATGCTACAGGGAGCGCAGCAATTGATTTTGCCAACCCAGCAAACTTTAATGGAAAGTACAATGTGGGCCTATACTTTTCTAATGACGTTCCACCTTCAAAAATGGATATTGTTATTAGAAAAAATGGAAGCAGTGCTGGTGTAAAAGTATTGCAAGGCGGGATTACAACTTTCCCAAGTTCTTTAAGTATCACCGGCGCGAAAATTGTTGAACTCTTTGGGGCTATTGCATCAAGTGATACCTATGAAATTGGAGCTGATATTTATACTGCTTCCGGAAAAAAATATGAAGCTTTCCCAGCAGTAGGAGCAGGTTACGGCTCAACCGGCTTTACAGCCGATCATCCCGGCTTTAGTGCTGCTATTACTTATAACGTTTCTTGTCCCACTTTTATCCAGTCTGCTTTTTCGGGCAAATTCAAAGTAGTTACTGATACATGGCAGGATTATGCTGTTGGTGACGAGTTGGATGTGGTAATGGGCCCTGGCACTAACCAGTTAACTATATTTGCATATCCTTCACCTAGTTATGGCACAAACAGAAGAGGAATAATTATTAACGTCTCTCCTACTCAGGTAGTTACTATTCCTGAGCAAATTATCGGCGACTATGATGCAGGCGGAGGTGCTTTTGATTCAAATATCACTATTCAGGGAGATGGTACAGTGAACTCTTGTACAAAAACAATCTCTTTAACAGGTCTTAGTTTTAAAAAAGGCATGGGTGGTGCTGCCTATGGTGGAGGACCCTATACCCTTACCATTAAACAATAACTATTTTAGCTAAATTTTTTTAAACAGGCTGTCTCAAAGGCTTGAGATAGCCTGTTTATATTTAAAGTATAAGGAGCTATTGTTATTTTCTTTTATTTTTCAATTTCATAATTTATGTTAAGACAATACCTTTATCAATATTAGTTGAAGCTCCATAGAAATTTTTCAAAACATTTCAATATAAAATAGCTTTCTAAAACCTCGACAATGCAAGACCAACCACAACCCCCCGGCATCAACATAGAAATATCAGAAGAAGTAGCCGAAGGCCAATATGCAAATCTTGCGATAATCACCCACTCACATGCAGAATTTGTAATTGATTTTGTGAACGTAATGCCGGGTACTCCTAAAAGCAAAGTGAAATCCCGTATTATTTTTACACCGCAACATGCCAAGCGTTTTATGAATGCCCTGCTGGAAAATGTGCAACGATATGAGGCTGCGAACGGACATATTAAAGACCTTGAAGAAGTACAGATACCATTAACTTTTGGCGGGCCAGCGGGTCAGGCTTAAAGTGATAAGCTGTAAGTTATAGGTTATACGTCTAGAAGCAGATTTTGTTAAACTTAATACTTATAACTTATAGAATTCCTTCATCGGCAAAACTGTAATAGCCAGCTTCGCTTACAATTACATGGTCAAGTATTTTTATATCGAAGAATAGGGCTGCTTGCTTTATTTTTCGGGTTAGCTCCTCATCTGCTTTACTTGGCTTAAGGCTACCAGAAGGATGGTTGTGGCAAAGAACCAAACTAACAGCATCTTGTTCAAGCGCTTTCTTAAGAATGATCCTGGGGTCGGCCACTGTGCCCGTAATGCCGCCTTCACTTACTATTTCAAAATGGTTTATTTTATTGGCTCTGTTTAAAAATAATACTGCAAAAACTTCATGCACATGATCCTGCAAAAGAAGCTGCAAGTACTTAGCTACATCAGCACTTGTGGTAATGATTGCTTTTTCCAACGAGGCCAAAGCTTGTCTTCTCCGGCCAATTTCCAGGGCAGCAGCTATCGTAATTGCCTTTGCTTCACCAATTCCTTTAACTTTCATCATCTGCTTTACAGTAATTCTCCCTAGTTCAGGCAGATTGTTTTTACCTAAACTCAAAACTTCTTTTGCCAGGTCTAAAGCAGTTTTGGAACGTGTTCCATTCACTATCAATATAGCCAGCAATTCACTGTCACTAAGGGTTTCGGCTCCTTTCATAAGTAGTTTTTCGCGTGGTCTATCGTCTTTTGCCCATTGCTTTATTGAGTAATTCTGCTCTTGCATGTTTCAAGTTTAGACAATAATATTGTTATTGTCAATATCTTTTTAAAACCCTATAAAACCAATCCTATGACACGTAACTCTACTTCAACTATGGGTGCATTACATCCAATTATGTTCTTCATTCTTATTTACGGCATCTCCCTTTTTATGGCTCTTTTTGTTTGCAGGGCAGTATATTATTCTATTAATGGTAATGATGATATAGCTCAAACAGAAGAGACTACTAATAGCCTTTCTTATTCTGGTACAACTGTATCAACACAAGCTACAGCATCAAGATAAATTGCATTAAGCTTAAAGATGTACGGATGCGAATCAATATCTTCGCCCACACATTTTTAAGTCATGCATCCTACTGCTAAAATTTTTTCTGGTACAGGTTCTCAACATTTAACTGAGCTCATTTGTAAACGTTACGGATGCCAACAGGGAAAGATCAATATCCAGCGTTTTAGTGATGGAGAAATTCAACCTGTTTTTACTGAAAGTATCAGGGGCGATATGGTGTTTCTTATTCAAAGCACTCATTCACCGGCAGATAATTTTATGGAATTACTGTTGATGATAGATGCTGCACGCCGTGCCTCCGCTAATAAGATCATTGCAGTCATTCCTTATTACGGTTATTCCCGTCAGGATCGTAAAGACCGCCCCCGTGTAGCTATAGGCAGCAAGCTGGTAGCAAATATGCTTGTTGCAGCAGGCGCTGACCGGGTTATTACAATGGATCTTCATGCCCCACAAATTCAAGGTTACTTCGATATTCCTGTTGACCACCTTGACAGCTCCGCTGTTTTTATACCTTATATAACACAACTGAAACTGGAAAACCTTACTTTTGCCGCCCCTGATGTGGGAGCAACAAACCGCATAAGGGAAATTGCCAGTTATTTTAACGCTGAAATGGTGATATGCGATAAGCACCGGAAACGTGCTAATGAAATTGCGAGCATGGTGGTGATAGGAGATGTAACCAATAAAGACATTGTAATTATTGATGACATCTGTGATACTGCCGGAACATTGGCTAAAGCAGCCGATCTTTTAATAGAAAAAGGGGCAAGAAGTGTGAGGGCTATGGTAACGCATCCTGTATTAAGTGGCAACGCTTATGAAAACATTAGCAACAGTAAATTAGAAGAACTAGTTGTTTGTGACACCATACCAGTAAAATTGGAGCTTTCAGCCAAAATTAAAATTTTAACTGTAGCTGATTTGTTTGCTGTAGCCATACGCAATGCAAATGAAAACAAGAGCATAACCAGTTTGTTTATTCATTCGCAGCGTAGAGATAAGTAGGAAATATGTAGATGGATTGATGTGCAGATATGCAAATGAAGGAAGCACCATGATAGGCATATTCACCATTGACTAATGACAATTCACGAATTCAATTTTTTAAACACAATACAATGAAGACAATTACAATCGAAGGACAACTGAGGACCGAATTTGGTAAAGGAGCCACCCGCCAACTTCGCTCTCAGGAATTAGTGCCTGGTGTAATTTACGGGGGTGCCCAGGAAGTAAGTTTTGTTGCTTCTGCTAAGGCTTTTAAAAACCTTGTTTATACACCAAGTTTCCAGTTGGCAGATGTTTCTGTGGATGGTACAACTTATCGTTGCATTTTGAAGGATCTTCAATTTGACAGGGTAAGCGACGAACTACTTCACGTTGATATGCTTGAATTAGTAGAAGACAAAAAAGTGATCGCCACTATTCCACTGAAGTATGTAGGTACTGCTGTGGGTGTAAAGGGCGGCGGCCGTCTTGTAACAAAGATGAAGGCGCTAAAGATTAAAACATATCCCCGCTTTTTGCAAGAACAAATTGAAGTGAATGTGGAAGCTATGGAAGTAGGCGATAATGTTCGCGTACAGGATGTGGTTGTGGAAAATTACGAAGTGATGAACTCACCACGTATTCCAATTGCATCTGTAGTAACTACCCGTGCTTTGCGCCAGGAAGAAGCTACAACAGCAACACCGGCTAAAAAGAAGTAAGGGTAGCTAAAAATTCTTTCAATAAGCCCATCACCTGTGTGATGGGTTTTATTTTGTAGTTAAGAAGCCTACGATAATTGTAGCGCAAGTATATTTATATAAATGTTGATTAAAGGCTGATATGAAATACCTGATCGTTGGTTTAGGAAATGTTGGCAATGAATATGCGCATACACGGCATAATATAGGCTTTGATGTAGCCTTTGCTTTTGCGGCCAAACACGGGGCACAATTAAAACAGGAAAGGCTTGCTTATTTTGCAGAAGTTCGCTGGAAGGGAAGAATATTTTACTGCATCTGTCCCACAACGTTTATGAACCTTAGTGGAAAAGCAGTCAAATATTGGATGGATAAGGAAAAAGTAGAACTTCAAAATGTTTTAGTTATTGTGGATGATCTTGCACTGCCATTAAATAAATTAAGAATCAGGCCCGGAGGTAGTGATGCCGGACATAATGGTTTAAAAAGCATACAGGAAATTTTAGGAACAACAGAATATCCAAAGTTGCGGTTTGGCATTGGAAATAACTATTCAAAAGGCAGGCAGATAGAATTTGTTTTGGGAAAATGGACAAGCGAAGAAGAGCCGCTGGTCAAAATAAAAATAGAAAAATCTGTGGAAGCAATTGAGAGCTTTTCTACTGTTGGAATTGCTGCTACAATGACTAAGATCAATAATGTTGATTTTACACTATGACAACTCCGTGTAAATACTTACTTTAGCAACTCTGTCAGAATAAGCCCATTTTCCAATCCAATTTTATCTGAAAAACTAAAGGCAAATGGATATTTGATCCGTTTATTTAACCTAATGTATTTACATTAAAACCACCTTCTTTATGAAGATATTTTGCGTAGGCCGTAATTATGCAGATCATGCAACTGAGTTAGGTAATGATATACCCGATGAGCCGGTAATTTTTATGAAGCCGAAAAGTGCTTTACTTCAGCCACATACTCCTTTTTACTACCCTGAGTTTACCAACGAACTTCATTACGAAGGAGAACTTGTATTACGTGTTTCCAAAAACGGCAAGTACATACAAGATAAGTTTGCAAACAAGTATTACGACGCGGTAACGGTTGGTATTGATTTTACCGCAAGAGATATTCAAAATGAATTGAAAGAAAAAGGCTTACCCTGGGAAAAAGCAAAAGCCTGGGATAATTCTGCTGCTATTGGTAAATGGGTTCCATTCACTAATCTGAAAAATAAAAAAGAAATCAATTTTGGTTTGTATAAAAACAAAGAGCTGGTTCAGCAAGGTAGCAGCAAAGACATGATCTTTGATTTTGATTATATCATTTCTTATATCTCCAACTTCTTTTCTGTAAACATTGGCGATCTTATTTTTACAGGCACTCCTGCAGGGGTGGGTGAATTAGTTGTAGGTGATGAACTGGAAGGATTTTTAGCAGAAGAAAGTTTATTTGCTCTTGAGGTGAAGTAAGAGTTGATAAATAATTTAAGAACCATTCCACAGACGGAATGGCTTTTTTTATGCTTCAGTAAAACTGTTTTTTATCATTAGATATTAAGGATCCCTTTTGCTACATTCTCTTTGCAACCTCTAATACAATTCATACCTTATTTGCTTCAGTTCAGGCATCTGAAAGTTCACTCATCTTATAGCCTAACTCCCTGCAGGATTATTGTGGTGATTTAAAACAATCATGTTCCCGGAATTGCATTTTTCCACCCCTTCTTTTTCTGTTCCAAACCATATATTGCCAGAAGTATCTTCATCAATTGGGCTGATCATGGCTCCATTAAAAATGTCGGGTGTTAGCTTTTAAAAAGTTTTTTTCGGTGATTGATACACCCACGCTTCCCCCTTCCAATGTCATCCAAAGCTTGCCGGGTTTTTTATTAATGGCCATATCCTTCCGGTTACTCTGGCAATTTCAGATTTGATTATATGGCCTTGGAATACTTATGCAGCAAAACTCTTATCCACCTTCTTTCTATACCCCGAAGGTGTAACTCCTTTAATTCTTAAAAACTGCCTGTTGAAATTAGCGACTGTATTAAAGCCGCTCTCAAAGCATATTTCCAGAATGCTCATTTGTGAGGTTAGCAGTTGTTTGCACGAATATCCAATACGTACTTCGTTCACAAAATCAATGTATGTTTTTTTAGTGCGCTTTTTAAAATAACTGCAAAAAGCAGGAACGCTCATACTGGCAATATAGGCCACTGCAGAAAGTTTGATAGGCTCTCTAAAATTTTCCATGGTGTAATGAAAGATGCGTTCTATTCGTTCGCTATCCCGCTGGTTGAGCGATTTTATTTCCTGGGTAGAAACAGACTCGTATTCTTCTGATTCAGCAAGTATCGTAAGGCACTGACAAAGATGAATAATACGCCAGAAGCCTTTATCTTTTTCAATAGACTGGATCCAGGGCTTCATTGACTCTTTAGATTCTCCGCAAACTTTTAGCCCATGTGCCGAGGTTTTTAATAATTTTTTCAGGTCTTTGCTTTCGGGGAGTTTTAATAATTCCTGCCCCCAAAAATCTTCTTTAAAATGAATGACAACCGCTGATGTAACTAACTCCGGATGACTTTTTTGAAAAGTATGCGGTACGTTAGAACCAAGAAAATAAATATCACCGGTCTCAAACTCCCCTACGTGGTTACCAATAAAACTAAGGCCGGCGCCTTCGGTAAAAAGTATTAATTCATACTCTATGTGCTGATGCCATGGTACTTCAAAATGGGGCGTCCGGTGCGTACTTGCTACAAAAGAATGGTCTTCTGAAAGAGGCAGTTTTTCAATGAGTGGTTTCATAAACTATATTAAGTATCTGCTATAATAAAGCTATTCTTTTTTATTAAAATAGTATATGTTTTGCTTAATAAAGTAGTAGTTCAATCTTTAAGAACGATTTAAATTGCTTATTGAAACCAGCTTGTCAAGAATTACATTGGTAATCATTTGTCTTGCTCCCTTATCAAATTATCACTCCATGTTATTATTAGGAATTGATTTAGGTACATCTTCCATTAAAATTTCTGTAGTAGACGGCGCTTCACAGCAATGCATTGCATCGGCACAATACCCTGATAGCGAAACGGAAATAATTTCGGTACAAACCGGCTGGGCGGAACAGTCACCTGACAAATGGTGGAACGACGTTCAGGAAGGAATTAAAAGAGTAGCTGAGTCCGGGCAATTTAACTCAAGAGATATTGGAGCGATAGGTATATCATACCAAATGCATGGTTTGGTGCTGCTTGATAAAAAAGGCGAAGTGCTACGAAATAGTATTATCTGGTGTGATAGCCGTGCAGTGTCTTACGGTGATAACGCTTTTAAGAATATCGGGGAAAGCGAATGTCTTGGCTGCCTCTTAAATTCTCCGGGCAATTTCACGGCTTCCAAACTTGCATGGGTAAAAGAAAACGAGCCGCAGATATACCAACAAATTGATAAGATCATGTTGCCGGGTGATTTCATCGCCCAACGATTAACGGGCACTATTACCACTTCCGCATCTGCTTTATCTGAAGGCATTTTATGGAACTTTCGCGAAGGCAAAATTTCAGAAGAAGTAATGAATGAATTTGGCTTTGATAAAAGCCTGATTCCACCGGTGCAGGACGTCTTTTCTGACCACGGCAGATTATCTGCAGAAGCAGCAACAAGATTATCATTAACCGAAGGGATTCCGGTTACGTACAAAGCCGGCGATCAGCCAAACAATGCTTTATCGTTAAATGTTTTAGAACCAGGGGAAGTAGCGGCCACTGCCGGAACATCAGGTGTTATTTATGGTGTAAGTGATGAACTTACTTTCGATCCTCAATCAAGAGTCAACAGTTTTGCCCATGTAAATCATACAGATCGTCAAACGAGGGTTGGTGTATTATTATGTATCAATGGAACAGGCATTTTAAACCGGTGGATAAAAACAACCACAGGTAGTAACATTTCTTATGATGGAATGAATGAGGCTGCAGCTTCTGTTGCTGCCGGAAGTGATGGTTTAGCAATGCTTCCTTTTGGTAACGGTGCTGAAAGAATTTTGAATAATAAAATTATAGGTGCTCATATTCATAATCTCGATTTTAATAAACATACTGCTGCACATTTATACCGTGCAGCACAAGAAGGAATTGCCTTTGCTTTCAGGTATGGGCTTGATATTATGAGGGAGAATGGTATGAACCCGCAGGTGATTCGTGCAGGTAAGTCGAACATGTTTTTGAGCGATGTATTTACAACCGCTTTTGTAAATGCTACCGGCGTGCCGGTTGAGTTATATGATTGTGATGGAAGTGTGGGTGCTGCTTTAGGCGCCGGGATTGGGATTGGGTTTTTTAAGAATGCTTCTGAAGCATTTAGCCGGAGAGAAGTATTGAGAACTGTTATTCCTGATAAAGCAGATATGTATAATGAGCTTTATGAACGTTGGAATAGTTACCTCACCCTGGCCCTCTCCAGCAAAGCCGGAGAGGGAACAGCACACAAAGCCAGAAGAACCAACATTCTTTAAGGTTAGCTATTAGACTTTTGTCGGAGAAGCGTGAGTTTTATTGAATTAATTTATTCCTCAAAGCCCGTACAGCACCAAAAGAATAGTCCCTGATAAAAAAAAGATATGTAGTTGAATTGTTAGTATTTAAGATGAAAAACGTTTTGGTATTTGGCCTCCTTCTCCGGGTCTCCTGGAGAAGGAACGAGGATGAGGTAATTACCGAACGTACAAGGGTGTGACACAACAGACGATCAATAGAATTACCATAGCCGGTAAACAATAAGAAAAGAATAAAAAGAAAATTATTCAATGCTAATTGTACAAAAGCACTTTCCCATATCACTATAACTACAAACTATAAACTTTAAATTTCAATTATGTCAGTTGTATTAGGTAACAAAGAATACTTTAAGGGCATTAGTCAAATTAAATATGAAGGGCTCCAAAGCGATAATCCTTTTGCTTTTCGTTGGTATGACGAAAACAAAATAATAGCGGGCAAAAAAATGAAAGACCATTTCAAATTTGCCTGTGCTTACTGGCATTCTTTTAATGGTGCAGGTACCGATCCCTTTGGCGGACCAACACACATCTTTGCATGGGATGCAGCCGCTGACCCGATACAAAGGGCAAAAGATAAAATGGATGCTGCCTTTGAATTCATTACAAAAATGAATCTTCCTTATTATTGCTTTCATGATGTGGATGTAGTGGATTATACGAACGACGTGGCGGATAATGAAAGACGATTAGGGGCACTGGTAGAATATGCCAAACAAAAGCAAAAGGAGAGTGGTGTTAAATTATTATGGGGAACTGCAAATTTATTTTCGCACATGCGCTACATGAATGGTGCTTCAACAAACCCTGATTTTAATGTATTGGCGCATGCAGGTGCACAGGTAAAAACGGCTCTTGATGCTACCATTGCACTGGGCGGTGAGAACTATGTTTTTTGGGGGGGAAGAGAAGGATATATGAGTTTGCTGAATACAAATATGAAACGTGAGCAGGAGCACATGGCACGCTTTCTTCATACCGCGAAAGATTATGCCCGCAAGCAGGGTTTTAAAGGCACATTCTTTATTGAACCTAAACCGGCTGAACCTTCCAAGCATCAATACGATTATGATTGTGCCACGGTTATTAATTTTCTTCGCGAGAATGATTTAATCAATGATTTTAAAATAAATGTGGAAGTAAATCATGCAACGCTTGCAGGCCATACGTTTACCCACGAGTTGCAGGTAGCTGCTGACAATGGCGTGCTGGGATCAATAGATGCTAACCGTGGTGATTACCAAAACGGATGGGATACCGATCAGTTTCCGAATGACATCAATGAGTTGACGGAAGCAATGCTGGTGATAGTAGAAGCTGGTGGCTTACAGGGTGGCGGTGTAAATTTCGATGCGAAGATTAGGAGAAACTCTACGGATCAATCAGACTTGTTTTATGCCCATATTGGGGGAATGGATTTGTTTGCAAGAGCCCTGGTTACTGCCGATAATATTCTTCAAAAATCAGATTTTAAAAAGATGAGAGAAGAACGTTATAGCTCATTTGACAGCAGCAAGGGAAAAGAATTTGAAGCAGGCAAACTGTCTTTAGAGGATTTAAGAACTTATGCCATTGAAAATGGTGAACCTGAAACAAGAAGCGGAAAGCAGGAATGGTTTGAGAATGTAATAAACCGATATATTTAAAGATTTTAAAAGTAGAGCGCCTCTTTTTGAGGCGCTTTTTTTATGCCTGTCGGTTAAAAATCAATAAGTTATTGTAGCTATTTTTATTAGTCTACTAATTTTATATAGAATAATTTGGTGGGCAAGAAAGAGCGTCCTAGTTTTGTCTACCAAATTGGTAGACTATGTATCGAGACTCATCTCTCTTTCCTCTCTTTCTCGAGTTAATTCAGTTCAGCCCCTGTTGTAGGGCTTTGTTTCAAACTAAATTATGCCCTCAATTAATTTAAGAAGCAAGACCAGATTTTCATTAAACCCCTACAAAATGAACATACTTAAGGACAGCCTTAACCAGAAAAGAAGATTAGAAGAATTTCAAAGAACAAACCTTAACGCTACTAACAATATTTTTTCTAAAAATCAATATATCAACCCGACAACTTCCATGACACGACTTATTTTATTTACTGCATTTCTTTTGCCTTTGCTGGCTTCAGCGCAACTTAGAGGACGCGTTATCAATGAGAGAAATGGTGCTATTCCATATGCAAGCATTGCAATCAAAAATTCTTCAGTAGGTACTACCAGTGATTCAACCGGGCATTTTACAATTGCTAATGAACAGAAATTTCCTTTTGTTTTAGTTGTTACATCAGTAGGTTTCAGGCCTAATGAATTGGTTGTAAAAAACAGCAATGTAAATGATGTTACCATCCTCCTTGAGGCTTTATTTCAAAGAGATACCGTAGTAATCACTTCAAGACGCCGCAGAGAGGTGTTGCAGGATGTGCCGATTGCTATCTCCGTAATAGGCGGATCTCAAGTAGATGAAGCAGGAGCCTTCAATGTAACCCGCATAAAGGAAATCATTCCATCCGTTCAAATGTACTCATCAAACCCTCGAAACACGGGCGTAAATATTCGCGGCACAGGTGCTCCATTTGGCCTTACCAATGATGGCCTTGATCCTGGAGTTGGTTTTTATATTGATGGTGTGTATATAGCACGGCCTGCTGCAGCCACCCTTGATTTTATTGATGTAGAGCAAATTGAAGTATTGCGTGGTCCACAGGGAACACTGTTTGGTAAAAACACAACTTCGGGTGCTTTTAATATTACAACGAGGAAGCCTAGTTTTAAGTCCGGCGCCACCTTTGAGGCAAGCTATGGCAACTATGGATTTATACAGGCAAAGGCTTCAATAACGGGACCTTTAACTAAAAAGATTGCTGCACGCCTTTCGTTTTCAGGCACACAGCGTAATGGTACGATATATAATATTCGTACTTTGAAACATGTAAACGACATCAACAATTCTGGTTTTAAAGGCCAGATATTATACAAGCCTTCCTCCAATGTTGCTATTACTTTTTCCGGCGATTATTCCACGCAACGACCCGATGGCTATGCACAAGTAGTTGCAGGGGTTGTGCAAACAAAGCGGGCTGGTTATCGTCAGTTTAATGCGATAATAAGTGACCTTAATTATAGCTTGCCTAGCCAAAATGCCTTTGACAGGGTTATTGATCATGATACTCCATGGAACTCAGGTAATGACCTGGGTGGAGGCTCGGTGAATGCTGATATAAAACTTGGCAGGGGCACCCTTACTTCAACAACAGCTTATCGTTTCTGGAAATGGGACCCATCAAATGACCGCGATTTTACCGGGTTAAAATCCCTTGCAAAATCTAGCAATTATTCAAAGCATAACAACTGGTCTCAGGAAATTCGCTATGCCGGTGAGATTTCTTCAAAGGTTAGCGGCGTTTTTGGTTTGTTTGCCATCGGCCAGGAAGTAAAAACAAACCCGTATGGCATAGAGGAAGCTGGTACAGCTACATGGCGCTTCTCTCAAAGTACAACAAGTTCAAAGTGGAAGACGCCAGGTTTGTTTGAAGGATTTGGTGTGAGAAATAAATTCTCAATAAAATCACTAAGTGCGGCTGCATTTGCAAATCTTGACTGGGAAATATCAAAAGGGTTCCATGTGTTGCCAGGCCTGCGTTTTAACTATGATAAGAAGGATGTAACATATGACAGAACAACATATGGTGGCCTTCAAACAAACGATCCTGAGTTAATAGCTTTAAAAAACTTGGTGTATACGAATCAGGCATATGTAGCAGATGCGGATGAAAATAACCTAACGTATCAACTAACAGTAGCATATAGGCCTAATAAATCAGTCAATGCCTTCACTACTTATTCTACAAGCTTTAAGCCAGTTGGCGTAAATGTATCAGGTCTGCCTACTATTAATGGACAGGCTGCTACTGATTTGGCAGTTATAAAACCAGAATATTTAAAGCATTATGAAATTGGTATTAAAACTACACCAACTGATAATTTTACCTTTAATGCCACCTTCCATAATTCTGATATAGAAGATTACCAGACTAATGTGCAGTCTCCTGAAATAGGAGTAAATCGCGGTTACATAGCCAATGCGGATAAGGTTAATGTGAAGGGGATTGAGTTAGATGCAAACCTTAGGGCTGATAACCATTTCTCTTTTTACGGGGCGCTTGCTTATACAGATGGTAAGTATGTTAAATTTACCAATGCGCCACTTCCATTGGAAGAAACAGGTTTAACGAAGGATGGTGCGCAGCTCGCCTTCAAAGATATTTCGGGGGGAGAACTTCCGGGCATATCAAAATGGGCCGGTTCCGTGGGCGGAGAATTTACTGCACCGGCAGTGTTCCTGGGTGATGCAAAAAAATTCTTCATTGCAATGGATGCCTATTACCGTTCTAAGTTCTCATCAAGCCCTTCACCCTCGGCTTATCTTAATATAAAAGAATATGCCCTGGCTAATGGAAGAGTAGGTTTCAAAGCCACGAAAGGTCTTTCGGCTTTTGTATGGGTACGTAACCTGTTTAATAAAGATTATTATGAACAGTTGTTACCTGCCGGCGGTAATGCTGGCCATTATGCAGGTGTACTTGGAGATCCAAGAACTTATGGCATAACATTGCGTTATTCAGTAAATTAGTAAGAATATAATCGCAGCTAAAGAGTTCATGGACCTGTCGGAAGTCTTTAACTTATTAGGTTCTACCTATGCAGACACTATTTTCAACGCCTGGCAACAAACGGAGAATGAAAGTTAATAATGCATGGCTGAGCATTGCTTAAGTAAAGTGACACGTAACTCTCTGCTATTGTTTTTGGTGGAGATACTTATAAAATCATGCACTTGTTTCAGTAATTTTATAAGCTTCGTTTTAATAACATAACCATGAAGTTTTTTCTCCTCATTTTATGTATTCTTTCTTTTAAAAGCTATTCGCAGAGTGTGATCTCTTTGCCTGTTGAAGATTTTGAACAGAGAATAGATAGTACACAACAATTACTTGATGTAAGAAGACCTGAAGAATATAAGTCCGGTCATTTAAAGGGTGCTTTACAAGCAGATTGGCTGGATACAAAAACGTTTGAAGACAGAGTGCAATATCTTGATAAAGAAAAACCTGTCTATGTCTACTGTCTTGCCGGCAGTAGAAGTGCAGCTGCTGCAGCATGGTTTGCAGAAAGAGGATTCAAAACAGTGGTTAATATGCGGGGTGGTATTAATGCGTGGAAAAAGGCAGGCAAGCCCTTAGTGGCAAACGCTCACCTGGCACAAATGACAGATGTAGCGTATGTAGGGCTGATTCAATCAAATCCCTTGGTGTTGGTTGATTTTGGGGCAGCGTGGTGTATACCATGTAAAAAAATGCAACCCATTTTAGAGAGCTTTCAAAAGGAACATACAGAAGTGAAACTCGTAAAAATTGATGCAGGCGTGCAGGAAGAATTAGTAAAAAAATATAATGTAGAAGGGTTGCCAGTATATATACTTTATAAAAATGGTAAAGAAGTTTGGCGTCATGAAGGCATAACTACTAAAGAAGAATTTGAAAAGGCCATTAGGTAATTAAACTGATTATTTAAACTAACAATGCCAGCGCCAAAACAACCTTTATTATCAGAAGATTGGTCTGTTGTTTTTCTGGGTTTCTTAGCCATCATCATTACCCTCTCGGGTTTGCTATTGCCTGTTCCGGCTTTCGGGTGGAAGAATAGTGGAGACCTGATAACCAAAGTTTTTTCATTAGTTAATCTTGGGGTAATAGGATTGCAGTTTTTATTTGTTTTGCTCATTGCTGCATTAGGTGCATTCCTCACAGGAAAATCATTGAGATCATTTCTTATTGTGTTTCCCTTTGTTTTTCTTTTTACACTCATTGCATTAGTCATTGCAGGCAATAGCAGTATAAAAGCCATCAATCTTGAGGCTGTGATTTTTAGTTTATCAATAGGGTTATTGATCGGTAATTTATTTAAACTCCCTGAGTGGTTTCGCAAGGCTTTATCAACAGAATTATTTGTAAAGATTGGCCTCGTACTATTGGGCACAAGTGTCATTTTTTCCGACATTCTAAAGGCAGGTTCGCTGGGTTTGATCCAGGCTTTGCTTGTGGTTTTATCTGTTTGGTATTTTGCTTTTTGGGTTTGCAAAAAAATGAAAGTAGATGATGAACTGCGTATGATGATCTCCAGTGCTGTTTCTATTTGTGGTGTATCTGCCGCTATTGCTACATCAGGTGCTATAAAAGGAGATCCAAAGAAGCTTTCCTATGTAATTTCTATGGTATTGATCACTGCTATTCCAATGATGATCTTTATGCCATACATCGCCAGCTATTTTCATTTTCCTGAAGCCGTAACAGGAGCGTGGTTGGGAGGAAGTATTGATACAACAGGCGCTGTAGTAGCATCCGGAACTTTAGGTGGGGAAACAGCTTTAAAAATAAGCACCATTGTAAAGTTTTCTCAGAATGTGTTATTAGGGCTTGCTGCGTTTGCTATATCAGTATACTGGACTTACGCCAAACACGCTACCGGCACAGACATCAACAATACTAAGCCTACAGTTAAATTGATCTGGGAGCGATTTCCAAAATTTGTATTGGGCTTTATAGGCGCATCTCTCTTGTTTTCATTTTTTGTTTCTGCTGAAACCACGGCTAATGTTAAAGACAGCTTGAAAAGTTTACAAGGCCTGTGGTTTGCTCTTGCCTTTACAAGTATAGGATTAGAAACAAACTTTACCGAACTCTTTAAACAAAACAGCCGCAAACCTTTTTATGCCTTTTTAATTGCTCAGGTATTCAACATTTTTGTTACGCTGGTGATTGCTTATTTTTTATTTGGGTAAGCGTATTGTTTTAAAGAATTTATATAGCCTGCTGCTACGTTCAAATTAACATACTCATGGAACCGACAATTGTAAATGCTAAGGAGGGTTATAGTCTTAAAGAGCTTTGTATTTATTTTTTAAAATTAGGTACGATAGGTTTTGGTGGTCCACCTGCTTTGGTTAGCTATATGCATCGTGATTTAGTGGAAAAGAAAAAATGGATCAGTGATGGTGATTATAAAGAAGGGCTGGCCCTGGCACAACTTGCCCCCGGACCACTAGCGGCACAATTAGCCATCTATATGGGTTATGTTGATTATAAAATTTGGGGAGCCACCGTTGTAGGGGTAGCCTTTGTGATGCCCTCTTTCATAATGGTGCTTCTTTTAGGATATGCCTATGTGCTGTATGGTGGCTTGCCGTGGATGCAAGCTGTTTTTTATGGTATTGGCGCTGCCGTTATTGGAATAATAGCTATGGGCACTTATAAACTTACCAAAAAAAGCATTGGAAAAGATTGGTTGCTTTGGGCCATATTTATTGTATTGGCTGTAACTACATTCCTGTGGGAAAGAGAAGTAGTATGGTTGATCTTATCAGGCGGATTAATTTATTGGCTGTATAGAGTAAAATTTAGATATTCTGTTGTGAATAATTTTTTCCTTTCACCATTTTTATTACAAGCAACAATGGGCGTGGAACTCGATAACACACTCAAACAAATTGCCTGGTTCTTTTTTAAAGCAGGTGCATTTGTTTTTGGAAGCGGTTTAGCTATTGTTCCTTTTTTATATGGCGGTGTTGTAAAGGAGTATGGCTGGCTTAATGAACAACAATTTTTAGATGCTGTTGCCGTTGCAATGATCACGCCCGGGCCGGTTGTAATTACTGTTGGTTTTATTGGTTACCTCGTTGCTGGTGTACCTGGTGCAAGTGTAGCTGCCCTGGCTACTTTTTTGCCTTGTTATCTTTTCACAGTTCTTCCTGCTCCCTATTTTAAAAAATGGGGAAAGCATCATTCGGTCAAAGCTATCGTGGATGGTATAACGGCTGCTGCTATTGGCGCAATTGCAGGTGCCGTAATCGTATTGGCAAATAGGCAGTTTACCGATCTTATTTCAGTGGGCATTGCATTGGCAACGATCATTATCTTGGTTCGCTTCCAAAAAATTCCGGAACCCATTTTAATTATAGTTGCAGCCTTGTTGGGTTTGGCTATTAAAAGCTTTTTATGAAATACCAAACGCGTAAATTTTTTTTGGAAGCAGGAATATAAGCATCATTAATTTAATCGGGAGAATCATCCGCAAACTTTGACTACTACGGGCTTTTCGTTATAGATAGGGCTATAATACTCCAGGCATTTTAGAGCAAAATTCCAATTCTGTAATTGCTGAATAAGCTGTAAATTCTTGTTACAAGGCTCCCAAATAAAATTCACGGCTTATATTTGCGGTATTAATCTACTTGTTTAGTAGAGTATTACCATGAGTGCAGCTTTAAATAAACGATGATGTAAAATCCAACCAAGGTGTTGTAAAGCACCTGTCTGAATTATTTTTTATTACTAAAAAATTGATGGATATGAATACGCATATGGCTGACACCGATATCTTTAATACAGAGAATTTGTCCCTTGCAAATGCTACTTTAAAACAAAACGAATTGAATGAACAGACTTTTATAACCGAGTTATTAAACAATAACCGCAAACGGCTGCAACCATTTCCTGACAAGCAAACAGCAGAAGACTTTATTGATGAATTATTTCAATTCCTGTTTGTAGGACAGGCACATGTATATGAAGAAACCAATTTGAATTTCCAATACAAGGCGCTTAAAAATACTTTTGCCGCATTGGTTTTTGAAGTGGTGAATGAAGAAGACAAAGTAAAAAATCATACTGCTGACTTTTTTGAACAATTGCCAGCCCTTTATCAGCGATTGCTGAAAGATGCAGAAGCTATTTTAGAATCTGATCCTGCAGCACGCAGCCTTGAAGAAGTAATGGCTGCCTATCCGGGTTTTTATGCAACTGTTATTTACAGGTTAACGCACCAGTTGTGGATGCAGGGCATCCCCTTTTTACCAAGGTTTTTTTCCGAGTATGCACACAGTAAAACGGGTATCGATATTCATCCCGGGGCAGAAATAGGTGATGGTTTTGCTATCGATCATGGAACCGGCATTGTGGTGGGAGAAACAACTGTTATCGGCAATAAGGTTAAGATATACCAGGGCGTAACGCTTGGGGCTTTAAATGTGGCAAAAGATTGCGCAGATAAAAAAAGGCACCCAACCATTGAAGACGATGTAATTATTTATTCGGGAGCCACTATTTTAGGCGGTAATACAATAATAGGCAAAGGAAGTGTTATTGGTGGTAATGTATGGTTAACATATAGTGTACCCGCAAATTCAGTGGTATATCATAAAAGCGAAGTGAAAGTAAAAGACAAAGATCCGTTTCCCGAGCCGTTGAATTTTGTGATATGACCTCACCCCCGACCCCTCTCCATCAGAGATGGAGAGGGGAGAAGACACCCAAACCAGAGTGCTACTTTCTCTTTATTAGAAGAAAGGGGGTAAGTAAGGATTCTTTTTTTATCACGCCTCCTTCTCCTTTAGGAGAAGGTGCTCAAAGGGCGGATGAGGCAGAAGACTGAAACTAAGATAGAAAGCATAAACCAAAAGAACTTCATCCTTGCTGATGATGTTAGGATGAATGATAAAAATATTTAAGCCTCGTCTCCCCTCTCCATCTCTGATGGAGGAGGGGCCGGGGGTGAGGTTATTAAACAAGCCACCATGAAAGTAAACAGCATTTTAGAAACGATTGGCAATACGCCACATGTTCGAATTAATAAACTGTTTGGAAACGACCACGAAGTATATATTAAACTTGAAAAAAATAATCCTGGCGCCAGCATTAAAGATCGTATTGCGTTGGCAATGATTGAAGATGCAGAACAGAAAGGAATTTTACATAAGGATAGTGTGATTATTGAGCCTACATCTGGAAACACCGGTGTTGGTTTGGCATTGGTAGCCGCTGTAAAAGGATATAAGGTTATTCTTGTAATGCCAGAAAGTATGAGCATTGAACGTAGAAGACTTATGTCTATTTATGGAGCCGAGTTTGTGTTGACGGCAAGAGAAAAAGGTATAAGAGGTGCGCTTGACAAGGCAACAGAACTTGTAAACGAAACACCAAATGCATGGATGCCTCAACAATTTGACAATGCGGCTAATACAGAAATTCACAGGCGCACTACCGTGCAGGAAATTTTAACCGATTTTCCCGAAGGTTTAGACTATGTGATTACCGGCGTAGGAACAGGCGGCCACATTACAGCTATAGCTGAAGTAATGAAAAGAAAAATGCCCTCGTTAAAAGTTTTTGCAGTAGAGCCAGAGCTTTCGCCAATATTGAGTGGCGGCACACCCGGCCCTCATCCTTTGCAAGGCCTGGGACCAAACTTTATTCCTTCAATCTTAAACGTTGCTGCTTTAGACGGAATCATTACCATAGGAAAGGAGGAAGCATTTACTTATACACAACGCATCGCAAAAGAAGAAGGAATATTAGTAGGTATATCAACTGGCGCTGCCCTGGCTGCTGTAGCTAAAAAGCTACCTGAGATTCCAAAAGGTTCAAGAATCCTTACGTTTAACTACGATACAGGGGAACGCTATTTATCCATTGAAGGATTGTTTCAATAGAAGTATATAATTTAAAATAGAGAAAGAGAACATGCTAGCATCAGCGAAATTAAAATTACTGGAAGACCTCATTGCACAAACCACTAAAGAAGAACTGGCCTGGATGAGTGGTTATATTTCAGGTATCATTTCCAATGGTGGCGAAGTGCAGCAAGCTACTGCTACGGCTAAGCCTTCAGTTAATAAAATAACAATCACTTATGGAACTGAAACAGGAAACTCAAAAAAGCTGGCCTCTGATTTTGCTGCAAAGGCTAAGAAAGCCGGCATCAATGCAAAGGTTGTAGACCTTAATCAATACCGTTTGAATGACCTTCCAAAAGAAGAATATTTTATTTCTATTGTAAGCACCCACGGTGATGGTGAGCCACCTGCTGCAGCTAAAAAGTTTTTTGATCATATTCATACCAATGGCTTTAAGGTTGATAAAATGAAGTATGGAATTGTTGCTTTAGGCGACACTTCTTATCCTCTTTTTTGCAAGGCCGGAGAAGATGTAGACAGCCAACTAAATAAACTGGGTGGACAACGGATTGTTTCGCTTCTTAAATGTGATATTGATTACGAAGAAGAAGCGCAAACCTGGTTTGCCGACCTGTTAAAAAAACTAGCGGAAAGTGCAACTACTGCTGATGCTTCCAATGTTACTACACCTGTTGCAACTAAAAAACCTGCTGGCAAAAAGATTTACAAAGGCACTATTTTAACCAACATCAATTTAAACGATAGAGGCTCTAAAAAAGAAACGCATCATATTGAAATAGCAGCAGAAGAATTGGGTTATATGCCCGGTGACGCTTTAGGCGTGATACCGGAAAATCCGATTGGGATTGTAGAAGCGATTATTGGGTTAAGCAAAATAGACCGTGAAAGATTGGTAAAATATCGCAATGAAGAAGTATCGGCCTACAACCTGATAAGAAGAAAATTAAACATTGGCTTTTTGCCCGAGCGTGTAGTAAATAAATATGCGGTATTGGTAGGGCAGCAGATACCTTCTAAGCGGATGGCTTTAATAGAGTTGTTGCATCTTTATCCATTAAGCGATGAAAGACATTTTGATGCATTGGTTGAACTACTTGAACCATTGGCACCAAGGCTATATTCCATCTCATCCTCGCCCGAAGCACATAGCGGCGAGATACATGTAACAGTAGCCAGAGATTTGTTTCATGTAAATGAAGAAATACAATGCGGTATCTGTTCTGATTATTTGTCGCATTTGCGTGAAGGTGATGAGATAGAATTTTATATTCACAAGAATAACCAATTCCGTCTGCCTGCAGAGAATAAAGACATGATCATGATAGGTCCCGGTACAGGCATTGCGCCATTCCGATCATTTCTTGCGCAAAGAGATGCAACAGGAGCTTCAGGACGTAATTGGTTATTTTTTGGCGAGCAACATTTTGTTACCGACTTTTTTTACCAGACCGAATTGCAAAACTGGATGGAGACAAATGTGTTGACAAAATTAAATGTGGCTTTTTCAAGAGACCAAAAGGAAAAAATATATGTGCAGCATAAAATGCTCGAGCATGGCAAGGAGTTATATGATTGGTTGGTAAATGGCGCTTCTATTTATATATGTGGCGCTAAAGAACCAATGAGTGTTGATGTGGAAGATACCGTAATGCAGCTGGTGCAACAGTTTGGAAATAAAACCATTGAAGAAGCAGTGCAGTTTGTAGAAACATTAACAGAAGAAGGGCGCTATCTAAAAGATGTTTATTAACCCCGCTATAGTAATTCTATTAAGGGTCTGTTGCGTCGCACTCTTCATCGTTTTATAATTCTATTGAACAATAGCTTATCCAACGGACGAAATTTTTATTACAATAGTTCTTTTTAAATTTTAGGTCACTTCCCCCCTCTCCATCTCTGATGGAGAGGGGCCGGGGGTGAGGTTTTAAACGATTAGCAATGAATGATTCAACTATAAAAACTACCACTGATCTCAACTTGCCCGCCACACAAGGCCCTTTATCAGCTACCGAGCGCATAAAAATGGCGAGTGTAAACCTGCGAGGTTCTTTGGTAGAAAGTTTGAACAATGAGGTTACGGGCAATCTTTACGAAGATGATGTGGCGCTTGTACGCTTTCATGGTATGTATGTTCAGGATGATCGTGACCGCAGAGATGAAAGGGCTGCGAAAAAGTTAGAGCGCCTTTATTCTTTTATGATTCGCCTGCGCTTGCCGGGTGGGTACATATCTGCAAAAAATTGGATTGACCTGCATAATATAGCTGGGGCACATTCAACAGGTGTAATTAAAATAACAACCCGCCAAACCATACAACTGCACGGCATTTTAAAATACCATGTAAAGCCAACCTTAAAGGCATTTAATCTGGCCGGTTTAACTACCATTGCCACCTGCGGCGATATTAATAGAAACGTTTTATGTACCGCCAACCCTGCTGAATCACCATTACAGAGTGAGATATATGGCTATGCAAAAGAAATTAGCGACATGTTGTTGCCTAAGACTAATGCATACCAGGAAGTGTGGCTTGATGGCGAGAAGCTTGAAGACAATACTCAGGAAGATGATACCCTGTATCAAAACAGGTATATGCCCCGCAAGTTTAAGATTGCTATTGCTATTCCGCCCAATAATGATGTTGATGTATTAACAAATGATATCGGTCTTATTGCAATCATTGAAAAAGGAAAGTTGAAAGGCTTCAACATTGCTATCGGCGGTGGGATGTCTACCACACATGGCAATCCGGATCATTATGCACGGCTTGCTTCAGTCATTGGATTTACCGATACAAGGGAAAAAACATTGAAGGCTGTTTATGAAGTTCTTACCATCCAACGTGATTATGGTGATAGAAGTGATCGCAAGCAGGCCCGCTTGAAATATACCGTTGACCGCCTCGGTTTGGCGTGGTGGAAAGAAGAATTGGAAAGAAGATGTGGTTTTAAAATTGACGCTGCAAAATCGTTTGCTTTCAACGACCGCATTGATCATTATGGCTGGGCGCAAGACAGCAAAGGCTTATGGAATTATACAGTGTTTGTTGAGAATGGACGTGTGTTGGATAACGTACAAATTTCTCTGAAGGCTGCTTTGCTTGAAGTAGCACAAACAAACAAAGTAGGCTTCCATTTTACCTGTCATCAAAATGTGATAATAGGTAGTGTAAGCAAAGATGATAAAAAAGAGATCAACGATATATTGGAGCGATATGGTGTGTTGAAACATACGGAAAAAGTATCGCCTATTCGTGCTCATTCCATTGCATGTGTTGCCTTAAATACATGCCCTTTGGCGCTGGCCGAATCGCAACGATATCTTCCTTCTTTGATTTCCAGGATCGAACCTATTTTGTCAAAACATAATTTAGATAAGGAAGAGATTATACTTCGTATGACTGGTTGTCCAAATGGATGTGCCCGTCCATTTGCCGCTGAAATTGGGTTTGTTGGAACAGCTATGGGCAAGTATAACCTGCATCTTGGCGGAGACAAGATCGGGCTTCGCTTAAACAAAATATACAAGCATAGTTTAACAGAAGAGGAGATACTTGCAGAACTGGATATGTTATTTGGTGATTTTAAAAAAAACCGTAATAGGGGGGAAGGTTTCGGCGACTTTACAAGTAGAAAGTATGTGCAAGGTGGAATGAGAGCAACAAGCTAAGTGTTTCTGTCAGGTAGAACCTAAAGGTGTTGGCATATAGCTATAATGCTTTGTTCAAAGCCATTGAAACGGCACAGATACACAAGAAAGTTTATAGAGTTTTGGATATTGTTTGCATTTGATTTACGAACTTGCTTTTTATCAGCATTATCACTATGAAGAAATGGATTGTAATCTGTATATTATTTGTTGCCAACAATGCTTTTACTCAGAACTCTGCAGCGAGCTTTATTGATTTTCAAAAGACCCTGCCACGTCCGGGAGAAGCGATGCAACGCAAAGAAGATACACTTCAAAAGCAATTTTCTGCAAAGGGCTTAAAATGGCCTGCGAATTATATTTATATCCGTTCTTTTAAGTATGACAGCCAGCTTGAAATTTGGGTAAAGAATGAGCGTAAAGAGGCTTTTAAATTATTTAAAACTTATAAGGTATGTGCCCTCGCAGGGTCACTAGGTCCGAAGCGTTTGGAAGGCGACTACCAGGTTCCTGAGGGGTTTTATTTTATAAATGAGTTTAATCCCAAAAGCAATTACCATCTTTCCTTAGGCTTAAATTATCCTAATCCTTCTGATCGTTTATTAAGTGATTCTGCCCGTCCCGGCGGTGATATTTATATTCATGGCAGTTGTGTTACTGTAGGTTGCATACCTGTTATGAATGACCAGATTGAAGAGATATATATATTAGCCGCTCATGCAAAAGACAAAGGGCAGGAATTTATACCGGTTCATATTTATCCCATTCGATATTCAAATAAAAAGAGTGTTGCTTACCTGGCCGGATTAACAAAAACAGATGCTCATTTAAAAAACTTTGCAGAAACGCTGGAAAGTGTCTATGATCATTTTGAATTAACGCATCAACTTCCCATTGTAATGACTAATGGCCATGGAGATTATGTGTTTGATGGCCTTTCCAAAAAAGTTCCACCACCTCCTAAGCCGAAAAGAGTTCCTGTACAACACAGGCATAGAAACATAACCAATCTTGCAGATGTAGTTAATCAATGGCCCGAGTTTCCTGGTGGAGGAGCAAATTTTTTGACGTATCTCGAAAAAATGGGTAATGCCCTGGCGCCTGCTTTACCAGAGGGAGTTAAAAAAGCGTATGTTCAAATTGAGTTTATTATAGATACCGACGGAACGCCTACAAATTTTAAAGTACTAAAAGGTGTTAATGAAGAGTTTAATGATGAACTTATTACTGTGCTGGAAAAAATGCCTGTATGGAAATCAGCCATTTTGCAAGACAAACCTGTTGCAAAAAAAATGAAGCAAAACTTTTTGATAGAATAGTTAATTATTGTTTCAGCCTTGTAGTTCTTCAAGCACCAATAATTGAACATTAATAAAGTTTTCAGGCACTGAGCATTAGCTTTCTATAGGTGCCAATAGCCTCAAAATTTAAGCTCTTAAGCTTCAGGTTAGATTGAATACTAAAAACGTAATGGGCCTACTGGCTATCCAGTAGGCCCCTATATTTAAGAGCAATTTAATCTCGCAAAATAAAAATTAAGCTGCCGCTTTTGCCCCTTTTGTTTTTTTTGCCGGCAACAGGTTTTGTATATGATTGCTCAGGTTCTTAAAGGTCGGCTCCTGCTCAAAGCGCTTACCATCAATAAAAAAAGCCGGAATATCTGTTACACCCAGTTTCATTCCTTCTTTTAAGTCATCTTGTATATATATGCCGTAATGACTATTAATCAATTCCTCTAAAAACTTTTTAGACTTTGCTCCGGCCTCACGTGCATGACCTTTTAAACTAATAGTACCAAGGTTGCGACGGTTGGCAAAAAGCTCATTGTGCATTTCCCAGAATTTCCCTTCCTGTGCAGCAGCAAGTGAAGCTTCTGCGGCTTTATGTGCTTTTTGATGAAATTTTAAAAGGGGAAAATGACGGAAAATAAACTTTACCTCCTGTGGAAAAGCTTCCAATATTGCCTTGATTACTTCATGAGCCTTAGCGCAGGCCTCACTTTCATAATCGCCAAATTGCATGATGGTTACAGGTGCATTTTTATCACCTACAAAAATCTTTTTAGATGGAATAACTTCAACTACTTCTGCTTTTTTCATAAATGATGCCTGCTGTGTTTGATAAAAAGATGAAGTAACATAATAAATACTAATAAAAAAAACCGTACTGTATTAACATTGCTTAGTTACTAAAAGTAACTGAAGGTACTTATCTTTAGCTTATCTACCGACATAACAATTGTTAAATGACACAAAGATGTCTATAACCCCCAAAGAAAAAGAAAAGATTTTCGCTGTTTTTTCCGGCGCTTGCAGTCAAAAAAAACTTTGTCCTATAAAAGATGTTATATCAGGGTACACCGATAAATGGTCTATGTATACTGTACTCTTGTTAGGAAAGAGTGGTAAGGTAAGGTTTACCCATCTGCTAACAAATATTAAAGGTATTTCACAAAGAATGCTAACGGTAACATTACGTTCGCTTGAAGAAGATGGAATTGTACGAAGAACTATTTATCACGACATTCCTGTAAAGGTGGAATATAGCCTGACAGAATTAGGTGAAAGCCTCCTGAAACAATTATTGCACCTGGCTGGTTGGGCTGAGCAAAACATTGAACCCATAATGAATGCAAGAAAGCAGTATGAAAAGAAACGGCCTTGATCAATCCCCTAATAAATCAGTACATATTTAATTGATGACAATGCTTCGTACAGGCGCCATTGCCTTGCTTTTATTATTCGGCTTTCTTTTATGGTTTGCTAAGTGCAGGATTATTTCTTATGAATGTAAAGCTGCCACTGGCTGTAGTTTTTTCTCCTGCTTTTATTTCTTTTGCAAATAATGGAGAAGCATGAATGCAGCCATGATCGCCTTCCCAATTATTAAAAAAATAAGCAGTCTGGCCATTAACTACTGTTTCAATTTTCCATTTTCCATCCGCAGATTCAAGCCACATTTTATTTCCGCTAAGTGTATCTGGCGAAGTAACGTTCCAGTTGTTGATCCAGTTGCTATTTGCCAGGTCAATGCCACCAATTACAGGATAAAATTGCATGGTTCTTCTTCCGTTTCCTTTTGTTTTTTTCACATCTTGTAGCAGTATGGTTTTCCCTGATTGATTATTGGCCCAGCTACGGCTCATGGCAGTATCTTGAAATAAGGGAGCATAGTTCATGGTGAGGCAGTTAAACGCCGCGAGGTCAAATAAGCTGGCAGATGAATTGTTTTCAAATCGTATGATCCAGTCTAACCATAGTGCTGTTTCATTTTCGTGTAATTCCAGTGAAATTTCGTAACCGTAAAGATTATTTTTTCGTCCTCTTTTCGCCTTATTTTCTTTTATATGCCAGGGTTGGAGATCAGAAATAAATAAGCCTTCTTTTAAGTTTCTTCCTGTAAATATTTCTGGCACTGTAAATAGAAAGCGCTGTTTTGGAAGATCTTTCAAAACAATAAACACAGATACACGTGATTTGTCGGCTGCCTTGAATGCAATGCCAGGTTTAGCTTTTTTTTGCGTAAACGCTTCGGTATTAAATAAGCATGTTGCCAACAGCAGGTAGAATATTTTTTTTCTCATGATTTTGGTTGATGATGGTCCTTAGCGCCTGCTTTTAGCAACAATTTTAACTTGTACGGTATTCATTGCTACTATATACGAATGCTTAAAATTCTTTGCGCTTTATTAGTTATGTCATGCATTTACGCTACTACGTCCCGCTATTTAATTCCACAATGATAGAACTGGTTTGCTTTCTTTAGCTAAGGGGAATGTACTGGAGTTTTGATAAGTAGTAATCCTGTACTGTAGTTATCATCATCCGCTTATTTGTGGTGTTGCAGATAGTACAGGATATGCTATCAATAGATTATGGTTAAATTGATTTTAATTCTTTATCACATAAATGATTGGTTAATGATAAAATTTTTACTGTGTCTTTTAAGCATGATCACCATAATTTTTAATGTTCATGTTTTTGCCCAATCACCAGGCACTCCCGGTAAGATTGTAAACATCCGCATCGTGGAAGAAGATTCTAAAAAGACCACACCGGCAATGGTATGCATCACCAACAATAGCCGCAATGAGGTTCGCATGCCTCCTTTGGGCGAACTGGCAGGAAAGGTTTCTGATAATGATGTTTTTTTTAAAGGGGTAGAATTTGATAATAACAAAAATTGGGTAGGCCCAATACGCATGACCAGTGGAGCTGGCAACAACAAGGACCGAAGCGTACTTTATGGCGTGAAGCCCTCTATTCCTTATTGGAAAGAACCTGTCATGTACCAAACCTCCGGAGATTTTTCTATCAGGTTGCCAGCAGGTATATGGAAGATCAGCATACAGCATGGAAACGAATATTTACCTGTTACGGAAGAAATAGTTATAAAAAATGTTGACGTAACAATCAATAAAACTTTTGTTTTAAAACGTTGGATCAACCTTCCTAAACTCGGCTGGTATTCGGGAGATGTGCATGTTCATCATCCAACAAATAAGCCTGGGTTTCGAAATTATTTATTAGAATTTGCTCATGCAGAAGATTTGCACTTAGTAAATATTTTAGAGATGGGGCACCACGAAACCGGTGTAGATGCTATGGGACATGAGCATACAGGAACTGACTTTAAACAGGATGGCTTTGGACAGAAATTCAGGGTTAATAAAAACGATTATTGGCTTATATCAGGACAGGAAGATCCGCGTAGCCGTTTCGGTCATATTATAGGATTAAATATTGAACAGATGGTAAGAGATACCACTGTATATGATTACTATGACCTTGTATTTAAAAACCTCCGCATGCAACCTGGCGCCCTTATTGGATTTGCACATTTTGCGTGGAATGTATCGTGGAATGTTTCTAATAAAACTACCGGCTTTCCATGGTTTATTACAACCGGTAATATTGATTTTGTAGAGCTGCTGCAATTTTTAAAATTAAACACACTTGATTACTACGATTATCTGAATTTAGGGTTCAGAATTACTGCTGCTGCTGGCAGCGACTTTCCCTGGGCCTCAACCATAGGAGAGGTAAGAACCCTGGTGTATACCGGAGATGGCTTTACGCCGGATACATGGTTTGCCGGTTTAAAAGCGGGTCACACATTTGTAACAAATGGTCCTGCCTTATTTTTTTCGGCTGATGGTAAATTACCCGGAGAAGAAATAATTAAGGTCTCAGGCTCAACTATTAAACTTTCTGTAAAGGCTGCCTCAAGACCTGAAATCGGCATCATAAAAAAAGTAGCCATTTATAACAATGAAGGGTTAATAGCAGAGAAAGATAATGTAGCTAATCAAAATACCATAGAGCTAAATCTTAACCATAAACTAAAACGCAGCCAGTGGATTACAGCCGTAGTAAACTGCGAAAATGGCGCTGTCGCCCATACTACTCCTGTGTATGTTGTAATAGATGCAAAGCCAACGTATGATTTAAATAAAGCGCCTGCAATCATTCAAAAACAAATGAGCAGCATTAATGATCTGATAAGGGAAGAATCATCAAAAGCAGTGTTAGATCATGGCATAATTGAACGGCTTAGAACGGCTAATTCCTTTTATGAAATTCTTTTAAACCAGATCAACAGTGAAAAGGAAAGCAGTGTGAAAAAGTAATGTTGGGGTTTAAGCATAATTGACAAAATTCATGCACGAATTAAAACGAAGGTGCATCGCTAAGGCTCTCGCGATTCTAAGTATACAGTGCATGAAGTAAAGCCTGAATAATTTTTCGTTTTGCATTAAGCGTTTTGCATTTTGCATTAAGCTTTCTGCCTTATGCTTTTCTTTACTTTATGCCCCGCAATTTTCGTAGTGCTTTTGTCAGGAGATAACATAAGGCTTTCCCACCCATTAATAACTTTAGAACTATTCTTTCTTGCTTTATAAATAGACAAAAATTTTCTTTTAAAATTAGCGCAGGTATCTTTTCTAAGAGATACCATTGTTGAAAGCTGGTTACAGGTAATTTTATTTTGGGCTGTTATAAGAAAGGCCATATAAAATCCCTTCGTAATAGAAAACTTCTGATTAAAGAAAATGGTTCCTCCCAAAGGAGATTCATCAAACCCGCATACAGTACACCTTTTAGAGAAGGGACTCTTTCCCTTAATGTTTTTTTTATTGCCGCATTTTTTACATGCATAACCATCTTTCCACTTTATGCCCGATAAATAATTATAGCATGACTGGTCATCGGGATATACTTTATGAAACTCATCGAAATCAACGGTTTTAAGATCTACCCTTGCTTTCACCTCTTTGTTTAACTCCTCCTGTAACTCTATATTATCTTTTTCCAGCAACTGGTTCATACGCCGTATCTCAGTTGCCTGGTTACTGATTTTTGTTATGTCGCTTGCATTAATTACAACACCGTTTACAGAAGGGTCGTGCAGCAAGTTTGTAATAACTGCATCAAGAATAATCCAATCCCCGGAAGCGTTATTAGCCTTAAAGGAAATAGACTCGGAATGACTGGGGTTTTTTATAATTTCTGTAATCTTTTGCTGTAAAATAAATACGTCTTCTATATGAACAAAATCATACATCAATGAACCAATTACAGCAGGCTCATTAAAACCAAGCAAGCGATAAAATGAAGGGGTTACATACCTTATCGTTGCATCATCTTCCAAAATGGTAATAATATCAGGTGAGTTTTGAACCAGTGAACGAAACCTTCTTTCACTTTCTTCAATAAGCAATTCCGCTTTTTTTCTTTCCGTTATATCAATGCATCCGCCAACTATGTAATCGTTATTGTTGGCATCGGTTATAATTGTTTTATTAATGAGTACGTAAGATTCTTTTCCATTTCGTAAAGTAAATTCTTCAACAAATAAAGGTTGGCGGCTCGTGAAGATTTCTTCTTCAAGATCATATAGTTTATCCGCCTGGTCCTTAGGAAAAAAGTTATAATCATTTTTAAAAAGAAGTTCTTCTTTCTTCTTTTCCTGCAATTGGCACAGGGAGTCATTTAGTAATATCCAACGGTGTGCCCTGTCCTTTACAAATACTGGAATAGGAAGCGCATTGAAGATGCTTTCCATAAGATTAAACGGTTCATTAATATCAAGATTTGCGGTGGGTTCATCGGCAAATAAAACTTTTCTCTTTTTAGGGGCTGCTGATGTTTTGGTTTTTTTCATTCTGGCAAATAAAAGTTGAATTGAATAAAGATTGCGATCTAAGCGATTTATCTAAAGTTAATAAAGAAATTAACCTCTTGATTACTAGTTAGGTGATCCTGAGAATCAAGCGTGTTATTGTACACATAACTTATTGTAAATGTGTAAGTTATGTAAAAAAAATGTGGCTAATTGTAGGGTTTTGTAAAATATTCTCTTTTAATTTGAATAACGATTGAATAAAGTGTCACGCTACACACTCCTAATACTAACGCTGTATGAAACAATGTCTTTGCTATTCAAACATTATGGCCATCTTGTTGGCCGGGCATTTTTATAATGCCAGAATTTTCTTTTCTATTCTTAAGCCTCCTTTACTTAAAAGACTTCCGTTTTCCTCATGGGTGTCTTATACTTCAACCCATGTCAACCCATCATCGCCAACATTTTTAATCAGTAAATTTTAAATCATTAATTATGAAAAAAAAGGACACCCTAATTTATAGGTGGAAGTCTTTTTGTTTGTTAGGCCTGTTTATGCTGTTTTGCAGTATTGGCTTTTCACAACAATCTCGTATGATCTCTGGCGTCGTTGTAGACTCTACCAACAACAACGCATTGTCCGGAGTTTCCGTAAATGTTCAAAACACTACTAATGGGACTGTAACTGACCAATTGGGCAGGTTTTCATTAAGCGTAACCCCTAATGCAACGCTTGTATTGGGGTATGTGGGCTTCAAGAACAAAGTTGTTAGTCTTGGTACCCAAAATAGTGTAGATGTCTTTTTATCACCCTTGGATGAGCGGCTCGGTGAAGTAGTAGTGGTAGCGTATGGCACACAAAAAAAGGCAAGTGTTACAGGTGCCATTACATCTATACAAACAAAAGAAATTAAGCAAAGTCCTGCGGCTAATTTAGCAGTTACGCTTGCGGGCCGTTTGCCCGGTTTAACAGCCATACAAAAAAGCGGCGAACCAGGGCGTGACTTTACGCAATTGTTTATTCGCGGGCAGGGAACTACAAACGGCCAAAACCCTATAATTCTGGTTGATGGTGTAGAGCGAGAGCTTACCTATATTGATCCTAATGAAGTAGAATCCGTAACCATTCTTAAGGATGCATCATCTACCGCTATTTTTGGCGTAAGGGGTGCAAACGGCGTTATCCTGGTAACAACAAAAAGAGGTACCTCTGAAAAGCCTTCAATTAATTTCACAACAGAAGCTGGCTGGCAGGATTTTACGAGGAAACAAACGCCGGTTAATTCTTACGATTTCGCAACGCTGCGCAACCTTGCCCAAAAAAATGATGGCCTGGGTGATGCATTTTCACCAGAGGCTTTGGAGCACTATAAAAAAGGTGATGACCCAATAAGATATCCCAATACGAATTGGAGAGATTTGTTAATGAAAGAGTATGCTCCGCAGCAACGGTATAATTTAAATATCTCCGGTGCCAGCAAGTCCATGCGCTATTTCGTGAATGCAGGGTATTTAAACCAGGGTGGCCAGTTTAAGGTAGAGAAAGATCTTCCATACAATCCGGACTTCTCTTTAAAGCGTTATAATTTCCGTTCGAACATTGATGTTCAACTAACCAAGAGCTTAAAAGCATTTTTGAATGTTGCAGGATATCTTGAAAAACAAAACATGCCTGCCGGTGTAATTAATTTATTCGGGGCCGGCAGAGATGCGGTCCTTGCCGATCAATCTCCGGCCTTTTATATATTGATGTTCATGAACGATATGAACAGTACCAACCCAGGCCCTACTACTCCGGATGGCCAGGTTGTTACCAATGCACTAACACCACATCCTGCTTTTGGACAGATTAACAGGGCTGGATACACGCAACAAACGAGGAATAATATAACGGCTAGTTATGGAATGGAGCAATCCCTGGATATAATAACAAAAGGCTTGTCGGCAAAGGTTATGATGTCCTTCGACTCAAAATCAACCAATAATTTATTTGCAAGCAAATCTTATGAAAAATACCAACAGGTAATTGACCCAAATCTTACCGGTCAGGATGGACAGGACAGTGTTTATTTTAGATTGTACAACAATGACCAAAACACACCTTTAAATTTATCAGGTAGTACTTTCTTTTCATCCCTTAGTAATGTACAGGCTTTCCTTAATTATAACCGCACCTTTAATAAGCATGCTGTTTCAGGTTTAGTGTTGTATCAGCAACAAAAGAACGTCATAGATGCCCTGATTCCTTTTAACTTAAGAGGTTTCGCTACAAGACTAACCTACGGTTACGATGCGCGGTATTTTTTGGAATTTAACGCTGGATACAATGGATCGGAACAGTTTAAAAAAGATAGACGTTATGGATTTTTCCCTGCCTTTTCCGGAGGCTGGGTTATTTCTAATGAAAAATTTTTTGAAAACAAGGGTGTCATTAATTTGTTGAAGCTGCGTGGTTCATACGGACAAGTAGGTAACGATAGGCTAATTGTCGATAGGCGGAGAAATGCAAGATTTTTATATCGCGATGATATTGAAGTTACCGGGGGAGGTTACTCCAATAGCTTAGGACGTGGTCAATCAATAGCAATCATTAGATTAAAGAACGAGGAGCTTCAATGGGAAAGAGCAAAGAAGGCTAATATTGGTTTAGAGGTAGGCCTGCTAAAAACCTTTACCTTGATCGTGGATGTTTTTAATGAGAAAAGAGATAATATCTTAAGAGAGAGAGGAACAATACCAGTATTAAATGGTTTACCTAATGCTTCCCTTCCGCCTGTTGGTATAGGCATTATAGAAAATAAGGGCTTTGAGGTTCAGCTCCAATATAAGAAATTCTTTAGTAGAGATTTTTCTTTGATGGCAAGCAGCAACGTAAACTTTGCAAGAAACAAACAATTGTTTGCTGATGAACCATTATTGCCAGAAGGATATGCTCACCGATACCGGCAAACTGGGTACAGGATCGGTCAGCCTTTTGGATACATAGCTGATGGTTTTTTTAATAGCCAGGCGGAGATTAATGGCTCACCCATTCAAAATGTGGGAGGACATGAAAGCCGCCCGGGCGATTTAAGGTTCAAGGATTTAAATGGCGATAAAGTAATTAATGACCGCGACCAGGCACCCATAGGTTATGCAAACATACCAGAGTTCCAATTCGGCGGTGCGCTGGGAGTTACCTTTAAACAATTAGACCTTAGTGTTCTAATTCAGGGAATAACCAATATTTACAACCTATATGCGGGTCAAGGTACATTTGAAGGAACTAATTATTATAGCCGTCATTTGGAAAGCTGGACGCCTGAAAGATATGCAAGCGGCCTTCCCATTAACTTTCCAAGATTAACCACGCAGCAGTCTCCGAATCATAATTACAATTCATTTTTTGTGATTGATGCGAGTTATATCCGGTTAAAGAACGTAGAACTCGGTTATACCTTCCCAGTCAAATGGTCTGGTAAAATTGGTTCGCAGAATATGCGCATATATGCCAATGGGCTGAACCTGCTTACTTGGGATAAGCTTCCTTCTAAAAACTTTGATCCGGAACTTACAGGTGAGCTTTCATATCCTATTACCAGAGTTTACAATTTTGGTGTAAACATTACATTCTAAATTTTTACGAATCATGAAAAAATTAATTTTCTTATTAATAATAGCTTTTGGTATTACGAGTGGCTGCAAAAAAGATGCACTTGACGTTACCCCGGATGGAAAGATCCTATTGGAAGAAATTTTTGAAGATGAAGTGCGAACAGAGGCCTACCTAAATAGAGTGTATAGTCATATACCAAGTTATTTTTGGCGATACAGTTTTTTTGCTTTCATGGCAGGAATAACAGATGATGCCCAGGATGCTGATGTGGGTAATAATGCAGGAAATATAGCTTCTGTATGGATTACCGGAGCCTTAAATCCAACCTTCAATCCATTGGAAGCTTATGGCGGACAGGGCAAAGGCATCAGCCGGTATGCTACGTTTTGGGCCGGCATTAGAGATGCGAATGTGTTTCTAGTAAATGCTCCAACAGCAAATGTTCCTAATGAAGCTCGAAGAAAAAGATTTATTGCAGAAGCGAAAGTTTTACGAGCTTTTTATTACCTGGAGTTAATCAAGCAGTTTGGGGCTATGCCTATTGTAAAGGAGCCATTCGATAATAAGTTCGACTATACCACTTTGAAAAGACCAACTTTTCAGCAGTGTGTTGACTTTATTGCAACGAGTTGCGATGAAGCTATAGCTACAGCCGAATTTCCTATCCGCATTGACATTGGCAATCAAGGAGGGAGATTTACCAAAGCGGTTGCCCATGCTATCAAATCTCAGGCATTGTTATATAATGCAAGCCCACTCTGGAACCCTACAAATGATAATAGCAAATGGATCGCTTCTGCAGCCGCATCAAAAGCAGCACTTCAGGCATTGGCTTCCAGTGGTCAATATGCATTGGCCGCAGATTACGGAGATTACTTCCTAAATCAGATGGAGTTCAGTGTTTCACCAAGAGACAGGGAAACTATTTTTGAAGTTTCTGAGGCACCAGATCCTACATTCACAGCTATCAACAGTATTCCAAGTAAAGTGGGCGCCTTCAAAGCAGGTACTACGCCTTCCCAGGAGTTGGTAGATGCTTATGACATGCAGATCAATCCTATAGCAGGCGGTGTACCCGGCGAACCTGCCATTCTTGGATATGCTGATGCAGATCATTTAGTGCCAATCATTAATAACTCCGGCCCTGGTCCACAATCAGGTTATGCAAGGGCCAGGCCTTATGCAAACAGGGATCCAAGGTTCTATGCAACGGTTTGGTATAATGGTGCACAGTATGATAATATCGGGGGCCGCATTCATACGATTGAAACCTTCAATGGAGGAACTGATCAACTTCTAAAAAATCCACCTAACCGCTCAAACACCCACACAGGGTATTATCTTAGAAAGTTCATTGATCCAAGATTGCAATCAAACCAAATTTCAAACGCAAGGTGGAAAAAATATCGCCTGGCTGAGATCTATCTCAATTTTGCTGAAGCTGAAAACGAAGCCAATGGTCCAACTACAGAAGCTTATGAAGCAATTAATACAGTAAGGCGTAGGGCCATCATGCCCAATCTTCCCCTTGGTTTGTCAAAGGACCAATTCCGGGAGCGGGTTCGCCGCGAAAGAAGAGTGGAATTCGCAATGGAAGAACATAGATTTTGGGATGTAAGAAGATGGAAGATTTTAGAGCAGACCGATAAAGTAGTTACCGGAATGGAGATCATCAAGAATCCTACTACCGGTGCATTAACTTATAATCGTTTTGTCGCAGAAAGAAGAAATGCATGGGCTGATAAATATCTGATCTTCCCAATTCCTATTTCGGAAGCCTCCATCATTCCGGACTTTGCATTAAACCAAAATCCAGGATGGTAAGAACCTGGGGATGTATCAGGTAAAATGGAGCGGTGAGAATCGTTTGTATGAAAATTCATCCCTCACCTTTACTGCCAAATAAAAAGAGGCTGTCTTTACTTTTAAGACAGCCTCTTTTTTATGCTGTCGCGGGTGTTTTTACATGCCTACTTACACCCTAATGAAGATTTATCTGTAGTAAATCGCAGGCAGCAAGTAAGAGGAGTTGCTGGTTAAAGTAGTTAAAATTTCATTAAGTAAAATAATCCAATTGCCATCTCTTCTCAAACTGTAAGCTACTAACCAGGCAACTTGTTTGAGTAGAAGATGATAAAAGAATCGGTTGCGATTTAAGCGGGATTTATAAACGTTGTAAGGAAAATAATCCATTGATTACTAATAAGGTGGCATTGAGAAGTAAACGAGTTATAACTAGTATAACATACTGTAAATCCGTTAGTTATGAAAAAATAAATACTCCTTTTGTATTGGTTTCTTAACTATTCTCTTTAATTTGAATAACGATTGCATATAACCAGTAACATTCATTCAAAATAATGCTGTATGAACCAATCAAATTTTCTTCAGGCAATCCGCCTGCTTTTTGAACCCCCGGATAACTTTATTTTTTTTCCGCCTGTACACACTGTAGATCATTTAAAAACAGAGGGGCGAAAGCATAATTAAATTAAAAATTAACGGCAGTACACATAGAAGAAGTAACTGCATTATAATTTAATAGATCTACCGCTATAATAGCGGCGTTTATTCCTATCCGTTACTTTGCGTTTTTATAATGAAGGATGTCTATAGCACAGGATGCACCAACAAAAAAAAATTATCAAATTAGCTCTTATCAATTCAACTAAAATTACTCAATATGAAAAAAAGGGACATCGTTAAAAGGCTTTATAAGATTAGCCTGATTGTATGTTTTCTTTTCTCGTTTCACCTTTCAGAGGCCCAAACTACAATATCAGGTAAAATCACCGGAGAAGATGGAATGGGTTTGTCTGGTGTAACCATTAATGCAAAAGGAACACAGGCTACAACTGTATCTAATACTGATGGTATGTTTAGCATTCAGGCGCCTCAGAATGCTTCCTTAGTATTTAGTTATGTGGGTTATGCTACTCAGGAACTACAGGCAAATGGAAGCGTTTTGAATGTTACGCTCCGGGTTAATTCGCGGGGATTAGATTCTGTTGTTGTGATTGGTTACGGAACACAGTTTAGACAAAAAGTTACAGGTTCAATTGCTTCTTTAGCAACCCGTCAATTAGAAGACCAGCCAGTGGGACAAATAGCCGAAAAGCTACAAGGAAGAATAGCAGGTGTTCAGGTGAGCCAGGCATCAGGTGCACCAGGAGGCGGCATGTTTTTCAGGATCAGGGGTGCGGCATCTATCAATGGTGGCAATAACCCCCTTTTTGTTGTTGACGGTGCCCCGATTGTAGGCGGCATTAATAATATCAATCCAAATGAAATAGACAATATCTCTGTATTGAAAGGCGCTTCAGCGGCAGCTTTGTATGGATCACGTGCTGCTAATGGTGTTGTTTTGATAACAACCAAAAGAGGCAGGAATGGCGAAACCCGCATTGAATTAAATGTTAATGCTGGCATAGCAGAAGTGCCAAAAAGAGGGCGGCCTGACCTTATGAATGCAAAAGAGTTTTTGCGGTTTCAAAAAGAATATTTTGAAGATAAAGCACTTTATGAAGGATATACCGGCGGCATTCCTGAACTGTACAGAGACCCTGAAGGTTGGACAGGCCCAGACACTGATTGGCTTGAAGAATTAACGGATCCTGCACTTCGTCAAAACTATAGCCTTACTGTTTCATCCGGTGGAGAAAAATTTAATTCAACCAACACAATCGGCTATTATAATGAGAAAGGCGTAGTGATCAATTCAGGATATAAAAGATTTTCATTGAGGTCAAATAACGAGTTTAAAGTAAATCCAAATATTCGCCTGGGCTTCAATATTGCGCCTACTTATCAAATTGGAAATCATGACGGAAGTATTTTAGATTACAGGGGAAGTTCTTCTACTGATGGATTGTTTAGCAATCTTTATGCGGCGCTATTGGCACCACCGATTTTATCACCTAATGAAAAAAATCCTGATGGTTCTAAAAAGTTAACCCTGTCAGGACCGGGATTGTTTAACCAGCCAAACTGGGTTACTGTTTTTAATGAAACAACTGAGCTTTCTAAAACGATAAGGCTATTGTCAAATGCCTTTGCAGAAGTTTCATTTTTAAAAAACTTTAAATTAAAAACAGCGGTTTCAACCGATCTTCAATCTGGAAACTACCGCGTCTTTTATCCTTCAAACACAGGTGTTATATTTTCTCCGCCTCCTACACAGGCAACAGGTATCTATACCAATGCTACCTATACTTCATGGCTTTCAGAAAATACACTGAACTATAATAAAACTTTTTCAAACGATCATAGTCTTGATGTACTCTTAGGCTATTCAGGACAAAAGTTTAGACAGGAACTGGTAAGGCTCACTGGTTTTGGCTTTCCTGATGATGAAGTATCCTGGATTGATGCAGCTTCTTTACGAGGCATCAACCTGAACTTTCCAATTCCGGCAGCAAGTAATAATAGTTCATCTGAGTGGGCGCTCCTCTCTATGTTTGGCCGTGTGAATTATGATTACAAAGGAAAGTACTTATTATCAGCCTCGCTTCGCCGGGATGGATCATCACGTTTTGGAGCTGATAACCGCTGGGGCGTTTTTCCGGCCGTATCTGCAGGATGGATAATTTCGAAAGAAAACTTTGCACCTGATTTAAATACATTAAGCTTTTTGAAATTAAGAGCTGAGTATGGTACATCAGGCAATTTTAATATTGGGAACTACAGCCATTATGGTAATATTTCTTCTGCCAATTATGTTTTTGGCGGGGCATTAGCACCAGGCCGTAGTGGTACTTCCATAGGAAATAGTTCATTAACCTGGGAAACAACGAGAGGCTTTGATGTTGGCATAGATGCAGCATTCTTAAATGACAGGATTAGTGTGGTAATGGATTACTATAATAAGACTACATCTAACATGCTTTTCCAGGTTGATATTCCAAGAGGCACTGGTTATCCAAGCATTCCAAGTAATATTGGAGAATTTAAATTCTCCGGTTACGAATTCGCTGTGTCTTCAAAAAATCTGGTACGCAAGCTTAAGTGGGAAACAAGTTTCAACATCTCGTTTAATAAGAACAAAGTAGTAGCCTTAGGTACCAATAATGAGCCTTTACGTGGAATTGATTTTGAGGACAGGTTTAGAAATATGCACCGAAGTGCAGTTGGCCAGCCAATAGGCCAGTGGTACGGGTACGTATATGATGGCATATATGAATCAGCACAAGAGTTGGCTTCTGAACCTAAATATGTGAGCTCATACGTGGGTGGCGCAAAGTATAAAGACGTTAATGGAGATGGTATTATAGATTTCAACGATCAAACATTTATAGGCAATCCTAACCCTAAATTTTTATACGGCATAACAAATAATTTTTCCTATAATAATTTCGATTTGAACATCGTTGTATCTGGTGCTTCTGCACATAAAGTGTTTTATGGTTTATACGAATGGAGTATGCTGAACTTTGGGCTTTTCAATTTGGAAAGAGACCAAAAAGATAGATTCCGCTCTGAGCAAAATCCTGGAAAGGGTATGTTTGGTAGCACATTATCCGGACAAAATTCTGGTGGCGGCTTTTCAACAAGGGTGCTTTCCAACGCAGCATACCTCGCTGTTAGAAATATAACCTTAGGTTATACTGTTCCTCTAAGATCAACCACATTTAAAAGTGTACGTGTTTACGGAAGCGTACAAAATCCATACATGTTTACTCAATATAAAGGAATGAATCCGGAGGCGAGCAGCAATGGTTTAAATGGAACTGCACAAGGAGCAGATTTTGCACCCTACCCTGTTGCAAGGGTAACTTCATTAGGCCTGAACGTGAATTTTTAATTTTTTAAATTATTAAAATGAAACCATTAATATATATTCTTTCGGTGTGTAGTTTGTTAATCTCATCGTGCAATAAAGACTTTTTGGAATTGGTGCCCGAGAGCTCTGTTACATCAGGCAGCTTCTATCAAACAGAGGCCCATTTTAACCAGGCATTGGTTGGCGCATATCAATCGCTGAGAAATGTAAAAGGCTCAACAGCAGCATGGGTAATGGGCGACTTTCGCTCTGATAATACACACTATAAGTATAACCCGGGAAATCGTGGCAGCTTCTTTCTGGAATCAGTGGATCTATTTTTAGATGATCAAACAAATGTTTTAACGGAATCAAAATATAACGAATGTTATGTGGGTATAGCCCGTGCCAATACTATTATTGACCGAATTGCAAAAGTTGACTTTACTGAAGCGGCTAAAAACAACATTATTGGCCAGGCAAAATTTCTAAGGGCTTTATTTTATTTTGAGCTCGTTCGTTATTTTGGTGGTGTGCCACTTTACCTTAATGAAGTGAGTAATGCAGAGGGCGCTTACCTGCCACGTAGTACGGTGGCGGAAGTTTATGCTGTGATAGAAAAAGACGCCTTGGATGCTATTGCACAATTACCTGCTCCTACAACAACGCAAAATGGAAGGGCTACAAAATCATCTGCCAAAATGTTATTGGCTGATGTTTACTTAACCCAGAAAAAATATGCGTTAGCAGAAGAGCAATTGAGGGGAATTATTCAGTTCGGCGTACATGGGTTATTGCCTGAATATGCTTCTGCTTTTAACCCAGGCAATAAAAATAGCATTGAGTCTGTATTTGAGGTGCAGTATAAGCAAGGTAGTGAAGGGCAAGCCAGCGACTTTGTTTACAACTTCATTCCGCTTTCTTCAGATATCAACAAAATAGTTGGCTTTCCAGCTAATCATAGTTCTGGTGGAGGATTTAATACACCTACGCAAGATTTAATAGATTCTTATGCGCCTACCGATAAGCGCCTTGACGCTTCAATTGCTATAGCAGAGGGAACAGGCCCTGTAGGTAACATGGTTATTGAATCGGTTAAAAGCGCAAGAGGATATGTTAAGCCTGCAGGTAAAAGAGCAGATCCCTTTATTAAAAAATATCTCTATCCCCACAGCCTGCAATTTAATACCGATAATAACTTTCCTATTTACAGGTACTCGGATGTTCTTTTAGCAATGGCCGAAGTATTAAACGAACAAAATAAACCTTCTGATGCGTTGCCTTTTTTAAACCTTGTAAGACAGCGGGCTAATGTGCCTGTTACAAATGAGACAAGCCAGGTAGCTTTAAGAAATATAATCGCTCGTGAGAGACGCCTGGAGTTTGCATTTGAAAACAAAAGGTGGTTTGACCTCGTGCGTACCGGTAAGGCCATTGAAGTAATGAACCAGCAAGGGGCCGCATTGAAAGTTATTTATGCAGGAGAAGGGTATTTACCACCGTTAAGCTATAATGTAACAGAAGACCGTTTGCTATTTCCTATTCCTTTCCGCGAAATTCAAATCGGTAAATTGGTACAGAACAAAGGGTATAATTAGATCAGAACAAAGGTTATCAAGCAGCCGGGTATCAGGATTTTGAATGTTTATCTATCATCAGAAGCATTATTTTTCAGGGCGTCGTCACATAACAGTATAAAAAATTTATGAAAAAAATTAAGAGAAGTACAATGCTCGCTTTGGCTGTTTTATTTCAGTTAACAACCATAGCACAATCAGCAAAGCATAAAATGCACCTCGCTACTACAGATGATGCACGGGTTGCTATAGCGATAACGATAGATGATATTCCCGATCAGCAATTCATATTTACCATTCCGGAAGTTTTAACACTGAATGGCTTTGAAGGCGGACAGGGAGGACTAGGGTCTTTTGCCGGGCAGAAATGGCAAATTAGCGACGATGGTGCAAAGGTTTCCCTGGATGATAAGAACTATCAATACTCCATTAAATTCGATTTGAAAGAAGCAAAGGAAAAATATAGCCTGAACTGGAAAATAAAATTTAAAAATAATTCAGACCATGCTTTAACCGACCTGGCTGCTTTCAATTGTGTAAGTATGAAAGCTGCACCTTTATTTAAAGATGATATGATGGAAAGAACATGGGTGCAGGATGCGAATGGGAAAAAGAAATACATAAAGGATGTGGCAAAAACACAAGGCACCGGAAGAAGAACCATGCAGTTTTATCCTGCAAAGGGAGGCGTGAAAGACCTTTCTAAAAATGGATGGATACAGCAATGGGATGTAAATTCTACTGAAGTTTTAACCGGTCATAAAATGTCTATTCTGTCTAAAGATGCTAAATGGATAGTGGACACTAAAGTGGATGGCCAGGTGGCTTACTTTTTCAACAACTTTGAAAAAACGCATGGCTGCATTCACGCAGCACCGCTTATATCTGCAAATTTAAAACCGGGTAAAACGGCTGTCTCCCGCGGCAGTATAAATTTTATTAGGCAATAATTGTTCTTCATAACTCTTACTATAAATACGATGAGCACAATAAAAAAAATTTCTTATTGCTTATATCTGGTTTTGTTGCTTCCATTATGCACGCTGGCACAAGGTGGTAAGAATAAATCAGGGATTTCTCTTGATACAATGAGGGTAGATGGAAGAGTAGGTTTAGCTATTACCATGAGCGATCTGCCGGGCCAAAGATTTGTTTTAGAGATACCGGAAGTTTTTACTTTAAAGGATTTTAAAAGCGGCTTATTTAATTATAATGAACAGGTTTGGACTTACACCAATAAAGGAGCCGATATGAATTTTGAGGACAATAATTATAAATACATTATAAAACTTAAAACGGAAAAGTCTAAAAAATCTGTGGGTGTAAAATGGAGTATGTCGTTTACAAATAAAACAACCAATAGCCTGTACGATCTTGCGGCTTTTAATTGCTGGACAATGAATACTGCTCCTTTATTTAAAGACCTTAAAATGGAAAGGACTTTTGTATTTGATTCTTCAGGCAATAAAGTTCTTTTAAAAGATGTACGTAAGAATCAGGGTGAAGGAAAACGTACCATGCAATTTTATAGCGCTGTCACTGGTATTGATCTAACAAAAAGTCCGTGGATAAATCAATGGGCTGTAATTTCTGACCAGGCTTTAGGCGGACAAAAAGTTTCGATAGTATCCACTGATGCCAATTGGTTGTATGAAAATAAAGTTGACGGTAAGGTTGCCTACTTTTTTAATAATTGGGAGCACGATCATGGTTGCTTGCATGCATCGCCATTGTTGGCTACAGAATTAAAACCTGGTGCATCAGCGAAAGCGAAAGGGGAATTTAATTTTAAAAGAATTAGAAAAGATTTAAAATAAAATTTTCCGGTGAACATGCCATCAGGTACCAAAAAATAAATACTGGTTTGCTGATAGATCTTTGAACTGATGCAACGAAAAAAATAATACATAAATTTTTGTATTTCTCATAGCAGCAATTGTAAAGCCTGCTGTTTCCACAGCGGGCTTTTTTAATTTAATTCACGTATACTATTTCATAAATTTTTTGCGATAATTCAATGGGCTTAATGAAGTTTTGTTTTTAAATAATTTATGAAAATGAGAAATGTCCCCGAAGCCGCTGTCAAAGCAAATATCAGAGATAGATCTATCTGAATTTATTACATGTTGAATGGCGTGGTTAATCCTGTAATCAATCACTGTATCCATGAAGGTGCGCCCCGTTATTTTTTTATAATATTTACAAAAAGCATTTGGTGTCATGTGGCTAATAGCCGCAGCTTCCTCTAATAAAATTTCATTCTTAAAATTTTCCATGATGTATTGCAATACAGCATTTACTCTTTCTCTTTTTACAGCCGATTGCCCGATTACATTTTGTTGATACAGTAAAGTATATTCTTTGGATGTGGCGAGTATATCTAAAATTTCTAAAAGCAAAATCAAACTTTTAAAACTATTTTCTTCTTCTGCAATTACAATCATCCGCTCTCTTATTTCAGTTACGGTTTTATCTAAGAAATGTATTCCTTGTGCGCTTTTTTCCAGCAGTTGTAAAATGGTTGAAAGTTCTGGTTTAGAAAAAAAATCAGCACCTAAAAAACCGAGGTTAAATTGTATCACAATTGATGATGCGTTAAGTTCATTTTTAACCACGTTATCAGATTTCCAGCAATGCGGAAGATTAGCGCCAAGCAATGCAAGATCGCCGGTAGTATAGGCTGCCATGTGGTTACCCACATATCTGTTGCCCCTGCCTTTTACGATAAGCGTTAGTTCATACTCCGAGTGATAGTGATAAGGAGAAGTAAATTCTGTTTGGTTAAACTTGCGAACAAGAAAAGAATTATTACAGAAAGGGTTTAAGGTTTCAAATGAAGCATTTGTCATTAGAATATCTCATATTTTCATAAATATATCAACGTCCAATTTAATAATGGATAATATACGCCAGTAAATATCAAATTTTTTCCTTTATTGCCTCTCTCATTAAAGTTAGGTTTGAATACTAATCACTTTCAATAAACTAACGAATTTGCTTTCTAAACAAACCCTTGCTATTTCCCCCAACAACGTATTTCAACTAAACCAACTATTATTTATGGATAACAAAAAGCGCCCTGCTATGGGGCATATTAAAAATGTTTTTCCCACGAAAGCGGGAGGTAGTGCAAAGTGTACAATGGTTGTTTTGATGCTTGCTATTTCTTATATGGTTACGCCCAATCTGTATGCTCAAACAACTAGCATGTTATTAGCATGGAATGATGATGACATGGTTAATATGAAAGCTGGTACAATGGAGCACAGGCAAACTCCTTTGCAAATGGGGGGTAGTGATCATGATGTAGCTGCAATTGCTATGCAGCAGCCAGCCGATTCCATACAAGGCAGGGTAACTGATTCTTCAGGCGCTGCATTGGCTGGGGTTTCAGTTAAAATTAAAGGCACCAATAACGGAACTATCAGTGATAACAATGGATATTATTCGCTTTCAAATGTTTCTGAAAAAGCCACCCTTATATTTTCTTTTGTAGGAATGAGAGACCAGGAGGTTTCTGTTGGAAATAAAACCAGCATCAACATTTCCATGGAAGGCAACACACTTAATTCAGAAGAAGTAGTAGTGGTTGGTTATGCTGTTCAAAAGAAGGTAAACGTTATTGGTTCTATTGCACAGATTGGCCAGAAGGAATTAACGGGCCGCCCTGTTCCCAGGCTTTCAAATGTACTTACAGGGCAGATGTCTGGCGTTACTGTTATTACACGCAATGGCAAGCCAGGATCCGGTGATGGGCAGATACGTGTTCGTGGCGTTGGCTCGTTTGGTGCAGACCCAGGTGCATTGATAGTGGTTGATGGAGTTCCGCTAACCAGTATATCTGCAGGAGATTTGAATCCTCAGGCAAGTGAAGGCCAGGAGGCACAGCCTTATGGTGGCGCTTCCTCTGGTGACATTAACAGCATTAACCCAAATGATATTGAAACTATCTCTGTATTAAAAGATGCAGCATCAGCCGCTATATATGGTTCCAGAGCCGCTAATGGTGTTATACTTATTACTACAAAAAGAGGTAAGGCAGGAAAGGCACGCATCGGGTATAATGGATATGTTGGTACACAAAGTCCCACAGCAAAACCGCACATGGCAAACTCGGTTGATTTTGCAAATGCCATGAATCGTGCTGCTCCGGGTGCATTCACAGCCCAACAAATTGCAGACTTAGCTACTAACGGGCCTGACAATAACTGGTTAGACCAGGTAATGTCGGGAAGCGGCTTTACCCAACAGCACGATGTGAATATTGGAGGCGGGCAAAAAAATAATAACTACTATGTTTCTTTTGGTTTTTTAGATCAGGATGGGGTAGTGAAAAAAACAAATTATAAACGCTATAATGCCCGCGTTAACCTATCGGCAGAAATTCTTAAAAATGTAAATCTTTCTGTTCAACTGTCAGGAATTTCTAGTAGCAGGATGGAACCTAACGTAACAAAAGCAAGAGACCGCAATGGTTTTCCTACTGGTGCAGAATCACTTTTATTTGCATCGCTTCAAATGGCTCCCAATGTTGTAGCAAAAACCGCAGATGGAATGTGGGGCGCAGGCAACCGCAGCCAGGGCACGCCTGCTTCATGGATCGCTTCAAATTCTTTCCGTTCTACACCGTCTAAAGATTTTACTTCTAATCTTGGTTTATCATGGACACCAATAAAAGGCTTAACCTTATCAACAATCGGATCGTATTTATATACCTCGGCAAAGTTTAAAGGTTTTCAGGCAGCTCAGGTACTTTTTCCTGCAGTAGCAGCATCACTCAATTCTACTTTGTATGAAAGCGAACTGACAAAAGCATATAAGAGCATACAGGCTTTAGCCGATTACCAGTTTTCCATTGATGACCGCCATAATTTTGGTTTGCTTGGCGGTTATTCTTACGAAGGAAATCAATCAACTTCATTGATCGGTATCAGGCAAAATGTACCAAACAACTATCTTGTTTTAGACATGGGTTCTACGGCCAATATGCAGTCTGGCGGTAACACCACAGAATGGGCCATGCAGTCTGAGTTTTTCCGTTTTAAATATGATTTTAGTCAGAAGTATTTGTTTGAAGCAACTGTAAGAGTAGATGCATCTTCACGCTTTCCTGCCAACAACAGGTATGCAGTGTTTCCATCATTTGCTGCAGGATGGAGGGTTTCCGAAGAACGGTTTTTTAAAGAAGCAGTGCCTGCTGTATCTAACCTTAAATTGAAAGCTTCCTGGGGTCAGCTTGGTAACCAGAATATTGGCGACTATCCTTACCAACAGGTTTATTCCAACGGTTTCAATTATCCATTTGGTGATGTAATAAATACAGGTGTGGCTTTGGCTACATATAAAGATCCAAACTTGCATTGGGAAACGGCCCGCACGTATGATTTAGGAATAGAGACAGGATTTTTTAATAATGACCTTACTTTCAACTTTACTTATTTCAATAAAAACACGTTTGATATTCTTTACTCACCCAACTCTAGCATTTCAAGAGTAATAGGTGCAGCCGTGGGACAAATAAATACTGGTTCGCTTCAAAACAACGGAATTGAACTGGAGTTGGGCTACCGCAATAATGTCGGCAAGCTCAATTATAACATTAGAGGAAACTTTACCAAAATAGAAAACAAAGTTGTTAGCCTCGGAATAGGTTCTGTAAAACAACCCAATGGGTATGTTGGTGCCGGCGGTGGCCCTTTTGATGCTAATTTATTTATAGGCTATCCATTGCAAATGTATTATGGGTATAAAACTGATGGTGTGTTTATGCCTGAAGACTTTGCTAATGGTGCACCTGTTTGGGCCGATCAAAAATTAGCTATTGGTAAAGCAACTTATGTTCCTCAGCCAGGTGATATCAGGTACAAAGATATCAGTGGCCCCGATGGTAAACCTGATGGCAAGGTAGATCCTATATATGACAAAACGTTCCTTGGAAGCCGTATACCAAAATTCAATGGCGGACTTAACATTGGCTTAGATTATAAGGGCATTGATATGAGTGTGCTTTTTCAAGGCGTGGCAGGTGTAAAGGGCATTTTGAATAGAAACCAGGGCTGGGCTTTTTACAATACAGGAAGCATTCAAAACTGGCAAATAAAGGAATCATATAATACAGCAAGCCCGCAACGTTATCCGGAATATCCAAGGCTTGAAGCCATTGTTGGCGGGCCTGATGGTAACTACCAGGTATCAGATTTTTGGGTAATGGATGGGTCGTACCTGCGTATAAAAAATCTGCAATTGGGATATTCGTTGCCTGTAGCAATCTCGAAAAGGGTGGGCATTCAAAAGGCCCGCATATACATATCTGGCGAAAATATAGTTACGTTCTCTAATTACCGTGAAGGTTGGGATCCGGAAAGCAATACAGTTGGAAATGGATTTTTCTATCCTATTCTTAAAACATACACGGTTGGTGTAAATATTAATTTATAATGATTAAGAAGATGAAACAATATAAAATCATACAACATTTAATCTGTGGCATGTTCTGCTCAGTGCTTTTATCAGGTATTTCTTCTTGCAAAAAAGACTTAAATACACAGCCCCTCAATGCGCCAAGTACTGCATTATTCTGGGTTGATGAATCAAGTGCAAAGCAAGTGCTCTTTGGTGTATATCAGGGAGCTACAGGGTGGGGCTTTACTACTTACAGAGGCACTTTCTGGATGGACCTTGCCAGTGATAATGCGGTAAATGTTCTTGGCCTTAATACAGATTATTGCAACCTGGTTAATGGCTCTCTTTCACCAGCTAATCCTGTTGTAACTAATTTTTGGATGGGTGGGTACAATAAAATAATGCTGGCTAATGACTTTCTTGAAAACCTTGATAAGATGTCTGCCGATATTATCAGTAGCGCTGCAAAAGCCCGCTTGATGGCCGAAGGTCGCTTTCTGCGTGCCATTGAATATTTTTATCTGGCCCAGTTTTATGGCGACGTTCCACTGGTTACCAAATTACTGTCTGTTAAAGAGGCAAACTCAGTAACAAAGACACCAAAAGCTGAAGTAGAAGATTTTGTGACAACAGAATTAACTGCTGCAGCCCAGGATCTGCCATCATTTGCAGCCATTACAGGCAACGATAGGGGAAGGGCTAGCAAGCAGGCAGCACTTGCTTATTTAGGCCGGCTTCAACTAGCCCAAAAGAAATTTACAGAGGCAGCCGCAACTTATAAAAAGATCATGGACATGGGTGAGAATGCCATCTCTGCTACCTATGAAACGTTGTTTACAACAGATAAATTTTCTTCGGAAAATATCTATAGCCTTCAGTTTATATCAGGCGCAAGTAATGTTGGCAATACCAACGAGATACCCCAACAAACATTACCTGCTGTTTCGGGCGGACAGGTAGGCATTAATCCTTATGAAAGTCTTGCTACCACTTATGACTTTAAAGATGGTACTCCTTTCAGCTACAGCGATCCGCGTTATAATCCTAAGAACCTGGCCAACCAAAGAGATCCGCGGTTTGCTTTCACCATCTTATACCCCGAATCTACTTTAGGAAAAAAATTCGTAAGCAGCCCCGATTCAGTCGCTTCTAAAGACAGGGTAACTGCATCAGGCGTTCTGCAAGCTACAAAGTCGGGCTATTCAATGCGCAAATACCTGCCTGTAAACGGCGTATTGGTGAATAATTACGGAGGCAACATTCCGCTTATCCGTTATGCAGAAGTGCTGTTAGGATATCTCGAAGCGGTAATGGATGGCGGGGGTACAATTGATCTGCCTTTGCTTAACAATACTATTAATAAAGTGCGTGGCCGTACCGGCGTTGGTATGCCTGCAATCACGGTAACAGATCGTGATGCTTTACGACCTATACTGCGTAAGGAAAGACGTGTTGAGTTTGCATTGGAAGGAATCAGACTATGGGATCTGAAGCGGTGGGGCATAGCCGCAGCAGCATTGAAAGGCAATTTTTGGGGTGCTCCATTTCCCGGTACATTAACTAACTTAAATAACCCAACAGGGATTGCAAATCCACAAAGCCTCTGGTATGTAGGTAAGCTTGATTTTCAACCCGGCCAGGAAATGTGGCCAATTCCGGAGAACGAGCAGGCTATTAATCCAAACCTTAGATAGTTGTTCTATAAGTTTAAAGTTTTGCATTGAAATGAAGTGGTGATATAAATGAATAAAAACTTCTTTAAAATAATTGTATTTACAAATTGGTTGTCGCTCCTTTTTGTGCAAACTGTATATGCGCAGCAGAAAGGTGCAAACCCACAAAGACCCAATATACTTTTCTGCATATTCGATGATGCTTCTTATGAACATTTTAGGGCTAATGGCTGCAAGTGGATAAATACGCCTGGCTTTGACCGCGTAGCAAAAGAGGGACTCTTATTTCAAAAATTTTATACACCCAATGCAAAATGTGCACCTTCACGTTCTTCTATTCTCACGGGGCTTTATCCCTGGCAATTAAAAGAGGCGGCCAATCATATAGGAAGGTTTCCAGTAGAGTTTAAAGTATTTACGGAAGCATTGAAAGAGAATGGCTATACAACAGGTTATACAGGAAAACCCTGGGGGCCAGGAACAGCATTAACTGCAAATGGAAAGGAAAGACAACTAACAGGAAAAGCCTATCAAAAACGAACCACCTCCCCTCCCTCTAAAGGAATCAGTGGAACAGACTATGCCGCTAATTTTTCTGATTTTGTGGATGATGTTCCAAAAGGAAAGCCCTGGTTTTTTTGGTGTGGTGGATGGGAGCCTCATCGTGCTTACGAATATAAATCGGGCATTAACTACGGAGGTATGAAAACCTCTATGATTGATAGGGTGCCTCGTTACTTACCCGACAATGACTCCGTACGTACAGATCTGCTGGATTATGCTTTTGAAATTCAATATTTCGACCGCCAGATAGAAAGATTAATTAAGGAACTGGAGAAGAGAGGTGAGTTAGACAATACTTTAATCGTGATTACTTCTGATAACGGCATGCCGTTTCCAAGAAGCAAAGGATTCAGTTTCGAAATATCCAACCATATACCCATGGCAGTGATGTGGAGGAATGGTATTAAAACCCCTGGCCGCACTATTTCTACTTATTATAGTACTGTTGATCTGGCTGCTACATTTCTTGATGTGAGCAATGTGCCGCAAAATAAATCTGGCATGAAAGCCTTATCTGGTAAAAGTTTAGATTTTGTGTTTAAAGCTGCAAAAGAAGATAATAAGGCTTCAAAAGGTGTGCTCTATTTCGGCAGGGAACGCAATGATTTTGGCCGGCCAAATAATGCAGGATATCCTACACGTTCAATTATGAAGGATGATTTGCTTTATATAGTGAATTTAAAAAATGACAGATACCCGGCAGGAAATCCGGAGACCGGTTATTTAGATACGGACGGATCGCCTTCCAAAACATCTATACTAAGCTTGCATAAAAGCGGAGAAAATATGGTGTACTGGAACGAAGCATTTGGCCTGCGGCCTGAAGAAGAATTATACAATGTAGCAGAAGATAAAGATTGCCTGGTGAATCTTGCTAAAAACGCTGCTTATACCGCAAAGAAATTAATATTGAAAAAAGAACTCTTAAGTAAATTAAAAGCACAGAAAGACCCTCGGCTAATGGGTTATGGTGATGTGTTTGATAAGTATCCGTTTATGTTATCGGAGTATTGGAATTTTTGGGAAAAGGTGCAGCGAAAAGAGATCAAAAATCCGGCATCTAAAACTGGCTGGGTTAATCCTGAGGATTATGAAGCGCCTGCGGAGACATCGTCACATTAACAAAAAACTTTTTGTTTATCATGTATACTGCAACAAAAATATTTCTGTTTATTTTATTTGCCCTTACATCGCCATATTTATACAGCCAGCAAAAAGCTTTGCCCAATGTAATTTATATTATGGCAGATGATCTGGGCATTGGCGACCTGGGTTGTTATGGCCAGAAATTTATTAAAACCCCGGCTATTGATCAACTGGCAAAGGAAGGCGTTCGTTTTGCCCAACATTATGTGGGCGCTCCGGTATGCGGCCCGTCACGTGCTTCGCTTATAACAGGCAAACATACAGGCCATGCTAATGTTCGTGGAAATGCTTTAACGCCAAAATCCCAGGGAGAAGAATTTGATAAGCCCTTAGCAAAAGGGGAGATCACGATTGGTGAAATAATGAAGCAAAAAAATTATGCTACTGCCTGTATTGGAAAATGGGGAATGGGCGGCCCAAACTCAGAAGGAAGCCCAAACAAACAAGGGTTTGATTACTTCTTTGGATTTTTGAATCAGGCAAGTGCACACAAACATTTTCCAGAGTTTTTATTTGAAAATGATCGTAGAGTCAGCTTACATAAAAAGGTTTATAGCCAGGATATTTTTGAAGAGAAAGTTTTAGACTTTATTGATAAAAATGCACAACAACCTTTCTTTATTTATTTCGTTCCTACGCTACCTCATGCTGAACTTATTGTGCCTGATAGCAATACAAATGCTTATAACGGGATGTTTCCTGAAAAGCCTTTCATTGGCGATCCAACAGGCGTTGGATGGGCATCACAGCCAAAGCCAGTTGCTACTTATGCTGCTATGGTAGCCCGGCTAGATAAAAGCGTTGAAAGAATACTTGCCTTACTTAAAGAGAAGGGGATAGACAAAAATACCATCGTCATATTTACATCTGATAATGGAGTTCATGACCGCTCCAACTATAATCCTGATATCATGGACAGTAACGGGCCTTTTAAAGGCATTAAACGTGATATGTATGAAGGCGGGATTCGTACACCTTATATTGTGCGCTGGCCGCAAAAAATTAAACCAGGAACCGCCTCTTATCATGTATCTGCATTCTATGATTTTTTGCCAACCTTATGCGATTTAATTGGCGTGAAAGTGCCGGGCAACAGTGATGGCATTTCATTTCTTCCAACGCTCACAGGTGAAGGCATTCAAAAGAAACATGACTTTTTATATTGGGAGCTTCACGAATTCGGAGGTCTTCAGGCCGTACTAAAAGATAACTGGAAACTCATACGTTTTAATGCTGATAAAAAAGAATATCGCTATGAGCTTTACAACATTAGCCAGGATCCCGGTGAGCAATTAAATGTTGTGGCTCAATATCCGGATAAAGTAAAAAGCCTTATTCAATTGATGGATAGAGCACACATAAAAAACAAACGATACCCTTTTGGATATGAGGATAAGAAAAATGATCTTTTTTCTTCAAAATAAAGGCAGGTATCAGAATAATAATTTATAGCCAACCACGCCATTTTAAAATTTACCATGAGGCAATTTTTCAACTTTCTGTTTCTCTTGCTCTTAGGCGTAGTGGCTGTTCTTTTTTTATTTATAGCCATGCCTGCTTCAGCAAAAGATTTAAAGAAGCAGCAGAGGGCCACGCTAAATGAAGATACGCCCTGGGTTATTGCATCAGAGGAGCCAGAAGCTGTACAACGTGCCTTGCTTGATGTGCAAAGAGATTGGTATAAAGTGTTCGGGCGGCTGCCTGTAGTAGTAACGAAGGTTCCCGACACCTGGAACAAAGCAGTTATTTATTTTGGTGCAAAAGGCAATTGGAAAAAAAGCCTTGTAAAGGACCAATTTAAAGGGCCGGAAAGTTTTTTTGTTCGTTTTCAGCTGGATGATCAGGAGCGGCCCTGCATAGTGGCTACTGGGGCCGATGTGCGGGGCGCCATTTTTAGCGCTTATACTTTTTCTGAAGAGGTTCTAGGCGTTGACCCATGGTATTATTGGGTAGATAAGGAACCGGCCAGGCAGAAAGAAATAAACATCTCTTCGCAGTTTAATAAAGCTTACAGTGCCCCAACTTTTAAATATAGAGGTTGGTTTATTAATGATGAAGACATCCTTTCCAAATTTGCTATAGATCCAATGCGGGAAAATGTGATCTCGCTGGAAATGTATGACAGGATCTACGAAACTATACTGCGCCTGCGGGGCAACATGGTGGTGCCTGCTACCTGGGCTATGCCGGATGAAAGATGTTTTGAGTTGGCAGCCCGCCGTGGGTTGGTTGTAAATACAAGTCACATACAGGTGCTGGGTTTAAATACGTTTAAATGGCCCGATTCTGTTCAATACAGTTACACGAAGAACCCTGCGATCATGGAACGCTATTGGCAAATTTGTATTGATGCCTTTAAGGATTATGAAACGATCTGGACCGTTGGTTACCGGGGCAAATTTGACCGCCCTTTTTGGGCTTACGAACCAGAGATAAACACTCCGGAGGCAAGAGGAAAAGTGATGACCAGTGCAGTAGCAAAACAAGTAGAACTGATTAGGAAAAAGAGGCCAAACGAACCTATCATCTGCAATTTATGGTCGGAAGGTGCTGATATGTACCAGAAAGGTTTCTTTAAGCTTCCCGCGGGTGTTACCATTGTATGGGCCGATAATGGCCAGGGAATGATTATGGAAAAAGGCCAGGCCAAACCGGGGCACGGTGTGTATTATCACACAGCGGTTATGGGCAAAAATCAATTAAGCGAAATGATAAGTCCCTTTAGGGCATACCGTGAGGTGGGACGGTTAATTAATGCTGGTGCTACAGACTATTTTTTGTTGAACGTTAGTGATATTCGTCATTACCCGCTCAGCACAGATTTTTGTATGAAGCTGGCATGGGATGCAAGCCCTTATCAGGGCAAAACGCCGGACGAGGTAATGAAGCAGTTTACCTTAGACTGGAGCAAGCGCCAGTATGGTTCTAAAGTAGCTCCTGAATTGTCTTTGCTTTACAACCAATACTTTCAGATACCTTATATGGGCGAAGAACTGCAAATTGGCGAAAGCACTTCAGCCAAAAGAATTAATCTTTTGCAGGAACGGGTAATAGCCAAAATTGCAGCAGGGTTGCCCCTGACCGATGACGCAATAACTGATTGTAATAGTTATTTAAAAGACTGCGCTTTAAATGGAAACTTCATCCGGGATCTTTTGCCCCAAGTGCAGGCGATGTATGCCAGGATACCCCAAGACCGGAAAGATTTTTACAGAGGTCATTTACTATTCCAGGTTAAAATACATCTTCCTTATATTACCATGCTTCAAAATTATTGCAACGCATTGCTGGCCTACCATGCAAAGAATAAGCCGATGGCTATTAAACATGCAGAAAAAGCGCTTGAGGCTAATAGCCGCATTAAAGAAGTGTTTTTTGGTGCCGAGTATGGCAAATGGAAAAACTGGTTTGTTGGCAGTAGCCTTCCCTGGAACAACTATACCCATGATGAAATAAGAGTGCTGCTGGCTAAGCTAAAAAACGAGCCTGATCCTCCCGTAAGAGAATTACGGTGGGATCCTGTATTCTACAAGTATCAAACATTATTTGCTCAAAATTATCCATTGCTTTATCCGGCAGCGCAGGGCGCTCATTAAAGCACAAATTGACAGGTAAAAGAAATGAACAAAAGGAAATCTGTAAAAAACATGAATGGTTATTTAAGACTGATTTTATTAACTGCCTTTTACGCTGTATCAGTGGCAGCCTGGGGCCAGCCGGACGTAACAATGGAGAATGAACATTTTCGCATCAGCGTCAATTCAAAATCCGGCGTTATATCATCTTTATTTGTAAAAAAGAATAGCAGTGAACTTGTTGCCGAACAAAGACTGGCTTCCAATTTCAGGATCAACCTTCAACTGAAAGACAACCTGGCAAACTATATTGATGGGGCTGAACAAAAAGCAAAATCTGTTACTCAAAAAGGAAACATCATTACAGTGTCTTATTCAGGAATGAAGTCGCCCCTCGGCACTTATCCTATAGAGCTCACTTATACCATTACATTAATTGATGACAAGCTTTCATTCAAATCGAGGCTAACTAACAAAGACAAAAATCCAATTTCTGAATTTTGGTTTCCTCGCATAGGAGGCATGAAAGATTTTGGTCACAATCGGGATGCACGCCTGGCAGTGCCTACTTATAATACCGAAACGGGACACAATCTAAATCTATTTAAAGAGTTTCCGGGCATGAGGCGGCTTGGCTCTGAAGGCGCTGAATTTTCTACAGACTATATGTATGTAACCATGCCCTGGTGGGATTTTTATGATCAAAAATCTGACATGGGTTTATACCTTGGTTACCACGATACAATCTGCCGTGTGAGCACCATGCATACGTACCTGATGCCTGATATGTCGGGCAGTGGCGATGCATGGCTTACTAAAGAAGGCGCCGCAGGTAAGCCTGTAGGCCTCGTGTTTTCTCATGTTAGGTATCCCTTTATTAAATCAGGTGAAACGCTTTCATCAGGAGAATTTATTGTGCATGCTCACAAAGGCGATTGGCATAAAGGAACAGAGGTGTATAGAAAATGGTTTATGACCCATTTTCCGTTCGATCATTCAAACAGTTGGTTGCGCAAAAAAAGAATGTGGTTCTCTTCCATAATCTATCAGCCCGAAGATCGCATAGTCACGGATTTTAAAGGTTTTGATCAGTGGACGAAAGACGCCAAAGAATATGGCATTACCTGTCATGAACTTATTGGATGGAATAACGGAGGGCTTGAAAGGAACTATCCAATGTACACACCAGAGAAAAAGATTGGTGGAATCGTGGAATTTAAAAAGCTGCTGGCTTCAATTAAAAGTAGAGGGGATAAGTGCCTGGTGTTTACCAACTATAATATTCTTGATGAAAATACTGATTGGTATAAAAAAGATCTGTACAAATACATGGCCCAAAATCAATATGGAAAACAAGCCATTGGTATGGGTTGGGGCGAGAGTACATTGCTTGCAAGAAAGGGGTTAGATGTGCGGTACCATGTTCGTGCATCAGTTGTGCCCGGACTAAGGAAAATTCTGGATGACCAGTTCGTTCAACTGGTTAAGGATGGTGCTCAGGGCTTGCAAATGGATAAAGTTATTTCAGGCGCCTCGCTTGACTTTAATCCGTTAAATACCCTTAAACCAGATGTAGCACTTACAGAAGGTTTAGTACAAGCCATAGCAAGCCTTAATGAACAGTGCAGGAAAATTAATCCTGATTTTGAAATGGCTGCAGAATCGGGTATAGATAGATTCCTACCTTATTTTCCTGTCACCTATCGCAATGCTAAGGCTAATGCTATTTCAAGTCTTCGTTATGTTTTTCCTGAATGGACATCTGCTATTCATATCTTTTATCCAAGAGATTTCCGGGGTGTAAATTATGCTGTAATGAATGGCGCAGTCGTTTGTGTTGAGCCCGAAGAATACCAGGGCAGTTTAAAGCAACCTATTTACAAAGACCTGGCAGAATATCTTCAGGAAACAGACCGCATCAGGGAAGAACTTAACGACCTGGTTTTTATGGCAAAGTTTTATGACAACCAGGGAGCCTTTATAAATGAAATTAGTTCTGCCGGGGCATTATTGTATAAAGTGCATGGCCATAACAAAACCGATCAACGCACAATCGTAGTTGCTAATAACAAAAATGCAGCAACAAATTATACCTGGAAATTTCTTCATAAAGATGTGAAGCAGGCATTGCTGTATGCACCATTTGAACAAGTAAGAACAGTTAATAGAGGTGATACGCTAACTATAAAAGGAGAAGGGCTGCATATTCTGGTTGAAAAGAATTAAGGATAAACAATTAAAAGATTATGAAAAAAATACTGTTCGTTGTTGTTCTGCTTACTGCGCTGGCTTCTTTTTCCCAGGAAAAAACAATAACCATAAAAGGAAATGTGCCGGGAAAAGATGCAACGCAATTAGTGATTAAAGCTATAAAGGATTGTAAAATTCAAAAGGCAAAAAAGATTGTTTTGACAAAAGGAAAATATGAGTTCTGGCCAGATTATGCTTCAGAAAAATATGCCTTCATCAGCAACAATGACCACGGCTTAAAAAACATAGTTTTTGATTTGTCAGATATGAACGACATTATGATTGATGGGCAGGGTTCAGAATTTCTTTTCCACGGTTATGTATGCCCGTTTTTCATGGAGAATTCTAAAAACATTACCATTAAAAATTTGTCTATTGACTATGCCCGCACTTTCCATTCTGAAGGAATTATTATAGGTGCGTATACCGATAGTTTGGACATTTCTTTTTCTTCCGCTTATCCTTACAAAGTGCAGAACGAACGCCTTATGTTTTATGATGAGAAAGATATTCAATATCCTTTCTGGCATTTGCTGGAATTCAATACGGAAAAAAGAGAATTGGCTTATATGGCGCTTGACTATATAACAGGTGTTGAAAATATGCGTGTTAAAGAATTGCGCCCTGGCCTGGTACGCATTTATTTGCCGGGCTTGAAAGGCACCACGGGCAATACTTTAATCTTCAATTCAAAAAACCGGCTTGTCCCAGCTATCTCTATCCTTAAAAGCCAGGATATTGTAATTAAAGATGTGACCATTTTTCATTCTGGTGGGATGGGTGTCATTGGTCAACTAAGCAAGAATATATTATTAGATGGGTATAAAGCCACACCTGCTCCTGGAAGAATGTTAAGTCTTACTGCAGACCCCACCCATTTTGTGAATTGCAGTGGCAACATCATCATTCAAAACTGCATCATGGAAAACCAAATGGACGATGCAGGAAACATTCATAACATATATGTAAGGGTAGATAAGATAATTAGCCCAAACGAATTAGTGGTTAAGCTGGTTCATTATCAGCAACAGGGTATTGATATTTTTTCTCAAAACATGAAAGTGGAATTTGCAACGGGCGCCGACCTGGCAACTTATGCTGAAAATATAATAACTAAAGTAGAACGCATCAACAGAGAATACACCAGGTTAACTTTTCAAAAGCCTTTCGGAAAGAAGGTAGAAGTGGGGCACCTTGTGGGTTCTTTAGATCATGCACCCAACATAACAATAAAAAACTGCGTGGCTAAAAATAACCGTGCAAGAGGATTTCTATTAGGTTCCCGGGGGAAAATTTTAGTGGAGAATAATTATTTCCATACCTGGTGGGGCGCACTTGATTTGTACGCCAATGGCAATGACTGGTATGAGCAGGGTGGGGTGCGGGATGTAACCATTCGTAATAATAAATTCGACAACTGCAATTATGGATTAAATGTAGGAATGGGTGTAGTCATTTCTTTAATCGGCATTACCAAAGAGCCACCGGCAGGGAGCTATTACCACAAAAATATTCTTATCGAAAACAACCTGTTCCGGATATTCAATCCAAACATACTTACACTGGTATCGGTGAATGGGTTGGTTTTTAAAAACAATAAGATCGAACACAATACAGAGTACAAAATGCCAACCTGGTTTGACGGCCAGAAAATAGAGCCTTTCAGTTTTAAATATTCCAAAAACATAGAGATCAAAAACTAAATTCCTTTTACCATAATGAAGCTATTGTTTATCATATCTTATTTCTTTTTTCCCTGGCATCCGCCCGAAACAATCAACGGCATTACCATTTCGAAAAATGCATCAGTCATTACCATAGAAAATAAAAATGTATCTATAAAATATGATCTTAAAAAAGGCAGCTATTCAGCCTTTGATAAGTCAACAAAAACAGAAGCAATTTATAATGCGTCTACTCAGGTCAACGAACTTAAAAGCAGCGACAAAGAAGCTATCCATTCGTTTACTACAGAAGCTATCCATGAAAGCATAGGCAAAGGTGCAGCGCTGTTGATTACATCAAAAAAGAAGAATGCTCCTGATCAGTTATTGAGAATTAAGCTTTACGATAATAAAGGGTTTGTGGTATTGCAAAGCGGTATAAAGAATAGTTTAAAACAAGCCTACAAGGTGATGAAGTTTTCACCCCTTGCCAGTGCTTCTGTTTTCAAGGGTTTAAACCTGAAAGAAAATTTCCGCTTGCTGGATGGTGAAGGGGGCGGCATTGAAACTTATATACGTAAGGAACCCGGCATGCTATCTCAAAACAATATGCTCCTGAATTTCGGCAGCGACATCAACAGGCACACACTCGTTGCAGGCGGCCTTACGTACAACGAGTTTGAAAAACTTGTTTCTGTATCAGAGGAAAGAGAAAGAACCCCTGATTTGGTGAAACTTGCTCCAGGACTTCGCTTAATAGAATACATTGATTTTGGAAATGCCACCAGTAGCAAGCCAAAGTTTGCTGATGTTGATAAATTTGAATTTAAGACCAAGTTCAAATTTGCCGGAAGTTTTACAGAGGCAAAATCAATTATCTATGATACGGGTGATATAAAAATTGATCTTAAAAAGCTGGATAGGACAAAAACGTACACTTTTGGAATTATCTGGGGAAGCAATTATGCCACGCAGAAGCAGTCACTGATACTTTCCACAAACGGAAATGAAAAGGAGTGGTTGCCTCCATCCTTGTTGCCTGATCTTTCCACCGGAAGTGAGCCGGATATATACTTTATGTCTATTACACCTGAGTTGATGAAGGGTGGCATGCCTGCTATTATTATCCGTAAAAATGGTGGTGCAAATACTGTAGTTGGAGAAGCTGTGTTGTTTGAAGGAAAATTGCCGGAAGAAATGTATTTGATTCCGATAAAAGCGCCTAAAGCACCATCCGAATTTAGGAATGTGAGGATGGATATGTATGCAGAAGACCCTGTCGGAAAACAGGTTGATCCTGGTCAAACTTATTTGCCTGAGAAGGATGCTTTCTTTTTTGATATTTCCACTGCTAATCCTCTTGATGCCGCTGAAAAATATGCGCAAACCGTCAAGAAGGTTCAGGCAGTAAAACTGAATGCTTACTATTTTCCTACCATCTGTCTTTGGGTTGCCATGCAGCCACTATATGGCGGGCAAGGAGATAAATCTACCAGAGCTGTTAATGATGCGCCAGGTGCGGTTGATGAAATGATCCGGGTTAAAAATTCGGGTTGGTTAAAATATACGAAGATGGGCATCCGATTAGTTCCTGATTGTTATGCTGAAAATAATGAGAACGGTTGGTGGGATGATGCACATTGGCAACGGTATGGAAGTGGAAGCGTAGAACGGCAAGGCACAACCGAAATGACGTTACCAGGGGCGCATTACCGCCCACCTTACGAAACAAGTAAGAAATGGGCACAGAAGGTGATTGAATTGGGAGGCCTGCCATTTTTTTATTTTCAAACAGGTGTTCGTTCCAAAGACTATGCAGAGCAATTTCCGCAGCACATGCTCCATAACCAATCCTACTTCAAATACGAGGGCAAAGCAGATGGATTAAACAATAACCTTGGGACGTATGATTTTACCGACACAGGTTTTGTTGCGCACATGAAGAACGTTTATAAAAACCTTAATGATGCAGGCATTGCCGGAATGATGTTCGACTACCCATACACTGCATGGGCACCGTATGGTGGCATGGAAGATAAATACAGTACAACTGCAGGGATGTACCGTAAAGTATTCGAATTGGCAACAACGGGGTTAGGGAATAAATCCTATGTTCAGGAGCGAAATATAAGGCGTGGTTCAGAAATAGCCATGGGCTTTGTACAGTCCCAACGTACCTGGGGCGACAATGATATTCTAACCCCCGAGATGGTGATGCGAACAGGCTTACGGTGGTATAAGAACAGGGTGCTGTTTAACTATGATATGGATGCGAAAAGCTTGTCCCGTGCACTTCCGGCAGACTCTGATGATGGCGTTCAAAAACTATTAACCATGTCTTATGTTGCGGCCTCACGGCTGTTGCTCGGACAAAGTTTTGCACGTACGACACCCGAAAATGTTTTTAAGCTATCCCGTGTTTTTCCTTATCATAAGGCGCCCCAAAGTGCAAGGCCCATAGATGCTTTTTCAAGCGATTATCCAAGGGTGTATGATTTTAAAGTGAATGAAAAGTGGCACCAGCTTACTTTCTTTAACGAAGATGATAATAACACCAAAACAGTATCAATAAATTTATTTGGTACACCAGGCTTTGGAGGCATGGGGTTGCCTAAAAATAGCTCTTATTATGTATATGATTTTTGGAACCACCAGTTTGTAGGACTGCTAAAAAGCGATGCCGTTCTAACGCAAAATCTTCGTAAAGGAGAGGCTAGAATGATGTCTGTACGCTTAAAAGAAAACCACCCCCAGGTGCTGTCAACAGACAGGCATATTATGCAGGGATACCTGGAGCTTTCTGATGTGAGCTGGGATGGAAACAGGCTTAGTGGAAAGGCCGAAATGGTAGAGCATGAACCCATGAAAATCATTATTGCAACCAATGGTAAAGTGCTTAAGAACGTAAAATTTTCACAGGGAGTTTCATCAGTTAAAATGCTTTCGGATGGCTTAATGGAGTTGAGTATTACATCTTCCACGGCTGGAAAAGCAGTATGGTGGCTCCAATTTAAATAGTTGATGCATGATCTTAAAGAAAACGACAATCAAATTTTTATTTACTGTTCTAACCGGAGGTTTGCTTTTTTTAGACTGTGCAGCAGAAACGATCAATGGTATAATTATTACGAGAGATGCATCTGTAGTAGCAATAGAAAATAAGCTTGTGTCCATAAAATATGATTTAAAAAAAGGCACGTATTCGGCATTTGATAAAATGCGGAAAACAGAGGCGGTTTACCATGCCGCCACACAGGTTAATGATTTTATGAGCAGCGATAAAAATGTCATTAATTCATACACTTTAGAAGCTATCAAAGAAAACCTGGGCAAAGGTGCAGCGCTGTTGATTACAACAAAAAAGAAAGGGTTTCCTGATCAGTTATTTAAAATAAAGCTTTACCATAGCCAGGGCTTTGTAGTGCTACAAAGCGGTATAAAGAATAGTTTAAAACAAGCATATATGGTGATGAAGTTTTCGCCCCTTGCCGGCGCTTCCATTTTTAAAGGTTTAAACCTGAAAGAAAATTTCCGGCTACTGGATGGAGAGGGCGGAGGTGCAGAAACTGCAATAAGAAAAGAACCGTTTTTACTATCTCAAAACAATATGGTGTTGAATTTTGGCAATGAAAAGAACAGGCATAGCCTTGTTGCCGGAGGATTAACTTACCAGGAGTTTGAAAAATTTGTTTTTATAAGTGATGGAAGAAGCCGTGAAAAAGAACTGTGCGGTTTGGCCGGAAATCTTTTGTTGATGGAATATATTGATTTAGGGAATGCTGATTTCTGGAATGAAACCAAGTATTGTACCGTTGATAAAATCGGAAAGATTTTTAATATCAGCTATGCCGGTGGTATGCCCGAAACAAAAAGCATAATTTATGATAAGGATGAATTGAAAATAAACTTCAAAAATTTAGACCCATCAAAAACATATACTTTGGGCCTCACCTTTGGTGCCTATGATTCCACGATAAGGCAGTCAGTAAGGCTGCGATCCGGATTAGTAGAAAAAGAACTTTTACCTGCTGTACACTTGCCCAGCCTGCCTTCCGGTGAAGACCCTCATCTTTACTTTATCTTGATTACTCCGGATATGCTACACAACGGGACTTCCATGTTGGTGGTAAAAAAAGAAAGCGGTTCCAACTGTATCATCAATGAACTGATCTTGCTGGAAGGAAAAGTTGATAGCGGTAAATTAGCCACGCCCTTGTCGGCAACAACTACCTGGGCCGCTAATTATACAGACGTGAAGTTTCACTTATCGGCGGCAGATCCTGTGGGAAAACTGGTAGAGCCTGGCCAGATTTATTTACCAGATAAGGATGCATTTTACCTTGATTATTTTACTGACAACCCGCTCAAAGCTGCTGAAAAATATGCCGGCCATGTACGTATGGCACAAGCGGTAGAATTGAATCATTACTATTTTCCAACCATTTGTCTTTGGTATGCTATGCAACCTCATTATGGTGGTATAGATAGTAAGCTTCGGGCAATAAACGATACGCCGGGTGCTGTAGCAGAAATGGAAGGGGTAAAGAAATCCGGGTGGTTAAAATATACTACAATGGGCATCCGGTTAGTGCCGGATTGTTATGCCCAAAATAATGAGAATGGTTGGTGGGACGATAAGCATTGGCAGTTGCATGGCAGTGGCGATGAAAAATCACAGGGTGGCAAAGGGATGGAGCTGCAAGAGGGGCATTATAGAGTACCCTACGAAACAAGCAGGAAGTGGGCACAGGCTATTCGCCATTTAGGGGGATTACCCTTTACCTATTTTCAAACAGGTGTACGATCTAAAGATTATTGTGAGCAGCATCCAGATCACATGCTGCATAATCAATCTTATTACATAGTCCCTAATCAACTGGATAGATTTAATGAAAATTTTGGAACCTACGATTTTACAGACGCTTCCTTTGCCACACACATGCAGGCTGTTTATAAAAATTTATCCGATGCAGGCATTGCAGGTATGATGTTCGATTATCCGCATACCGCATGGGCCCCGTACGGCGGCATGGATGATAAATATGCCACTACCGCAAGCCATTATAGAAAAGTTTTTCAGCTTGCCTCTGGCGGATTAGGTAAAAAATCGTATGTACAGGAAAGAAATATTACCAGAGGTTCAGATATAAATGCGGGCATTGTTTCATCGCAAAGAATTTGGGGTGATACAGATGGTTTGAACCCTGAAATGGTAAAGCGTGGAGGTTTGCGTTGGTACAAAAACCGTGTTTTGTTCAATTATGATATGGATGCAAAAAGCCTGACCAAAGCAATGCCTGCTGATTCTGAAGATGGTTTAAATAAGCTTTTAAGCATGTCTTATGTAACAGCATCCCGGCTGCTGCTCGGCCAGAGCTTTTCAAAATTAAATGCGGTGCAGGTATATAAGCTATCGCGTGTTTTTCCTTACCACCAGACGCCGCAAAGCGCCAGGCCTATAGACGCTTTTTCAAGCGATTATCCAAGGGTGTATGATTTTAAAGTGAATGAAGGGTGGCACCAGCTTACTTTCTTTAACGAAGATGATAATAACCCCAAAACAGTATCAATAAGTTTATCTGGAACGCCAGGTTTTGGAGGCATGGGGTTAAATAACAGCGGCTCTTATTATGTATATGATTTTTGGAACAACCAATTTATAGGAATATTAAAAGGCGATGCCGTTCTAACGCAAAATCTTCGTAAAGGCGAAGCCAGGATGATGTCTGTACGCTTAAAAGAAAATCATCCTCAGGTGCTCTCAACCGACCGTCACCTGATGCAGGGATATGTGGAATTATCTGATGTTCGCTGGAATAACAATACCCTTAGTGGAAAAGCAGAAATGGTAGAAAAGGAGCCTATGAAAATCATCATCGCATCAAACGGAAAGAAGGGATACAGTACGAAAACCTCAGGGGGTACTTCTACTTTTAAAATATTGCCGGAAGGTTTAGTAGAACTCACATTGTTGTCTTCGCAGAAAGGGCAGTTGCAATGGACACTTGCATTTACCAATTAAAAGTCAGGTTTAAAATTTAAAAATTATGATCAAGCAAGGAAACATATTAATAGCCATAGTGGGTTTGTTTTTTAGTGATATCGTGCTGGCGCAAACAGTCCCTAAGCTCACGTTTAAAGAGTTTATTAAATCGGCTATACCATCCAAAAAAGAGATTGACGTTTTTCTAAACAAAAAAGGCGTGTGGAGTAAGTACGATGCGGAGCTAGGATATATTTTGGGCAACTCGCTACCATTAGAAGGTATTGATACAAGTTGCACCATTTCTACCACGCAGTACAATGGTGCACGAACCATGTTTATGTATAAAGACAAGCGGTGCAGGATCAATACGTACGGCAATAGCTTCACCCAATGTCAGCAGGTATCTGATGGTGAAACATGGCAGGAATATTTGGCTGCACATCTTGGTGAACCTATACGCAATTATGGAGTGGGTGGCTATGGTGTATACCAGGCTTATCTGCGTTTGTTACGGGAAGAGCGTACAAAAAATGCAGCCGAGCATCTTATATTTTATATGTGGGGAGGTGATCATACAAGAAGCCTGTTGCGTTGCCGCTACATTGCTACAAAAGACTGGAACAGCAAGAATGAACCGGGCATGAAATTTCATGGAAACTTTTGGCCCAACATAGAGATGGATTTAAACACAGGCAAATTTATAGAAAAGAAAAATCCTCTTAATACCCCTCAGCTGTTATATAAAATGACAGATCCAGAATGGATGTACCAAAATTTAAAAGATGATATTGCCTTGCAACTGCTGTTGTTTCGTAACAGTAGAATTTCAGATTTGGATATTGAAAAAGTGGGAAAGCTTAGCACCTGGCTGAATGTAAAATTTGATATTACTGATACCGCTAATCTGGAAAAATCGGTGATTCATTTACTGGATCAATATTCTTTTAAAGCAACCGAGTATATATTATTGAAGCTTAAGACCTACGCACAAAAGAACAATAAAAAACTAATGATCGTTTTGTTTGATCCCTATCGGGTAACAAATTCCCTGATTGAAAAAGGAACGCGGTACGATGATGAAATTGTTGATTTTTTAAATAAAGAAAAGTTCAATTATTTCGATATGAACCTGGTTCACGTACAGGATTTTAAAAACTTCAACCTTAGTCTTGATAATTATTATAAGCGCTACCTGCTTGGTCATTACAACCCTGCAGGCAACCACTTTTTTGCTTTTTCAATAAAAAATAAATTAGTTGAGTGGCTCAATCCAAAGCCAATTACTTATGACAGGTCTGATAAAAAATGGGTAGACTTTAAAGGGTACTTACAAGGGGTAAAATAAAGTATCAGATCTATAGCATGCATTTTTATATAAGCCTTATCCACGAACCCACGATCATAACTTATTAAAAATAATAATGAAGAAAGAAGCAATTATATTATTAGCCTTTCTCTTTTTAAATGTCTTAGTACAAAGTCAAACACGGCTCCCAACATTTGAAGAATATATAAAAAAGGAAGTGCCTTCTAAAAATGAGCTTGACATATTCCTGAATAAAAAAGGGGTGTGGTGCAAGTACGATCCACAACTAGGCTACATTTTAGGCAATTCGCTTCCGCTGGAAGGCATTGATACCAGCAATACTATTTCTACAACAGGAACTGATGGCGCAAGAACCATGTTTATGTATAAGGACAAGCGGTGCAGGATCAATACTTACGGCAACAGCTTTACGCAATGTCAGCAGGTATCTGATGGTGAAACCTGGCAGGAATATTTAGCCGGTCATCTTGGTGAACCTATACGCAATTATGGTGTTGGTGGCTATGGTGTGTACCAGGCTTATTTGCGTTTGTTAAGAGAAGAGAAGACAAAGAATGCTGCTGAACATCTTGTCTTTTATATATGGGGCGATGATCATACAAGGAGCTTATTGCGTTGCCGGTATATGGCCATAAAGGAATGGAACAATAAGAACGAACCCGGTATGAAGTTTCATGGAAACTTTTGGGCTAATCTGGAAATGGATTTAAACACAGGTAAGTTTATAGAAAAGGAGAACCCTTTGAATACGCCTCAGCTATTATATAAAATGACCGATCCTGTATGGATGTATGAACACTTAAAAGATGATGTTGCTTTACAATTATTGCTTTACAACGATAACCGGATCAGTGATCTTAACATTGAAAACCTGGGAAAGCTAAGCAAATGGCTGAATGTAAAATTTGATGGTACCGATACCGCTAATCTGAAGAAATCAACTACGGACCTTCTGAATCAGTATTCTTTTAAAGCCACAGAATATATCTTACCGAAGCTCAAGGCATACGCCCATAAGAACAATAAGAAATTATTGATCGTTCTGTTTGATCCTTATCGCGTAACCAATTCGCTCATTACTACCGGAACACGTTTTGATGGAAAAATTGTTGACTTTTTAGAGAAAGGCGGCTATACCTATTTCGACATGAACCTTGTTCATGCAAATGATTATAAAAATTTCAACCTGGGATTAGCTGATTATTATAAACGTTACCTGCTTGGTCATTACAACCCTGCGGGCAATCATTTTTTTGCTTTTTCTATAAAAAGTAAAATGGTTGAATGGCTAAATCCAAAACCAATTACTTATGATAGATCTGATAAAAAATGGGTTGATTTTAAAGGATACTTACAAGGTGTAAAATAATGGAGGTTATTAGTGCTAAAAGTTTATTACGATAACAGAAGATTTTGGTTATGTGCAATTGCTTTCCTATTAAGCTTTGTATGCTGCAGAAGCCAGCATTCAGTTCCCTTTCTTCCGGAGCAGGTTGCGTATTGCGGGCCTATGGAAGACTATTTTCTGGGGAGTGGCGTGGCTGGTGCTATGGGCACGCCCAACGGAGAATGGAATGCATTGATAGGACCAAACTATACTTCGCCAAATTTTCTTTCCGGCGAAGTGTTAAGCATTAACATTGATGGAAAGAATAGTAAGATCAATCCATCTATGCACCGTGGAAGAAGATCAGGAATTTTTTATGGAAGCCTGGAGATAGAAGGTATGAGCATAACGCTCACTGATTTCACCAATGATAAAAAGCCCTGGGTAGTGCGCTACCTGTCTGTAAAAAATAATTCTTCCGCCCCGCGGAAAGTCTCTATGCTTGCTTCTATCAAGCCTGCAGATGTGGCTTCGCAAATAGTAGAGGGCAGTGCGCTCTTGTTACATGCTGACACAAGTAAATGGAATTTTGATAAAGTAAACCTTGAATCAAAAAATTGGGCTGACCGGTATTCTTTGATTGCATTTAATGTACAGGGTAAGGCTACTAAGGTTAGCGATCAATACCAAGTGCAAACAGAGCAAATAACAGTTAATGCTGGCAAAGAATACAAGGTGGCACTTTACCATTATCTATACTATACAGCTCATAATAAAAAGCCCGAGGATTATATAAAATTCATCAGGGCAAGAGATAGTGAAGCCGGCTTAAAGAAAAGCATTGAGGATTGGAAAGACTGGTTTGCAGAAGGAACGATGTATGAAACGCAGGTAAAAGAACAAAAGGCGAAAGATGTAATTGAGGGTTCATTGGTGATAATTAAAATGCTGCAGGACAGCTCCGGTGGCTTTATAGCGGGGCTACGGGAATATCCGCATTCTTATGTAAGAGATACACATGCGGCATGCAGGTTATTAAGCATTACGGGCCATCATGCAGAAGTAAAAAAAGCAATAGAAACAATATGCTATAAAACAAAAGTGTTTAAGCATATCCCCAATGCCTGGCAAATGGGCGCAGATTTTTTTCATTATTATAAGTTCAACAATCCTGCTTCAGAAACACCAGCCTACTTTGTATTGATGACTAAATTCTACCTGGAAAATTCAGGGGATAAAAATTTTATTGAAAGCATTTATCCATTTATAAAAAATGCTGTTGATGTGCAGATGGCTGAAATGAAAAGGAACAACTGGCGCATAGATTTTAATGGCGATGAAACAGAAAGGTACACAGTAAGAAAGGACGGCGATATGTATGGTATGTTAGCAGAATGGTCGAAAGAAGAAGATTTAAAAAACTGGTCTTTTCCTTCAGCGGTGCTGGCATTGGCATCTACTAATTTTCTTTCTGCATATTTAAGGAACACTGGCCGGAAAGAGTTAGCCGCAGAATATCTGGCTGGAGCAACGCGTATAAAAAATTCAATTGATACTACGTTTTGGAGAAGCGATCTGAAGATTCATGACTGGTGCCGCAAACGGGATAGTACATGGCCCGCCTATAGATTGCCCAATTATAATTTACTGCCTGTTTGGATAGGGGCGAGGTTGAACAACGAAACGCAGGGACAGAATGCACTGTATATGAAGCAATTCATTAATCCAAAAACAGGTTACCTGCCTACAGCGCCGGGAGATGTAGAAGGGTTCAGCGGCCATAATTTAGCCTATATGCTTTATGCATTAAAAAAGCTGGATGATCCAAAAGCAGATGATGTGTATAGAACCCTAATAACAGCGCCCATCATTTATTGCTGGGGAACGGTTTCTGAATTTTATGGTCCGAATGCCACACCAAACGGTCATTTATTAAATCCATTTTCTTCGGGCATACTTGCGGAAGCATTGATAAGATATGCGATTGGGTTTAATGAAAAGAAGATTGGGTTTAATGAAAAGAAGATGTTCACAACCAGATAACCATTTTAAATAAAGCCTTGATTAAATACTCATATAAATGAAAAAGTTTGTACTCGTTTTTTTTCTCTTTTTTTTGGCAGCATGCAAAATGCCTTCTTATGCAAACGATAATATCATTATAACAGCGTTAAAAACAGAAGCACGTGTAAACCCCTTGGGTGTAGATGTGGCTATGCCTCGCTTTTCATGGCAGCTTCAATCTGCATTGCCTAACATCCTGCAGACCTCTTATCAAATCATGGTTGCCGATGCTCCCCAAAAACTCAAAACAGGATCCGGTTTAATGTGGAACTCAGGTAAAATAGAAGGCGGCACCTCGGTCTTAATTCCCTATAGCGGCAAAACACTTCAACAAGGAAAAAGCTATTTCTGGAAAGTAAAAGTATGGACAACCAAAGGCGAAACTTCCTGGAGTGAAACCGCTCAATGGAGCACAGCTTTCGGGGCTAAATCATTTTCCAAAGCCGTATGGATTGGCCTGGACAGCATGATGAACTCCGGCACGCTTACTACAAAGACCCGCCTTGCAGCCCGTTACCTGCGTCATGAATTTAATCTTGACAATGAAGTGAAACAGGCAGTGCTGCACATCTCCGGACTGGGCATGTATGAATGCTACATCAACGGAAAAAAAATCAGCAATGATATATTTGCTCCAACGGCTACCGATTACTCGAAGCGGGTGCATTACAATGTTTTTGATGTAAAGGATTTTTTAAACAATAGCAAAAATGCCATTGGTGTAATACTGGGTACCGGCCGTTATTTTTCCATGCGCAGAGAAAATGTTCCTGGCGGCGAGCCGCTTACTGTGCCTGCCATCCAGCATTATGGGTTTCCGAAATTGTTGATGCAGTTGGAAATAGAATATACGAATGGTAAAAAGAAAACCATCGCCAGTGATGCCTCCTGGAAAATTTCTACCGATGGTCCCATCATTGCAAACAATGAATTTGATGGAGAGGAATATGTAGCAAGGTTAGAGATGCCGGGTTGGGATAAAAATAAATTTAATGACAAGTTGTGGATGAATGCTAAAAAAGTAGAAGCGCCTGCAGGCAAACTTGTGGCACAGCCAAACCCCAATTTAGCTACCATGCGTGAAGTGAAGCCTGTATCGGTTAAGCAGATTGAAAAGGGCCGTTATATAATAGACCTGGGACAGAATATGGTGGGATGGCTTGCGGTGAAACTGAAGGGGAGCTCAGGAAAGCCGATCAACATACGATATGCAGAAACGCTTCAGCCAGATGGAAATTTGTACACAGCAAATTTGCGTGGATCAAGAAGCACTGATATTTATACGCCTGCTGATAATAAGACCTTTTTTTGGGAACCACGTTTCGTGTATCATGGTTTTCGTTTTGTTGAAATAACAGGCATTGATTATCTGCCAAATGCTAATGATTTGGTGGGCAAAGTTAATTATGATGATATGGCAGGCAGTGGCACATTCGAAACTTCAGATAGTACCATTAATCAAATTTATAACAATGCACTCTGGGGCATTATGGGCAACTACCGCAGTATGCCTACCGATTGTCCGCAGCGTGATGAACGTATGGGCTGGCTTGGCGACAGGGCTACAGGCTGCTATGGGGAAAGCTTCATGTTTGATAATCAATTGCTATATGCAAAATGGGCACAGGATATTCATGACACGCAAAAAGAAAGCGGCAGCCTTTCCGACGTGGCGCCTGCTTACTGGGCTTTTTATTCTGATAACATCACCTGGCCTGCGGCTTATATTCATGTGGCCAATATGTTGTATGAGCAATTTGGCGATGAGAAACCTATAAGGCTTCATTATCAATCAATGAAGAAGTGGCTTAGCTATATGCAGGCTAATTATATGAAAGATTACATCATGACCAAAGACCAGTATGGCGATTGGTGCATGCCTCCGGAAAACTTAAATATTATTTTTTCAAAAGATCCTGCACGCATTACCGATGGTGAAATTTTAAGCACCAGTTTTTTTTATAAACTATTAAACATCATGGCGAAATATGCTGTGATTACAGGTAATAAAAATGATGAAAAGGAATTTTTAGACTTAAGCCAAAAAGTAAAAACAGCCTATAACAATAAGTTCTTTCAAAAAGAAGAAGCCCGCTATGGAAACAACACCGTAACAGCTAATATTATTTCGCTCATGCAGGGTCTTGTGCCTGCCGGATATGAACAAAAAATATTTGATAATCTGGTGAGCAGGATTGAAGGTGAATTTAAATCTCATGTAAGCGTAGGCCTCATCGGCATCCAGTTTTTAATGCGTGGGTTAACGGCTTATGGCCGGCCCGATCTTGCTTATCGTATTGCCACTAACAGAACTTATCCAAGCTGGGGATATATGATTGATAATGGCGCCACTACAATATGGGAATTATGGAATGGAAATACAGCTGACCCTGCCATGAACTCTGGAAACCATGTAATGTTGTTGGGCGATTTATTAACCTGGTATTACGAGAATTTAGCCGGCATTCAAACCGACCGGAAAGAAACAGGATTCAAAAAAATTATTTTTAAACCAGTATTTCCTCAAGGGTTACATTTTGTAAAAGCAGCACACCAATCCCCTTATGGACTTATAAAAAGCGAATGGGATAGAAAACAGAATAATTTGTTCTGGAAAATTGTTGTTCCGCCAAATACTACTGCCACTGTGCATCTTCCGGCAGGCGCTTTAGCTATGATAAAAGAAAAAGGACAGGCAATTACAAACCATAATAAGTACATTAAACTTATAAGCGAAAAAGACAATGTAGTTACATTAGGCATTGCATCCGGAGTATATGAGTTTACAATTACAAATGCAGTTTTTGATTATAAGCACTAACTATCATTCAAATCCTAATCCAAAAAGTTCTTAGTTTTATAACTATGACATTGAGCCGGTTTTGCGCTTTACAAGCAGTGTGTTTTATTGCTTTTTTATTTTATTCCTGTGCCCACGACCAGGAAAGCAGCCTTTCGAAAAATGACACTACTTCCTGTATGAAAGTGCCTTCCCGCTTTGCAGCAGCAGCAAACGGTATCGCTTCCATTAGTAATGGCGATAGCAGTACAAAAGATATGATCTATATTCCCGGCGGGAGTTTTATGATGGGTGCCGATAACCAGCAAGCATCAGGTGATGAATACCCAAAGCACCTGGTTAAAGTAGATGCTTTATGGATGGATGCGGCCGAAGTAACCAATGCGCAATTCAGAGCGTTTGTAAAGGCCACGGGTTATATAACTACCAGTGAGCAGGTGCCTGATTGGGAAGAGTTAAAAAAAAGTGTACCGCCGGGTACGCCAAAACCTCATGATAGTTTATTGATAGCGGCTTCATTAGTATTCACTCCCACAAATGGCCCGGTAAATTTAAACGATTATGCTGCATGGTGGCGATGGCAAAAGGGCGCTAACTGGCAGCATCCCGAAGGGCCTGGCAGCAATCTTAAAGGAAAGGATAGTTTACCGGTGGTGCAGGTATCCTGGAATGATGCACAGGCTTATTGCATCTGGGCAGGCAAGCGCCTTCCTACAGAAGCAGAATGGGAATGGGCAGCAAGAGGCGGCCTGGAGGGAAAGGTTTATTCATGGGGTAATGAACACGTAAATGCCGGTGCTCCTAAAACCAATAGCTGGGAAGGCGACTTTCCTTACCGCAACCAGCAGAAGGATGGCTATTTTAAAGCAGCACCTGTACGTTCCTTTGCACCCAATGGATATGGGCTTTACGATATGGCGGGCAATGTGTGGGAATGGTGCAGCGATTGGTATGATGCTGATTATTACAAAGCACTAAAGGGCGAAGCAACCTCTAATCCAAAAGGGCCGGATAAAAGTTTTGATCCTGATGAACCCTATACCCAAAAGCGCTCTCTCAGAGGTGGTTCTTTTCTTTGCAACGATAGTTATTGCAGCGGCTATAGGGTAAGCAGGCGTATGAAAAGCAGTCCCGATACAGGGTTGGAACACACAGGGTTCCGATGTGTAAAAGAAGCGGCAGTAAAGTAAAAATTTCAATAGCGTAAACGTTGTTGGCTGCCACTGTATCATTAGTGGGTTTACCTTAGTTGTTACGCCATCAAAGCTCCCATAACCAGCAAGTTAAAATGCCATTATTACTACAGTATTTTTATCTTTAATTATTATGTTATTGCCTGACAGATAAAGTCTGTTATCTTAAATAAAAATATAAATGAACGATGCATGTTTCACCTTCACTCACTCAAATCCTTCAGCATAAGATTGTAGCTATTCTAAGGGGCGTGCAGCCAAAAGATGTAGGTAAGGTAGCCAGGGCTTTATATAATGGAGGTGTTAGGGTTTTAGAAATCACACTTAACTCCAAAGATGCTTTATCTCAAATTGAGGAGTTATGCAATACTGTGGGTGATAAAATGCTGATCGGTGCAGGCACAGTATTGGATGTGGAAGGAGCACAGGCAGCTATTTCAGCAGGCGCAAAGTTTCTTATTTCTCCTACTGTAAACGTTGACGTAATTAAAATTGCAAGAGATCATAATGTGGTATCAATACCCGGCGCCTATACTGCCACTGAAATTTTTCTTGCTCATAAAAGCGGGGGCGATATTATTAAGGTATTTCCTGTTTCTACCCCGGATTATATAAAAGGCTTATTAGGGCCTCTGAATCATATTAAGATGATGCCGACCGGAGGCGTAAGCCTGGATAATATTAAACAATTCAAATCAGCCGGGGCTGTAGCTTTTGGAATTGGCAGCGCTTTGGTTCACTCTGTGGCTAATGCAGATGATGCTTATTTTAGTTCCTTAACCGAAAAAGCACACAACTTTATGCAAGCAGTGGAAACAACGTAACCAATTTGCGCTCGTAAAAATCAGAATTGTAATCAGCACTTTTAACGATAATAACAATGAATAATTTTTTGAGTTGCGATTGGGGCACTTCTGCTTTCAGGTTAAGGCTGGTGAAAACTGATGGATTAAAAGTAGTGGCTGAAGAAAAGAATAATGATGGTATTGCCGGCACTTTTAAAAATTGGATAAATGAAAATAAGGAAGAGAAGGAAAGGTTATTTTTTTATCAATCTTATATTCTTGAACAAATAAAAAAGCTTGAGCACCGCCTGGGTTATTCATTGAGGGATCTGCCCATTTTATTAAGCGGTATGGCCTCATCAAGCATTGGTATGATTGAGCTTCCATACAAACAGCTTCCATTAAAAATGAATGGCTCAGATGTACATAGTAAAGTGATAGAGCCGTCTCAAAATTTTTCGAACAAGCTTTTTATTATTTCCGGTGCCTGCACCGAAGATGATGTATTACGTGGAGAAGAAACTTTATTAATAGGAACTGAGGTAAAGCAGGAAAATGAGGAAAGCGTATATATTTTTCCGGGCACACATTCAAAGCATGTATATGTACACAACGGGATGGCTACGCATTTTAAAACCTATATTACCGGTGAGCTTTTTGATCTGCTATCAACCAAAAGTATTTTATCTAATTCGGTAGAAAAAACTAACAGCGGGCAAAGCGAAGCCAAAGATTATTTTTTTAAAAAAGGTGTGATGGAAGGTTCATCCTACAACATATTAAACAGCGTTTTTCATATACGCACCAACCAATTATTTAATAAAAATACTCCTGCGGAAAATTATCACTATCTCAGCGGGTTGTTGATTGGTACAGAATTGAAAGAGCTTTTGTTTGATACGCAATATGCCATCTTTCTTGTGTGTGGTGAGAATCTTAAAAATCAGTACGGGCAGGCATTAGAGTTCTTAGGCCTTAATAAAAGACTGGAATATATAGATGCTGATGAAGCTTTGATCAATGGCCAGTTGCACATTTATAAAGCAAAAAACCCTCTTCACTAAACATCAAAGAGTAGTATAGAATATTTTAAATATATTCATCATGGAAATACAAAATGAAAAGATCATTTTGTTCCCCCTTACTATAATATTTCATTAAAGCATTGACAATGGCAAAATTCATGTTCTTCTTCTTAGTAATATTATTTGCCTGTACCAATAATAACAATGCACCTGTAAGCAGTGCAGTGCCTGACGATGCATCCACCATATCAGATTCAGTAAGAAGGGTTGAAATTATAGATGCTTCGGCTTTGAGCATCCTGGATTCTTCGGCGCCGGTTGAAATAATTGCTGAAGGGTTTGCATGGACCGAAGGGCCTTTGCCTGTTAAGGAAGGTGATTATTTTATTTTTTCAGACATACCGAATAATAGAATTCATAAATGGAAAGAAGGCGATAGTACAACTATTTATTTGCAGCCCTCCGGTTATACAGGAACGGGGGGGGCAAAGGTTAAAGAACCAGGCTCAAATGGATTATTGTTGCATCCAGATGGTCGCCTTGTTTTAATGCAGCAGGGAGATCGCAGGATCGGCAAAATGAATGCTCCGTTGAGTAACCCTAAACCAGAATTTACAACTTTGGCAGACCGTTATGAAGGAAAGCGTTTGAATAGCCCGAATGATGGGGTATATCATTCCAATGGCGATCTGTACTTTACAGATCCGCCTTATGGATTGGAGGGCGGGCTTGACGACGCTGAAAAAGAACTTGACTTTCAGGGCGTATACCGTTTAAAGCCAAACGGCCATCTTGACCTTGTAACTAAAGGATTAAAATTCCCTAATGGCATAGCACTTTCTCCGGATGGGAAGTATTTATATGTAGCCAGCTCAGATGACCGCAATATGGTTTGGATGCAGTATGAATTAAACGAAGATGGCCTTATAAAGAAGGAGCAGATATTTTACGAAGTGCATCAGTATGAAGGAAAAAATAAAGGCGCTCCAGATGGAATGAAGATAAGTAAAAGCGGATACCTGTTTGCCACAGGCCCTGAAGGAGTATGGGTATTTAATCCAGGTGGTAAACTGGCCGCAAGAATATATACCGGAGAGCTTACATCGAACTGTGCTCTTTCGCCCGATGAAAAAATGTTGTACATGACTTGTGATGATTATATTATGCGGGTAAAACTAAAGTGAAATAGAAGCATGAAGGTCTATATGATCGTCTGATTTATGTTTTTGAAATACCAATAATCTTTATAAATTATTTTTGGTTATACATAAAAAGGATTTAGATTCATAAAATATACAAGGCCATATTTCCATTATGTGATTTTTGTTAAAGTACGATTGTAGGACTTTACCGTATCCCCCAATTTTTTTTAAAACTATACTTTCAGTTAAGTTTCACGTATTCACGTGAAATAGGTTACTGATTCTTTAATCATCTTCTCATTAATTGATTAAGGGTATTTTTTTTATTGATTTATTACGCAAAAAAACTAACGATTACTTATGCAAAGACGAAACTTTCTCCGTACAGGAGCATGGGGTTTTGCCGGAATTCTTGCAGGCTTGCCGGTTACTAAAACTCATTCTTCCATGAGGAACGTAACTTCCTCAAATCTAAAGATTACTAAAATCAGGTATTACGGTGCACCGGGGTATACCAAGCCTTTATTTAACCAGGCAAGAGGCATTGTTGAAATTGAAACCGACGGTGGAATCATAGGCATTGGTGAAGGCGGTTCAAAAGATATGATAGAACAATGTGCGCAGATGATGATAGGCGACGATCCGTTTAGAATTGAACATATATGGCAACGGCTTTACAGAGGTATGTTTTATCCGCCCGGGCGTGAAAAGATACATGCACTTGGTGCATTGGAGATGGCTTTATGGGACATAAAAGGCAAGGCCCTTAATGTGCCGGTTTATGATTTACTTGGCGGGGCAACCCGTGATTTTGTGGAATGTTATGCCACAGGGTTCTCTGCTTCAAAAGCAACAACCAGTGAAGGAAAAGCAAAAGACTGCATTGCAGCAGGTTTCAGATCATATCGCATTAGTCCTTCAGGAGGGTCTACTGATGTACGATTTGATTTTTATGATAATGCCAAAAAAACAATTGAGTACAGCAAAAGAATAGATGCTGCCGTAGGCGGTAATGGTAATTGGGCCATTGATCTGCATACGCGTTTTGATACTCCGGAAGCGATAAAAATCTGTGATCACCTGCAACAGTTGGAACCTTATTTTGTAGAAGATATTGTCAGATCAGAAAACCCTGGCGTATATAAAACAATTCGTCAAATGACAAAAGTGCCAATAGCAGTTGGCGAACAATTTAGTGACCGCTGGGAGATTAATGAAATGATTGAAAACAGGTTGATTGATTACAGCCGTATTACATTACCTAACAGCGGTGGTATTTCTGAACTAAAGAAGATTGCTTCTATGGCCGAAACTCACTATTGCGGAATGATCCCCCATTTTACTGGCCCATTGTCAACAGCGGCATTGGTGCATGTGCTTGGTTCAAGTAGCCCTACCCGTTGCATGATTGAGTTGGCAGGAGGGGAAGTTGAAAGGCCTGCTTATTTCAATGATGACTATTTACTTTTCAAAGCCGGAAAAATGTACCTCAATCCTGCACCTGGTCTTGGCGTAAAGTTCAATCCTAAAAAAGCAGATTTTATAATGGAAATAACGGCTAATACAAAGTTCCCCCATCCCATATATCTGGCTCCCGATGGCTCTATTCATAACTGGTAAAATTTGATCAAACCTATTAGCTTTTATAAATTATAAAACCAGTAGTCGCATAAAGCAAACAACACTTATGATTGGTACAAAGATTGGAAATTACAGGTGGTTTATCGTGTTGTTGTTGTTTGTGGCAACATCTATTAATTATCTCGACCGCCAGATTATAGGCTTGCTGAAACCTGTGTTGGAAAAAGAGTTTAAGTGGACAGAAACAGATTTTGCACACATAGTGATGGCTTTTACTGCCGCTTATGCCATAGGCTTACTTATCTCGGGCAGGCTTATAGATAAAATAGGAACAAAGCTGGGGTACACCATTATGGTTATTATATGGAGCATTGCCGGCATGCTTCATGCCTTGGCCAGGAGCGCCTTTGGTTTTGGTATAGCAAGGGTGGGGCTGGGTCTGGGTGAAGCTGGCAATTTTCCCGCAGCAGTAAAAGCTGTGGCAGAATGGTTTCCAAAAAAAGAACGGGCACTCGCTACAGGTTTCTTTAATGCAGGTACCAGCATTGGCGTTGTACTAGCCTTACTTATTGTTCCTTTTATCTTAAATAATTATGGCTGGCAGGGTGTTTTCTGGATAACAGGCGCTTTAGGTTTTGTATGGCTTATCTTCTGGCTTATTTATTACGAGATTCCTTCTAAACAAAAACGTTTATCTCCTGAAGAATACCAGTACATCACGAGCGGACAGGATAAAGAAGATAACGAAAGAGGCATTAGGATTAAGTGGCAAAAACTATTCGGGCTGCCTCAAACATGGGCGTTCATAACCGGTAAAGGATTAATTGATCCCATTTATTGGTTCTTTTTATTTTGGTTGCCTTCTTATTTTGCTTCTACGTTTAGCCTTGACCTTAAAAAGCCAAGTTTGGAATTAATGATAATTTATACAGCTACCACCGTTGGCAGCATCGGGGGCGGATATCTCTCCTCGTATCTCATACGAAAAGGCTGGCCCGTTCTTAAAGCAAGAAAATCATCGCTGCTATTATTTGCCTTGCTGGAAGTTTCTATCATACTTGCGCAATTTGCTTCAAGTGCGTGGGTAGCAGTAGGGTTAATAAGCCTTGCGGTTGCTGTACACCAGGCATGGGCTACAAATGTTTTTACCATTGGCTCTGATCTTTTCCCTACAGAAGCAGTTAGCTCCGTGGTAGGTATTGGCGGGATGGCAGGAGCGGTAGGAGGCATTCTTTTTCCCATACTGGTAGGAAGTTTATTAGATTCATATAAGGCCGGAGGCAATATAACTGCGGGGTATAACCTATTATTTACTATTTGTGGATTCACATACTTGATAGCATGGACTATCATACACCTGCTTACCCGCCGGTCCGAAAAAGTAAAGCTTAGTCAACTGTTGTAATTATAGATAACTCAAAAAACTGTAAATGAAAAAAACAGAAAATGAAAATGGTTCAAACCGGAGAGATGCGTTAAAGAAGATTGCAGTAGGCTCCACGGCAGGCCTTTTAGGGTTGCTTGGCGGCGGGCTTAGCGCAACGGCCCAATCTCCCTCAATTCCCGATTATAAAAGAGGTATGCCGGCTGTTAAAATAAAAAGTGTAAAGGCCATTGCCACAGCGCCGGAAGGTATTAACCTCATTGTAGTAAAAGTAGAAACTACAGAACCGGGTTTATATGGCCTTGGTTGTGCCACCTTCACCCAAAGGGCAATGGCAGTTGTTACTGCCATTAACAGCTACCTTAATGAGTTTTGCGTAGGTAAGGATGTAGATAATATTGAAGACATGTGGCAGTCGTGTTACGTAAGTTCTTACTGGCGCAACGGCCCGGTATTAAACAATGCCTTGTGCGGGCTTGATCAGGCACTTTGGGATATTAAAGGCAAGCGGGCCAAAATGCCGGTGTACCAGCTATTGGGTGGTAAGAGCAGGTTTGCGGTTGACTGTTATGCGCATGCTGGTGGTACAACACCGGAAGCAGTGGCGGAGAGTGTACAGAAATTCATTTCTCAGGGCTTCCGCCATGTAAGAATACAACAGGGCGGATACGGAGCAACTGGTGTTAATAGCCGTAAGCCTGATTACGCCGCTGCCGGGTATGGATATGAAGGAGATAATTACATGAACGAACGCACCTACTTAAAATCTGTGCCTAAAATGTTTGAAATGGCACGTAAAGTATGTGGTGATGAAGTAGAATTATTGCATGACATCCATGAAAGGGTTCAACCAATGGATGCTATCAATATGATAAAACAAGTGGAAGACTATCGTCCTTTTTTTATTGAAGACCCCTTTAGTCCTGAGAACATGGAGTGGTTTAAACAGCTTCGTGCAAGCACTACAGTTCCTATTGCCATGGGCGAATTGTTTAATAACATCAATGAATTTAAAATGCCAATGGTGATGCAATGGTTTGATTATATAAGGGTGCATGTATCACAAATTGGAGGCATCACGCCCGCCATGAAAATTGCCCGGTTGGGAGAATGGTTCAATGTGAAAACTGCCTTTCATGGCCCGGGTGATGTATCGCCTGTAGGACATTCAGCGCATGCACATCTTGATCTGCCTATCTGGAACTTTGGTATACAGGAGGCAGTTAAATTTTCCGATAAACTGCAAAGCATATTTACAGGCTGCCCTACCATGAAGAATGGGTATATGTATGTGAACGAAGTGCCTGGTTTAGGTGTAGATGTAGATGAAAAAGAAGCTGCGAAATATCCCATTGGTACAAAATCTAACTGGCAGGTACGCAAAAATGATGGAACTATTATAAGGCCCTGAAAAAAACAACTGCTACAATAAGGCTCAATGCAACAATGATGGAGATGCTGTAGGGTATGAACAAAGGCGTTCAGACCCTGGCAATTTCATGACGCACCTGTCAATATAAAAAACGAACAAGGTGGGCTATGATTATGAGTGATTTATTAAAGCAGTAGAAGCGTGTGGTAGGTAAATACAAATGTTGCTTCCATTAAACCGACCATCATGACAAGTAAAGACGAAATTCAGAAAGTACACGGTAGTGGTGTCCATTTAGTAATTCTTGGTGCTGGCGCAAGTATAGCATCAACATTAAGAGACCCAGAACTTAATGGAAAAATCTTGCCGGCAATGAATAACATCGTTGGTATCGTTGGTCTGCAAGACGTAGTTGCTACTTTGCCCGATGACTTGCAAGCTCTCAGCAATGACTTTGAGAAAATGTATAGTAAGCTTTATGATGCTGCACACTTAACACCACAAAAAGAAGAAATAGAAAGAAGGATTTATGACTTTTTCAAAGATTTAAAGCTTCCTGAAACACCTACAATTTACGATTATCTCGTTATCTCACTCCGCCACAGCAAAGATGTAATTGCAACTTTTAATTGGGATCCATTTCTATATCAAGCTTACTTAAGAAATGGGAAGTTTACAAAATCTCCGGGTATTTTGCATTTGCACGGTAATGTTGCTTTGGGGTTTTGTGAATTTGACGGCACAATCGGTCCCGCAGGTTGGACATCAAAAGCAACGCTCAAGGATTTCGAGCCTACAAGGCTTTTATACCCTGTTGAAAAAAAGGACTATAATTCATACGCTTTTACTACAGGACAATGGGAGGCTTTACAAGACGAGTTAAGAGTTGCAGAAAGAGTTACAGTTTTTGGGTATAGAGCGCCGCAATCCGACATTGAAGCTATTCAAATAATGCAAAATGCGTGGGGAACTTCGGATGATAGAGCAATGGAGCAATTTGAGATCATTGACATACGAAAAGAGGAAGAAGTAAAAGCTTCATGGGATGAGTTCATTCACAGCCATCACTACGATTACCACACAGATTTTTTCAAATCGTCAATAGCACGGCACCCAAGAAGAAGCGTTGAAAGCTACCATCACTGGTCAATGCCAATGACACCAAGTGAGGCATTTCAAGATGGCAACCCTGTACCACAAAATTTCAAAACCTTAGAAGAAATGTGGGAGTGGTATAAGCCTTTGATAGATGCAGAGGAAAAATTCTATAAAGACAAATAACGCCTCGAACAACTAAGGAGTGCAACGATAAAGCCTCGGTTGTAGGGAACCTTCGGTAGTTGTATAGCTCTTGTTATGGTGTTTTCGTTTGGTAGAGTAGGTTGGTAAAAGTTGCCTGTTGCAAATAAAGTAACTTTTTCTTTTGTGCAACTTTTCTTAGGTAATGAGCTTATTACTTTAGCAATTATGAACAATTATAAAAAAGAAATTTTAGAAAAAATTTGTTACACCGACCTTGTTTATGAAAGAGTTAATAAGAAACTGAACATTGAATTTTCAAAAGACCAAATTGAGGAAATGATTATTGCAATTCTTAGGGAAACAGACGAAACCGAGTTTCAAAAAACAGGTAAAAATATTTACATTACAAACAACGAAAGAAATGTTAGGCTGACAATTAATTTCTATACGAGCAGAATAATTACAGCAGACAAATTGAACAAAAAAACAACGAACCGCTACATCGGTTTTTCAAAAAAGGTTCAACTCTTCCACCAAAAAAAAGCACGCCGTCGTTTGGTGTTGTGGGTTGGCATTTGAGCATGGCAAACACCAACGACAAGGACTATAAGAAAACCCTAACTTAGTTTCTTTAACATGTCACATTACAAGGAGTGAACTAGATTCGCCTGTTGGTGAAGCCATCGCACAAAGCAAGGCGCAACACCAACAGGGGCGTGAAAACTGCATTATAATGCAAATCAACAGCATATCCAATAGTTACATTGCTCCAGCATAAAGTAGCTTTGAGATAAACAGCAAAAATCCTTTTTTGTACCATAGAATCAGGATATGCATAACGTTAGGGTTCTAGCCGTGTCTCCTTTTCTAGCCTTGTGTGTAGCAGGGACACAGCGTTATCATTTGCAGTGCGGTACAAAGTTTTTTATCTTTCCTAATATTGTCAGTCAAAACAGCCATAGCGGAAAAAGATGGCATTTACTTCATCACCTTTACCTGTAAGAACTGGCTTCCACTTTTTGAACTCACCGAAAGTTATGATGCAGTTTATAAATGGTTTGATTATTTAAAAGCAAAGGGTCATTATATAACAGGTTATGTTATCCTTCCCAATCACTTGCATGTTCTCATTGGATTTAAAGCTTTAACGCAAAGTATTAATACTGTGGTTAGCAATGGAAAGCGTTTTATAGCTTATAAAATTGTAAAAAGGCTAAAGGAGCAATATAATATTGGTGTGCTAAAACCTTAAGTTATGCTGTTTCTGACTCAGACATGAAAAGAGGGAAACTTCACCAGGTATTCGAATCATCCTTTGACTCAAAAGAATGCAGACGCAATGCTTTTATTAATCAAAAGCTGAACTACATGCATGAAAATCCCGGCAAAGGGGTAGGGAATCTTGCGATAAGCCCGATAGACTATTTACATAGTTCTGCCTGTTTTTACGAAACAGACAAGCATAGTATTTACAAGGTCACTAATTATAAGGAGTTGGAAGATATAAACCTTACAGATAGATAAAGCCGTGTCCCCTGCCACAGCACAAAGCCAGGAAAGGGAAACACGGCTAGAACCTAAAAAAAAGACTAGGTTTACAGAAACACAGATTGTGAAGTCAATTCAGGAACACGAAGGAGGCCGTGATGCTAAAGAGTTATACCGTGAACTTGGCATCACCACTGCAGCATTTTACAAGTGGCGTCAGCGTTATTCTAAAACGTTGGTGGCATTGTAGTTGACAATTTTTGCAATTTAGCCTGACACTTCATGCAATTTTTTGCGCAATCAACCTCTTTTTTTGACGCGATTATATCCTATTGTCTTGCAGTTAAGTTATAGGTTTGAACTTTAAAAATCAATTTAATAACTATGGCACTGATCAATCCTCACATTAACTTTAACGGAAATGCGGAAGAAGCGTTTACTTTTTACAAATCAGTATTTGGCGGAGAGTTTGCAAAGGTTATTCGTTTTAAAGACCTTGCAAATTCAGAATTCCCGGTAGCAGAAAAAGAAGAAAATAAAATTATGCATATTGCTTTGCCTATCGGTAAAAGTAATATGTTGATGGCAAATGATGTTCCGGAAAGCATGGGAAAAACAAACGAAAATGAGAACAGAAGCAAAATTGTAATAAATACCGAAAGTAAAGAAGAAGCAGACAAATTATTTAATGGGCTTTCAGTGGGAGGACAAATAGAAGGGCCTATCGGTGATAGTCCCTGGGGCTCATATTTTGGCTGTTTTAGAGACAAATATGGTATTGAATGGATTGTGGAATTTGACCCAAAATATAACGGAAAAGCATAAGCAAAAAACAACGAACGCCTAATACGGTGTTTATAAAATTGCGGCAGGACATTAAGCATTCAACTATAAATGAAGAAGATATTCAAACGGTTGCATCACAAGAACTTGAAAGAAAGCTAACAAAGATAGAAATTGAAAGTATTAAAGAATTGGTTGCTTCCAATATAAATTGGTACGATGCGATTGCTAACGCTATTGATAAAAAAATAAGAACAGAGAACCTTCTTAGTACCTAAAGGAAGTCGTAAAGTACGTTGAAGAAAACATCGGCACATTTCATCATAGCGATTGTTCATTTCTTAAGGGTCAACCGTTGGGGAATAGGTTGGTAAAAGTTACCTTTTGCAATTAGATTTACTTTTTGTTTGTGCAACTTTTCTTAGGTAATGAGCTTATTACTTTAGCAATTATGAACAATTATAAAAAAGACATTTTAGACAAAATTTGTTACACCGACCTTGTTTATGAAAGAGTTAATAAGAAACTGAGCATTGAATTTTCAAAAGACCAAATTGAGAAAATGATTGTTGCAATTCTTAGGGAAACAGACGAAACCGAGTTTCAAAAAACAGGTAAAAATATTTACATTACAAACAAAGAAAGAAATGTTAGGCTGACAATTAATTCCAATACGAACAGAATAATTACAGCAGACAAATTGAACAAAAAAACAACGAACCGCTAAACACGGATTTTGCAAAAAGCATGTTCATTGATAAATTGAACATTTGTGGTTCTAATTTCGCTTCTCGCAAAGTCACAAACCGTTACAGGCAAGAGAACTTCTAAAAATTTAGAAAATGAAAAGAAGTAAATTCTTATTAGCGCTTATATCTTCAGTTCCCCTTACTGCATTTGCTAATTACAAAGAAAGACAAACAAGAGAAGACAAAGGCTTTAAGGTTGGTGCTGGAGAAGGAAGAACACATGGGCACATACAATTAAAAGGTGTCAACGCAAATATTTTAGACCTTAAAGTTTCTGGTAAAGACACTAACGGTGAATTAGCCATTTTCGAGCAAACAGGGTTATCTCCCAAAAGAGGAACTCCTTTACATGTACACCATAGTCAAGATGAAATTTTCAATGTAATTGAAGGAGAATATCATTTTATAGTAGGAAAAGATAAATTTAAACTTACTGCCGGAGATACCATCTTCTTGCCCCGAAAAGTACCGCATGCATGGACACAGGTTAGCCAAAGGGCAAAGATGAACGTAATTGTTCAGCCGGCTGGCAAGCTGGAAGAGTTTTTTGTAACAATGGCCGCATTTAAAGGGGAACCAACAAAAGAACAGGTTGCCAGAATATTCGCTGACAATGAGATGCAAATAGTAGGTCCACCGCTAACAGTTGATTAGCCAAAAATGTTGCGTACATTTCTATTGTTAGCGGCTATTTGACCGACCATCTTTTCAAGATTTATCAGCTATTAAAGTTTCGTTGTGGCAAGACACTTGATTTCACTTTTTATAATTTTATGTTCATCAATTACTTTATTTGGACAGCAAATTGATTCAAATAAATACAAATTTTCTTCGGGAATCTACGACTACATAAAAAAAGATTCTAACTATTGGCGTGGAGGAGTAACTTCTTCCGACCTCTCATTTATTGGGCTATACAAAGAAGCAATTGCCGAGTGGGATAAATCCAGGCAATATAAACCTTACATCCCTGATTCTGTAAAGAATAACTTCATTGAAAATTACTCAACGGTTAACGCAAGGAAATATATAATACAAAAGGCAAATGAAAACCAAATAATCATTTTTAATGAAGCTCATTATAATTCACGAAATAGAGTATTTGTAGCAAGTTTATTAAAAGACTTTAAAAAGATAGGTTATACATATTTTGCTGCAGAGGCATTAAATACTGATTCGACATACCAAAATTTAAAATTGCCATTATTTTCAACAGGGTATTATACAATGGAGCCTCAATTTGGAAATCTTATACGAGAAGCGATACGACAAAAATTAAAATTATTTGCTTATGAAGATTCAACAGGTGCGAATGGGAAACAAAGAGAAATTAACGAAGCAAAAAATCTCGAACTCCTGTTAAAAAAAGACCCCAAAGCCAAAATAATAATTTACTGTGGCTTTTCTCACATTTTTGAAGATTCTGTTTATAACTGGGAAAAAGCCATGGCAGGCCGTCTAAAAGAATTTACAGGAATTGACCCATATACAATTGACCAAACTGAGCTAATAGAGAAATCAAATCCGGATTTTGAAAACCCTTATTTTAAATTAATAAATGAGAATAACTATTGTATTTTAGTTAACAAGAATAAAGTTGCATTCAATAAAAAAACAAACCGGCAATACGTTGACGCATTACTTTATACGCCAAGAACAAAATATATTTATAACCGACCAAATTGGATATTTGAAAATAGTAAAGTGCCATATTTTATAAATCCAAATGTTGTAAAATTGGTATACCCAATTCTTGTCAAAGTTTATTTGAGTACCGACAACTTAAAAACGACTATACCAATTGATATCATAGAAATAAAGTCGTTAAACGAACTTCAACAAACAGCAGTCGCAGTTTTGGAAAAAGATAACTTAATAATAAAACTAACTGACAAATTGGGAAATCACCAATTGATTAATGTTAACCAAAACAGCCGCTAAAAAAGTATTGCTGCAATTCGGGCTGGACGGAAGCCCAATCCGCAGCAGTGCATATCCAAGCTTTGGTTTCGGCGGACGGAATTCTACCGGTCAATAGCTCTTAACTTCAACTTTTGTTTATTAATTTAGCTTCAGTTCCGGGCAGACAGTTGGTTAATTCCCCAACTGCAGCAATACTTTCACGCAGAATAATACGTCAACTACTAAGCACAACAAATAGGGCTTTAAAAATTAAGTGCTGAAGAATATGTTTTAAGCAAATTATCATTATTAAAGAACAGTGCGATGTGGCGTTAATTAGTTCATCTGGCGCATAACAATAACATGAAACCATTTCTTACTTTTTTATTAACCCATTCACTAATCATTATACTTTTGGCTTCTTGTTAAAAAGACGGGGCTTCAAAAAAGTTCTATCCTTTTTAAGGTCAGGGTAAATGAAGAGAAACAATCAATCGAAGCTTGCGGCACAAGTGATTATGTTGCTCAGTATTTAAAGGATACGGCAGTTTTTGTTGGATTTGGTTGTGGGGGTCAAAGAATAGGTTTTTATCTTAAGGGCCGTATCACTGATGGAACATATCATTTAGACCACAGGAATAAAGGGTGGTATGAAGATCATTACATAAATTATGAAACTGACAGCCTACGTAAAGGAACCTTGACGATAAGGACAAGTAATTTTGAGGTAGGTAACGGAACAGTTCCATATATTGAAGGTGAGATTTTTTTTGAGACTGTAAATAAAAGTTCAGGCAGTATAATTAAGCTAACACAGGGCAAGTTTCTATTGAAAAAATATTCATACTGACAAACTATTTTCTAACATTCGGCTTGCTGCTATGTTATTCACAAACAGCATTTCTACATCAATAATGCCAGTGAATAGGAGCAGTTTTTAGAGATGGAACCGATGCTTTACCCAAAGCACAACAAGGGATAGAAAGAAAAAAACTGATACTGCGTTAAAGAACCGGGATAAGTAGTCGCCATACTTTACAAAAAAAGTTTGTGTTTGCAGGGGTTCAATATTCATTTTAATTGCTGCTGTTGTATCCCAGGGTTGAGGCTGGTAAATATTTCCTGCAGGATCTAAAAAGCAGGAAATTCCTGTGTTGGCAGAACGGGCAATCCAGCGCCTTGTTTCTATAGCCCGCAGCCGTGCATAATTCATGTGCTGGCGATGGCCTTCTGTATTGCCCCACCATCCATCGTTTGTCATGATGGTGAGAAGATTAGCGCCCTTGCGTATATAATCCGTTATATAATCACTATAAATACTCTCATAACAAATAACCGGCGCAGCTACATAATAGTTTTGTGCATCTGGTATAGCCATTCTTTCTTTATCACGGCCAAGTGTACCGCTGGTACCGCCAAGATCATCAAACAAACCACCAAGCCATAAGAGAAAAGAAGGCAAAGTTTCTACGCCCGGTACAAGCTTTGCCTTATGATATATACGTGAGCTTCCATTTGGATGCAACATGGCGGCAGCATTAAAAGCATCATAATAAAAATTTTCTTCCTTATTAAATCTGGCGGTTGCTGTTGCGTTATTTTTATCCGGGCCGTAACTTTTATAACTATCAATGCCTGTAAGTAAAGCTACTTTGGGGTGCTTTTTTAAAAAGCTCCATATTGGCTGAAAATATGCGTTCATAGTTATTTGATCTTCCCAAACGCCTACGGCAACTGCTGTTTCCGGCCAAATGATTAATGCCGTATTGGTATCCATCTTCGCCTCGCTGAGATTAATTAAATTTTGAATTTGTTGCTCCTGCGATCCTGCCGTAAATTTTTCATTGTATGGGTCAACGTTGGGTTGAATAACGACAACATTTTTACCGGCTGTTTTTGCAGATGCTTTAATAGATGTTAGCTGATCTTTTAAAATAGATTTTGAGATAAGTATAGGTGCAGTCAATAAAAACGCAATGCTTATCATCAACAACAAATATCTTTTGGTGCGGCCCCTTACCTTATACTCATAGAAGATAGTATAGGCGATTATGTTTGTGAGTAAAACCCAAAATGTGCCACCCGTTGTTCCTGTAGCTTCATACCATTGTACCCAACCTGGTTGCATAGCAAAGGAATTTCCTAATGTAAGCCAGGGCCAGCTAAGCTCCCAGGTGTGGTGCAGCCATTCAAAAGAAATCCAAAAAGCAATGAGCGAAACATATCCTGCAAGTCTTCCAAATCTTTTTTTTGTAAGATGCATGAACAACCACGGAAGGCACATGATTAAACTATTTAAAATAATAGCCATTGCAGCACCTACGGCGGAAGCATTCACTATCCACCATGTGGTAAACAAATTCCAAAGCAACATGTGCAGGTAGGTATATCTAAAAAGTTTACCTGTGGATGCAACATGATCTTCGATATAAAGCAAAGGACTCAATGCAAAAAAAATGAGAAAAGTAAAAGATGAGGTGGGCCATGAAGCCCATAATAATAAAGCACCTGTTACTGTGAGAATGAGGCTTGAAAATTTATGCAATATCTATTTTTTGTAAAAATATGGGTTGTTTTTTCGAAGGCTGGCAATGAAGTAAGATTAATGTATTTTTTAAGTGTTTTATGGCAAAAGCTTTGTGATAGATAAAATAAAGCGATTGAAATGAATGAAATGATTTTGGCTGGTTTCATTTTAAAGCGCCAATTACAAAAGCATCTGACTAAACGGTTTCTGGTTAAAAAACAGAGCTAATTAGTCCTTTGCAGCTTTGCTTCTTTTGTGCCTTTGCGAGAAACTCAGTGTTCAATAGAATTACAGAAAGTACAAGGGTGTGACACAACAGGAGCCAAATAGAATTACAAATGCCGGCTACATATTATTTGTTCAAATTACGAAGCCAGTCTATGCAGCGGTCGGGCCATGTTTCTAAATATCCTTTGCCAACAGCAAGCCCAAAGCCATGCCCGCCATAAGGGTATATATGCATTTCGGCAGGAACTTTATTTGTTTTTAATGCCTGATAAAACAGGAGGCTGTTTTCTACCGGTACGGCTGTATCATCCGTTGCATGAACAATAAATGTTGGAGGTGTTTCTTTAGTAACCTGCTGATCATTTGAATAAAACTTTTGCAATTTTTCATCCGGATATTCTCCTAATAAATTCTTTCGTGATCCGCTATGCGTAAAAGGTGGCGACAAGCTTATAACCGGATACATCAATACTAGAAAATCGGGTCTTGAGCTAAGCTTGTCAATTGAATCTTTTGAATTAGGATTGCCATTATCAAAATGAGTTCCGGCAGTGGAGGCTAAGTGACCTCCGGCTGAAAAGCCCATGATACCGACTTTATCCCTTTTGATATTCCATCTGGCGGCATTAGCACGAACAAGGCGAATGGCTCGTTGAGCATCCATTAGAGGAGTTAGGTGCGGAACAATATTGCTTTTGGAATTTGGCAAACGATATTTTAAAACAATGCCGGCAATGCCTTTTGAACTAAGCCATTTTGCTATATCAGTTCCTTCCCAATCATAAGCCAGTATTCCATATCCACCACCCGGGCATATAACCATTGCCTGTCCTGTAGCATTTTTTTTTGACGGTAAATAAACTTTTATATCAGGCTCCTGCACCAGGCTGATTCTTACTATATCTGCGGTATCCAGTTTTTCTTTTTCGCCTGTTTTTTTATAATTAGGAACTGCGCCGGAGGGCCATAGGGGCAAACGATAATCCTGTGCCATGATGTGTAAGTAAAAATTTGATAAGAGAAACGATAGCAGGAAAATCTTTTTCATTTTAATGAATTGAATTTCAAGCTAAGGAAAGTATTTTGAAATGGGTCGTTCTTTTCGAAATGCCAGAGATGCAATGTTTTTGTAAAGACCTTAAGAGGTGGGTTATATTAAATGCTTGCAGTATCAACAATTATTTGCCTCGCCACTTCAATGCCATTAGCCAATGCGCCTTCTACAGTACCTGTTTCACTTCCTTGGTATAGTGCCTCACCGGCAAAATATAAAGTATGCTCAATAGGAACGCTTAGTGCCTTCTTTGCCCAAACTGTATCAAGGGTTGCGTAGGAGTAAGCGCCAAGAGAAAAAGTTTCATTCGTCCAATTAATTACTTTGCTTGCTTTCATATTTTGAAGAATGGATGCCCTCGAAACACCAAATATGTACGACAGGCTTTCTATTCCTTTCTTTATTAATGAGGCATCGTCTTCATCTTTTAAGGCATAAGCTTTTGTGCCTGCGAACCAACCTGTAAGCATTGGCGTTTCTCGTGGCTTTTGGGTCCACCATGTTGGTATCTCAGCATCAGAAAATATAAACCCTGCGTTCTTCATTTTGTTTGGAATACTATCTTCCCAAAACGCTGTTTTAAATTGAAGTAAAAATTTGATGACTGTACCATAGCCCATTTTTTTTGCAGCGGCTTTTTTTTCAACTAATTCCGGTTGATAAGATATATGCCCTTCCATTTTACTGTCAGCCTGCCAAACACCAAGAGGAATTGTTACTAACAATTTTGATCCGTAAAAGCTTTCATTAGTTGTTGTAATTACTTCTACATTATCCTTCTGCCATTTTATCTCCTTAACAGGTTTCGACACTTGTATCACACCATCTAATCTTTTGCATTCATCAGCCAGGTAATTTACCAGGGCGCCATATTCTGTATCAATGCGTTCCTGGTGCTCGTCTTCATTTTCCCATTCATCGCGTAAACTAAGTGTGCTGGCCTTTGCAGCATCAGCGGCATCATATCCTTCTACATATTTTATTACAGAAGTTCTAAGTTCCAAATGCTTTTCATCTCCAAAATTAATGTCTAAAAAATCAGATAATGTCAGGTCTTCTTTAACTTCTTTCAGCTTAATCATTAGCTCTTCCCAGCCTTCTATAAAATTTTCAGTTTTTTCAAGATGCCCATTTTTTATTCTGTATGATTTGCCTTTGATCTCATGATGTTTTATTCCGGCTTTTTCCAAAAGCCTTAAGGTATGAGGCAGCTTACCGTGAATAAACTCAGCACCCATTTCAATAGTTTGTGAAAATGAGGGATCATTTTCAGAATATATGCGGCCTCCAATACGATTGCGGGCTTCTATTATTAATACCGTTTTGCCTGCTAAAGAAAGTTCGTTTCCGGCTGCTAAGCCCGAAGCTCCAGCACCAATAATAATTACATCATAGCGTTTCATGTTTGAATATTATGAGTGAATAGTGAATGGTGAATGGTGAATGATTGCCTATTGCCCATTCACCATTCACTTTAAAAGCGAATGCCCGCCAGTTCAAGACTTCTCTTTTTAATTTTTCTCAATTCAATGTTTTCTATTACACCATTTGGACGAACTATTGCCGATAGATTTTTATTTTGCAACCACCCGGCCTTTTTTAATTTTTCTACATGAATTGCGCCAATGATGTATTGGCGTTTTTCATTTTGATAAAATTCTTCAATCCACTCAAAATCTTCTGTTGGCAGGTCTGCGGCATTATCAAAACTTACAAACAACCGCAGATAATAATCTTCTGTTAGTTCGGGCAACTCCTGTGCATGCAGCTTGCGGTATTCATATTGATAATCATAACGCAGCGCAGAAATATCACTAAGTACCGCCGAAGCAGTAGGAAAGCGGCCTGCACCCTTACCATATAAAAATTGCTTATCGGCGAAAGCGCTTTCAACTACTACACCGTTATATTCATTGCGTACAGTGTATAGCTGGCTTTCCGGTGTTACAAACTGAGGAAGCACAAAAGCTGCAATTTTTCCATTGCCAAGTTTTCTAAGCTGGGCTGTCAACTTAATTTTTAGCCCTTTTTCTCTTGCGTACTCTGAGTCAAATTTATGTATTTGTGTAATTCCTTTATGTAATAAGTCTTGAGGCGCAGAGACAATCCCGTAAGCATGTAATAATAGAATGGTTAATTTGTTCACTGCATCAATTCCCTCCACATCCAGCAATGGCTGGCTTTCTGCAAAACCCGCTTGCTGCGCCAACATCAGGGCTTGCTTATAGCTAAGTTTTTCTTCAAAAATTTTGGTAAGGATAAAATTGGTAGACCCATTTACTATACCGCAGATGCTTTGTAATAAATCGTTGTCATAATATTCCTCCAGGTTGCGGATAATAGGGATGCTGCCACAAACTGCAGCCTCATATAACAGCGGGGTCTGGTAGGTTTCCTGGAGTTGAAGTAATGCGGCAATATTTTCTGCAATCATCTTTTTATTAGCGCTTACAACTGCTTTTTTATTACGTAAAGCAGCGCTAACAATTTTGTAGGCTTCATCACCATCATTAATTAATTCGATAATAACATTAATGCTTTCGTCATTTAATATTTCTTCTGCATCTATAGTAAATAAATGGGCATCTGCATTACGCTTTTTTTCCGGGTGTTTAATGCATATCTTTTTTATTACGGCATTTAAAGTGGAGGTCTGCCGCAGCACTTCATAAATGCCTTCGCCTACTACACCAAAGCCAAAAAGGCCTATAACTAATTGATTGTTGCTTTCATTCATTTCTTCTGCTTTTTTGTTTTATAACTTATCAAAAAGAGCTTGGTGAAGCGCCATAAAAAAAGCCCTCCCAATCAATCAGAAGAGCTTTTTATATAAATGTTTTAGGAAAGCTTGTCTGACTTATCTATCACGTCAATTACGTGATGGAATTGGCACCTTATCCGGCAGGAGCGGGGACAGGTTGTCAAGGCTTCACAGGGCCATTACCCTCTGCCTTTCTTGATAAGTTTATTTTTAAAGAACTGGCGCAAAGGTATAAAGGCAGGCTATATTTTAAAAAAAAATTTAGAGAGAGGAGAATGAGCAATGGGCAATGAACAAAAGGCAATGGAGAATAGGCAATAGGAAGGGGCAAAGAAAGTGAGATAGCAATGGAGAATAGGCAAATATGAAATTTTTTTTGGTGAAAAATTTGTCCAATTCAATATATGTAGATGGCAAATCTATCATGAAACTTCTACTTGCGTTTGCCTTGTTGCCCATTCCTCCCATTGCCCATTCACAATTGCCAATTCCCCACTTAGGCACAAGATTAGTATAGAATACAAAAACTATAATTATGAGTATATATCACTTTAGAACAAATATTAGTGGTGAAGGCGGGGTAAATCAAATAAAACCACGCCTTGAAGAATTGGAAAACACCAAAGAAATTGAACGTTGGCATCTGCACAATAATAACTCAGAAAACCTTTTGGAAATAGAAACGAATAAACTAAGCCCTGAAGAAGTAAAACATCTTATACGTGCATCGGGCTTTGAAGCTGAATTTGCAAAAGCTCCGCAGGCCAGGGGAAAAGGTTAGATATTTATAGTATGACGTACGAAGATCAAATAACAAAAGAAGTAATAGCCTGGCAAAAGAAAATGAGCAGGCCGCCTTCTTTCCTGGATAAATTGTCTAAACGCCTGCAGGTAAAAATGAACAGCTACATACCTGAGAAGGTTCATAAAGTTATCACAGGCACTATAAAACAAATGGTAAAAGGTGTGCTCTTTGGAGCAAAATACACAACCGGCGACCCGGTAAAATCAGCCTCGCTTTTAGATACGGAAGAAGCGATACAACGAAAAATAAATGCCTATCGCAATACTGCTGCTGCCGAAGGAGGCATTACAGGAGCCGGAGGAATTTTATTAGGACTAGCGGAATTTCCTATTTTATTAAGCATCAAATTAAAAATGCTTTTTGATATTGCTGTATTATATGGCTACTCAGTAAAAGATTATAAAGAGCGGGTGTACATCCTTCACATTTTTCAATTGGCTTTCAGCAGCCAGCAACACCGGCGGCAGGTATTTCAACAAATAAGTAACTGGGAACAAAAAAAAGAAGCCCTTCCGGAAGATGTAAATGAATTTGACTGGAGACAGTTTCAACAAGAATACCGCGATTATATTGACCTCGCTAAAATGGCCCAGCTAATACCTGGTATTGGCGCAGTTGTGGGATTTGTAATTAATTACCGCTTACTTAAAAAGCTGGGCAATACTGCTATGAATGCTTATCGTATGCGCTGGCTTGAACGTAAAACACTTGCCGTATAAGTAACAAGCTCATCTTTTTTTACGTGGAATGATAATTGAAAGATCAGAATAAACTTAACGTATGGAACAAACAGAAAAATTATTGAAAGACTATAATGATGTAGAAAAAGGTTCTTACCTGGGAGCCATTGCCTCAATTGCTACAGCAGACAGGCAGGCAACAGAAGAAGAAATAGAATTTATAGATGCATTGGCTGATTCAGCAGACCTTTCTACAGAACAAAAAGAAGCTGTATTAAAAGCTTCTACAGAATTATCGGGCGATGAATTGAAACAATGCCTTGATAATTTAAAAGGCAGCGATCTCCGCTTTTCACTTATAACAGATTTAATGGCATTCGCCAACTCAGATCAAAATGTTTCTCCGGAAGAAAAAGAGAATATTGAAAAAATAGCGCAATACCTCAATATCAATAAGCAACAATATTCATTACTAGACCAGTTTGTAGAAAAAGCAGCTACATCTGAAGCTACACCGGAAGAAATGCAGCAACAAGGGTTTTTAGGTTCTTTGGGCCTTGAAGAAAAGTTTAAAGGTTCGGGAATCAACATGGGTAGTATAACAAAAGGCTTATTAGGCATTGCCGGACCAATGCTATTGGCTGGCTTAGTGTCCCGGGGCCTTCGTGGAAGAGGGGGCATGGGTGGTGGTGGTTTAGGTGGACTGGCTGGAGGTCTTGGTGGTATGCTTGGCGGTGGTGGCCTTGGCGGTATGCTTGGCGGCGGCTTAGGTAGCGGCGGCGGATTGGGTGGCATGTTAGGCGGATTGCTGGGAGGCAGCAGGGGTGGAGGTTTAGGATCTTTAACTTCTATGCTCAATGGTGGCCGTGGCTTTGGCAGCACAGGCGGGTTACTTTCAAAAGTGCTTAGAGGGTTTTAAAATCAGTGCATAATTAATTAAATAAAAAAAATAAAGATGAAAAGTATAAATTTCAGGATACCATTATTTGCTATAGTTCTTTCATTTATGAGCATGCAGTTCCAATCATGCAAAGCAAAAAATAAAGATGCAGATATTAATACTGCCATCCAGTCCAAACAGCAAAGCGATGCATCATTTGCAGGCGTAAATGCTTCTGTAACCGATGGCGTGGTAACGCTAACAGGACAATGCAATGATGAAAGCTGCAAAACAAATGCAGAAAGCACCGTTAAAGGAATAGATGGCGTAAAAAAAGTGGTTAACAATATTACTGTGGCAGCAGTAACTATTACACAAGATGATCCCTTAAAGAGCAGCGCAGATAATGTAGTATCAAAATACGACGGTGTTCAAGCCGAAGTAATGAATGGTGTGATCACATTGAGAGGGCAGATAAAAAAAGCCAACCTTCAACAGCTTATGATGGACCTTAACGCACTGCAGCCTAAAAAAATTGATAATCAGTTAATCATTAAATAAAAAATTATGGCACTAAGAGCAAAATATCAACAATTGATTGATACCGCAACACAAAATGAGGTCACCAACTTACAGGTAAGGGAGCAAGGCAATGTATTATATATAGATGGGAATGCGCCGTCAGAAGAGGTAAAGCAAAATCTATGGGATCTATATAATAAAATAGATCCTGATTATAGGGCCGGCGACCTTGTCCTAAATGTAAATGTTATGGGTCAATCTTCTTCAACCGGCTTTGATGAATATGAGGTAGTCAGTGGCGATAGTTTATCTAAAATAGGTTCTAAACACGGAGTGAATTGGAAAGAAATTTATGAGGTGAATAAAGACCAGATAAAGAACCCCGATCTTATTCAACCTGGGTGGAAATTAAAAATCCCAAGGAAATAAATTGTACCCCGCTTTTGCGGGGTTTTTTTATGACATTTATAAAAAACTTTAAGCTCTGCCTTAGATATATATTTTTATATCAATAATTAATTGTAATCTTTCAGCTTAAACCAAAACAAAATTATGAGTAAGCATTTCATTAGCCAAAGTGATGGCAAAAAAATGATCCAAAAATTTAAGGAAGAGAAGGAGAAGCTGTTGAAGGATGAGTACAAAGACAAAGACATACTGCCATTTTCCGAAACCTTCGAACGAGCAGCGTTTGACCGTCTTTTATCTCAACCGGGATGTATAGGCATCCGGGTTTACTATGCTATGGATAAAGAACAAAAAGTAAATTTAGTGGTCATGGGTACTGACGAGAATGGCCAGGATATTCTTCCTGCTGATGCTAAGCCGGTGTCAATGTTGTTTGCTTCTGCAAGTAATGAAGCTTCGCAAAACAAAAACATTATTCTTGCAAATGCCGGAAGATGCCCACCAGATTGTCCACCTCCACCTCCACCTCCTCCAGTTGAGAGCTAATTGATGAGATATTATATAACTTTAGCTTTATCATTTTTAATTTTTCTACCGGCAATATTAGGATGGGTCCGGCGTAAAATGGTTGACCCATCCTTTTTCCCTTTCTTAATAGTTGTTTGGCTCAATGTATTGCTTCAAATTTTCAGTGCTATCATAAGCCATAGCCAGCATCACAACTTATACGTTTATAATATCTACATTCTTGCTGAGTCTTTGTTGATGCTTTGGCTGTTTAAGAATTGGAGGCTGTTTAAGAATGATAACATCTACTTGTTTCTGGGGGCTATTTTTGTCGTATTATGGGTAGTGGAGACATCTTTTTTTACAAAGCTCTTTGATGGTTACAATTCGTATTTCCAGATTTTTTATTCGTTTACCCTTGTTTTAATGAGCATTAGCGTGATGAACGAGCAGTTAATGAAAGAACGTGCGAGCCTTACAAAAAATTCGAATTTTATTATCTGTGGAGCTGTGGTGCTCTATAATACATTAGCTCTTTTAACCGAAACATTTTATGCGTATGGCTTAGAATTGAGTCTCTCTTTTCAAAGCGACGTTCTGTTTATTACTACATTGGTAAACGTAATCAACAATCTGTTGTATGCTTTAGCAATTAAATGGATGCCTAGGAAAAAGGCTTTTACGCTTGAATATTAATGTATCGCTTAGGTAAGCACCTCTAATTCAATTTCAGGCTTAATAAAATTCATGCAGTTCATCAATTGATACAAAACATAGAGCCAGTCTTATCCTTAATTTTTCTGTGCCTGGTGCGGCTAAGTTTATAGGGCACTAGCATTATTAGATTCTCAGATACCATTTGTGGTTTGATGTATCTTTCGCAATTATATGGATGCCAGAGAAACAAACCTTTACACGGCAATATTAATTGTTTGCCTTACCGTTGGTTCCATCATTGTATTTTTTATTATCTCCCTCATAAGGCAACAGCGGAGGAACCTCGCCCTTTACCGGCAAAGTATTTTAGCCGAAATAACAGCCATGGAAAAAGAGCGTACCCGCATAGCTGCTGATCTTCATGATGAACTTGGTCCCATGTTATCTGCCATTAAGCTTAAGATTAATAGTTTTGAACTAATAGACGAAGACGACAAAGTGGAGGTTGAAAAAACTAATGTTCATATTGATGGATTGGTGAAAAAGATGAGAGAAATATCTTACGATCTTATTCCAAACACTTTACTACGAAAGGGGCTGCTACAGGCTTTAAAAGAGTTTGCAGATTTTATTAACCAGGCTCAAAAGCTTCAGATACATTTAAGGGCAAAAGAACCACTACAAATGAATGAGCAGAAATCTATTCATGTATACAGGGTAATACAGGAAATCGTAAACAACGCTATTAAACATTCACAAGCCAGCAATTTAAATATTGCATTAAAACAAGAAGGTGGTACATTAGTTTTACAAACCAGTGATGATGGTGTAGGCTTCGATCATTATGCAGCATCAAAGGGAGATGGAGGAATTGGCCTGAGAAATCTTTTGAATCGTTGTGAAATTATAGGTGGGCAGATGTTTGTTGAATCTGAAAAAACTAAAGGAACAAAATATACTTTCGAAATACCGGTTTGATTTATGCCTGAACAATACCTTCCTATCCGCCTTGTTTTGGCGGATGATCATGAAATCTTTAGAGACGGCTTTAGAGTAATGCTGAAAAAACAACGTGGTGTGGAGCTTATTGGAGAAGCAGGGAATGGAGAAGAACTTGTGGAATTGGTTAAAAAGACGATGCCGGACATAGTGATTACAGATATTAAAATGCCTAAAATGGATGGCATTAAAGCTACAAAAGTTCTTTCTAAAGAGTTTCCTGGCGTTGGTGTAATTGCACTTTCAATGTTTGATGAAGAAAACTTAATTATTGAAATGCTTGAAGCAGGTGCAAAAGGTTACCTTTTGAAAAATGCACATAAAGATGAAATTGTAAGTGCTGTTCAGGCAGTCTATAATAAACAAACTTATTACTGCAATCATACTTCCCGCAAACTCACAAAATTAATTGCAGAAAGCAATTTTAATCCATACCAGCGTATTTCTAAACCTGATTTTTCAGAGCGGGAATTACGTATCATCCGTTATGTATGCGAGGAGCTTTCCAATAGAGAAATTGCAGAGCATTTAAAACTTAGCGTACGTACAATTGAAGGCTACAGAGAAAAAATACAGGAAAAAATAAATGCGAGGAATATGGCGGGTATTGTAGTTTACGCAATCAGGAATAGAATTTACGAAGTATAAAATTTCAAAGTCGGTTTTCTATTACGGCGAATAAAAATATTAAACATCACATGCCTTAATGCTTGTTTTACTTGGTGAGATGTATAGATTAGTAGCTATCTATATCAGCAGAAGGTTTCTACGCCCGTAATTTTTGTTACTAATTCACTGCCTGCATATATTTCAATTGAATGGTAATGACAGAGATTATCTAATTCCTCGGCATACATTATTTCTGTTTCATAACCCTCTTCAGAACAAATGGCAGGATAAATTTCCAATCGAAGCAAACTTGCATCTTCTTGTTCTTTTTTTACAAAAAATGGTTGCGTAAGGCGTTCGTCTGTATACACGTTTCCAATTACGTATAAAGTAGCAAAGCCTTCTGTAGACTGAAGGTCAACCCAGGCTTCCCAAAGATCAACTTGTTGTGATGAGAGTGTACTGATCATACTGTTTGTTTTGATCAGACTAAATTAGGAAGTCTTATCAAGCATCAATTTCGGTTAATACCTGCGATTTTTAAGTATTCCTACTTATTTCTGATTTATATAATTTAATCAGTGCATTCTTGGTAATCACGGCTATGCTTCTGCATAAGCGCTTACCGGCTCACAAGTGCATTGAAGGTTTCTATCCCCATAAGTATTATTAACCCTGGCAACTGAAGGCCAAAATTTATTATTTTTTACATAATCCATAGGGAAGCCTGCCATCTCTCTGCTGTAAGGTTTTTTCCATGTATTGCTGCAAATCATAAACTGTGTGTGAGGTGCATTTTTTAAAGGATTGTCTTTTCTATCTAATGCGCCTTCTTCTATAAGCATTATCTCATTTCTAATACTTAATAAGGCATCGCAAAAACGATCCAATTCATCCTTGTCTTCGCTCTCAGTTGGTTCAATCATAATAGTGCCCGGAACAGGAAAGCTCATAGTAGGCGCATGAAAACCGTAATCCATTAAGCGCTTAGCTACATCCTCCGCTTCAATATCAGCCGATTTTTTAAAAGGGCGTAAATCAACAATAAATTCATGGGCACATGCTCCATGATGATTGGTATATAAAATATCAAACTTGCTTTGCAGACGGGCCCGCATATAGTTTGCATTCAGAATGGCATACTCAGTGGCCTTTTTTACACCATCAGCTCCAAGCA
>JAYULK010000010.1:0-70668 GCA_043763635.1 Chitinophagaceae bacterium
GGCGAAAAGGGTAAAGGTGTATACAATTGGCATGAATGCTATGCCTGAAGCAAGTATACAGGAGAAGGGTATGAAACGCACTACAGGCGGGCTTGATGAGCCTTTGATGAAGCGTATTGCTACCCAAACCGGCGGCAAGTATTTCCGGGCACTTGATAAAGAAGGGTTACAAAATATCTATAACGAAATTGACCGCCTTGAAAAATCAAAAGTTGAAATTCTCACTAAAGAAAGGGTAGATGAAAAGTACCTTCCGTTTCTACTGGCTGCTCTTTTTTTATTGGCATGGGAATTAATTTTGCGATATATTTTTATGCGTACATTCCCTTAATCATGACAGGCATTGTTTATAAATCTACAGGCAGCTGGTATACAGTGAAGGATGAAGACGGAAGGGTTTGGAATGCCCGTATGAAAGGCTTGTTTAAGATGGATGAAGAAATTACATCTACCAATCCTATTGCCGTAGGAGACGTTGTAGGATTTGACCTGGAAAGTGAAACCGAAAATTCGGTAATAATCAATTCTATTCATGACCGTAAAAATTATATTAACCGCTTATCGCCAAGAGGTAAGCACCAGCAACATATTGTTGCCGCCAATCTTGATCAATCTTTACTAATTGCCACAATAAAGGAACCCCGCACATCGCAAGGGTTTATTGATCGTTTCCTTGTGGCTTGCGAAATGTATTACGTGCCTGCTATATTAGTGTTTAATAAGTTTGATGTTTACAAACCAAAAGACGAAGAAAAATTTTTAGAGTGGAAAGATATCTATGAAAAAATAGGCTATACTGTTTTGGCAATGAGCGTTAAGGAACATGTCGGCATAAACGAAGTGAATGAGCTTTTGCATGGTAAAACAACATTAATAAGTGGCCACAGTGGTGTAGGCAAATCCTCTTTCATAAATGCCATCATCCCCAATGCTAAGCTCAAAACAAAGGGCATAAGTGGCTGGAGTGGTAAAGGCCAGCACACAACTACGTTTGCAGAAATGTATGACCTTCCTCACGACGGAAAAATTATCGATATACCGGGCATGCGGGAGTTTGGTTTAATTGATGTAGAGAAAGCCGAGCTATCAGGATATTTCCCTGAGATGAAAGCACGATTAGCCAATTGTCAGTTTAATAATTGCCTGCATATAAATGAACCTGGCTGCGCTATTAAAGAAGCAGTCGCAAATGGCGAGATACACGAAGACCGATATGTAAGTTATTATGGTATTTTAGAAAGTCTTGGAGAACAAAACCGCCAGGGAAGGATTTAGTTTTCTGCTATACCACTGCTGAAAATCGTTATTAACACTAGAGCAGTTTTTAAACTAATTCTTGAAAACGATAACTCTTAATCAAATTCTTTATAAGTGATGATGCTATCAATAAAATATACTGCTCCTAAGTTCCCCTTCATTGGGCAGCGGCCTAAGCTATATCACGCTTCATATCCATGCCCAATAATTTTCCTTGTAGCACATTAGCCAATTCAATGACAGCTGCATTTTCTCTTTTGCGGGCTTTTTTTGCTTTTGTTGGAAAAATAGAAATGCCACTGTAGATGCTGTAATGCAAAGTCATTTTCTTTTTACTAAATAAAAAGTCCCAGCTAATGGCATCAAAATCATCTTCCTTATTACTGAAAGATACCTGGAAATGATCGGCGAGAATGCCGGCGATTTGATAAAAACGTTTGAGGCTACCGTCATCATCAATTACAGCTTCTGTGCAACCGAGGGCGGTTCTTAGGGTAAGGCTCATAAAATGCAACTTTAAAGGGTATACGATTAAGACATAAAATAAGTAATAAAAGCTGCACTTTGCAATTCGAATCTTTGGGAATCGGGGTTAAGCCTTAAATTTTTTTGCTTTTGTGGTTTTGCTGCCATCAAGAAGTTTTTCAGCACCAACATTTTTGCCATTGCTTGGGCAACCTTCGCCTTTTTTAAAAAGGCTGCAGGAAGAAGCCAGGAGTAGTATACTTGCGGCTATTAAAACGAAACGTACATTTTTCATTGAGCGGAATTTAAAGTAAAGAACGAATTTTTTTTGAACAAATTGCTATCACATCGTTCTTGTAATGCAAGCGTTATTGTTAATATATGGAATGACTACCCTATAAACCGCCCTCTGCCACCTGCTTACCGCCATTGTTTTTCACCGCTTCATTTACGCTATCAAACCATTTAGAATAACGGAGGTAATTGTTTGCAATCCTGTTTATTTCTCCTTCTACTTTTTCAAGTGCTATTTCTTTTACTTTTTTTGCAGGCACGCCTGCGTAAATGCTTCCAGCTTCGCAAATAGTGCCCTCTAGTAATACTGCTCCAGCTGCAATAATAGTATTGCTATGTACAATAGCATTATCCATTATTATCGAGCCCATGCCTACCAGCACATTATCATGAATAGTGCAACCATGCACAATGGCATTATGACCAATAGATACATTATTCCCGATAATAGCCTGTGTACGCTGATATGTGCAATGAATTACCGCTCCGTCCTGCAAGTTTACTTTGTTGCCCATACGGATGCTGTTCACATCTCCTCTAATCACGGCATTAAACCATATACTGCAGTCGTTACCCATAATCACATCACCAACAATGGTACAATTAGGTGCTACAAAACAGTTGCTGCCCCACACTGGCAATTTGCCTTCTACCGGTAAAATCAAAGCCATACATAGTTCTATTTAGCGTTTGCAGATTTACGATTTCTTTTTTTAATAGAATGAATTTGTAACTGGCTTCGGTAATTTTGTTCATCGTCCCTTGTGTCACTCACTTGTACGTTCAATAATTCTATTCAGCAATTGCCTGGTTGTTGATTCAAAGTTCGTCATCACAATTTCCATCATTCAATTCTGTATTCTTTGGGCCTTCTTTGCGTTCTTTGCGTTACATGAATCTTCGCCAACTATTTTTACAGCATGTAGCCCAAACATCAACTGCACCGCTATGTTTAGAAATAGTAAAAGCAGAGGGCTGCCTGCTTACAGACGTTAATGGTAAACAATACATTGACCTGATAGGTGGAATTTCTGTAGCCAATATTGGGCATCGGCATCCTAAAGTAATCAAGGCTATCCACCAACAATTAGATGCTTATCTGCACATAATGGTGTATGGCGAGTTTGTACAAGGTCCGCAGGTGCAATATGCAAAGCTCTTAACAGACCACCTGCCATCATCACTAAACTCTGTGTACTTTACAAATTCAGGCTCTGAAGCAGTGGAAGGCGCTATGAAGTTGGCGAAACGCTATACTGGCAGAACTGAAATTGTTGCTTGTAACAATTCTTATCATGGCTCTACACAGGGAGCTTTAAGTATAATCGGTAGCGAGTATTGGCGTAACGCATACCGGCCTTTACTACCCGGTATTCAGCATATAAATTTCAACTCTTTTACTGACCTTGATTTTATTACCGGGCAAACAGCTTGCGTTATTATAGAAACCATACAGGCAGAAGCAGGCATCATTGCTCCCCAGAAAGAATGGATACAAGCCCTTCAAAAGCGTTGCAAACAAGTGGGCGCATTATTAATCCTTGATGAAATACAATCCGGCCTTGGACGTACCGGAAAACTCTGGGGCTTTGAACATTTTGATGTCATTCCTGATGTATTGTTATTGGGTAAGGCCCTTGGCGGTGGCATGCCTTTGGGCGCTTTTATTGCTGATAAAAACATCATGCAGTGTTTAGCTGATAACCCCGTGCTAGGCCATATTACCACCTTCGGCGGTCACCCGGTTTCTTGTGCTGCCGGGTATGCGGCTATGCTGGCTTTGCTGGAAGAAGAACATATTACCCGGGTAGAAGAAAAGGCTGCATTAATTAAAAATATCCTGGTACATCCCATTATTAAAACTGTAAACTCGTTTGGGTTGTGGCTGGCTGTTGAATTTGAAAGCTTTGCTGCATGCAAAAAAGTGATAGATCATTGCATTGCAAACGGAGTTATTACTGACTGGTTTTTATTTGCCGATAATAGCTTGCGCATTTCTCCTCCATTAACCATATCTAACAAAGAAATTGAAACTAGCTGCCATGTTATACTAGCTGCAATAGAGGGAACTACATAAAAAGGTGTTCTGTATTCGCTTGACGCAATATTTTCAAAATATATTTTTTAATTGTTTGCGGGATTCAAAAACTTCCATTTACTTTGTAATTCAAAGTGCTTTTTATGAGCGAAAAAAACCAACATTTAGATGCGCTTCAGGATATACGCCGTATGATGAAACGGTCCAGTAAGTTTCTTTCTTTAAGCGGGTTAAGCGGAATAGCGGCTGGCTTTTGGGCTTTAGCCGGCGCTTATTTTGCGCAGGATTTGATCAGTAAGTATTATACTACTTATAATAATGTTGGATACACGGGAACTAATTTCCAGAAACTTGAACACAGCCTATTGTTATTGGCTGGAGTTGTGCTAGGTGCTTCGCTTATGTCAGCCTTCTTTTTTACCTGGCGCCGGGCCAACCAAAATAAAATGCCATTATGGGACCATACTTCCAAAGCATTGGCTATTAGTATCATAGTGCCTTTAATTACCGGTGGACTGTTTATATTAGCCATGCTGCGTTATGATGAATGGCGTTTTGTCGGGCCGCTATCTCTTATATTTTATGGCCTGGCCTTGGTAAGTGCTGGTAAATATACTTTGAACGATATTCGTTACCTCGGTTTTTCAGAGATCATTCTTGGGCTTATTAATACGCAGTTTATTGGGTATAGTTTATATTTCTGGGCAGCCGGTTTCGGCATCTTACATATTCTCTATGGGTTTGCCATGTGGTGGAAATATGAACGGACAAATGCACCGCAGGAAGTGAGTAATAAATAAAGAAGAGCAATGGCTATTAATCCTATTTCTGGTTTAAATAAAGTTTTTGATAACCGCATTCGCCTTGGTGTGATGAGCATTCTTGTGGTGAATGATGAAATAAGTTTTAATGACCTAAAGCAAATGCTGGAGGTAACAGACGGGAACCTTGCCACTCACCTGGTAACGCTGGAAGAAAACGGTTTTATAAAAGTGCACAAGGGATTTATTGGACGAAAAACAAATACCACTTATGCCATTACACGAGCCGGACAAAAAGCATTCAGCGATCATATTGCTGCGCTAGAGCAAATGATTAAAGGAGTAAAATAATTTTTTTTGCATCATCACTTTGGAATACAAAGCACTTTTTATGAAAAAAATACATCGCTTAAAATTGGTTAAAAGACTGCTAGTCCTTTTTATTATTTGCCTTTTTATAAGCGGGCTTACAGCTATACCTGTAGAATGGCAGCTTACCCTTTTAATAGAAATGATTCCACCTGATACGGGGCTTTTTCATTGGATTGACAAAGTATTAATGGCCTATAAAGCTGTAAACAAGCAGTACCCTTTTTTGCTTTATGGTTATGATTGGCTGGCCTTTGCTCATTTTGTTTTAGCTATGCTTTTCATTGGTCCTTACAAAGATCCAATAAAGAATATCTGGGTTATTCAATTTGGTTTGATTACTTGTTTGCTCATCATTCCATTTGCATTTATTGCCGGCCATTACAGGGGTATACCTGTTGGCTGGAGATTGATTGATTGCAGCTTTGGGGTTATTGGCTTTGCAGTATTGGGCGTTTGCTATAAACAACTCCAATATATTTTTTCATCATCACTACAAATAAAGAAATATCATGAAAGCATATAGGCTTTATAGATAAAACTGTTCGGAAAAAAATTAATCAACTATCAAACAAAACAAAATGGAAACAATTGTAGAAAACGTATGGAGTAAAAGCAAGATACTTATAAAAGCAATGATGATTGGTGCAATGGTACTTCTATTACTTATTCCAACTTATTCTGTAAGAACCATTATTGAAGAAAGAGAACAAAGACAGAAAGAAGCCGTAACCGAAGTAAGCAGCAAATGGGCTGGGAAACAAAACATTGCAGGACCTGTGCTTGTACTCCCTTACATGCAATATGGCAAAGATTCAGCAAAGACAACAACAAAGCATTATGCTTTCTTCTTGCCTGACGAATTATTTATCAATTCCGAAGTTCAGCCGCAAGAACGTTCACGGGGAATTTATAAAGTGATGTTGTACAATGCTAAAGCAGATATATCAGGGAGCTTTAAAAACATTTCGCTTGATAAATTAAAGATTGCACCAGAGAGTGTAGTATGGAATGAAGCCTTTATAAAAGTTAACATCAGCGATCCAAAAGGATTGAATGACGAATTGAAATTGAAGTGGAATGATTCTATAGTAACTCTATCTCCCCAGCTAATTGAAGGGTTATATACGGGTGAAGGCATGAGCGCACTAATTCCGTTAAATGCCACAACTATAAAAAACGCCAGGTTTTCATCAAGTTTTACTATTAACGGATCAGAACAAATTTTGTTTACACCACTGGGCAAAACAACCACTGTCGAGATGAATTCAAGATGGCCGGATCCGAGCTTTACGGGCAATATACTACCGCAGGCAACTGATGTTACCAAGAATGGTTTCTCCGCTAAATGGCAAAGCTTTTCTCATAAAAGAAGCTTTCCGCAGCAATGGAAAGATGGGTCTTATAGTACTGATGCTTCTATCAATTATGGTGACAGAACGGATGTTACCACAACTGACCCTACCAGTGGGGCAACATACAATTTGGGTAGCGCTGCCTTTGGCACTAATTTGTTCATACCAGTAAATGGTTATCAAAAAACCATGCGGTCAATTAAATATGCCGCCCTTTGTATTCTGCTCACTTTTGCTGCATTTTTTTTAATGGATATAATTCACAAAAAATCTGTGCACCCGTTTCAGTATGGACTAATAGGTTTGGCCTTAGTTTTATTTTACCTTTTATTGCTTTCTTTCTCAGAGTATACTGGCTTTAATGTAGCATATATGATAGCTGGTGTGGCAACGATTGGATTGATTGGTTGGTTTGTAAAAGGCTTGCTTAATTCCGGGCGCTTATCCACGCTCTTATCGGTAATACTATTGTTTATTTATGCTTATGTATTTACTATTTTACAGTTGCAGGATTATGCATTACTGATTGGTAGTGTAGGCCTGTTTTTCACATTGGCTGTTATCATGTACTTTTCCCGAAAAGTTCAATGGTAGTTTCAGTCCTGCTGTGCTGGTAATAATAAGAATGAAAAAGAGTTTTCTATAAGAAACAAAAGCAGTGGGGTTTTTAATAACCACATTTCAGCTACCTGATTGGGTATGTGCGTATTTCCAAATTAAATTGGACTAACGAAACTAATTTACTGCAGGATGACTTTCCTTAAATAAGGAATTCCATTGTTTCTATCAATTTCATTCATAGAAACAATGGAATTCAATTTTAAAAAAACATAATAAACCCCCGCCAGGGTTAAGCGCCTTGCAAAAAGCAGAAATAATTTATCCTTATTTATTATCAGGCATCACTAATTAACTCTTTTCAACTTTATATTGGTAACAGGCGATACTACCAAAGGAAATTTTTCCACTGTTACATTGCTGGTATCTAAGCCAAAACCCCTTTCTTCTGAAAGACTAACTTCTTTGATCCAAAAATGTATTCTCATCATCAGCTTTTCCCAAATGGGCAAGTCATTGTCCTGGCTTAAAAACTTCTCTAATACAATAAACTGGAAGTCGCCTACGGTATTGGTTTTTTCAAGGCTTTCATAACGACTCGTAATGTTTACTTCCCGGTTTCTTACTAAATCTTCTACTACTTTTCTAAAAAGTAAATTGATGCGGGGTTGAACCCTAAAACCCAGGCGAAATTCAACCCGAATTATGTCATTGGGAATAATATGCTCTACCGAATATTCTGATACGTAAGGGGCATCTAATGTGTTTACATGTACAAACCAATATATATCTGCCCTTTTTGGTTTCTTATTAAGAATGGAATAAATGATCTTATGTTCAATTTCTTTTGGATTATCCGCACTTGTTAAATACACAAGATGAGTAGCAAATTTGGGAACCGAACGATCATTACTTAATTCCTGAATTTTAGGAATGTAATGGTCTATTCTCACAAACTCTATATAACGATTCTTAATTTTTCTTGCCTTAAACCAGTTATACATAATGAAAAACAAAAGGCCGCCTATTACTACAGCCACATAGCCACCGTGGGGAAACTTATCCATATTTGCAATTAGAAAACTGATCTCAATAGTAAAATAAACGCTTAGGTATAAGTAAATTAATATTGGCTTCACGCGGTGGAGCACCAAATAGTTAGCAAATAAAATTGAAGTAGCTATCATGCATAAAGTAATAGCAAGGCCGTAAGCAGCCTCCATATTTGCCGCCTTTTTAAAATATAAAACGATACCAACACAGCCGGCGAATAATAAAAAGTTTACGGAGGGCACATAGAGTTGTCCTCTGGCTTCGGTAGGGTAATTAATCCGGAATTTAGGCCAAAGGTTTAATCGCATTGCTTCGCTTATCAAGGTAAAAGATCCCGATATTAAGGCTTGGCTTGCAATGACAGCTGCAGCAGTAGCAGTAGCAATTCCTATATAAAGAAACCACTGGGGCATTACGCCATAAAAGGGATTAAAGCCTGCTTCAATCATTTCTGAGGTAATGGCCTTTCCTCCGTAATTATCAAGCAACCATGCTCCCTGGCCGAGATAGTTTAAGATCAGGCAAATCTTTACAAAAATCCATGAAGAACGAATATTCCACTTACCGCAATGTCCTAAGTCAGAGTAAAGTGCCTCCGCCCCGGTAGTACATAAAAAAACACCACCGAGTATATAAAATCCTTTTGGATAATTTATCAGGAGCTTAATTCCATAGTATGGATTAAAAGCTTGAAATACATGCAGTTCATCACCAAGGTGTAAAATACCTAGTGAAGCAAGCATTATGAACCAAAATGCCATTATGGGCCCAAAAAAACGCCCGATAAAAGCAGTGCCAAATTGTTGAATAAAAAATAGAAAAGAAAGGATGGCAATTACAATGTACACAATGGTTGACTGACTTATATCTGATATGGCAGGCACCTGTTTCAAACCTTCTATGGCTGATGTTACAGAAATAGGTGGCGTAATCATGCCATCAGCTAAAAGTGCTGCACCACCGATCATTGCCGGTATTATTAGCCATTTTTTTCTTCTTCTTACTAAGGCAAATAATGAAAATATACCGCCTTCACCTCTGTTATCAGCATTGAGCGTAAGAATTACATACTTGATAGTAGTTTGCAAGGTAAGTGTCCAGATAATCAAAGACAAAGAGCCAATAACAAGATCTTCTGAAATAACTTTTCCGCTAATAATAGAGTTTAATACATATAAAGGCGAAGTGCCAATATCTCCGTAAATAATTCCTAATGCAATCAGTAAGCCAGCGATAGTAACCTTATTCTTCAAACCTGACATCTTTATAAAATGATTTACTTAAAAAGTCAAAAGTATAATGCTTACAATTATTGTAATGGATATACAATGCTATTGACATAAACCTTTATAAAATCTTTATACCTGAAAATGTTTACCTCAGGCGATAGCTTAGCTTATTTTTATGTCTGTAAAAAAATGAGAGAGCTTTTTATAAATAAAATAAAAAAACGTAACCAATACCTGTTAAGTATTTTTCTCGTTCTGTTAGTTTCTGCTGTATGCTATGCTTTGTCAGCATATATAGGATACAGAGTTGTAGCTCTAATATTGCTGCTGGCAGTATCTCTTGTAGCTGTAAGCTTCGATATTTTTCCTGTATTAATTACTGCCACCTTAACAGCTTGTATCTGGGATTTCTTTTTCATACCACCTCGTTTTAATTTTCATGTAGACACAACAGAAGATACTATACTCCTGATCATGTATTTTATAATTTCCATGATCAATGCAGTACTTACATATAAAATAAGGCAGGTGGAAAAAGCATCAAGACAAAAAGAAGAGAAAGCAAATACTATTAAGTTGTATAATACAATGCTTAATTCTTTGTCGCACGAGTTGCGAACCCCCATCGCAACAATCATAGGTGCAACTGATAACCTGCAAGCTGGAAACAATAACCTTACATTATATAATCAGCAGCAACTGATCAGCGAGATTTCCAAAGCATCGTTTCGATTGAACCAGCAAGTAGAAAATCTACTTAACATGTCGAGAATTGATTCCGGGTTTATAAAACCAAAAAATGATTGGTGCGATGTCAGTGAATCAATTTATGAAGTAGTTAAGCGTGTAGAAGAAAATAAGATTGAACAAAAAATTTATATCAGCATAGAACCTGACCTTCCGTTTTTTAAATTAGATAAAGTGATGCTGGAACAAATTCTTTATAATTTATTAAACAATGCAAGCATTTACACGGCGCCAGGCAGTAAAATATTTATCACCGCAAGTGCTCCGGCAGATGTATTGCACATACTGGTTAAAGACAATGGCAAGGGCTTTCCCGAAGATGAAATTGATAACGTGTTTGATAAATTTTACAGATTGAAGAATGTGGCGCCAAATGGTACCGGCCTTGGGCTATCTATTGTTAAAGGCTTTACAGAAGCATTAAAAGGTAAGGTGCATTTGCAAAACATTGATACAGGCGGAGCACAGTTTACAATTGAAATACCTGCTGAGGCATCATCTTTAAAACATTACAAATGAACAAGGCGGTTATAATGATTATTGACGATGAGGCACAAATTAGAAAGCTTCTCCAAATTACATTACAAAGCAATGGCTTTATTATCTCAGAAGCTTCAACAGCAAGAGATGCAATGACTATGGCTGCCAATCATCCGCCAGATCTTATACTTTTAGATTTAGGCTTGCCAGATAAAGATGGTCATACGGTTTTAAGAGAACTCCGGCAATGGTATACAAATCCCATAATTATTCTTTCAGTTCAAAACAGTGAAGAAGATATTATTAAAGCCCTCGACAACGGAGCCAATGATTATTTGACAAAACCCTTTAGAACAGGTGAACTTTTAGCCCGGATCCGTTCTGCACTTAGGGTATCTGCTGTGGAGGACACCCAACCGATTATTACAGGGCCTGACTTAGAAATTGATTTGAATGTAAGAACCGTAAAAAAGCAAGGTGAGTTGGTTAAGTTAACATCTACGGAATACAGTTTGATCTCATTATTTGCAAAAAATGAAGGGAAGGTTTTAACACATCAATATCTGTTAAGAGCTATATGGGGTCCCGGCTACATCAATCAATCACAATATCTGCGTGTCTTCATTGCACAAATAAGAAAGAAGATTGAAAATGATTCAAATCGCCCTGAGTACTTAATTACTGAATCAGGTGTTGGCTATCGTTTTGTTTGCAGGCAGTAATTTTTTTGCTGTTAGTGGTTAGTGAACTATATGCTCTAAGCCATTTATTGGTAAACCGCAGTGAGGGCATGTATGAGATGTATGGGGCTTTGTTTTTTTCATTTCCTCCAGGAAACCGGCTGTAATAATGCCTGCTGGCAATGCAAAAAGTACAACCCCTGCTAATAAAATTATCCCGGTTAGTATTCTGCCTATAAGAGTAATAGGAATCATATCTCCATATCCAACGGTCGTAAGCGTTGTAATGCTCCACCAGATAGTACTTGGAATGCTGTTGAATTTATCTGGCTGAGCCAAATGCTCTGCAAAGTAAATAAGGCAGGAAGAAATAATAATGAGAAAAAAAACCAAAACAAGACTTAAGAAAAGTTCGTTTTTTCTTGATTTGAAAACGTTAACTACCACTTTGGTTGCTTTCATATAAGCAGTAAGCCGAAAAAGCCGTAAGAATCTTAACAAGCGAAATATACGAAGTACCCTTAAATCAAAGCCTACAAAAACATGTATATAAAAAGGCAAAATAGCCAGGAGGTCTATTAAGGCACCGACGGAGAAAATATACCTGAAGCGACTTTGTTTACCATGGCGGTGTTCGTGAATATGATTAGCGCTCCATACCCGTAAAATGTATTCGACGCTGAAGATCATTACTGAAATAATATCGAAATAAAAGAAAAACTCTTTATGCGGATCATGAATTGCCGGCACGGTTTCAAGCATTACCGCAATTACATTCAATAAAATAAGCGTAATGATAAATCCATTGAAAACCTTATCCCATTTTGTATCATCAAGTTCAGGATGAAGTAGTGTATGAACCTTTTTTTTGGTAGCATGATACATAAAGTAGAAACTGTATTAGTTCTATTGAAATTACTATAAAACAAAGCGCAAGTTTGGTCATGTTTGTTCAGAAATGAAAACCAGCCCGGTTGTAACAAAAAACTTTACTGCAACATTTTAGTTATCTATCGTATCTAAAAATCAAAATCTCTCCGGTGCATATTCCACCGGATGCCTGCAGACATAATTACACTTTTGTTAGATGTGGTGGTTGCTGCATCAGCAGTTTGTTTCCGATAGAAAAGACTAGCTTCTAAAAAAAGGTTTTGTTTTAATTCATGCGATAAAAGAAACGAAGCTATTGTCACCTTTGTAGGTATACCAGAACCTATGCTATAACCAAACTCCTTTGTGCGATACGGAGGCACATTGGGTAAAAATATGTTGCTGCCATTATTCTCTATAGATGTATCTCTTCCTTGTAAGTAGAAAATGCCTTTTGCCTGTATTAGCCAACGAGGTGCAGGCTGATAGCGGGCAATGGCAATTATTTCTTTAAAATTGGCTCCGAGCGGATGCGCTAATGGCTGGTTATAATGTGTATAGTTTGCTACTGAATCGTCATGAGAATAGGTAAACGGGCGAACACGGTTATGCTCCAATTGAATATCTAAATTTTTAATTCCGAAGGCATCTATATATTTCATACCTGCCTGCACCGCCCATTTATTAGCCCACCAGCCACGGTTCTTTTTTAGCTCCGATAAAAGAAATTCATCAAAAAGGAGCTGCGTATAAAACTGGAACTTATGCGCCACATTTGCCTTTGCATCAAAACCAAGAACAGCATTATCAAAGCTGCCTTGCTGCTGTTCGATGGAGCGATAAAAAATAACAGGGTTCAGGTAGCCAAATTCAAAATGATCTTTACGTCCAAAGGTTATTCCTTCAAACACCCCGATGTTCAGCCATTTAGTAACAGCAAGATCAAGGTGATGCATTACTGCGTATTTCTTCGGAAGCAACCTGTCTCCAGCCCTTGGTTCTGCAGGATGCAGCTCCATGAAAAGGTTTTGATAATTCAGCTTCCAGATGCGTGTGTTTAATTTTAAGAAAAGAGCGTTGTTTGAAAAATCGCTTAAGAATAATGAGCGATGCCCATTGCCAATAAAATTTTTGTCATAGCCAAAAGCAACATCAATATACTTTGTTGCATTAAATGTAAAATATCCACGTGCATCAAAATAATCGTAACCACTCACTTTAAATTCTTTGTAATAACCGGCGCCAGGTACGGCTTTGCGTTCGTTTACCTGTTGCTGCACATATAAAGGATCACGTTCCTGGTTGTCCGTAACATACAATGAGAAACCTATTTTATTAGCTACTCTGCCCCGAAGGCTTAATCCCCTGGAATTTAAAAACAACGTTTGATCATTATCGCTTTCTTTCGAAAACATAAATTGAAAAACCGGATTTATAGCCAGGAAGAAATCTTCTGAATTTGTTTCGTAGAAATTAGCCGGCGTTTGATAAAAGCTTTTTCCTAATCCTTTTTTACTTAAATATTCAGAGCGGTTGCCCGTCGCCCATTCGAGGTTGCTTACCATGGCACCGTATAAGTTATACTGATCAACTTTTGAAAGTCCTGCAATTGAGTCCATGCGACCAAGGCGGGGTATAAACTGTTTTCGGCTTAGCGGTCTTGTTTTAGAAAAGTTAAGCACAGAATCCGTACCTGCTTTGATCTCCAGTCGTTCTATTAAAATATGTTCCTTGGCACCCTGTGGCAAATATGTGGTTTGTGTTTTTGCCGCGAAGGGTGTCAACAAAATGGCCAGTCTTAACAGTGTTTGTTTATATTGCATTTAAACGACTTTAGAATCAAAGTATGCAAAAATATGTGATTAGAAATATACAGGTAGTGAATGAAGGAAGCATTCAAATAGCAGATGTTTTTTTAGCGAATGAACGAATTGAAAAAATTGCTCCAAACATTTCTGTAAGTAGCAACGTAATAGAAATTAATGGTGAAGGAAAATATTTATTGCCTGGTGTTATAGACGACCAGGTTCATTTTAGAGAACCTGGCTTAACGCATAAGGCTACTATCTATACCGAAGCAAGGGCTGCTGTAGCGGGTGGCGTAACTTCTTTTATGGAAATGCCCAATACAAATCCGCCCGCCTTTACGCAAGAACTGCTGGAAGATAAATACAGCATAGCGAAAGAATATTCTATGGCAAACTATTCTTTCTACATGGGCACTTCTAACGATAACATCGAAGAAATTTTAAAAACAAATAAGAAGAAAGATGAAGTGTGTGGTGTAAAAATATTTATGGGTTCTTCTACCGGAAATCTGTTGGTAGATAATTACCTGGTACTTGATAAAATTTTCAGTGAATCAGAATTGCTGATTGCAACTCACTGCGAGGATGAAGCTATCATAAAAGCCAACCTGCAAACTTTAAAAGATCAAAAAGGCACACTAACTGCATCCGATCATCCAATTATTAGAAACGAGGAAGCATGTTTTGAGTCATCGTTTAAAGCAGTGCAGCTTGCAAAAAAGCACAATAGCCGGTTACACATACTACACATCAGCACCGAAAAAGAATTGCAGTTGTTTACCAATATGCTGCCTTTAAAAGAAAAAAGAATAACGGCTGAGGTATGTGTGCACCATCTGCATTTTACAGCAGCGGATTATGATCGTTTGGAAAACTTAATAAAATGCAATCCGGCTATTAAAGATGCGTATCATAAAGAAGCACTCTGGAAAGCTTTGTTAGATGACCGGTTGGATGTGATAGCTACAGACCATGCGCCGCATACGTGGGAAGAAAAACATACTACTTATGAAAAAGCACATGCCGGCATTCCGTTAGTGCAGCATTCACTTTTACTGATGTTGAAGTATTACGAAATGGGAAAGATATCATTGGAGAAAGTGGTGCAGAAAATGAGCCATGCGGTAGCTGACTGTTTTAAAATCAGAGATCGTGGCTATATACGGGAAGGCTATTTTGCCGACCTCGTGATTGTAGATTTTATGGAAGTAACAAGGGTGGAAAAAGAAGATGTTTATTCTAAATGTGGCTGGAGTCCTTTCGAAGGACAAAGGTTTCCAGCCTGTGTGACGCATACATTTGTAAATGGCGGATTGGTTTATGGAAATGGTGTGTGGGATGAATCTATAAGGGGTAGAAGATTGAAATTTGATCATACATCATAAGATCTAGCGGCAATGTTTTGTTCTTCTACGATTATTCAAGATGATAGCCTTACTTAATCCAAGTGTAATAAACTCACATAGCTACCGGGCAACCTTATGCAAATAGATAAAACTACTTTCACCGACATTTCAGTCTTTCACCAGGAAGAAGAATTTTCTATATTTCATAAACTCAATTTTACCCGCACTGTTGGTGGTAAAGAATGGCTGCGCCGTTTCTTTACAGAACCTCATACCGATCTTAAGCGCATTATAGGTACACAAATAATTCTTAAAACAATCTTGCAGCACATTGATGAGTGGCCTACTGAGATCACCAATGGAACCATCATTATGATGGATAAGTTTTTAGATTATAATCTTGATCCGATTGCGAAGCATCAAACAGTAGTGAGTAATCTTAGCTATCGTTTTTTGCATCATGAAGATTACGCTATGGCAAAATATTCGGTGAAGCATTTTGCGGATTTCTATAAAGGAATGAAAAAATTGGCTGACCTTTTTTCAACCATTGATCTTCCGCCACAAATCCGTTTTTATATTGAGCGTATTCAAAAGTCATTAGAAGAAAAAGTATTGCAAAGCCTTATAAGCATTCCACCAGATGCAAAGGTTAGTATGGCAGATAATTTATTCTTTGCAAACTTCTTTAAGCGGCAGTATAAATTGGAAACACTGGAACTGATGGAGATATACAGCCGTCTTGAAGCCTGGTGTTCAATGGCCATGGCGGTTAAAACATATAACCTTCATTTTCCCACTTTTCTTGACCAGGAAGATCCTTTCTTAAAAGCCGAAGGCCTTTATCATGTGCTGCTGCAAGCACCCGTTCCTTATGATCTGGGGATGCATCCAGAACAAAATTTTGTATTTCTTACCGGCGCAAATATGGCGGGAAAAAGCACTTTAATTAAATCGGTCGGTGCTGCTGTTTTTTTAGCTCATATTGGTATGGGCGTGCCTGCAAAAAACATGGAGCTTACCTTATTTGATGGATTGCTGACAAACATAAATGTGGCAGATAATATTGCAAAAGGGGAGAGCTATTTTTTTAACGAAGTGCAGCGCATAAAAAACACGATTTATAAAATAAACAATGGCAAAAAATGGCTGGTGCTGATTGATGAATTATTTAAAGGGACAAATGTGCAGGATGCTATGAAATGTTCTCTTGCCGTTATAAAAGGATTGATTAAAATAAAAAATTCACTCTTTATTCTTTCTACACATTTGTATGAAATAGGAGATGAGTTAAAAGCTTATCCCAACATTTCTTTTCGCTATTTTGAAACGGACGTAACGGAAGACCAGCTGCAATTCAGCTACCAGCTAAAGGAAGGTATCAGCAATGACCGCATAGGTTATGTAATATTGAAAAGAGAAAAGGTGGTTGAGATGCTGGAGAAGTTATAAATTATCTGAACTATGATTTGGGTGGATTTAAATGATTTAATGATTAGATCATTAGGAAGCATAAGTTTATAATTCAAAGATCGCTGCACCCCTTCTCCTTTAGGAGAAGGTGCCCGAAGGGCGGATGAGGAACTTTTTGCATTGAGGGCATCATCTACAATCAAGTTAAAGATCTATATTTTTCAGTTGCTTCTTTTGGCCCACCTAACCCCTAACTCCTAACTTTACTCTGAAGAATAAAAGAAAATATATGCGTCTGTGTACCCTCTTATTTAGCCTGTTTATTTTTCTGAATAGTTATGCTCAGGATATTGATGTGCAGCATTACAGGTTTCAATTGCAACTCGCAGATGAAACGGATAAGATTTTTGGAAAGGCGCAGATCGCTATCAAATATTTACAAACTACCCAGGATATTTCTTTAAACCTGGTGCAGGAAAAAAACGGAAAGGGTATGAAGGTAGATAGTGTAAAAGGCGGCAATGTGGCCTCCTTTCAACAATTAAACGATCGCCTGCATATTCGCTTTAAAAGTACCTTTTCTGCAAACCTGATAGACACGCTTGAAATAAAATATAGTGGCATACCTGCCAACGGACTTATTATTTCTAAAAATAAATTTGGTGATCGTACTTTTTTCTCCGACAACTGGCCTAACAGGGCCCACCATTGGATTCCGTGTAACGATGTAATCAATGATAAAGCGTCTGTAGAATTTATTGTCATAGCGCCTTCGTACTACCAGGTTATTTCAAATGGTGTGCAGGTAGAAGAAACAAATCTCAGTAAGGCTCAAAAGTTGACACACTGGAAAGAAACTATTCCCATTCCTACAAAAATAATGGTCATTGGGGTGGCACAATTTGCAGTAGCCAATCTTGATAGTAGCCAGGAAGTGCCGGCAACAGGCTGGGTATATCCTCAAAACAAGCAAAAGGGATTATATGATTATGCTATAGCTCCCGGCATAATGGAGTTTTTTACCCTGTACATAGCACCATTCCCTTTTCAAAAATTAGCACACGTGCAATCAACAACCATCTTTGGCGGTATGGAAAATGCAAGTGCTATTTTTTATGATGAGAATTCCGTGACAGGAACACGTTCATCAGAAGGAACGGTGTCGCATGAAATAGTGCATCAATGGTTTGGGAATATGGCTTCAGAAAAAAGCTTTGCTCATTTATGGCTAAGTGAAGGTTTTGCCACTTACCTCACCCTCATTTACTGGGAGCAGAAGTACGGTAAAGCTGCATTTCAAAAAAAGCTTGCGGAAGACAGGGTTAAGGTTATTGCTTTTGCTCGAAAAAATAAGAACCCGGTTGTAGATACTATATCCTCTTTTATGGATCTATTAAATGAAAATAGTTATCAAAAAGGTGCATGGGTTTTACACATGCTTCGGGGAGAAGTAGGAGATGATGCCTTTCATAAAATCATTCAAACATACTATGCCCGGTATAAGGGAGGTAATGCAGATACCAGGGATTTTCAGGCAGTGGCAGAAAAGGTTTCCGGTAAAAACCTGCGTGTTTTTTTTGATCAGTGGTTGTACAAGGGGGGAATTCCCATTATAAAAATTAAATGGAATTACGGAGCTGGTAAAGTGCAATTTAGGCTAGAGCCCTCGGCCTCGAACAAGTTTACTTTTCCTCTTACTTTAGCCTTCGTTGATGCAAAAGGAAAACAGGAGCTTCACAAAATAAACATCTCGCCCAACACATCAACTTTCACTTTGCCTGCTTCGGTCAAACCTTCAAAAATTATTCTTGATCCTGATGTAGAATTATTATTTGAAGGAAGCATTACGGAAATGAAATAGAGAAATCTGCCACGAAGACACCAAGACACAAAGGAGCACAAAGCCTTTGTTCAACTTGGAGCCTTCGTGACTTCGTGGCAATTTGCTTCCGAAGAAAAAGCCTCTGAAATAAATCAAAGGCTTCCGTATCAACATAATCATTTTAATCTCCCCAAATCCCCGTTCAGACTAACATCGTAACCGGGTTCTCCAAATACTTTTTAAAGGTTTGTAAGAAAGCTGCACCAACTGCACCATCAAGCGTCCTATGATCAGCGCTTAATGTTACTTTCATAAAATTGCTTACACCAAAACCATCTCCTTTCCGCACTACCACTTCTTTAATTCTACCTACCGCCATAATAGCGCTATCGGGAGGATTAATAATAGCGGTAAATTCATCCACATCCATCATACCTAAATTAGAAATTGTAAACGTATTGCCGGTCCAATCAGTGGGTTGTAATTTTTTGGTCTTTGCTTTACCTGCCAGGTCTTTTGTTTCTGCTGCAATCTGGCTTAAAGTTTTTTGATCTGCAAAGCGTACTACAGGAATAATCAGCCCATCTTCAATAGCCACTGCAACGCCAATGTGTACATGGTTAAATTGACGAATAAAATCACCCATCCACGAAGAGTTTACAGCAGGATGTTTTCTCAATGCCATAGCGGCTGCTTTCACTACCATATCGTTAAAGCTGATCTTAACGGTACTTATTTCATTCATCTGTACCCTTGCCTCCATTGCCTTATCCATGTTAATTTCCATGGTTACATAAAAGTGTGGCGCATTAAACTTGCTCTCAGTGACTGTCCGAACAATGGCTTTACGCATCTGCGAAACAGTCACATCGGTAAAGCTTTCCTGTCCCTGAACGACAGCCGGCATTGCTTGTGCGGCTTGAGCAGGCTGCGCTTGCTGGGCAGCAGGTTTTGCTGAAGGTGTAAATGTGTCAATATCTTTTTTGGTAACGCGACCGTTGTCTCCACTTCCGGCAACCTGCGCAATATCAATACCTTTTTCAGCAGCTATTTTCTTTGCCAGAGGTGAAGCTTTCACACGACCATCAGTCGTTAGTTGAACGGTTTGATTGGTTGATTGCTCATTGGCTGTTGCTAATTGTTCATTACTCTTTGCTGAATGTTGATTGCTCATTGCCAATTGCCCATTGCCGATTGCACCAGAGGCATTCACAATACCCTGCACATCAACTTTTCCTTCTTCACCAATAATGCAAAGCAGATCATTTACAGCTATCTTTTGTCCTGCTTCTGCGCCAATATGTAAGAGCTTGCCATTCTTATAGCTCTCTAATTCCATAGTTGCTTTATCAGTTTCTATTTCGGCCAGTAGTTCGCCTTTCTTCACATCGTCGCCCACTTTTTTATGCCATGCTGCAATTACGCCTTCTGTCATTGTATCACTAAGCCTCGGCATCAATACCACCTCTTCCACTTTGCTCAAATTCATTCCACCAGGCTTCCCTTGCGGGGGTACATCACCTTCGCCTTTTTCCACAGGGGTTGCTTCTTCTGTTACGTGTTTAGTAAGATCGGACTGTGCTCCAGCGTTACCGTTTGTTTTGCCAGATGTATGTTGCGAAATATCTTCACCAGCCTGGCCAATAATAGCCAGCAAATCATTTACCTGCAACTTGCCACCATCTGCCGCACCAATATGTAGCAGCGTACCATCCTTGTAGCTCTCAAGCTCCATGGTTGCTTTATCTGTTTCTATTTCAGCAAGCAGATCTCCTTTTTTCACTTCTTCTCCTACTTTTTTATGCCATGCAGCAATAACACCTTCTGTCATCGTATCACTAAGGCGGGGCATCAAAATCACTTCGGCCATGTTCTATAATTTATTTGTTGCAGTGAATGCGGCGTGAAATTAAGCCAAAAGCATTAAAAAGGTTTAGATCAAATTTTTTATGATACCAGCAGAAGGAATTCTATTGATCGTCTGTTGTGTCACACTCTTTTACGTTCGGTAATACTACTGAGCAAAGTACGAGGTACGAAGCAGGAAGTACGTCCTCAGCTTGCCGATTGCCAATTGCCTATTTTTTTATTTTTTTGTGTTATTCCATGTCTCTGTGCCTTCGTGGTTCAAATGCTAAAAATCCAGGTCCAATCTCAACCTTTCCCTTAGTTCTTTCACCATAGGAAATTGTTCAACTATCTTTTGGTACTGCTCTTTAGAAGAAAGAGGCATTTCAAAATTTGAAGCAGATTTATCCGATTCTAATAATATGATATTGAACTTTAATTTACGGTTTTGCAATTCCTTCTGCAGAAATTCGCAGGCCTTGTTTCGTTCAAGTTCTAAAAACTTTTGCTGCAGATTATTTGCAGCAGTTGCTTCAAAACTGTTTTCATCCCGAATGGTTAATTCAGCTAACTCAAAACTTTGCCACGCCGGGTTTTTTGCGCTCTTTAATGATTCTATAAATTTAGTCCAGGCAAGTTTAAGTGTAGTAATGTCCAAAGCCTGGTAGCTAACAGCTGTGGCTGTTCCATGCTTTTCCTCAATTTGCTGGCGTAATGCCGTAAGCGATCCAAGCTTAGGTTTTGGCGCAGGCTTGTAAGAAACATTTTCTTCTGCCACCTGCACCTTTCTCTCTTCAGGAACTTCTATAATTAATTTCGCCTCTTCTTTTCTTATGTTATCAGCTGGTACAGGAATGGAAGCTTTGGTTTGTTTTTCTCGGGTTGAAGGCGTTCTTATGGCTATGGTTGCAATGGTTTTAAATGCCACAGACTTTGCGGTTTCAACACTTTTTCGTTTCTCGATAGAAGAGCCATTTGCCGTTAGCTCTAAGGCTTGTTGCAGGTAACATAATTTAATCAGGCAAAGCTCAACATGCAAGCGTTTGTTACGGGCATTTCTATAATTAATTTCTGCTTCGCTTAAAATGTTTAAGGCACTTACTAAAAAGCCTGCATCTATATTTTTTGCTGTAGCAGCATAGCGTTGTTTAAAGCTTTCAACTACTTCCAGTAAGCCAATTACTCTTTCATCTTTACAAATCAATACGTTTCTTAAAAATTCGGCAAAGCCATTCAACACCATGTCACCTTCAAAGCCTTTTTTATTGATGTCATCATACAGCAACATTGCTCCGGAAAGGTCCTGCTGGAGCATACAATCAACAAGCTTAAAATAATAATCAGCATCAAGAATATTTAAATGTTCCAGCGTATTATTATAGGTAAGCTGGCCTCCCGTAAAGCTTATGATCTTATCCAGAATACTTAACGCATCCCGCATACAGCCTTCACTTTTTTGGGCAATGAGTTGCAGTCCGGCTTCTTCAGCACTTACATTTTCTTTTACTGCAATGCCCGAGAGATGATCCACCGTATCCTGCAGGGTAATACGCTTAAAATCGAAGATCTGGCAACGACTTAAAATGGTAGGAAGTATCTTATGTTTTTCTGTAGTGGCTAAAATAAAAATAGCATAAGGCGGAGGCTCTTCAAGCGTTTTTAAAAATGCATTAAAAGCCGAAGAGCTAAGCATGTGTACTTCATCAATAATATATACTTTATATTTTCCTGCCTGAGGCGAAAAGCGAACTTGTTCTACAAGGCTTCTAATATCGTCTACAGAATTATTGGAAGCGGCATCTAATTCATGGATATTCATGGAAGTGCCTTCGTTGAACGACGTGCACGAATGGCAAACATTACATGCTTCACCTTCGGTCGTATGTTGCTCACAATTTATTGTTTTGGCAAGAATGCGGGCACAGGTGGTTTTACCCACACCACGTGGACCGCAAAACAAAAATGCATGAGCCAGCTGGTTATTTTTAATTGCATTTTTTAGCGTGGTGGTAATATGTTCTTGTCCAACAACTGTATCGAAAAGTTGCGGTCGGTATTTTCGGGCAGAGACGATAAATTTTTCCATAAAACTTTCGGGCAATAATGCTGGTGCAAGTTTCCATAATTATTTCATGTGTCCAAAACTGTCTGGGTAGTGGTTGGACAGAGTTATGTGTTTGCATTTATCTAATTGTGTATTGAGTTGCTGAACCTGTGCCATGCTTTTCTACAATATTTTTATAAATCAATACTAATAGCAACCTTATTACAATCATTCGAGACATTCCCAAGCCCTTTGCAATATCTCCGGATTTACAACCGGGATGATTTTGTATAAAACTAACTACAAGTTTTTCTCGCGGCAGTAATTGTTCATCAGTTTTATGAATGTGGAGTTTTTGCAATAGCTGTACCTGAATATTTTTTAGCGCATCAAAAAAGAAATTTACCCAGTCACTTATATCTTCATTTGGTCTCTGAACCTGGCAACTTCTGAGCACTTTATAGTATTCAGGTTTTTTGCTTTCAATCTCATGTTCAAAACTTACATATTGAATCCACTTGTATCCATTCTTTAATAACAACAGAGATGATAAAAGTCTGCTTAACCTACCATTACCATCCTGAAATGGATGTATTGTCAAAAACTCATAGGTAAATATGGAGCACTTTACAAGTGGGTGAACTTCGTTTTCATTATTATACCATTCAATTAAATTATTCATTGAGCTTTCTGTCGCAAAGCCAGGTTCCGTTGTTTGAAATATTATTTGATTTGTACCGTCTGGATATTTTGCTTCTACAGCATTGCTATGTTGTTTGTAATCTCCTTTATGCCACTCGTCCTTCGTGCTATATTTCATCAGGATGTTATGCAGATTTTTTATATCACCTGTTGAAATTTGAATGTCATTGTATGACTCAGATATTATATCTAAAGCTTCAAAATAGCCAACTACTTCCTGAGAATCTCTGTCTTCAAGTTTTGTAATATCTATATCTTTCAGTATTACATTTACTTCTTCATCGGTTAATTGAGACCCTTCTATTCTGGTTGAAGCTCCAACACTTTTTACTGTTGCAATTGATTTAAGTTGTTTGAGACTCTTTTTCTCTCTGCGCTCTATGGCACTCCAGGATGCGTCAAACCTATCAATCTGGCTAATTAGGGAGATTAATTGCCAATCAAGATTTATTCTTAATCTATATACGGGGTTCGCTATCATGTATAAAAGACACAAAGTAATACAAAAATGATACGAAATGATACAAGATGTAATAAAACGCTACAAGGTGTTACTTAATATAGTTTCTATGATAACCAGGTTTGTAAATCCAGTCACTTCTTTTACTACTAAATCCAGTCTTAGTATGATTGCTGCCTCTGTCGTTTATTACCTTAATAGTTTTAATGTGTAACACCGAGTCCACGCCACGCACAGAAGCTAAGAGGTGAGACTCGGCGGAGAAGCAGAATTATTTCTTATCTGCTAACCACTTTATTGCCTCCTGAACTTTTTTATCACTCTGCAGACTTTCAAAATCATCACCTCCAACTACAGTGATATCTGGAGACACCCAACTGTCAAACATGTTTCCATTTCTATCCATAGAGAACATTTGAGCGCAGTCTAAAGTCAAATCTTCTCTAATCGAAACTGTTTGAATACCGGTTGTCATCCCTCTTGTTCTTTCACCAATGAATATTGTCTTGTTTCTGCCTTTAAAAGAAATGGCAATTTGCTCTGCAGCACTAGCGGTATTTGGCGAAATCAATACAGCTAACTTTAATTGATTCAAAGAAGGACATTTTGATTCTAGTTTCACTAACGTGTCCCTATCAAACGTTATAAATTTACCTTCCTTGTTTACTTTTTGGGCGGATCCGTTGCTCATAGCAAAACTAAAAAGTGTACCCTTATCGTATAAGGAAGTTAAGCCTCCAAACATTGCCACGGTACTACCACCGCTATTTAGTCTTAAATCTAAAATAAGCCCTTTAAGTCCAAGCCCCTCCAGTTTACATAAAGAGTCTTGAAGAACAGAAGCCTTTTTTACTAATTCTAGTTTAACTTTCTCCATGTCTTCGCTAAACTCAATGTCAATGGGTGGAATTGAAATATACCCGTACTTCTTACCAATAACTTCTACGCGGAAGTTATATTCGTTCCTTCCTGAAGCATCCTGAATAGTGTTAGAAATTCGATTCTGCATATCCTGAAACCCTTCGTTGTTCGCTCCATAGGCTGTTCCCTTATAGATAAGTCCACCATGAGTTATATTCAAAATCTTAGACAATCTTATATAAGCTGGAATTACCGCTAAAACACTATTGGATGATGAATAATCTATACTACTATACAATTCAGACTTCAAATCACTCCAGTTTACTTTATTTTTATAAATAGAGTTTGTTTGAAATATATTAACAATTGTGTCCAACAATGCAGCTTTGGCCTTAGGACCTGAACTACTGTCATTGTAATGTTGCGAGCTTGCGTTTATTGGGCTGGATATAATAATAAAGTAAACGAGAACAGTTATCCAAGCTTTAGATGCAGTCATATTTATTGTCATTAATTGGTTTCAATCTATGTTGCCACCGACCTTTAATCTCAACGACGTTTTTGAGGCTAAGGCAATGGCATAAAAAGATTGTATTTATTTATTATACGAATCTACTTTTTTTTTATAATGTACTCATAATCATAGCCCACCTTATTCGTTTTGTATTGACAGGTGCGTCAATGAAACTACACTCCAGCAATCTCTGATTTGCAACATTGAAAACCGTAAGAATTGCAATTGGGGTTCTACAATCCTGTTGCAGATTTGTGCCTGTGTTCGTGTTCGCTTCCTCCTTAAAAGACGGGTACTATTAGGCATTCCTAACTAATCATCGGATGCGGTTTAAACTCTTTTGTTCTATCAAAAAGGTAGCGATAGGTTACGAGCATGCGGCTCCGGAATGTGTCACCAACATTCTCCGCCAGGTTAACCATCTTCGGATTGAAATCACCTATCCATTGCATTTCGTATTCCGTGTATTTTGTGGGCCATACAAAGTCGTAAGCTTCCCTTACCATAAAAGCATCAATACCTTTGCCCTGGAATTCGGGCACTATGCCAAAAACAATTCCCGTGAATTTTTTACACGGCTTAGTTTTCTTTATCCATAAAAATTTCAGTTTATGCAGCAGGTTAAACTTGCCATTTAAATGCTTAAACCATTGGTTTAAATCGGGGAGATTAATGAATATGGCAATAGGCTTGTCCTTATAGTAAGTGTACCAAACAATGCGTTCATCTAGCACAGGTTTCATTTTATCAAACATGATGGCCACTTGTTCTCTTTTAAACTGCTTCACACCTCCATGTCCGGCCCATGCTGCATTGTAAACCGTTGTAAAATCATCTACGTATTTTGAAAGATTTTTTTTCTCAATTGTAACTACCTTAAAATCGGGGTTATTGGCATACATAGCATGCCGTGTAATTAATTTTTCACTTAATGTTTTTTTGGGATCAAGGCCAAAACATACTTGTCCAAAAAAGCGCTGAAACCCATACTGCTCAAATAGCTCCTGGTAATAAGGGTAATTATAATTCATGCAATACATCGGCTCCTGAAAACCTTCTACCACCAAACCCCACCAGCGGTCGCGTTCACCAAAGTTTATGGGTCCATCCATGGCTTCTATTCCTTGTTCTATCAACCAAGCTTTAGCCGTATCAAAAAGCATATTGGCTGCTGTCTGGTTGTTGATACAATCAAAAAAACCAATGCCTCCCACGGGCACATCATCTCCCTTATTCTTATATCTTTTATTAGTGAAGGCAGCTATGCGGCCTAGATACGCACCATTGGCATCCTTAAGAATCCATCGCTTTGCAGTACCAAAGCGGTAGGTTTTGTTTTTTTTTACATCGAAGACATCATTAACATCTTTGTTAAGTGGCTGTATATAATTTGGATTGCTTTTATTGATTGTTACATTAACCAATAAAAATTCTTCAGAGAGCTTTTTGCCTGTTACTTCTACCAATTGCATTCAAAAAATATTTCTTAAATGGCAAGTTATGCAATTACTTACTGGCTAGTAAAGGTCTTGTTCCGGAAAACATCCGGGCGGTTAATTTTTTATCATGATCGTAAATGTCTTCCCTGAAATTCAATTGCCCGTTTTCGCCTACCCATGCTGTGTAGTAAGTAATAAAAACTGGTACAGGCTCTTTTAGTTTTACATATTTTTCGTTGCCGCTATTCATAGCATCAAATATTTTGCTGTCGGTCCACTCCGGTTGATGGCGTAATAAATACTGGGCCATTTTCTCCGGTTCTGCCAGGCGTATACAACCGTGGCTATAGGCTCTTTTATCTTTGCTAAACAAACTTTTTGCATTGGTATCGTGGAAGTAAATATTAAAGCTATTAGGAAATAAAAACTTCACTTTACCTAAAGAGTTATCCGGACCGGGTAACTGGCGTATAACAGGATAACCGCCTTCTGTACCTGTTTGTTCCATATTGTTGCGGGCAAGATAGCCTGGGTCTTTTGCAATAGATGGTAAAATTTCACTCTTCACAATGCTAACAGGAACATTCCAGTAAGGACTAAAAACCACCTGGTTCAAATCGCCGCTAAACATCATTGTATTATGGCCTTCTTTACCTACAACTACGTTCATATTCCATACGTTCTTTTTGCCATCATATACATGCAGCACAAACTCTGGAATATTAACCAATATCATATCGCCTTCCGGCCGCGAAGGCAGCCAACGCATTCTTTCGAGGTTCAAAAGTATTTGTTGTAGACGTGCACCGGCAGACACATTCATTTCTTTTAAAAAGGATGCACCGATTACACCATCAGGCGTATATCCAAAACGTGCCTGGTAATTTTTCACGCCTTTTTCTAAAGTATCAGTAAATAACCGGCTTGTATCACCTGCAGGCATATCTCCAGTCATGGTCAAATGCCTTTTTATATCTGCCAACACAGGCGATGAGGATCCTTTTTTATATGATTTTTTATCTGCTTTAACAGATGGCCATCCGCCTTTTTTTGTTATTTCATAATATAGTGTAAGTTGGTTTTTTAAGCTTTTGTATGATTCATTGGCATCTTCGAAATATTTATTGTCTTTATGTTTTTTTGATAGTATTGAATCTGCCAAAAGAAGAGGATCTTCTTTTTTTCGGGGAATAAAGCGCTCCATTTCTTTTCTTTTAACCACGCCATCTTCATACTCATTACGTATGTATTGAATGAAATGACTGGTTAATGTAAGCTCGGTATTTATAAAATTTTTGTTAGAAGCGCTCACTGAAAGATTTTCCTCTGCAATGAGGTTATCCATGGTTCGGGAAAGTGACTTGCTGTTTAAAATGGAATCCTTATTATAAGTGGTATGGTAATCATGCAGGTTCCAAAAACCTCTTGATTGCTCTGTAAGACCTGTAGAAGTAAACCAGGCATATTGATAATTGCGGGTGTTGTAAAAGCTTCTGATCCTTCTTCCTAAAGAAGAATCTGCAATATTTTTTTGTGTAAGAAAATTCTCAACTACCATGCTATCCAAAAATAAATCGCTGTAAGAATTTGCTTTTGTAATACTATAGTCTCTTTTACTTACATTCTTTTTGGCCTTTGCCTCTTGGCTAGAATCGCTATCATTGGTATTATTGGTGTTGCTATCCTGGGCATTACAGGAAATAAAAAAGCTGCAAACAAGGGCAGCATAAATTATTATAGTTTTCATACTGATGTGTTTGACAAAAACGATGCCTAAGAAATGGGAATTAACACTTATAGTGCAATGCATTGTGTTTATAAAACCTGTCTTGTTCTTTAATTTCTTTTTGTGTTGGTATGAATATGGCCCTATAAGAAAGACAATGAAAAGTAGAAAGACTATAACCTGCCATCTATATAAAGCTATGCACATAAGGAAATAGGCAATGACAAATTTGGGGTACGCCTGTATTAATATTGGCCTGAGCGAAAAATGAATTGTAACCAACCGCGGTATGATACGGCGGACTTTTTTAGAAAGAGGGATTCAATATGCATCTCAGCTTGCGCTGCAAAATGTGCAGGGACTTTTACAGATTGTAGCATGGAATGTTCAGAATGGGTTTCCTGTTTTCCGCGTTACATCAGAACTTTTTCCCTGGTCTTCAGAATATCGTTTACAAGATTTGCCAGACTTTTCAGAAATACGATCTGTATTAAAATCTGTTGGCCGGCATCCCATTCGCATTTCATCGCACCCAGGTCCTTTTAATAAACTGGCAGGTAGCAATGCCACATTAGCCAACACCATTAAGGCCCTGGAAACCCAATCAGAGATTTTTGATTTGATGGGGTTACCCGCCACGCTTGGCATAAGATAAATATTCATGTCGGCGGCGCTTATGGCGATAAGTTAGATACCTTCAAAAAATTTGAGCAACACTTAAAGCTGCTTTCTGTTAACTTAAGCAGAAGGCTGTCGGTAGAAAATGATGATAAGCCAGGATTATATACAGTGGCTGATTTAAAGCCCTTAGCAGATAATACAGGAATACCAATTGTGTTTGATTATTTTCATCATAAGTTGCACCCGGGAGCACAATTAGAAGAAGAAGCTTTTTTTACTGCTTATAAAACATGGGATGTAAAGCCTTGATTCCACTACTCAAGTTCCCGGAAGGAAAACGAAGACGCTAAAAGTAAAAAAGAATCTCACTCAGATTGGGTGCATGAACATATTAATACTTATGGGATGGATGTAGATATTATTTTAGAAACAAAAATGAAAGAGCTTTCCATTGCCAGGTATTTAGCGGAGTTTGGAATGATGGAATTAGCGCCAGCTATTTCAAATCTATTGTAACCCACCCAAAGGCAGCCCAGCCGATCTTAGTTTTTTTATTAATTTTTGTTTGATACACATCCCGGTATAAAAAGCGATCCTTGATTTCCAGACTTTTTATAAAAGATGTTACAGCCGTTTCGGTAAAAATTTCAGTATTGACTTTCGCGGGAAGTGTTTGTACCGTATAAGACAACTTTCCTTTCTTAAAAATCTCCTTCGATTCTTCTAAACATTTTTCCTCTGATGGTTTGGAAAAATAAGCCACTACAGCTAAAAACGTAAATAATACACTAGTGGTGAATACTTTCTTCATTTATGTATGAAGGTATAAGAATGAGCTTAACGAAAACAATGAAGGAGCATACAAACGACTGTTCTTTTTTGGTGCCTTAATGATGGGATTAAACATCTGTTTATATTCCTTGGCCTTGAATCAATGAATGTAAATAAAGAAGCTAATTATGAATATAAAAAAAAGTAATTTTTATATTTTCACCAGATACAAAGTATAATAAACAAAGAATTCGCTCTAATTATTTATTACTTAATTTAATATATGTTTATAGATTGAATAAAAACTTATTTAATCCTATCTTTATGAAAATATAATAAACATTAAATTTAATAAGCATTTGAAGAATAAAAAACCCGCTTAGGAGTCGCAGTCCATAAGCGGGGGTTGTCAAATCGCTTCAACAACTTTAAACTAAACCAAATGTATCAAAAAAAGCTGGTTAGACTGGCCTTTGTTTGTATTGGTTTTTTGCCTTCTCAAGTGGAAAAAACCAATGCTTTAGTATTCTTATTTCTACGATACCTAAGTAGAAAGAAGAAAAATTTTCAGGGCCTGCATTGTGTAGCTTTTTCCCTAGAAAGCAGCAACCCTTCATCTGCTATTAACTTCTACGGGGGGGTGAAAACCCTTCATACTTTTTCATTTCTGCCTGCAATTAACACCACAATTATTTGCCGTTTTCTTTTTCTAAATATGGAAAAGAAAATAGTACCGTACCCTATTTTTTTACACTTCACAGGTAGATAAAATGACGAATGCACACCCACTTCAGAAACTTAATATTTTCTCTGGCAAAGGCATACAAATGCGAACCTTTCATATCACATGGCTCACGTTTTTTGTGTGTTTTTTTAGTTGGTTTGGCATAGCGCCATTAATGCCTATTATTCGGGACGAATTGCATCTCACAAAAAGCCAGGTAGGTAATATAACTATCGCATCTGTTTCGGCTACTATTGTCGCAAGGCTATTGATTGGTAAGTTATGCGATACGGTAGGGCCACGACTTTCCTATACATTGCTGTTAGCTGTAGGAGCTATACCTGTGTTAGGCATTGGTTTTAGCAATAGTTATGAAAGCTTTTTGCTTTTTCGATTTTTTATTGGCATCATCGGGGCTTCGTTCGTAATTACACAATTTCATACCTCGATGATGTTTGCACCTAATGTGGTGGGTACAGCAAATGCGGTTGCGGGTGGTTGGGGCAACCTTGGAGGCGGTGTTACAAACCTTGTAATGCCATTGATTGCCGCAGGATTTGTAGGTGTAGGGGCCATTACCAAAGGTGATTCGTGGAGATATGCCATGATCATTCCCGGATTACTACTGTTAATAATGGCGTTTGTTTATTATCGTTATACAACGGATACGCCACAGGGTAATTACAAAGAAATAGAAGTACAGACCAAAGTAAAAAAGAAGGGCACTTTCCTTATTGCATTAAAAGATTATCGTACCTGGATATTGGCTTTTGCTTATGCAGCTTGCTTTGGCGTTGAAATAACGGTAGATAATGTGGCTGCTACATATTTTGTTGACAGGTTTGGTAGTACCATTATTGTTGCGGGGGCTTTAGCCAGCATCTTCGGTTTTATGAATCTTTTTGCCCGTGCACTTGGCGGTATTTTTAGCGACAAAATAGGAAAGCGTTACGGGCTCCGTGGCAAGTCTTTGCTTCTTGCGGCCTTTTTAATTTTAGAAGGGTTTGGCATTATGCTATTTGCTAAATCAGGAAGCCTTTCAATGGCTATAGCTTCAATGTTGCTGTTTGCCTTGTTTTTAAAAATGGCAAACGGTGGTACTTATTCAATTGTTCCGTTCATCAATAAAGATGCGATTGGGAGTGTAGCCGGCATAGTAGGCGCAGGTGGAAACATCGGTGCCATGCTTGTCGGCTTTTTGTTTAAAGCAGAAAGCATTTCTTACGTAGATGCTTTTTTATACATCGGTATAGGCGTAGCTGTTGTTGGCGCTATTGTGTTCCTGGTAAGCCTTGTTTCGGGCCGAAAGAAAGAGGCAATAATTATTAGGGGCCCTGGGGATATGCTGCAGCGAGCTTAGTTTTTACAGACCGGTGTTACATTTTGGATATACTTAAATGAAACGCTCTTTCTGTTCAATAGCATTCAGAAAGTACAAGAGTGCGACGCAAGAGAAGCTGAGGTATATTCTATTGCCGGTGTCATCAAAAATGACCTATGACTACAAAACATCCACATACAAGTACGTTTGCCACCACGTGTTGCTATTGCGGCATAGGGTGTGGCATTACGGTGCATAAGGATAAGAAAGGAAGCGTGTCGGTGGAAGGAGATGTAACACATCCGGTAAACAAAGGCATGTTATGCAGCAAGGGCATGAACCTGCATCATACAGTGAATGATAAGTCCGACCGTTTGCTATATCCGCAAATGCGGTATAATAAACAAATGCAGTTGCAGCGTGTAAGTTGGGATAGCGCCCTGGAAAGAACTGCTGCCGTTTTTAAAACGTTTATAAAAAAGTTTGGTCCTGATTCGGTGGCATTTTATGTTTCCGGCCAATGCCTGACTGAGGAGTATTATGTAGTTAATAAATTGATTAAAGGTTTTATTGGCAGCAATAATATCGATACCAATTCACGCCTTTGTATGAGCAGCGCTGTAGCCGCTTACAAAATGTCGTTGGGCGAGGATAGTGTGCCTGTTTGTTATGATGATATTGAACTGGCGGATTGTTTTTTTATTACCGGGGCAAACCCGGCCTGGTGTCATCCTATTATTTGGCGAAGAGTAGAGGCGCAAAAAAGGGCCAATCCAAATGTAAAAATTATTGTTGTAGATCCGCGAAGAACAGATAGCTGTGCAAGCGCCGATCTCCATTTACAAATTAACCCCGGAACAGACATTACTCTTAACCATGCCATTGGAAGATTGCTGATTGAAAACGGAGATATTGATGTTGATTTTTTGAAGAATCATGCTGAGGGGTTTGAAGCTTATAAAGAAATTGTATTTAAAAAAACGTTACAAGAAGCAGCTACTATTTGTGGCGTTGATGCAGAGAATATTTTAATAGCTGCCCGCTATATTGGTAATGCAAAAGGTTTCTTAACCATGTGGACCATGGGCTTAAATCAAAGCGCCATAGGTGTAAATAAAAATTTAAGCTTAATCAATCTAAACCTGATCACTGGCCATATTGGTAAGCCAGGCTCAGGCCCTTTTTCATTAACCGGACAGCCAAATGCAATGGGCGGGAGAGAAGTAGGTGGACTGGCAAACATGCTTCCGGCACATCGTAATTTATTAGATCCCCTCCATCGTGCAGAAATGCAGGCTTTTTGGGGCGGAACCACCATTGCAGATAAACCAGGGTTAACGGCCACTGAAATGTTTGAGGCTTTGAACGATGGAAGATTAAAAGCTATATGGATTATTTGCACCAATCCTTTAACCAGCTTACCCAACGTACGGCTTGCAGAAGAAGGATTGAAGAAAGCAAAATTTGTGATTGTTCAGGATGTAAGTAACAGGCCTGAAACGCTGAAGTATGCTGACGTTATTTTACCTGCTGCTACGTGGTCAGAGAAGGAAGGAACAATGACAAATTCTGAGCGGCGGATTAGTCTCTTAAGTAAAATTGTAGACGCACCAGGTGAAGCAAGACCGGACGCCGACATTATTTGTGATTTTGCCAGGCGTATGGGGTTTCATGGATTTGATTTTGCAGACAATGCTGCTATTTATGACGAGCATGTGCGGAGTACTGCCGGTACCAACATAGACATCAGTGGAGTAAACTATCCATTGCTGAAAGATAAAAGAAGTGTGCAATGGCCGTTTAATGGTGGCAATGGCCAGCCACGCTTATTTACAGATAAATTATTTTATACCCCTTCCAAAAAGGCCATTATTTATCCTGTTCCTGATACATTAACCAGTGAAAAGCCTGATGAAGATTTTCCGTTTGTACTAACCACTGGCCGTATAAGAGACCAATGGCATACAATGAGTAAGACGGGAAAAGTGAATAAGTTAAAGCAACACATTAAGCAGGCATTTGTTGAAATAAATCCTGAGGATGCAAAGAGATTATGTGTAGTAGATGAGGAAATTGTTGTTGTGCGTTCACGGCGTGGTGACGTTAGGGTTAAAGCAAAGGTTACGTCCGCAATAAAAAGAGGAGTCGTTTTTCTACCTATGCATTGGGGCAAAATATTAGGCAATGACCTTAATCGTTCTAATAATTTAACCAGTGATCTTGTTGACCCAATTTCGAAAGAGCCTGACTTTAAGTTTTGTGCCGTACAAGTAGCAAAATATGAAAAGCCCAAGCAACGGGTGGTGATTATTGGGGCAGGGGCCGGCGCTTTTGGTTTTGTAAAAACCTACCGTGAGTTTAATGGGGAAGATGAAATTGTTATTTTCAGCAAAGAAGATTTTCCATTTTATAACCGGGTAATGCTACCAGATTACATAAGCGGTGCGCAACGTTGGGAGCAATTGGTGAAGATGACAGAAGAGGAAGAACTGGAATATAATATTACACTGCATAGGGGCTTAAGCGTTTCAAAAATTGATCGTGAACAAAAATGTGTGGTAGATGCGAAAGGCAACATAACATTTTATGATGTTCTTATTGTTGCTACGGGAAGCCGGGCGGCAATGCCTCGCAATGTGCCTATATTGAAAGGAATATTTACCATGCGTACCCGCACCGATGCTGACAATTTTAAATACACTGTGCCAGCCAATGGACACGTGGTGATTGTGGGCGGTGGTCTGTTAGGATTAGAACTTGCAGCTTCATTGAGAGAAGTAAATATAAAGGTGACGATCATCCAACGCATTTCCCGTTTTCTTGACAGGCAATTAGATGAGCTGGGAAGCCAGTTATTGCACGATGAAATTATTGACCAGGAATGTGATGTGTACTACAATGATGAAGTGCAGTTGTTTTATGGCCAAAGCAAGCTTACAGGAGTCAGATTAAAAAGCGGTGTGCAAATAAATTGTGATGCTTTGGTTTTTGCAATCGGCACCATACCGAACATAGAGTTGGTAAAAGAGTGTGGAATAGATTGCCAACGTGGTGTAATTGTGAATGAGCGTTTGCAAACGAGCGACCCTTCAATATTTGCTATAGGAGAGATTGCAGAGTATAAAGGATTTTTGTATGGTATTACCGCTGCTGCCGAAGAGCAGGCTGCAGTAATAGCCAATTATTTAAGAGGAGATATTGCAAGTGTATACGACGGAAGTTTATTAATGAACATTATTAAAATTCATGGTTTTGATTTGTGCAGCTTAGGTATGTCTGAATGTCCTAATAATCATGATTACGAGGAGATCATTTTCAAGGACACATCACGCAGGTACTATAAAAAATGCATTATTCACCAGGACCGGTTGGTTGGTGCCATTTTAATCGGCGACAAATCTGAGTTCCAGGAATTTAAAGAATTAATTGCTAATAAAATTGAGCTAGGCGAAAAGCGCCTTCAACTACTTAGAAGCGGGCAAAAGGCAGAACCCGTTTTAGGTAAGCTCGTATGTAGTTGCAATAACGTAGGTACTATAAACCTGCAAAACAAAATTACGGAAGGCTGTATAGACCTAAAGCAACTTTATTCCATAACAGGTGCAGGAACAGGTTGTGGTTCGTGCCGGCCAGAGGTAAAAGAAATTCTTGATCGTTTTTTAGAAATGGAACAAACGCAGATGGTGGCTAATATTATTAATGGATAATAACCAAATGAGTGCCGGTATAGAGTGATTAAAAATGCTGACACAAATTTTATGCACGAATTGCACGAATTCTTTTCATGGGCTCTGCATCATTCGTGTAATTGGTTTTCAATTCGTGTTATCAAATGCAACACTCATTAATCTTTAACATCGCCTTTTATGCTTAAAAGAAATCCGGTTATAAAAATAAACCTGCCTGGTGGAATTGTTTCCGCAGGAGATCTATATACCATCATCACAGCGGCTGAGGCCACTAAAGTAGAAGAAGTTCAATTTGGTATTCGCCAGCAATTATTTTTGAAGCCATCTGAGAAATATTTAGATGAGCTAAAAGGGAACCTCGAAAATGCAGGTATTTTATTTGAGGAAAATGAATTGCTGTTTCCAAACATAATTAGCTCTTATGTAGGTGAAGATGTTTTTGATAATGCCAACTGGCTGAGCGAGGGCGCATACAAGGATATTCTGGAACACTTTGATTACAGGCCGCAGCTCAAAATTAATATTGTTGATAAAGACCAAACCTTTGTACCTTTTTTTACCGGCAACATTAATTTTATTTCTTCTTCTTTAAGCAATTATTGGTACTTATATATACGCTTTCCCAAGACAAACTCTTTATATAGATGGAAAGGATTGATTTATTCTTTCGATATTCCACGTATCAGCAAATTAATTGAAGCCAGTATAGATATCAACAAAGATTTATTTTATGAAAAAGAAGCTGCCAACGGCAATGTGTTATTTGCCATGGTGCATGCAAAAGAAACCTTTATTACCCAGCCTGTAACAGAAGAACTGGAGTTGCCCACATTTGCATTGCCGTATTATGAAGGCTTTAATAAATATGGCCATAAATCATGGTTGGGAATTTATCGTCGCGATGAGTTATACCCTATTGCTTTTCTAAAGGAGGTATGCCTTGTTTGTTTAAGAACAAAAGTCGGGCAGTTATATACTACTCCCTGGAAGTCGCTCGTCATAAAAGGGATTGAAGCAAAAGACAGAAAGCTATGGGATTTGATTTTGGGTAAACACCGTATTAATGTACGCCATGCATCTAATGAATTAAACTGGCAGATAGAAGATTTGTCTGAAGAAGCCCTTGGTTTAAAAAGATACATCATACGTCAATTTGATAAAGATGATGTACGTACCTATGGGTTATGTTTTGCCATTAAAATGGGACCTAAAACAGGGTTGTTTGGTTCTGTCATTATTCGAAAAAAGGAAAACGAATCGTATAACAAACGCAAAGCATTGGACCGCTATGATATCTTATATACGATAGACTTTAATCCAAACTCCAAAGATGTGGTATTGTTTAGGAGCAACCTGGAAAAGGAAAACCTTGGCATCTACCTTGTTTCTTTGTGCAAATATTTTTACGATCAGAAAGGCCAGGATAGTACGATACTACACCATATTTACCGGCATGATGAAAAAGCGGTAGAGACCAAAGAGGTGGAAGAGATGCCTGTTTACCAGTGTACCCATTGCTTTACTATTTATGATGAAGCGCTCGGCGATGAACAAAATAACATTCCCGCAAGCACACCTTTTGCTGCATTGAAAGAAAGATATGAATGCCCCGTCTGTGCTGCATCCAAAGAAGATTTTATCCCCATAAAAAAGGAAAGTATCTTGTACCCTTAATTCCCTTCATGAGTGGTGATTTAGTGATTGCCTTAAGTTTATTGGTTATAGGGTTTTTATATTCCTCTGTTGGCCATGGCGGTGCCAGCGGTTATATAGCACTCTTGTCACTTTATGGCCTCATGCCGGCACATTACAAGCCACTTATTTTACTCCTGAATATCATTGTTGCAGGAATTTCTTTTATACAATTTTATAGAGCAGGTTTTTTTAAGTGGAACCTTTGCTGGCCTTTTATTATCACATCCATTCCTTTTGCTTTTATAGGTTCACAAATCCCTATCCATGATAACTATTATAATTTGTTTCTCGGCATAGCATTGCTTTTTCCTATTATCCGGCTGATTGGGTATTTTCCAGCAGCAAAAAAAGAGCAAAGAAGTTTGCCATTAAAAACAGCTATGCTGGTAGGTGCTATTATAGGTTTGGCTTCCGGAGTTTTAAATATTGGCGGAGGTATATTTTTAAGTCCGATTATTATTCTTTTTGCCTGGGCCAATGCTAAAGAAGCAGCTGCCGTATCTGCACTTTTTATTGTTGTAAATTCAATGTCAGGATTAATTGGAAGTATAGGCAAGCCTATTTTACTTGATGAAACTTCATTCAGTTGGTTTATTGCTATTGTTACAGGAGGCATTGCAGGATCGTATTTTGGCAGCCATCGCTTTCAGCAAAAAACGGTGCAATATATATTAGCAGCAGTGTTATCCATAGCCTGCGTAAAATTGATTTTTCTTACATGAGTTTAGTAAAGGATATATATGGAAGAAGCTTTAAAACCTTAAGGGTCAGTTTGCTGAATAACTGTAACCTGGGCTGTGTTTATTGCACCATGGGTGATAGTGAAGTCCAGCCAGGTGGCGCTTCCAAAAAATCTTCTTTTTCACCTGGTGATTTAATCCAAACAATAGGAAGACTACATGATGCATTAGGTCTCGATGTTATAAGACTTACCGGCGGTGAACCATTGTTATACCAACAACTCTTACCTATAATTAAAGGAATAGCGGTTTTGGGCATTTCAGAAATAAAGCTCACAACGAACGGTTTTTTATTAGAGCGGCTTGCAAAGCCTTTGAAAGAAGCAGGAATGAAATCGGTTAATGTATCGCTTGATGCAGTTGATGAGGACATTTTCTTTTTAATGAGTAAGCGTCATAATGTACAACGTATCATTAAGGGTATTGATGAAGCTATTGCTGCAGGACTGGAGGTTAAGCTGAACGTAGTTTTAATGAAAGGAATCAATGAGTCTCAAATTATTCCCTTGTTAAGCCTTGCCTTTGAAAGAGGCATCGATATTAGATTTTTAGAAGTAATGGCTATGGGGCATTTATACAACAGTGCCAATAAGTATCTTGTAACAAGAGATGAAATACTTCAAACCATAGGGAGTAATTTTGATTTTGTTCCCTTGATACGTAAGTCTTCAGCAACGGCAAGTTATTGGCAAACGGCTAAGGGATATAAGTTCGGTATTATAGCTAATGAAAGTGCGCCTTTCTGCCACGATTGTAATCGCCTCCGTTTAGATAGTGAAGGAAATATTTATGGATGCCTTAGTAGCGATCAGCCCATTTCAATAAAAAATATTACTGATAAAAATCAACTGCAACTAAAACTTACGGAAGCCCTTCAACAAAAACAGGCTTTGAAGTTTACGGGCAGTTCATTAAGCATGCTAAACATAGGAGGATAACAATACTTATGAAAGTGAATGTATTTGCTGTGTTGAAAGATTACTTCGATGCTGGTTTTTCCTTAAATGAAAAGTTTAGTTCCGTAAATGACGTAAAAAATAAACTGGTGCAGATGAATCCCCGGTCTGAAAACATTTTAAAGGTGTGTCGCTTTGCGGTTAATGATGAAATAGTAAATGAAGATTTTAAAATTAAAGACAATGATGTCATCTCCGTATTACCTCCCGCAAGCGGAGGATAAGTATGAATATATAACTAAAGAAGGCATTGATGTTAGCGGCTTGCTGGCCAGGTCTCATCATCCCAAAGCAGGGGCAATTGTGCTCTTCAGCGGCGAGGTACGTGATAATAACGCAGGAAAAGATGTATCATGGTTAGAATACGAAGCACAAGTTTTCATTGCATCGAAAATGATCAAAGAAATATTAGATAGGGCAACCAAGGATTGGGGGTTACAAATTGCAGTGGCCCAACACCGTATTGGTAAAGTGGAAGTAGGTGAAAGCGCTGTGGTGGTCATCACGGCTTCTTCTCATAGAAAGGAAGCATATAGTGCAAACCGTTTTATTATAGATAAAATTAAGCATGAAGTTCCTATCTGGAAATGTGAGGTTTTTAAGGACGGTTCAAAAGAATGGGGGAATAACTGTAATTGTCATTCAATCACCGGCAGTATAGACAAACATATTTACGAAACATCTTTTGATGAAAAAAAATGAAGCCTGTAATTACAATCGAATACTGCCCCAAGTGCGGATGGCTGTTAAGAGCTGCCTATATAGCACAGGAAATACTAACAACTTTCAGCGATGAGATTTACAGTGTAAGCCTCCGGCCAGCCGAAATAGCCGGTACGTATAAAATATATGTTGCCGATGAGGTTATCTTTGACAGGAAACGAGAAACAAAATTTTCGGAAGTAAAAGCACTGAAACAAATATTAAGAGACCGGATTGCCCCTGGAAAGAACCTTGGCCACTCTGATAAGAAACCTGCAACAGATGAATAAAAAATTATTAGGTGTCATAGTATGTGGTGGCGAAAGCAAGAGAATGGGTAGTGATAAGGGCATGCTTGATATAAAAGGAAAAACGTGGGTGGAGCATGCTGTTGAAAACTTAACGATATGCAATATCCAGGTGATTATTTCTATAAACAGCCAACAGGAAGAAGGATACAGTAAGTTTTTTTCTAAAAATTCTATGGTGGTGGACAACATGAATATTGGTGGCCCAATGAATGGCCTGCTAAGTGTTCATAAAAAGTTTAGCGATCAGGATATTTTGCTTGTTGCCTGCGATATGATTGATATGGAAGAATCTGTTCTCCAAAACTTAAGAGAAACCTATAAAAGCAATCATGGAGTAGATTTTTATGCTTATGAAGTGGAAGGTGTTGTTCAGCCATTTTATGCTATTTACACAGCAACCGCTTTGGCAGAACTTCTAAGAAAACATGAAGAAGGTTTACTCGGCAGTTCTAGTTTGAGGTATACTCTGGAGCATGGCAACACTTATAAAATTCCAACAGACGCAAACCTTGCGTTTACAAATTATAATACACCAGACAAACGCAAGATTTACTAACAGTGCTTTAAGGCATTAATACAAGTGTAGACACAAATACTCTTCCATTTTGCTGTATTATGTCGGTTGAATTAATTAAATCTCCTTTAGTATAATACTTGTCTTCATTACAATCAAGGCAGTTTAGTTGAACCCCCAAATGCTTAAAGTCTAGATTGCCTTTGTTTTTAGGATTTACCATACCAGGTTGCTCAGTTTCCCAGCCATAAAAATAAATAGGGGCGCCATTTAATTTTTCCAATTCTTTTAAGGTCATGCCCAGGTAAATACCTTGCTTCGATTGCCATTTATTCATTTCAATGGCCTTTTGAAAAGATTGAGAACTCTGAGCCCGTAATTGGCCGCCAATCATTAAGTATGAAATTCCTTTATTATTAACCTGGTCATTCCACATAAAAATTACCTGCACACTTGTATTAGGAAATAAGACAGAGCAGCGGGAAATTTCAGTTTCGGAAAAATAAAATTTATCTTTTTGCACATGCGATGAACCATAAACAGCACTTAAGTATTCATGTGAACCCAATTGAAGCAAGTCTTCTGCATAACGTATCTCATCACCATTTGGTAAGATCTTTAAGTCCACTTTAAATCCATATACAGCTTGGTTATCCACCTTGGCAAGGGAAGGATAGATGGTAACATTAGCTCTTTGGTAAAACTTAGGAAAAGGAGTTTTTGAGGAGTCATAAGGTGCATGTACAAAGCCATCTTCTTCCAGGTTTTTTTTTAGTTCATTAAATTCTACTAAAGAATTTGTTTCAAAGTATAAAGTCGAAGTATCGCTTTTGTCATACCTGCCCAGCAACTTATGAATGCTTTTGTCTTTCGAAACTTTCAGAAAGCTATTATCAAAGCTTGTTGTAGCAATAGAATCCGGCATTGGCTTAAATCCTTTGCGGGAAATGTATGCATCAAATTTATTTACGGGTAGTGCTGTAAAGGCTACCAAATCTTTCATAGAAAATTCAGGCTTTTGCGCATAGCTAGCTACTGAACAACTAAAAAAGAAAAACAATAAAAATTTGAATTGAGTAGAGTTTACGCCATTCACAACCTGTTGAATTTAAATTAATAAATGCTATTACATCGGCTTAAAGGAGTAACGGATAAGTTTTATTCTTCCCAGGAATTGCATTAATTACGTGCTACAAAAAATTTGCCAATGAAATTGCACAGGATGCGGATAGGAACTTTCGAAGAGAGAGCTAATGTAAAACAGATTTTTAGGTTTTCATAGTATTTGAGTTAATAGTTCAAAACCAATCATGACCTGATCTATAATAACTGCCTATAACTCAGAATACTCAGTTGGGTGTAAAAAAATAGTAATGTTTTTAGATACATTATGCTGGTAATTTGGATCGGCAGACAGGGCCTTCCAGGCAGGTTCGCTAATAAAAGCTTTCCAATGTTCGTCTCTTTCCTTCATGTTATTAAACGAGGTCATATACATTAGGTTGGGCATTGTAGAACCTGCAATTACTTCGCTATAAAAAACAGCATTAAAGCCAAGGCGTTTAAAAATGCCTACTTCATCGCCCTTATTAAACATATCTACTTTATTCCGGAAGATCTTTTCGGTATGCCCTTCGTAACTACGCAATTCGTAAATGTTATCTACCCTGTTACCTGTAAGCTGTGGCTTAAAAATAGAAGGCATTCCTTCAAAAGCCCTTACCAATATTTTTTCCATACGAGTATATACAGGCTTGTCGTAAGAGGCGTTAACATAGCTTGCTCCGTCTATGGCTATGGCCTTATCGCTATGTAGTTTATCCCCAATCTTTTCAAAATCTTTAAGCGACTTGTAAGGTATCAATACATAAATTTTTTTATCGGTAGCAGTGTCGTTTGCCAAAGGCTTGAACACGCCAACCATCTTAATCTTTTGCCTACGTAATGCCGGCAGGTAAGCATTTTTCAAAAAGTTGTCTATGATTGCTTCCTGTTCTGCATTGGTAAAATGATATATCCTTATTTCAAAAATGCCTCTATCAACTGTTGGCCCCGAAGCATATAATTCTATAAAAAATGCATAGAAAAAAAGTAAAAGCAATGACAATCGTTTCATGACAAATAGTTTATGATCTAAAAATGCATTGTAATTTAACCGGCATTTTATTAAAATGCTTTTGTTCCTCTTTTTTATTAGAAATTCGCCCAGTTTTTATTCATTTAAAATTAAACTCCATGTTTGTTCATCACGTATTTTTTTGGTTAAAGGCAGATTTAAGCGTAGAAGATATTCAAAAGTTTGAGGAAGGCGTAAAAGCGCTGTTAACGATAGAAGCCATAAAGCTTGGGGATGTAGCTAAACCCGCTTCTACAAACCGGGAAATTATTGATAGCTCTTATTCCTATTCTTTGCTTACAGTGTTCGAAAACATGCAAGCCCATGATATCTATCAGCCTCATCCGGTGCATCAAAACTTCATAGCCACTTGTGCCCATCTTTGGTCTAAGGTTTTAATTTACGATTCAGAAACTGTCTAGTGATTAGTCATTATGTCCGCTTATTTCAATGAGTAATCAAATTGCACTTTATAATTCCAGGCTAACATATCGCATAGCTGTTAGCCTTTTGTTTTTTCTGCAAGGTCTAACCTTTTCCAGTTGGGCATCACGCATCCCTGCTATTCAGCAAAAATTGCATTTATCAGAGTCTGGCCTGGGCATCATGTTGCTTTCTATACCGGTTGGCCTGCTCATCTCCATTCCTTTTTCAGGTTGGTTTGTGGCTAAGTTTGGTAGCCGCAGCGTTGTGATTGTTTCTTTAATTTGTTATGGGCTTACATTAATTTCTTTAGGATTAGCATATACAAAACTACAGTTGATGTGTGGTTTGTTCTTCTTTGGGTTCTTTGGCAATATGTCTAATATTTCTGTGAACACACAAGCTGTGGGTGTAGAGGCTATTTATGGACGGTCAGTAATGGCTTCCTTTCATGGTATGTGGAGCGTAGCCGGCTTTACAGGCGCTACGATAGGTACTTTTATGATTGGTAATCTTATATTGCCACATAGGCATTTTACTATTATCTTCATCGTCTTAATCTTGGCTCTTTCCGCTGCTTTTGGTTATACACTGAAGGAAGATTTCAACAAACAGGTAGGACAAAAAATATTTGTATGGCCGGATAAATCGTTGATTAATTTAGGCATGATTGCTTTTTGCTCCATGATATGCGAAGGCGCTATGTTTGATTGGAGCGGGATTTATTTTAAGAAAGTAGTGGGTGCGCAAAATGCATGGATAGGGGCGGGCTATACTGCTTTTATGTGTACCATGGCCACCGGGCGCTTCGTTGCCGATTGGTTTACAGTTAGGTTCGGCATTCGCAAAATTTTTCAATGGAGCGGAGCTTTAATCGCTGCAGGTTTACTAATCGCCGTAGTCTTCCCGGGTTTGATAACTGCTATTATTGGTTTCTTATTAGTTGGCTTTGGTGTTTCTTCAGTAGTACCACTGGTTTATAGTGCTGCAGGCAAATCCAAACAAATGTCTCCAGGTGTGGCCATTGCGGCTGTTTCTACCATTGGTTTTCTGGGCTTCCTTATTGGTCCGCCAATTATTGGCATTGTAGCCGGATTATCGAGCCTGCGGGTATCATTCACCATCATTGCGGCTATGGGATTATGTGTTTCTGTTGTGGCTAGTATAAAAAAGTTTGATTAGCTCTAAAATTGAATGCTATAAGATTCATTATCTCAGGAACAACTGTAATTGCCATCATTTTTTAAACTATATCATAAATGGCGAAAGAATAAACCATAGTTTTTAGAGGCCACTATGTCCTTCCATTGCTGTATCAAGCGCCTGTATGCATTTCCAACAGGCATTATATTCCGGTCAAGATCATAAAGTCCTACATCATGTACTCTATTATTATCCTCCCTTAAGGCCGTGTCCCAATCCATTTGATGGGTGAGGCTGTACCAGGTAAAGCCAACAATAGGTACTCCATCCTGTATTAGCCTATGTACATTGGCCCATTCTTTCCATAACCAGTTAACGCTGTCAGGTGCTTTCATATTGGTTTCTGTATGCATGATAGGCAAACGGTAGCGGCTAAAATATTGATGTGTAATGGCATAGTAACCAAAAATTTCGCCTGCAGCCCTGGTGGTTCCATTGGGTAAAACGAGATGCTCATTGGTTGCATAATAATCGTTACCCATAATACAATGTGCTGACACCTGGTTTCGCTCAAACCAATGATATTCTTCTTTTGTCATCCCATTCTCCAGCAGGTATTCGTACATGTTCACTTTTATAGGGTACCCATAAGTTAGATCCAGAGAGAGAAATCTTTTTTGGTTTAAAAAATTTGCTAGTTTTTGAACCTCTGGTCTCATGGGGTGGAAATATTCTGATGATTCGCTTTGAATAAACACCGCATCCGGGCGTGCTTTTAAAATGGCATGCATGGCCAGCACATTTGCCTTGCATAAATGTTTCAATGCAGTAACAAAAGACCGGTCATCACTTAAGCATTCATTCCACCATCCATATTGAGCAGAGAACATGGCCGTAATAAAAATTTCATTAATAGGTGTGTATAACTGCAAGTATGGGAACCTATGTGCAAAGGCTCCGGCAAATTCAGCAAACAATTCAGGAAATTCTGGGTTTTGAAAATTGCCTAACCAGTCAGGTAACCCAAAATGACATAGGTCTACAATTGGGGTAATATTCAACTCTTTTAATTTATGGAATGTATTGTCTGTAAAATGCCAGTCGTACTGGCCGGGCCCAATATGCGTTTTGTAGTAGGCCGGACCATATCGGAGGAAATCAATCCCCATTTCCTGTGTCAGTTCAAAATCGAGCGACCATTTATCATAGTGTCCACATTTCTCCATCTCATCAATCCTCTTCATCGTTCCATCGGGCATTTTAATACTTGGGTAGCTGTTTTCAATACCAGTAGCGAACATGAATTTATTTCCAATCATTCTAGCCATTTTTAATACAGAATATTTATCCGGCATATCCCTGCAAGGGTAATGCCACGAGCAGTTGGGCAAATGTAATCAGGCGGATAACAGCACCTCTGCTTTAAAATTTGGGAAATTATTTGTTGTTAATAGTGTGCCTCCCTCTATTTTTACCCAAACTTTTATATTGAGTATCACCATCCATACAACAGAATTGGTAAAGCGTTATAAACAGCGCACTGTTGTAAATCATGTTTCAATAGAGGTAAAGCAAGGGGAAATTGTTGGTTTGCTTGGGCCAAATGGTGCAGGGAAAACCACAACTTTTTATATGACCGTAGGTTTAATTAAACCAGATGAAGGGGAGGTTTTTTTAGATGATTTGAATATTACCAAACTCCCCATGTATAAGCGGGCCCAAATGGGTATTGGTTATTTGCCACAGGAGCCATCTATATTCCGCAAACTTAGTGTTGAGGAAAATATACAAGCGGTATTAGAAATGACGAAACTATCTAAAGCAAATCAGCGGATAAAACTGGAAACTTTGTTGGATGAATTTCGTTTACAACACGTGCGCAAAAGCCCCGGCGATGTATTAAGCGGCGGCGAAAGAAGACGTACAGAAATAGCCAGGGCACTTGCTGTGGACCCTAAATTTATTTTGCTGGATGAGCCTTTTGCCGGCATTGATCCGATTGCCGTAGAAGATATACAGGGCATTGTAGCCAAGTTGAAGTTTAAAAATATTGGCATCCTTATTACCGATCATAATGTAACAGAAACCCTTTCTATTTGTGATAGGGCTTATTTATTAATTGAAGGCAAGATATTTAAGCATGGTACTGCTGAGGAACTCGCCCAGGACGATCAGGTGAAAGCCTTGTACCTGGGTAGAAACTTTGAATTGAAGCGGAAGGATTGGTTGCTTCAGGATACAAATGTCTATTTGGGCGATGAACCTGCACAAATGCCATAAGTTATTTCCGGTCCGTTAATCAGCTTCTTGGCTTAATTTGCTTTATACATGAGACTCCTAAGTCCTGCCATATCACGCTTTGCCAGAATGCGGCTTTGGTCCATTGAACAATGGATGAATGACCCGGTAACGGCGCAGCATAATGTATTGCAGGACCTCCTGGCCTCGGGACAAAATACAGAGTTTGGCCGTGAGCATAAATTTTCACACATTCAATCCCTTGCAGAATATAAAAAGCGCATCCGCATCCACGAATATGATGATCTGAAGCCTTACATTGAACGTATGATGCAGGGAGAAGAGAACGTGCTTTGGAACACACCTGTTACCTGGTTTGCAAAGAGTAGTGGTACCACAAGTGATAAGAGCAAGTTTATTCCGGTGAGCGATGAGAGTTTGAAAGAAAATCATTACAGGGCTTCTAAAGATGTACTTAGTTTTTATTATGCCACGCACCCTGAAAGTGATCTATTAACGGGCAAAAGCCTTGTAATAGGAGGAAGCCATCAGGTAAATAATTTAAACGATGAAATACATTATGGAGACCTCAGTGCTGTAGTAATGCAGAACTCTCCGTTTTGGACAAACTGGATACGGACGCCGGAACTCTCCATTATTTTAATGGACGAGTGGGAAAGCAAAATTGAAAAATTGGCTGAAACAACCATTAACGAAAATGTTACTTCCATAGCAGGAGTGCCCACATGGTTGATTGTGTTATTTAAACGAATATTAGAAATTACAGGAAAGGCCAATATAAAAGAAGTGTGGCCAAGTCTGGAGCTGTACATGCATGGGGGTGTTTCATTCATTCCCTACAAAAAGCATTTTGAAAAGTTGATAGGAGCACCTATCAACTACCTCAATATGTACAATGCATCAGAAGGCTTCTTTGCAGGACAGGATGATACAAATGCTGAAGGCATGTTGTTAATGTGCGATCATGGAATTTTTTATGAGTTTATGCCTGTGGAAGAATGGGGAAAAGAAGATGCAAAAACATTGCAGTTGAATGAAGTGCAAACCGGAAAAAACTATGCTTTGGTGATTACCACCAATGGAGGTTTGTGGCGCTACCTATTAGGTGATACAATACAGTTTACATCTATTAATCCTTTTCGTATAGAAGTGTCGGGTCGGCTTAAACATTATATAAATGCATTTGGCGAAGAAATGATTGTGGATAATAGTGATAAAGCTATTGCTGTGGCAAGTGAAAAAACAGGAGCGATTGTAAAAGATTATACGGCCGCCCCTGTTTATTTTTCAGACAATGGAAATGGCGCACATGAATGGCTGATAGAATTTGAAAAAGAACCACAAACCAACCAGGAGTTTATTTTGGAATTAGATACAGCACTTAAAAATATTAATAGCGATTACGAGGCTAAACGCTATAAAGACATTGCATTGCGTATGCCTATTTTACAACCTGTTCCTCAAAACACATTCATAAATTGGTTAAGCAGCAAAGGCAAACTGGGCGGGCAGCATAAGGTACCAAGGCTAAGTAATGAACGTGCTACCATTGAAGAAATTAAAGCGTTTATCCTTATTATTTAAGATGATAACTCGTCTGCCGTTAATGCGGTTTATATTTCTTTGTTGTATTTATTGTTCCATCATCTTCTGAACCCTGAATGGAGCGTCGCAACAAAAGCTCAATAGACTTACTTTTGCTCACCACAAAAAATCATCAATGAAATTAGTAGAAAACAAAGTAGTTATAGTTACTGGTGCAGCCCGTGGAATAGGTGAGGGTATTGCTTTGAAACTTGCTGAGAACGGTGCAAACATTGCGTTTACATACATTAGTGAGGGAAGTGCAGATAAGGCTGCGGATTTGGAAAGCAGGCTGACTGCAATGGGTGTAAAAGCAAAAGGGTACAGAAGCAATGCAGGAAATTTTTCTGAATCGGAAGCACTGGTAAATGATGTATTGAATGAATTTGGAAGTATAGATGTATGTGTGAATAATGCAGGCATTTCGAAAGACAACTTACTATTGCGCATGACTACAGATCAATGGGATGATGTGATGGAAACCAATTTGAAAAGCGTATTCAATATGACCAAGCAGGTTATAAAGCCTATGATGAAAGCAAAGAAAGGGAGCATAATTAATATGAGTTCTATTATTGGCTTGATGGGCAATGCAGGACAAAGTAGTTATGCCGCTTCAAAAGCCGGTATGATTGGATTTACTAAATCTATTGCAAAAGAGTTGGGGAGTCGCAATATACGATGCAATGCTATAGCACCCGGCTTTGTTGAAACAGACATGACAGGTTATTTAAAAGAAGGAGAACAGGCAGATAAATACCGTGCTGGCATTCCTTTAGGAAGATTTGGAACTACAGAGGATATTGCTAATGTCACCCTTTTTTTAGCTTCTGATTTAAGTGCTTATATAACAGGCCAGGTGTTAAGCGTAGATGGTGGATTATACATGTAACCATTTATTTTTTAGTTAAGCAGCCTGATCTTTCTTTTTTGAATATAATGATGCCACAATATCATGGTAGCAATAGAACGATAAGGTTTCCATGGAGTTGCTATTTCTTCGAGATCTTCTTTTGTAGTAAAAGATGAAATTGATTTTATGTCTTTTAGTGCGTTCACCAACGCCAGGTCACCTAACGGAAAAATATCCATTCTTTTTAAGGCATGTATGAGATAAATGTCTACTGTCCAATCGCCAATACCTTTTAATTGTTTAAGTATGGAGCGTATTTTTTCTTCTGTTTCAAATTCAAGCTCCTTTAAATTGATCTTCTCTTCGAATAATGCAGTTGCCAGGCCACGTACATAAACTGTTTTTTGCCTGGTGAAAGAGCATTGGCGTAAATCTTCATCAGATAATTGAAGTAAGTTCTGAGGCGTAACAATTTTTATTTTATCCAGTAGTCTTTTGTTTGCAGCATAAGCAGATGCCAGTGATACTTGCTGCTCAAGAATAGTAAGAACTAACGTAGCAAATGAGTTCTCTCTTATCCACATTGGAGGATGGCCATATCTTTCAATAACCTTACCTAAATCTTTGTCAATATTGGCCAGGTAATTACATGTTTTTAGAAAAATATCAGCGTCAAAACATTGTATTGACATAGGACATTAAAATTTGAAATACGATGAATTTTAAGAACTTCTTAGTATACCTATTTTCTAAATATATCATATTTCTTTGGTTGTAAACTATACCTTTGCGCCCAAACAAAAGAGGATGCTAACCATATATCCTGCTAAATAACATATACTCATGTTTCTATAGCATGGACCTTTTAGTTACAATGTGCAAATCCAATAATATGATCTGTTTAAGAGGCTTGTTTTTATTACTTATTTGTTTCTTCAGTATTATTGTTTCTGCCCAAGTGCCGTCAGATCTTAGCGCTGTCAAAGCTTCTCAAATCTCCGACAATCAATTGCAACAATATATAAACCAGGCGAAGGCTAATGGACTTACACCGGACCAACTAGAGTCAGAGTTGCTGAGAAGAGGGCTACCTCCATTAGAAATGGCGGAACTAAAAATTCGTATTCAGCAATTAGGTATTAATACCACAGAGGCTTTGACAGATACAAGTAACGTCTTAAATTCTGCCCGGAGGGCTAATCCAAAAACTAGCGTCCAATATGAATCATTAGAAAGCTTTAAAAAGCGAACCAGGATTTTTGGTTCAGAACTTTTTTCTAATGCCAATCTTACTTTCGAGCCAGACCTTAGGATGGCAACACCAAGGAATTATACTATTGGTCCGGACGACCAATTGATATTAAACATCTATGGATTAAATATCTCTCAGCAAAATTTAAAAGTGAGCCCGGATGGAACGGTAAATGTGAAATATGCCGGTGTCATTTCTGTAAATGGACTGACGATGGATGCGGCAACAGCTTTACTTAAATCCAGATTGGCCAGGTATTATCCTGCTTTGAATAGTGGCGGAACAAAATTAGAACTAACCCTCGGTAATATCCGCAGCATACGGGTTATACTGATTGGTGCAGTAACACGCCCTGGCACTTACACACTTCCTTCCTTGGCTACTCTTTTCAATGCCCTTTATGCAAGTGGTGGGCCTGCTGAAAACGGTTCATTTAGAAACATAGAACTCATAAGAAACAGTAAAGTAATTAAGGTAGCGGACTTGTATGATTTTTTGATTAAAGGAGATCAGCGTGGAAACGTTAGTCTGGAAGACAACGATGTTATAAGAGTCCCCTTTGCGAGCCTTTTAATAACGTTGGAAGGCGAGTTAAATCGTCCGGGAATATTTGAGTTGCATAACAATGAAAGCCTCGGGGATGCATTGAATTTTGCAGGCGGCTTTAAAAGTAAAGCTTTCAAAGGCAGAATTACGGGTAATAGATTTGCGGCTTTTGACCGGAGAGTAATAGATGTTTCCGGAGACTCGTTGCGTTTTTTCAAGCCTAATAATGGCGATGAATACTTCATAGATTCAGTGCTTAATCGTTATCAGAACCGGGTTATTATAAAAGGCGCTGTTTTTAAGCCTGGTGCTTATGCCTGGGAGAATGGAATGTCTCTTAAGACGCTTATCAATAAAGCACAAGGTTTAAAAGAAGACGTGTTTGGTGGCAGAGCCATAGTAGTGCGTACACGCCCAGACCTTACGAAAGAATATATGTCAGTAGAGTTGAAGGCTATTATGACCGGGATAAGTGATGGCTTACAGCTCATAAAAGATGACAGCGTACATATCGCCTCCATCTTCGATTTAAAAGATACAACAACAGTAACTATAAATGGAGCTGTACGCAAGCCCGGAACTTATAAATATGAGGATAGTCTTTCTTTAAAATCTCTTATTCTAAAAGCCGATGGGTTCACTGATAATGCTACGGGTATGGGGATTGAAATTTCGCGGAGGAAGAGGGATATTGACATTACAAAACCAGGTAGTGATATTGTACAATTGATAAGAATAGATGGCAACAAAAGTTTGTCAGGTGGATCAACAGATATTACTTTAAGCCCGTTTGATATTGTTACCATAAAAAGAGATCCATTTTATAAAGAACAAATTAGTGTGACAGTTAGTGGGGAGATTCTAATGCCGGCAGTCTATACTTTAAGAAGCCGGGAAGAAAGATTAAGCTCTTTAATAAATCGTGCAGGAGGATTACTATATACAGCAAATGTTGGTGGAGCTAAGTTAGTAAGAAAGAAAAAGCTTGAGGCAGTAGACACTTCCAACGTGTTCCGTTTGTTTGAAGCGGTTGAAAAAGATTCAACTAAAACACAAATGAAGACCAGCGCCCTTACAAAAACTTTTACTGACGTGGCCATAAACCTTAATTACATTTTGCAACATCCTGGCAGCAGGGATGATATAACATTGGAAGAAGGGGACGAGTTAATTATACCGCGGCTTAACAATACCGTTAGTATAAATGGAGAAGTGTTTAAACCATTGGATATCATGTTTGAACGGGGTAAAGATCTGAGAGATTATTTATCCGATGCTGGTGGTGTTACTCCTTCCGGAAAAAGGGGAAGAACTTTTGTGATTTATGCAAATGGGGGTTCGGCCAAGATAAAAAGGGTGTTAGGTATATTTCCTTCTTATCCAAAGATTCAGCCTGGTTCGAGCATTTTTGTTCCTGAGAAGCCAAAAAATACATTTGATGCAGCTAAGACCGGTGTTATTGTTTCCGCGGTAGCTACATTGTTGACCGCATTGGCATTGATATATAGGTAAGATAGTTCTCGCCGCACCTTCATCTAATTTAGGACGCCGGAAGGCATTAAATATGGTTAATGATTAGTTCTATTAAGGGTCACAATATTGTAACAAGATGCATTAACAGACACTCTGTTGTGTTGGATCTTGGAGCTAACAAAGGAGAGTTTGCCAGAAAGCTTTTTGATAAGACCGGAGCTAAGATTTTATCTGTTGAGCCTTTTGTTGATAACTTCAATCGAATACTTGCATTAGATGGAGGCAAAAAATTCAACGTAGCTGTATCTGATGTTTCACGCAATTATTATCTTGTATTGAATGACAACTCAGAAAGCAATTATCTAACAGATATAGAGCCAGTTGGAAGGCAGTATTCTGTAGTGGAAGGGGTGACGTTTGCTTCTATTATTGAGCAGAACAATATAGATCGACTAAGTTTATTAAAAATGGATATTGAGGGTACTGAGATTAGAGTGTTACGCACAATTTCTCGTTCATTCTTACAGAAAATCAATCAAATTACTATAGAGTTTCATGATTTTCTGGGCGACGGTTCTGTTTCCAAAGAAGATGTAAAACAAACGTGTAGCTATTTGAGGCAAAATGGGTTCTCCGTAATTAAATTCTCGCCACGTAGTTTTAAAGATGTGCTTTTCCTTAACAAAATGGATTTCAAAAAGAGTGATATACTAAAAATTAGAATATTCTATAGGGCTAAGTATTTGATTGCACTCGTGTTTTCGAAGCTTTTTAATGGAGACTTGTAATGTTTACAGCCTTACTTTTATTTTTATTAATTTATGTTGGATATCAGATCTATGCCGATCCACTAGAAAAGGGTCTCATGTCTTTTCTGTTTTATTTGCAAATTGCAGGTGTTTTAAAACGGCTCATAACTTTTTATGAACCTGGAATCATCCAACTGGTAGGGTATAATTTTATAGTAGGGCTGCAGTATGTTTTGTTTAGTTGTATTTTATTCTCTTCAATCAGAAAAGATGCATTTGAGAGACTAACAAGCCGAGGTATTGCTTTCTTTTTTGTGATGCTTTCTTTAGTGGTGATATCCTTTTATAACTCCCGGTTAACCCTTCTTTTTGCAACTCTGCTGTTCGTTCTTAATTTTTTTCCCATGTTTTCCTATTACATAGGGAAAGCTATTTCAAGAACTTCATTCGGTAAAATATTAACCTTCCTTTTCTATACATCGTTTATACATATCGGCTATTGCTTACTTCAATTCTTTATCGGTCCATTTGCTTTCGAGGTTGTATTTCTTGAAACAAAATCTGCGCTTTTAGACGTTTCAACAGGTGAATTTTTCAGGTCAGTTCCGCTGTATGATAATATCGAACCTTTGTATGTTCATTTTTTGGTAGTTTTTTCTTTTGCCGGTTCCAGAGGAAATCGTTTTAAACTAAATTTCAGAAATCGCATTTTGTATAGATTGGCAATCTTCGCAGCGATTTTTGTAATGGGTAACAGAAGTGGACTGATTTTATTGATATTTGTAGTCCTGTTTGAATATTTCCATCATCTTTTTAAACGGAGGGTATTTTTATTAGCCTTTGTGGTTTCAGTTATCCTTTCGCTTAATGTTTTTTATGCAACACTTTTCAGTTTTATTGATGAAAATGCCATCGAACTATTTTCCGATTCTGATTTTAGTAAACGCTTAGGTACACTTGGAACCTACAGTGATAGATTAGTGGGTAGAAAGAATGCAACAGAACATCTTAATCTTTTAGGACATGGTCTTGGTTCAAGTGGTCTGATAACAAGTGTTTTTGAAAACAAGTTTGAAGGGCATAAGGATATAAAAGATCCTAATCTTTGGGCGCACGATCTCGTCGGGGAGATGATGATAGACTTTGGCTTGATAGGAAGCCTTTTCCTCCTGTATTATATTATCAGGAACGTAGTAAGACTAAATGATGCGGAGGAGACTTGCTTCAGAATAGTGCTGTCCTTGTTTTTGGTGAGTTGTTTAATAGGTAGTTCATTATTTTTAGGCAGGTCAGCTTACTTATTATTTCTTGTAATAGGATTTGGAATTAAGAGCAGGCTGCGAGAATAATTATATGCAAATAGGTTCCTGTGCGGGATTGTTATTTACAAATGTGACTAACGTGGCGAAGCCATGCAGTTCTATTTCAATTCTTAATATTTTTCGAATAAACACAATATATTTATTAGAGCAGGTTGTTCAATATTTCTAATATGAAAGAGGTAAAACAAGAGTATTTCTCCCTTCGGGATATAAAGTTCCTCATAAAACCTTTTCTTTTTTTTGTGTTTAGTAAGTGGTGGCTCTTCTTATTTTTTATTTCAGCTGGTGCAGGGGTGGCATTTATTTATTACAACGTTCAAAAGCCAAGATATGACGCAGTGACAACATTCATTCTTGAAGAAAAGTCCGCAGGCGGAGGAGGCTTAGCTGGCCTGGCATCTCAATTTGGATTTGATATGGCGAGCCTAGGTGCAGGTGGAAGCATGTTTTCCGGCGATAATATTTTGGATATACTGCGTTCAAAGAAAATTATACATAAAGTCTTACTATCAAAAGCTGGCGATAATAAAAATTTAAAAGAAGTGACTTTAGCAGATAAATTTCTGCATTTTTCAGGTTGGAAAGAAAGATGGGCAAAAAAAATAGGGGATGTTAATTTTAAGGCAGTTTTCAGCGAGCAAGACCTAACACAAAAGCAGGATAGCGTTCTGAATGAAATCCATAAGTTCTTATTGGAAAAGTCAATAACGGCGGAAAGAGTCAATAAGAAAGGATCTATTATAAAAGTTCAGGTTTCTTCTGTAAATAGTTTATTTGCCCGCCTTATGACCGAGCGATTAGTTGAGGAATCGGCCAGATTATATCTGGATATAAAAACCGGAACAGCCCAAACGAATATCGCTAATATGCAGCGCCGGTCTGACTCCCTTTTGCGATTGTTAAATAGGAAGTCATATTCCGCTGCCCTTAGCCAACCCTTGGATATAAATCCCGGAATAAAAGCCGCTGCTGTTCCTGTTGAAATAGCTACACGAGATAAGACTGTGATTGCTACTTTATATGTTGAGGTTACGAAAAACTTGGAAACCAGTAAACTATTAATGTCACAACAAACACCTATAATTCAATTGCTGGATAGGCCGGGATATTTGTTAGACGACCATAAAAGGAAGCTTCCGTTCTTGCTAGTTGTTGCTGCCTTATCATCAGCTATGATATTTATTTCCATAGCATTGATCTTATTTGTTACAAAGAAGAACAAGAGTTTTTAGCTTTCTTACTGCAGTTTTGTTTACTTGTTTAAGTTTTACATCAGAGGGTTGAATACTTCCTCTATTTGAATAATGCATTACATTGAATGTTAGCTGTTGATTAGCATTAAACTTATTAAAAAATGGGGATTTGGCTCTGCCATGAGTATTACAGACCAGGGCCTGTTATCATTGAGTAATTTTGCAATTAATATTCACCTTTCAAGGATATTGGCACCAGATCAGTATGGATTGTTTGCCATCATTTTTTCCGTATACCTTTTAATTCTAGGTTTTCTTCAGGCACTGGTATTGGAGCCCTTGAATATAGTTGGCATGACACGCTATAAAAAAGGGCTGATGACATACTTTAAAAAAATTGCCGTCATCCAGTTTATCATATCTCTGGCATTATCACTTGTTGTAGCCCTAATCGCCTCTGTCTTCTTGTATATAAACAGTTATTTAGCCTTTCCTTTATTTGCTCTGGTTGTTGCCAGCCCTTTCATGTCTCTATTTTTCCTTGTCCGTAGATTCTGTTATTTACTTCATCGACCTTTGCTAGCCCTGACAGGCACTGTTATCTATATAACTTTGCTGTTCGCTGGGTATTATTACCTTATGGCTGAAAAGGATGTCAGCACTAGCAATGTGATGTTTTTATTTGGTATAGTGAGCTCCGTTTGCTCGGTCGTGATCGCAGTTATTTTATATCTTAAAATTTCAGCAAAATCAGATTGTTCCGTTAGTTCTAAAGTTGTTTTATCAAAACACTGGAAGTTGGGTAAATGGGTTCTGGGAGGCACCATCATTGGTTGGCTCTCAACATCAATATATTTTCCTCTTGTAGCAAGCTTTACCGGTCTTGAAGCTACAGCGGCGTTCAAAGCTATAGATAATCTCTTGCTACCCATGCAGCAAGTAATTACTGCTCTAAGCTTGATTATTGTTCCCCGGCTGGCTGCCTCCATAAACAAGACCAGGTTTTACCTACGAGCGACAGCTATACGTTTAAGTGTCTTTTTTACAGTTGCTGTTTTGCTTTATTTGCTTGTACTTTTTTTGTGGCGGGATGTTTTGGTTCATATGCTTTATGGTAGTGGCAATAGATACATTCATTACACATGGTTGCTACCATTAATCGGCGCTACTTTATTAGCCCGGGCAATTGTTGATATTGGTATAGGCTCTTCTCTGAGAATATTGGAAAGATTTGACGTTTTATTTAAATCATCTGTTATAAACTCAATTTTTTCATTGACTTTAGGAGTCGTTCTCGTTTGGCAGCTTGGAATCTTAGGAGCTGGCATAGCCATAGCAATAGGTTCTATATTGCAAATAATAGTTTCAACCTACTATTTTCAAAATATTTTTTCTCTCAAAGCATAAAACCAGATGGTTGATAATGTTTTTACTAGTTGAGTTGAAAATTAAGGGCATTTTGATTGAATCGAATATTTACTGATAAATGGGGGTTCTATAAACAATGGTAAAACCTAAAATAGCAATTTTGGCTACTTCATTGGTACCACCCCATCCGGCGGGCACACAAATCTTAGAGGTTGTTGATGCATTAAGCAGTGAATTTGATTTTACCGTTTATGCGAGAGAGATTGATAAAAGGCTTGTTGGAAAGGTGTCTTTTGTCAAAATGCCAATTCCTCTCTGCAAGCCTTTATTATTAAGATATTTAGTTCAATATTTCTTGTATTGGAGGCTCTTACAGAGTCGGAAATTGATGAATAAGTTTGACATTGTTCATGCAATAGAGGCTACCTCTCCATATGCCACCGTTGTAACGATGCATTTCTGTGGCGATGCGGCACAAGAGCTAATAGACAATGGCAGTCTAAAATATAAAGGTTGGCGAAGTTTATATTATCCCATCCTGAACTTTATCGGAACAAAAATGGAAAGAAGGCTTCTGAATAATGCCTTTCTTGAAGAAGTAATAGTTGTATCAAAGGGCTTAAAAAAAAATATATTATCTCATTATAAACACATTTGCGAAAACAAGATTAAGGTCATCTATAACTATGCGGATCTGGACCGATTCATCTCTTCTGCAAAATATAGAATTGATGTTCGAAAGTTATTAGGGCTTGGAGAAGATGAATTGGTAGGCGTTATTGTGGCATTGGGTGACTGGCAAAGAAAGGGTTTAGACCTCCTGATTGAAGCATTTACGATAAATAGAAAATTGAACATTAAGATTTTAGTCGTAGGTGGTGGACCGATAGCACATTATAAGAAGATATGTGATGAAAAAGGGGTTGCGGAAAATTTTGTATTTCTCGGTTTTCAAAAGGAGCTGGAAAAGTTTTATGGAGCCTCTGACTTTTTCATTTTTCCATCGGCATTTGAAGCGTTCCCTTTAGTTTTATTAGAGGCAGCGGCTTCAGGCCTTCCTATATTGGCTTCTAAAATTGGTGGTACGGAGGAAATAGTAAAAGAGGGGGTCAACGGATTATTCATAATAAGAAGTGGTTATGATATAGCAGAGAAATTAAGTTTTATCTACAACAATCGATACATTTTAGAGAATTTGAGTAAAAATACGAGGGGTAGCATTGATTCACATAGCAAAGGGAAAATGGTAAATAAATATCGGGAATTATATAATGCACAATCAGCGAATTTACCGGTTAAGCAAAATTAAAGATCATGAACAGGTTACGGGAAAGTAGAAATAGTTATGTTTCTTAATAAAACATTCAGTTCATTTTTTCATTTAAATGACAAGCAACACATTCTGGAAAATGTTTCTGAGTAAACTCCTAAGAATAATAAATTAAATTTTCAACAGTTAGGACGAGAATTTTATTTCAGCGAGGTCCTGTCAATACTATAAAAATTCTCAAACGAAATTCTATGAATCAAATTTGCCCTGTCTGCGAAGATTATAAAACTGTAAAAAAATATGGGCAGAACAGCGCTTTGACTCTTTACGAATGTCAGGATTGTTTGTTTGCTTTTCAGGATCGAAAGATATATGTTAGTCCTTATAATTCAATAGACTATTACGATCCAAAAAAACAACCTCGAGAAACTTATCCACTGAAACCAGACAAGACGGACTTAGACCGGATTATGACCCTGCAAAAGGTATTGACAAATGGCAAAATTCTTGAAGTTGGAGGCGGCTTAGGTAGAACTTCAATTATGGCTTATTTAAAAGGATTTGATGTTACTGTAACAGAAGAAAGTAAGTTGGCGGTAAATAACGGTGAAAAATTTCATCCGCAGCTAAACTGGATTCAAACTAGTATTATACCTGATCATTTAAAAGATAAGTCCTTCGATGTTTTAATGATGTTCCATGTCTTAGAACACATTCCAGCATTAAAGCCTTTTCTATTTGAGGCGATCAAAGTTTTAAAAGATAAATCATATTTTATTGTTGAAGTTCCAAACTGGATGAGTCTAGTAAGAAGGTTCAAAAAGATGCGTTGGCAATATGTAGTAGATCATCATCCTAATCAATTCAGTAAAAAAGCATTGCTAAAATTGTTTCATATATACGGGTTTAAACCGGTTTTGATCGAGTACCGACGGACCTTTGCAATTAATGAAAAACATTCTTTAAAAGAAAGTTTTAAGAAAATATTATCAATGCTGGGCTTTGCGAATGTTATTAGAATCACTTTTAAGAAAGCTTGTTAATTGTTACGTGATAGTTGTTGTGATCATCTATTAATAGCATTTATAAATCCCAGAGTTCAAGGAGAAGCAAGTCTTGTAAATTACCGACAGCCTATAGTTGAACAAGCAGCACGCATTATTACTTCAATTTTTTTTTATGTTATTTTTTGAGATCATTAGAAGAAGTTTAAACTATTATCCTTTTTCAAGGGGGCGACAATTTGTGTACAAGAAATTTATAAAAAATCGCTCGTTTAGAAATGCACTGTTAAAGGTTAATAATCCTTTCAAAACAAAGGCTGGGTACTTCATTTTTTTAAATCATGGTGACTACACATCTAACTGGATTAAGTTGTTTGGGCAACATAACGAGCCTTCAACTTATGATTTTTTAAATGGACATCTTAAAGTAGGGGATCGGTTCGTGGATATAGGAGCTAACGTAGGCGTATATTCACTATTTGTTGCGCATAAGTTCAGTGGCGGTGTCAATGTTTTGTCTTTTGAACCCAATCCTAAAATACATAAACATTTAGAAGACTCCATCAAAATTAATCACTTTGAAGGTTTTATGAAGGCTTTTCAAATGGGCGTCTCTGATGAGATGGGCGTCGTAAAATTCAGTGAAAACTTGTCTGACAGTGGATCTTCGCGATTTGAGGAGAACGGTGGAAGTAATTGCATTCAGTTACCTGTTGTTAATTTCGACGATTGGTATTTAAACAATGAGAAAAAAGAGAAAAGTCCCATAGGGTGCATCAAAATAGATGTAGAGGGTTTTGAGGTTAAGGTCTTACGCGGAATCAAAAACACACTATCAAAATTTAAGCCCGCTCTGGTAATTGAGTGTTTAGAAAGTAATTTGGTAACTGCAGGTTATAATTCAGAGAGCTTAAAGAATCTGCTTTTTGAATATGGATACACGATACAAACTGAGGTCGAGCATAATCTTTATTGTATTCACAGGGATAGGCAATAGTACAAGTTTAATTATTTAATACTAGTATGATAAGGGTGGTCGTATGGAAGGTAAATGGCTTGGGGGACTTTGTCTCGTTTCTTCCCACTTTATTACGACTGATTGATGCATATGGGATAGAGAATATTTTATTTGTACTCTCTCCAATTTCTTATGAGGTATTGAAAATATATTGTGTCCCTACGCATTATATTTTAATCTCCAGAGACAGATTAATTAGGTTATATAAGCGCCCTTTTCGTCTTTGGCAACTTTCTTTAAAAATAAAGTTTTTTCGAGCTGATAAAGCTTATTTTACTTTTGATGAATGCTCTTCAGCCTATTTAACTTCCTTTTTAGCAGGCATTCCACACCGTATAGGGTATGATAGCAAGATCGCTTTTACGCAATTGTTACTTACTGAAAAGTTGAGTCTCCCGGCGGATAAAAATATTTATGACATACACGCCGTTTTGGTTGATGAAGGTGTAATGAACAAGAAGTCTAATATAAGGAGCGAAATTGTTCCGCTTCCACATAACATACGTGATGAAGTATTATTTCATGAGCCATACATAGTTATTCATCCTTTCGCACAGTTTCAATATCGTGAGTGGCATATCGATAATTATCTGCGGCTTGCGTGCATGATTGAAGAGCAACTGGATATTAGAACCGTGGTTATTGGTGAAGAAAAGCATATCCACTGGTTTGATAATTATTCTTATAAAAGACAGTTGAACAATACCATCAGAGATCTTTTTGATATAATAGCAAACTGTATGCTATATGTAGGAAACAATTCCGGGCCTATGCACATAGCGATCGTAAATCAGGTACCCTTTCTTTCTATAGAGGGGCCAAGCGCTTCTAATTGGGGGCCCAATTCAAATTTGAGACATAAAAGGCTTAGAAGTTCGGGTTTAAGGTGTGCGCCGTGCGAAACCATTTATTCTGTTCCTATGAAATGCAAGAATACTGAACTCCCGAATGGCTGTCTGAAATCAATAACGGTTGAAGAAGTTTTTAAAGAGGTGTGTAAACTATTAAATGCTTTAAAGTAATGTGTGGTATTCTTGCCTATATAGGGGAAAAAAACGGATCGTTCAAAGTAGACATTAAAAATGCCTTAGATATCATATCACATCGCGGCCCCGATGATTTTGGCGTTGAAGAATTTGGCAATGTTATGTTAGCTTTCAGGCGACTTTCCATTATCGATTTAAGTCACAACGGTCATCAGCCAATGGCTGATAGCAGCAAGCGTTATTGGATCGTGTTCAATGGTGAAATCTATAATCACAATGAACTAAAAAGTGCCTTGATCAATGAAGGTGTGGAGTTCAATTCTTCATCTGACACAGAGACTATTTTATATGCTTATATAAAGTATGGAAGCGCAGTAGTGGCTAAGTTGGATGGGATGTTTGCTTTTGTGATATTTGACAAAATAACAAAGGATGTGTTTGTTGCGCGAGACAGAATGGGAAAGAAACCATTACTTTATTATAAGAGCCAGGATAAGCTGTTATTCTTTTCAGAATTGAAACAGATTATTTCTTTCTCTTTCTTTGAAAAAAAGATCAATCCTGAAGCTGTGTCCTTGTACTTGGCTTACGGTTCAATACCTGCACCAATAACCATTTTTGAAAATGTGTTTCAACTTGAAGCCGGTCATTATGCTACAGTAAGAGATGGCTGTATTTCAAAAACAGAATATTGGAAGCCGACGATAAGCATCAACGATACGCTGTCATATGAAGATGCTTTAACGCAAACACATGATCTTGTTACCAAAAGCATAAGAAAGCGCCTTGTGAGTGATGTGCCTTTGGGTGCATTTTTAAGTGGCGGTATCGACTCGTCAATTATTACTGCTGTTATGGCTAATCATTCCAGTAACGTACAAACTTTTTCTATCAATTATTCCGATGCTCCTGATAGTTATGATGAATCTTATTTTGCCGACTTAATTGTAAACCGCTATCAAACAACCCATTCTGTTATAACGATTTCTCCGGATGATATTTATCAGGACATTGACCGAATTGTCTGGCATATGGATCAGCCTACCGGGGATGCTATTAATACATACTTCGTTTCCAAGTCGGCCAGAACTGGAGTAACGGTTGCCTTAAGTGGGGTAGGGGCCGATGAGATTTTTGCAGGATATAGTACCTTTAAATTTGCTGAGGCATTAGCTAGGATAAGGGCACCGCGAAAAGTTAGAAATTCTGGCGTTCCTTTCATTGACAGGTTATTTTACAAATTGCCAGCTTCTTTACAGGTAAATTGGAAAGTGAGGATGTTAGCTGGCTCATTAGGTGCCTTTCCTACTGCTCTTGATAGATACAATTTAGTTAGAGAGATTTATAGAAAAGATGAGATAGCACGTATTCTTACCATAGAACCAATTGCAAACAGGCAAAAAGATTTTCTTGAACAATTTTTTTCAACTTCTTTTTCAACTATTCAGCAGATAACTATGGCTGAAGTAAATAACTACTTGAAAAGCACATTATTAAGGGATTCGGATGTCATGGGGATGGCTAAATCCTTAGAAATCCGTTCCCCTTTCATTGATCATACTTTAATAGATTTTGCATTAACTATTCCCGATCACTTTAAAATCAAAAATTTAAATACAAAAATATTGTTGAAAGATGCCTTTAAATCTTATCTGCCTGAAGAAGTAGTTAAAAGAAAAAAAATGGGATTTGCTTTCCCACTAAGTGCTTGGTTGAAAACTGGGGACTTGAAGGCTTTAGTAGAGGATTGTCTTTCGCCTACCTCAGTAGCCAGAAGAAATCTTTTTGACTATGATGAGGTGCAAAATATTAAGAATGCTTATTTCTCATTAAATAAAAATACAGTTCAAACGTACCAATCTTATCAAAAAGTATGGTTATTAGTGATACTAGAAATGTGGTTTAGAAAATATGTCGATTAGGAGCCAGAAAGAGAAGAAACAAATCTTAGTCGTGGGGCAGACGCCACCACCTTATCATGGGCAGGCTATGATGACGAAAAGACTGGTGGATGCTGTGTTTCAAAATATTACCATTATACATGTGCGCATGGCTTTTTCTGAAAGCTCTTTGGAGATAGGAAAAGCTTCTTGGAAGAAGATCATACATATGTTTTCTATTGCTTGTCATATTTTAAAGTATCGGCTTAAGTATCGGCACCTGGTGTTATACTATATGCCTGCTGGCCCCAATAAAATACCCGTAATAAGAGACTTGGTGTTATTGTCTTTGGTACGTCCTTTTTTCAAAAGGACCGTTTATCATTTTAGGGCTGCTGGAATTTCAGAATTCCTCAACAAACAATCTTTCGTCCTTAAAGAACTATGCAAATGGATCTATGGGAAGCCAACTGTTGGCATTCAATTGTCTGAAAAGAATCCTGCAGATGCAGCATTCTTTTCAGCAAAAAATATAAGGTTTATACCAAACGGGCTAGAAGACAATTACATTTATTATAATACTACGGAAAATAATCACTCAGCCGACACGATAAAAATTTTGTTCGTAGGTATACTAAGACAAGACAAAGGTTTTTCATGGTTAATAGAATCATTAGATATTTTAATTAATAGTGGGGCCTCAAATTTCCATTTATATGCAATGGGCGAATTCGCCTCTTTAGAGTACAAAAATGAGGTGCTGACAATGATAAAGGCTTACAAATTAGAACCCCATGTTACTTTTTTAGGCATAAAGATTGGCAGCGAAAAGTGGTCATATTTTCTTGCATCGGACTTTTTATGTTTCCCGACATATTTTGATTGTGAATCTTTTGGAAATGTTTTGGTAGAGGCAATGATGTTTAGCTTGCCTGTTATTTCTTCTGAATGGAGAGGTACCTCTGATATAGTTAAAGAAGATACAGGTTTCTTAATTCCGGTTAATGATAAAAAGCAATTGGCAAATAAAATTGAATTGCTGATCAAAGACAAGCAATTACGAAAAGAAATGGGAACTAACGCGAGGATTCGATACTTAAAAATGTATACATTGACTGCTTATTTAAATAATATCGAAAGTGTATTAGAATCTATTTAAAGTTCGGATCGTACCAAGCGCAAATAAAGAAAAGTCATTTTATCAACGTTAGTCAAAATGGTCGGAGCTTCGGCCTTTTGTTTTTATTTAAAACTGGTATTTAAAACACAGATCAAAGGTTGTATTAGTGCTTTACCGTATACATCAGAAAATGAGGTTTTAGTTCAGTTCAATCCTTCCAACAATTCTATGGCTCAGTACGAAACCTTAAAGAAGAAAAATCTTTTTGGAGTAAACTATTCTCCTACTAATTATATTGAGGCCACGCATATTATAATTGATAATGCCGCCCAACACCGGTCTTATGGTGTATCTGCCTTGGCAGTACATGGATTAATAGAATGCTATAATAAACCAGAGCTCAGGGAAAAAGTGAATAAAATCGATTTAATCGTTCCTGATGGTCAGCCAGTCCGGTGGGCTTTAAACAGTTTCTTTAAAACGAATTTAAAGGATAGAGTTTATGGTCCCAAACTAACATGGTGTGTTCTTGATAGTGCTAATGAATTAGGGTTGTCTATATTTTTATTTGGCAGTAAAACAGACACGTTAGACAAATTTTGTAACAATATAAAGAGAGCTTTTCCAGGTATAAATATCGTTGGAACGCATGTGGATAGGTTTAGAGACGCATTAACCGAAGAAGATGCCGAGGATGTAAAAAAGATCAACCAATCAAATGCAAATATTGTACTTGTGGGAAGAGGTTGTCCGCGGCAGGAAATTTGGGTAGCCGATCATCTAGGAAAGATAAATGCTGTTATGATGGCTGTTGGAGCTGCCTTTGATTTTCATGCAGGTACCTTAAAACAAGCGCCCTTATGGATGCAAAATGCAGGACTTGAATGGTTATTTAGGTTAGGTGTTGAACCTAAGAGGCTGTGGAAACGGTATCTATTTACTAATAGCAAGTTTGTCTATTTATTCTTCTGTAAAAAGTTTAAAATAATACGGTGAAAAAAATTTTGGTTACTGGCGCAGGCGGATTGATAGGTAGCGAAGTAGTGAGATATTTTGGGCAAAAAAGTATTGAAGTGATTGGCATTGACAATAATATGCGAGCTGACTTTTTTGGAGTGAAGGGAGACACGACATGGAATATCAAGCAGTTGGAAAAACTGCATTCTGGGTTTACAAATTTTAATATTGACATTAGGGATCGTAAGAAGGTTCAAGACTTCATTAAAAAACATCGCCCTGAAGCTATTGTGCATACGGCTGCTCAGCCAAGTCATGATTTGGCTGCATCTAGACCGTTCGATGATTTCGATGTTAACGCAGTCGGCACATTAAACCTGTTGGAGGCTAATCGTCTGACAGATGCATCAATCCCTTTTGTTCATTTATCAACGAATAAGGTGTATGGGGATAGTCCTAATAATTTGAAGCTAAAACAAACTGATACCCGTTTCGATTATGCTGATCCCGAATATTTTGACGGAATCAAAGAATTATTTAGTATTGATCAAAGTAAACATTCCTTGTTTGGGGCATCCAAAGTAGCTGCTGATATTATGGTTCAGGAGTATGGCAGATATTTCGGGATGCCTACTTGCTGTTTACGTGGAGGTTGCTTAACAGGGCCCAATCATAGTGGTGTGGAGCTGCATGGTTTCTTAAGCTATTTGATTAAATGTAACCTGCATGAGATTGAATACAAGATATTCGGATATGAGGGCAAACAGGTCCGGGATAATATCCATTCATTCGACGTAGCGAATTTCATTGCTCACTTTCTAGAGAAGCCTCGTGTAGCTGAGGTATACAATATTGGTGGGGGAAGAGACAATTCAGTCTCTATTTTAGAGGCATTTAAACTCATTGAATCTATTTCAGGAAAGTCAATGAAGGTCTCTTATCAAAATGAAAACCGTATTGGCGACCATATTTGCTATATTTCCAATTTGTCAAAAATGAAGTTTCATTACCCAGGATGGAATATAACGAAAGACCTTAAAACCATTTTCAAAGAAATTTATCGTGCCTGGCACGATAGGGAAATGGTGGTTGTGTAGTTTTTAAAGGTTATCTACCTAGAGACGCGAGTCCAAAGCTACTGCTAGGGATCAAGTGGTTGTTTCTACAGTATGTTGACTGTTCAAGATTTATTTCTTTTAATCTTATTTCTATGCAATGCAACGGTTCAAAACAATTTCTTGTCAATGGATCAAATTTATTTTTAATATTGGAACGTACGTGTATATTTGTGGGACTGAACAAAATAAGAGGTTTAAGAATAAAGAGCTGATAACTTTCAAAAGTTTTTTATTCTTATTCAAACTTCTTATTAGCCAAAAAGTATTTATTGTTAGATACCTTTAGCATACATACGAATATCCTTGATACGCTAACCATTTTGAAAAACCTGTATTATGCAAAGAGCTATTAACTTTTCCACCAAAAGTAAGATCGTTGCTGACCTTTTTCTACTTACTTTAATTACCATTTTCGCACAAAGTGGTTTGCCTAATGAGGATGATTTTTTTTCAAGCGCAAACCTTGTGGGAATTTTTACAAGTCTATCCTGTTGGTTTTTTTCCGCAAGGGTCCTGGGTTTATATAATGATTACCGAACCAAACCTTTTTCCATTGAGTGGGTGGTATTTGTTAAGGCGCTTGTGCTGTACACTTTATTAATCTCCTTCATTTTATTCCAACTTTTAAATCAACCTTCCTTTAACAGGCTTAACCTATTTGTACATTGCTCATTGATTTTTATTTGTCTTCCAATTCAAAAGTTGTTAATGCGCATTGCTATGAAAAAATTGAGGAGTAGTGAGAAGGTTATGCGTAAGGTATTAATTGTGGGAGCCGGAAATACAGGAATGGATTTTTATAAGCACTATGTAAAGAATAATGATTTCGGTTATAAATTAACAGGCTTTATAGATGATGAAAAACAACCTGCTTTAAATGGTCATTATCTTGGTCATACTTCAGAACTTGAAAGAGTAATTGCTAAGCATGATCTTGATGACATCGTGGTGACGCTACCAATAACTAGTGAAAAACAAATAGCACATATTGTATCCGTTGGCGAAAGCCAGGGAAAACGAATTCGGATTGTTCCGGATTACCAACGCTTTGGAACAGGTAAATTCCAGATTGATAAATTGGGTTCATTATCTATTATATCCCTTAGATCACTACCCTTAGATATTGTTGATAATAAATTTTATAAAAGGGTATTTGATATTGTCTTTTCCTTGTTTTGCATTGTATTTATTTTTAGCTGGCTGTTTCCTATTATTGCTTTAATTATAAAATTAAGTTCAAGGGGACCAATATTTTTTAAGCAGGAGCGCTCGGGTTTAAATAATAAAATAATTTCCTGTTACAAATTCAGATCAATGGTTGCTAATTGCAGAAACGTAGACGATGATGGAAATTATTTGCAAGCTTGTAGAAATGATTCCAGGGTAACATCCATAGGCCGGTTTTTAAGGAAAACAAATCTTGATGAGCTGCCACAATTTTTTAATGTTTTGGTTGGTTCTATGTCTGTGGTTGGCCCCCGTCCTCATCCAATACCATTGAACATAGCCTCTAAAGATTCTATAGAAAAATATATGATGCGGCATTGGGTGAAACCTGGTATTTCCGGCTGGGCCCAGGTACATGGTTTTAGAGGCGAAACCAAAGTTCCCTTTCTAATGGAAAAGCGTGTGCAGCATGATGTGTGGTATATAGAAAACTGGACATTCTGGATTGATCTCCAAATCATCGTGCAAACGCTTGTAAATATGGTGAAAGGCGATAGGAATGCATTCTAAGGGCAATACAAAACAAGCCTTAAGGTAAACAATATTCACTACCACTTCTTTCTTCTATTTAAGGTAGCTTCTTATCTTATATGCTAAGCCATTAAGCCTTATCCTTAAATTTTTCAATTGCTTGTTTGGTGTACTGGCTCGTTATTAATCTGCCACTAATCTCCGCCCGTTGAAATAATAATTCATCCCAATGTTCTGTTCCTTTCCATAATACTTTTTTAAGTTCTGCCATTGCTTGAGGACTGGAATGCGATAGATTATTTGCAAGTCTTCTAATTGATTCGTCCATTGCTTCTATAGTAGAATGCACTTCAGCAAATAAGCCTTTTTTCTTTGCCCATTCAGAATTTCGCCACATTGCGGCATCAATAGCCAATTGTCCAAAAGCTGAGTTGCCAATTTTTCTTTCTATGGCAGGGCCTACTACAAAAGGTCCGATGCCGATAGCCAACTCACTTAATTTAATTTCTACATTATCATGAGCGATGGCATAATCTACCGCTGCAGCTAAACCCACTCCGCCACCTACACATTTACCATGTATACGGCCAATAATCAATTTAGGGCATTTGCGCATTGCATTGATTACATTGGCAAAACCGCTAAAAAAATCAAATCCTTTTTTTTCATTTTCTATTTGAGCTAGTTCATCAAAAGAAGCACCGGCACAAAAAGCTCTTTCTCCACCAGAACGTAGAATAATCACACTCGTTTCAGCATCTATACCCATTGCGTGAATTTCATTAGCAAGATCTTCCAGCAGCCTTCTTGGTAAGGAATTGCCCTGTGGATGAAAAAATTCAATTGTTGTAATCCCTTTGTGTGTTTCACTGGTTACATATCCTTTTTCAATGTCTGGTATCATAGCTTAAGAGTTAAACGGTAAAGAAATTCATTAATGAAAACTGATGAGCCTTAATGTTTTCAGTTGCTTATTATTTATTCATCTTAAAGTTTTGTATTGTAAACAAGCGTCTATTAAAGTTAGTGGAGAATTAATAATGCAGCATTGATAATAGAAACGTAAGGATCAGCCTCAGCCATCATCCATTAGTAGTGGGTTTTCTTTGCCCTAGTCCATTATATCATTATCAAGTAATTCCTTATGGCTTTATTTTTTTAGGTTTGCTTATTAAATTTCTCTTCACATGAAAAAAATCCTGCTCCTTTTTTTACTAAGCTTTTCATTAGTGTTTCGTGCCGGTGCAGATGAAGGTATGTGGCTGCCACTTTTATTGGGGCAACAGGTGTATAATGATATGGTAAAGAAAGGCTTGAAGCTTTCAAAAGAACAATTGTACAGTGTTAACAAGGCTTCGTTGAAGGATGCAATTGTTATTTTTGGAGGTGGTTGTACCGGAGAACTTGTCAGTGCCGAAGGATTGATCTTTACCAACCATCACTGTGGCTATAGCACCATTGCTTCTGCAAGTACGGTGGAGCATAATTATTTGAAAGATGGTTTTTATGCCCGCAACCGTGGAGAAGAAATTCCGGGAAAGGCCTTATCCGTGCAATTTTTATTGCGTATTGAAGATGTTACCAAAGAGGTAACGGATTCTTTAAAAGGATTAATGGGAGCGGATAGGGCGGCAAGACAGACAGCAGTTCTTGCTTCTATTAATACACGGCTGAGTGATGTTGAAAAAAGCATTGAAACCCGCATCAGTCCTTTGTTTAAAGGAAACCAGTTTCTTGCTTTCGTATACCAGCGCTACAAAGATGTACGCTTAGTTGGCGCCCCGGCAGAAAGTATTGGAAAGTTTGGAGGTGATACCGATAATTGGGAATGGCCAAGGCATACCGGTGATTTTTCCATATTCAGAGTGTATGCAGCTAATGGTCAGCCTGCTGAATTCAATAATACAAATACACCTTTGAAGCCAAAATGGTTTTTGCCAGTTTCTTTAAAAGGCGTGAAGGCTGGAGATTTTACCATGATCTGGGGTTACCCTGGCGGCACTAACCGTTACGAATCTTCTTATGGTGTACAACTATCCACTGATATTAACAATCCGACCTTAGTTAAGCTTCGTGATATGCGCTTAAAGTATATGTTTGAGGAGATGAAGAAAGATCCTGCAACCAAATTGCAATTGGCATCTGACTACGCAAGCATTGCCAACTACTGGAAGTTCTTTGATGGCGAGACAAAGCAATTACTTAAATATGATGTGTATGGACAAAAGAAAAAATCGGAAGAAGCTTTTAATAAATGGGCTGCTACTAAGCCTGAGTATGCGGCTATTTTTAATGATTTAAATACAGCGTATACAGCATGGCGTCCTTATGCCATGCACCGCGTTTATATGAATGAAGGAATTTTTGGTTCTCCGTTACTGGCGCTTGCTGCAAGCATGCAGTCATTAGAAAATTTAATGGTTAAACCAGGCGTGTCTTCATCAGATATTAAAAAAGCAGTGGATGCTGCCTCACAATCAAGAAAAAGTTTCCTCGAAAGTGAAAACAAAGCTTCTGATCAGAATATTGTAAGTGCAGTACTTCAAATGTTTTATACTGATATAGTCAAAGGCCAGCATCCTGTGGGTTTATATGAAGCTATTCGTAATAATTATGGCACATTAGATAAAACTTCTATCTACCAAAAATATGCGGAAGAGATTTTTAAGAATACTATGTTATTAAATGATAGCAAATGGAATGAGTTTGTTCGAAATCCCGATGCCAATGCATTGCAACAAGATCTTGCTTATAATGTTGCCAATAGTTTTCTCCGAAATTACCAGGGAAAATACTTGCCCCTTTCCCAACAATTTACAACTAAGAATAATGATTGGGGACGCTTATACATAAAGGGGATAATGGAAATGAATCCGGGTAAGGTAATGTACCCTGATGCTACATTCACTATGAGGGTTAGCTATGGTAAAGTTGCAGATTATAAGCCTCGTGACGCAGTGCGTTATGACTATGTAACAACAATGTCGGGTATGCTTGAAAAATACAAACCGGGCGATTATGAGTTTGATTTGCCACAAAAATTTGTAGAACTGGCCCGCAAAAAAGATTTTGGTCAATATAAGGATGCACGTACCAATGATGTGGTGGTAGGTTTTATAACTACAGATGATATTACCGGCGGCAATTCTGGCT
>JAYULK010000011.1:0-70529 GCA_043763635.1 Chitinophagaceae bacterium
GGGGATCAAAAAAACGCCTGTAGCATTTATAGGGAAGTCCATAAAAGTCTTGCCTTAGAAGGGTATAAAGTAACAGGCTACATTGGCATTAATGGTGGAAATAATAATTCTAAAATCATTAATTACCTCTGCAAGCTTGATCATTTAGAAAGCATCATTGATGAAGCAAAAATCAAGATGGTGGTGCTGGCAATAGAAAAAGCAAATCACATTCTTATTGAAAACATAATAGAAAGGCTAAGTGAAAAAGATGTGGAGGTAAGAATTCAACCCAATACTTTAGATATTCTTTCCGGGTCGGTAAAGACCAATAATGTGCTTGGACCTGTACTTATTGAATTGAACACTGGATTATTACCACAATGGCAGCAAAACATCAAGCGTTTCTTAGATGTTTTTCTTTCCGTTTTATCTCTAATTGTTCTTTCACCGGTTATGCTATACATTGCCTTAAGAGCGACTTTGTCTTCCAAAGGTCCTTTGTTTTATACCCAGCAGCGCATTGGCTACAAAGGCCAGTCCTTTACCTTGTATAAGTTTCGGTCTATGTATTCGGATTCAGAAAAATACGGCCCCGCCCTATCTTCTGATAATGATCCCCGAATCACCATTTGGGGCAAAGTGATGCGGAAATGGAGGCTCGATGAGTTGCCACAGTTATGGAATATTATACGGGGTGAAATGAGTTTGGTAGGTCCAAGGCCCGAACGAAAGTTTTACATTGACCAGATCATAACACAGTTTCCTTACTATAAATATCTATTGAAAGTGAAGCCAGGTTTAACTTCCTGGGGTATGGTTCAATTTGGCTATGCACAAAATGTAGACCAGATGATTGAACGCAGCAAGTTTGATCTTGTGTATTTAGAAAATGTATCTCTTGCACTCGATTTTAAGATCATGCTACATACACTGCGAATTATTTTTAAAGGCAATGGCAAGTAAGCGCTTTTACATTCTCCTTGTAAAGATTACTTTTATTCAAATTCTCATTTCCTGATGAAAAGACTCCTATCTATTATTATTCTCTTTATATCATTTTCGGCAAAAAGCCAGCAGGGATATTGGCAACAAAATGTTGATTACATAATTAGTGTGTCACTTGATGATAAACTTCATACACTTGATGCTTTTGAAAAGATCACCTATACAAACAACTCCCCTGATACACTTAAATTTATTTGGTTTCATGTATGGCCCAATGCGTTTAAAAACGATAAGACTGCTTTTACAGATCAACAACTCCAAAATGGAAATACAAAATTTTACTTTTCGTTAAAGAAAGAACGCGGTTACATAAATGGGCTAGCCTTTAAAGCAGATGGCCTGCCTGCTAAAATAGAAGATCACCCTAACCATATTGATATATTAAAAGTGGTGTTGCCGAAGCCTTTACCACCAAAACAGCAAACTACCATTACCACACCGTTTCACGTAAAGCTGCCTTTTAATTTTTCCAGAGGAGGTTATAATGAGAATTCTTTTCAAATAACCCAATGGTATCCGAAACCCGCAGTATATGATGCCAGAGGGTGGCACGAGATGCCCTACCTGGACCAGGGTGAATTTTACAGTGAATATGGAAGCTTTGATGTACGCATTACTTTACCCAAAGAATATGTTGTTGCAGCGACCGGTGAATTGCAAAATGATGAAGAGCGGAAATGGTTATTAAATAAAGCAGCCGTTCAAAACGTAAACCCTAAAATAAAAAAGGACCAAAAAAAATGGGGTGCCAGAACACCCACAAAAAAAACTTCAACGGTTACACCTGTCAATGCTGGTGTTGAAATGAAGACGATTAAGTATTTGCAAAATAATGTTCATGATTTTGCATGGTTTGCTGATAAGTCATTTATTGTAAATTATGATACTTGTGTTCTTCAATCTGGACGGACAATTGATGTGTTTACTTATTATACGCCTGCCCAAAAAAAGTTATGGTTAAATAGCACAGAGATAGCAAAAGATGCAATACGCTTTTACTCCAGCGAAGTAGGTGAATATCCGTACAATATAGTTAGTGCAGTACAAGGTCCGCAAGGCTTTGGAGGTGGTATGGAATATCCAACAATCACTTTAATTGCCCCTGCCGTTTCAAAAAAACAGCTTGACATTGTGCTGGCACATGAAATTGGGCATAATTGGTTTTATGGAATTTTAGGGAGCAATGAAAGGGAGCATCCGTGGATGGATGAGGGCATAAACAGCTTTTATGAGTATAAATACACTGCCCGTAAATATGGTGTATCCGGGGCTGAGCAAGACTTACTTTTAAAGACCAAAATTGTTCAAAAACTAGATCAACCTATAACAACACCTTCGGAAGAGTTCAGCCTCATAAATTATGGATTGGTTACCTATCACAAAACGGCTAAATGGTTACAATTGATTGAAGAAAAATTAAGTGAGCAAAAATTTAAGGTAGCAATGAATCAATACTTCAATACTTGGAAGTATAAACATCCGCAGCCCGATGATTTTAAAGCTGTATTCACACCTCTTTTACAAGAGCAAACTGAGGGCTACTTTTCATTGCTACATAAAAAAGGGAACCTTTCAGTTAAGCAACAAAAAGGTTGGAAGCTAGCTACACCACTTACTTTAAAAAACTATATCCAAAATCCAACGGCTAATCTTCTATTTATCTCCCCGACAATTGGCACCAACCGTTATGAGGGGTTTATGCTTGGTGCAGGAATTACAAACTATAAACTGCCGCCTTCGAGGTTACAGTTTCTTTTTATTCCATTATATGGCACTGAGTCAAAAAAGTTATCTGGTTTAGCAGATGTCAACTACAGTATTTTCCCTGAGAAAACCTTTCAACAAATACGCTTTTCTTTAGGGGCGATGATGTTTTCGAAAAGAGCATCTCTTGATACCAACAATAATAAAGTGTTTGAACGCTTTGAAAGACTCACTCCTTCTGTTCGTTTTATTTTTAAAGAAGGCGCAAGAAGCACAAGGGAACGTTCCGTTGAGTTAAAATCGTTTCTCATAAAAGAAACTAATTTCGACAAGTTTGTGATCAAATCAACTGATAACCTAACGTACATCGACAGCCTAAAAGATCAAAACCGCTACGTAAACCAAATAAGTTTTACGCAGGCAAATGTGAGGGCACTATATCCTTACGATTACCAATTTCAATTTCAACAGGGTGAGGCTTTCTACAGGCTAAACTTTACCTCTAACTACTTTTTTAATTATGCAGATGGTGGCGGTATGAATATGCGATTATTTGCAGGAAAATTTGGATATATAGGTGGTAATGAAGATCGCTTTTCAACTTTTTTATACCAGCCAAAACTTTTAGGGGTTACAGGTGAAGAAGACTTTACCTATAGTAATTATTTTGTTGGGAGAACAGCTTCAGCAAGCAATTCAGATGAGGCCGTCATTAAAAATAAAGGACTAGGATCACACCAAATAATGATACGGGATGGTGCATTTAAACTGCGTTTCGATCAATATGAATTCTTACAGGGACGCTCCGAAAAATGGGTAGCTGCGTCTAATTTTACAAGTTCAATACCAAAAAAAATCTTACCAATTCCTCTTAAGCTATTCCTTGATATTGGCACTCACGCAGAAGCCTGGGATAGCAAAGCAACGATAAGCCGTTTTTTATATGTGGGGGGAGTGCAATTGTCAATACTGAACAACTTTATTAATATTTATGCACCCCTGGTTTATAGCAATGAATTTAAGGAGTACATCAAAATAGATAAGCTCACTTTTTTTAAACGCCTAAGCTTTAGCATTGATCTACAGCAACTACAATTAAAAAAGCTTACCAAAGGAGCGCTTTCTTTATAAATGGACGGGAGTATACGATACCTGAAAAATAGAGAAATTGACAAACGTCTTTGGGATCAGTGCATTACCAATTCAACAAATGGATTGATCTATGCCCACTCTTATTACCTTGACATAATGTGCTCCAATTGGGATGCTTTAGTACTAAACGATTACGAAGCGGTAATGCCGTTGCCGTGGAGAAAAAAATGGGGGATAAACTATATCTATCAACCTGCGTTCGTTGCACAACTTGGAGTATTTGGAAAGCTAATAACCGCTGATGTAGTGGTTCTATTCTTAAAAGCAATCCCAACTAAATTTAAATACATTGATTGTCCTCTAAATCATCAGAATCTTTTTTCAATAAACCTTAGTGGAATATTTCGGCGACATAACAATATTTTGGATCTTTCGCACCCCTATCAAATTCTTAATAATAATTACAGAGAAACCATTAGAAGGAATATTAAAAAGGCGAAATCGTACGGATGTACATTGGTGAGGGATTTTCCCGTTGATGATGTATTAGGTCTTGCTTTACAACAAAGTGTACAATCCGGTATTGAGCAAGATGGGTTCCGAAGGTTTGGGAACTTATATAGCGAATTGAGCAAGAAAAAAAGGGCCCGTACGTACGGGGTACTATCTTCAGCCGGACAACTAATTGCTTCCTGTGTGTTTAGCTTTTCACACAACAGAGCCTATTATATTTTAGTAGGCAACCATCCAGATGGAAGATCCCTAGGAGCTTCGCATTTGCTAATTGACAGTTTTATCCAAGATTATGCCCAATCCAATTTATTGCTTGATTTTGAAGGAAGTGATGCCCGCAATCTTGCCTTCTTTTATAGTAGTTTCGGAGCAGTAGCAGAGGATTACGCTGCCATTAAATTAAACAGGTTGCCACTGCTTATCCGGTGGCTAAAAGATTGAGGGAATAAAAAATAAATGATTAACAGCCAGGATACAGGTCAGTTCTTAAGTTAGTAGCCAAACTACATTCATCAATTAACCTTCTGTTGCTCTTTATATTCCAATATCTTTTCTGCAATAGCAAGGTCACCAGGTTGTGTAATTTTTATGTTATGCTCCTCACCTTCCACCAATAATATTTTTAACCCAAAGGCTTCAACAACTGTTGCTTCATCGGTAAACCGTTCTTTATAATCTATTTCAAAAGCCGGCAATAAAATACGGCTGTGAAAAGTTTGAGGCGTTTGTATCAACGCCACTTTTGAGCGGTCTAAAACTTCGTTGTCATTTCCTTCTTCATTTAATAAACGAACGCTGTCACGGCTCCTTATTGCCGGCACAGCACTTCCCGTCTGTAAAGCATTTTCGTAACAACGTTTAATCAAACCAATACTTAATAAGCAACGCACGGCATCATGCACAAACACAATACTATCAGTTGATACATGCTTCAATCCATTTTGAACAGAATGAAAACGGGTTTCACCACCAGAAGCGAGTTGAATGCGTGAATAGTCGAAAAAAGCGTCAATTATTTCTTTTCCTAAATCAATGTATTCATCGGGAAGAACAAGAATAATTTGCAGGTCTTCGTATGCTTCTAAAAAAACTTTTAAAGTATAATAAAGTATTGGACGATCGTTTAATAATAAAAATTGTTTAGGCACTGGCGCACCCATTCTTGTCCCCATTCCGCCCGCTACAATAATTGCATATTTGTACATAAGATAGATTGGCAGTAAAATTCACGAATTGAATTCAATTTAATTGCAACATGCCCATTTTTTATCCGTGATTTTACGGGCAAAAATATTTAGCTAAGTAATGCTTCACATTCATGCAGCAGCTTTTCCTTATTAATAGCTGCTGTACCCACTTCCTCACAAACAAGGCCGCCAGCAATATTAGATACTTCGGCCATTAGCCTTATATCTTTTGAAGCTGCATATACAAGGGCTGCAGTAGCTATTACAGTATCTCCTGCACCTGATACATCAGCTACATTCCGGAGATGCGAGGGAATAATTTCTGCTTCTTCACCCTGCTGGTAAAAAACACCTTTTTCGGAAAGGGTAACAAAAGAAATTTTGTGATGAAGCAAATGGTGCAGTTCACTATGAATGCTCTCCATAGTATTATTATCTACCCTTGAGGTGATCATATTTAAAGCGTCTTTAGCTTCTTTAAGATTAGGCTTAAACAAATCAACATGCTTGTATTCAAAAAAGTTTTTACGCTTTGGATCAACCGCAGTCAGAATATTATTTTTTTTGCAAATGGAAATTACCGAACGAATAATCGTTTCCGTAAGCACACCTTTATTGTAATCCTGTAGAATTACAATATGTGGTTTTTGTTCTTCCACAAATTTTTTAAAGCCAGCTATAAGTTTCTCTTCCTCTGATGTTGTTAAGTCATTGGTAACCTCTGCATCTAACCGCATCATTTGCTGGTTCCTGCTAAGGATTCTTGTCTTATTTGTTGTTAGCCTGCCGGCACTTTTAAAAGAGTATTGTGTGTTGATACCATTTGTAGAAAACAAATCATTCAAACAAACAGCATCTTCATCATCACCGGTAACCGATAAAACAAAAGCTTTTGCTTTTAAGGATTGAATATTTAAAGCCACATTGCCAGCGCCGCCAATGCGGTATTCCTTTTTTTGAAGGGAAACTATAGGCACAGGTGCTTCGGGTGAGATACGCTCAACACTGCCCCACATATAAGTATCCAACATTACGTCGCCAATAATGCCCACTTTTAAAGAAGCTATTTTTTGAAAGAGTTCCTGGAAATTCATCAACTAGACAATTGTTTTTTTGCGGGCCAAAGCAACGAAATAAATAGGAATTCCAATTAAAACAATGATCAGTCCGGGCCAGGTATATTGTGGTTTGTATTTGATTAACAATAAACAGAAACTTATTCCCATTAAAATATATACAGCCGGCAATACAGGATAACCAAAAGCCTTGTAAGGCCTTTCTGCATCCGGCCTTTTTTTGCGCAAAATAAAAATACCTGCAATGGTTAAAACATAAAACAACACTACTACAAAAGAAACCATATCCAGCAAGTCGCCATATTTTCCACTAAGGCATAAGGCACAAGCCACCAAACATTGAATCCACAAAGCATACCCCGGTACAGCATTTTTATTTAGTGTTCCCGTTTGCTTAAAAAATAAACCATCTTTTGCCATTGTATAATAAACCCTGGCGCCGGAAAGTATTAATCCATTGTTACAACCAAATGTTGACACCATAATGAGCAATGCAAGAATAATGGCGCCACTGGTTCCAAAAATTTCGTTTGAAACAGATAGTGCAACTCGATTGTCCTGTGCAAAAGCCAATTGGTCTATAGGCAGTACAGCTAAGTACATAAGGTTTGCCGCTACATATATAAGCGTAACGATCAAGGTGCCAAAAAACAAACTAAGGCCAATATTACGCTGCGGATTTTTTACTTCACCTGCAATGAATGTTACGTTATTCCATGCATCAGAACTGAATATACTTCCTACCATTGCGGAAGCAATGGCACCAAGCGCAATGATACCAGTCAGTGGCATCCAACTATCTTCTGTACCGGCAGGTGACAGCCTGCTAAGGTGCTGTTTCATTTCCCAGGCATTGCTCCAGTTGGCATCCCAGATTGTAGCCTTAGCAGCAATAAATCCGAAAATGATCAGTCCAAATAAGGCTATAAGTTTCGCTGTTGTAAATGTTGTTTGAATGACCTTACCGCCTTTTATTCCACGTGTGTTGATATAGGTAAGTAATACAATCAACACGATGCCTACTAACTGGGCCGCAGAAATTCTAAAATTTTCGGAGAGGGTTACAACAATGTTTCTATCCCCCAATGAAGGTTCTATATACCCAAGAAACTTTCCAAATGCCACTGCAACGGCAGCAATAGTTCCGGTTTGTATCACAGAAAAAAAACTCCACCCATATAAGAAACCTATAAAAGGGTTGTAGGCTTCTCTCAGGTAAACATATTGCCCTCCGGCTTTTGGAAACATAGCACTTAATTCACCGTAGCTGATTGCTGCAATAAGCGTAATGAAACCGGTTATAACCCATGCGGCAATTAACCAGCCAGCCGAACCAAGATCTTTCAACATATCGGCACTAACAATAAAAATCCCGGAACCTATCATTGAGCCAGCTACAATCATTGTAGCATCCAGTAAACCAAGTGACCGCTTAAAGGATTTATCTTCCTGTATTGCTTCCGAAGCTGTTAGTGTTTCTTCTGCCATGAAATAAAATTTAATTTTCAAGATAAGGAAAAGCTCAGATTAATAATGGTTTGTAACAATAGCGATTTAGATCATCAGGCATATCTTAAAAAAAATCCCGCTAAACCTAGCAGGATGTCCAAATAGATGTTTTAAATCTATAGGAGTATATGTCACCATCACTAAAGCTGTGATTTATTTTTTCTTATATAATTCATTCAAGCCGACTATTACATCTTTGGTAATGTTGTAAGCAGTATCTCTATAATAAAACAAACCTGGCTCGTAAGCAAGTATATAAGAGTATCCTTTTTGTGAATTATAATCTTTAAGAAAGTCTTCAATCTTCGATTTCACATCCCTCATCTTTCGCATATACAAATCCTGGTACTTTGAATCAAGTTCCTGTTGTCTACCTCTTATAGATTCCTGCAATTGCAATACCTCCCGGTTTGCGTTTTCGGATTGCACTTGCGACATGCCAGTTTGTGCCTGTTTTTGAAATTGAGCAATCTTGTTGCTATACGATTTCTTAAGACTAGCCATTTCATTATTCATGCGTTCTTCCTCTTTGCCAAGGTCTTTCTTTACATCTTTAACCATTGAAAATGAGTTTTCAATCGAATCCATTTCAAAATAAGCTATACGGAAATTTTTGGGCGCTCCTTCAACCGACTTTTGGGTTACAATTTTAGCATCCTTTTTTTTACTTCCAGAGAAATGCAGATAAAATAAAACAGCAATTGCTATTGCCAGTATAACATTTACAATCAGGAGGCCACGGTTCATTCTTAGTTTTTGTGCAAAGTAAAGGTCAAAAAGATTTACAATACTGAACAACGTTGCCCTTTTTTGAAACATTAACAACGGGTATGCCTTTTGATTATCTTTAAAAAAAAACAAATTATGGGAATTTTATCGTGGATTATATTAGGACTAGTTGCAGGTGCTATTGCAAAAGCGTTAAGGCCAGGCCGCGATCCGCAAGGATGCATCGTAACAATGATCATTGGTATCGTAGGTGCCGTACTTGGCGGCTGGATCGCCACAAACTTTTTAGGCTGGGGCCGTGTAGATGGCTTTAACCTTCGCAGCTTATTAGTAGCAACCGGGGGTGCATTTCTTTTATTAATTATTTGGGCTGCTGTTACCGGAAGAAAAGATAGAACTGGTTTGTAAGCATTTTTATTAGTTGATCTTCATAAAAGCTTATCCGGTATTTGCTACGGGAGCTTTTTATTTTTGATGTATTGAACTTGTCTATCTGGCTTCAGAATAATAAAGGGCTGTCTAAAAAAATAAGACAGCCCTTTGTATTCGGATAAGTGGTTAAATCATTTTCATTTACAGGATTCTCAGTACTTTGATTTTTGATACGCCCTTCAACTACTTGGACTGATCGGCCTATTTTCTTTTTAGCTTGCTTTTGGGATTGCGGGTTCTTCCCGATTGATATCTTCTTCAAAAAGGGCATAGGTTGCCTTTACTCTCTTTTCCTCTGCATCAGCCAGATAGGTAATTATCTTTTCCGTAGGTTGCCCACTGCCATTTTTTTTATTTCGTACAAATTAACTTTTTTCCTTCTAATGGTTAAACCATTTGACTGTTTTGAAGTGGATGATTTTTTCTAAAATCGCCTATTCGTTTGCCTAGGTTGGTTTCTTAATGAGTAAGGACATGCGCAAATCGTTAAGAGTATTCAGAAACATAGTTTATTGACCAAATTAATCTTCGCACGGTTTTTCAATTTGAACAATGCTCTTAAACTGTTTTTTGCATCCCTCATATAGTTCCAACTTCCATTTTGACCATTCATTTTCATCAATAGTATCACAGAATCCCTCCAAATGAATGATTTTATTATCAGCTTTAATAAACAAATTGGGGCCTTTACCCATAGGCCCATATTCACTAATTGCTTCTCGGTGCTTTTTTAAATCAATTATTTTAGTTAGAACCTTGCTACTGGATTGAGTTTCCGGATAGGTATAAACATAAAGATGGAAGGTGTTCAAATCATGATGAACTATATTTTTAGATTGTAATAAATAAAAATCCATTCTTTGTAGATTTTCAGTTAGAGTTTCACTTCTAATACTATTTGGAATAATTTTCGTTACATGGTCAGCTTTGATCAATGTATAATCTTCCTCGAAGATTTTTATTAATTTGTCGTTCGTATTATTCTGCCCACATGCAGCAAAAAACATTGAAAATAATACAGGATAGATAAGTGCTTTCAAATCAAAAGCTTTAATTAATAATAACATAGTATTCCAAAATCCTTTTTGCAGATATCAAGCTAAAAAAAAACTCCGCATTTGCGGAGTTCTATATCAAAACATTTATCAGTTCAAGTTCTTATTCATCATCATCAAATGTCATTGCTTCCTTAGTAGTCTGTAACAACTCGTATTCTTCTTTATTACCAACGATGATGTTATCAAACTCACGTAAACCAGTACCCGCAGGAATTGGATGACCTGTAATTACATTCTCTTTCAACCCTAACATATCATCTGTCTTACCTTGAATGGCTGCTGATGATAATACTTTAGTTGTTTCCTGGAACGAAGCAGCAGATATCCAGCTTTGCGTACCAAGAGACGCCTTGGTAATACCAAGCAAGGTTGGAGAAGAAGTAGCAGGTTGTGCATCGCGGTATTCAACCAATTTCTTGTCGTTACGACGAAGGATTGAGTTTTCTTCACGCAATTCACGTAAGCTTACAATCTGTCCTGCTTTCATCTTGGTAGATTCGCCGGATTCTGTTACAACCTTCTTCTCGAAGATGTAATCGTTCTCTTCTACAAATTCGTGCTTATCAGTTAAATCCTCTTCAAGGAACTTTGTATCACCCGGATCAACAATAGAAACTTTACGCATCATTTGCCTTACAATCACTTCAATATGCTTGTCATTAATACGTACACCTTGCAAACGATACACTTCCTGAATTTCATTCACCACATATTGCTGAACAGCAAACGGTCCCTGAATAGAAAGAATATCCTGTGGTGAAACCTGCCCGTCAGAAAGCGGCGAACCGGCCTTTGTAAAGTCACCGTCCTGCGCTAATATCTGACGTGTTAAAGGCACAAGATACTTACGTGTTACACCATCTTTAGCCTCAATGATAATTTCTCGGTTACCACGTTTTACAGCACCCATTGTAACCACTCCATCAATTTCACTTACCACAGCAGGGTTGCTTGGGTTACGGGCTTCAAATAATTCTGTTACACGTGGAAGACCACCTGTGATATCTCTAAGCTTACCAAGCACACGTGGAATTTTTACAATTACACGTCCTGCTTTTACATTGTCACCATCATCAATAATGATATGACTGCCTGTTGGTAAGTTGTACGATTTTATTTCTTTTCCCTGAACAAGTACAGAAGGAATTTTTGTTTTGTCTCTTGTTTCAATAACTACTTTCTCACGGTGACCGGTTTGTTCATCGGACTCTTCACGATAAGTGATACCATCCAATACATTTTCAAATTTGATAGCACCATCAATCTCCGCAATGATCACATTATTAAATGGATCCCATGTGCAAATCACATCACCTTTCTTAATTTGCTGTCCGTCCTTTACATTAAGCGTAGCACCATAAGGAACATTATTGGTGATCAGCAAGCGATCATTTTTAGTATCCATGATACGCACCTCACCTGTACGGCCAATCACTACCTGGGCTTTTTCGCCGTCGTTATTAGTTGTAGTTACAGAACGAACACCATCAAACTGGATAGTACCATCAAACTTAGAAGGCATAGTAGATTCTACAGAAGCAGAACCTGCAACACCACCCACGTGGAAGGTACGAAGCGTTAACTGTGTACCTGGCTCACCAATTGACTGGGCAGCTATAATTCCAACTGCATCGCCTCGTTGGGCAGTATAGCCCGTTGCAAGGTTTTTACCATAACATCTTACACATACCCCACGTTTTGCTTCGCAGGCAAGCACAGAACGTATTTCAACTGTTTCAATTCCTAGCTCTTCAATTTTATCCGAAATGTCTGCTGTTATTTCCTGACCGGCACCAACAATTAATTCTTCGGTTAAAGGATTGTACACATCATGTACTGATGTACGTCCTTCAATACGGTCAGCCAAAGGCTCAATAATATCTTCATTATCTTTTAGCGCAGATGTTGCAATACCACGAAGAGTACCGCAATCATCTTCTCCAATAACCACATCCTGAGAAACGTCAACCAGACGACGGGTTAAGTAACCGGCATCAGCCGTTTTAAGGGCAGTATCAGCCAAACCTTTACGGGCACCATGGGTTGAGATAAAGTAATCCAATACGTTCAATCCACCTTTAAAGTTGGAAAGGATTGGATTTTCAATGATCTCAGAACCAGTAGAACCAGATTTACGCGGCTTCGCCATCAAACCTCTCATACCAGCCAACTGCTTGATCTGTTGTTTTGATCCCCGTGCACCTGAATCCAACATCATGAAAACAGAGTTGAACCCTTGTTTATCATTTGCCAATTCACGAATCAAAGTTTCAGTAATCCTTGTATCCACACGGCTCCAGATATCTACAATACCATTATAACGTTCATTATTGGTAATCAACCCCATGTTGTAGTTTTCCCACACTTCATCAACTTCTACCTTTGCATTTTCCAGCAATTGATTTTTTATGTCCGGGATAATCAGGTCATTAATAGAGAAAGACAAACCACCGGCGAAGGCCATACGGAAACCAAGTTGTTTGATGTCATCAAGGAACTTAGCTGTTTTTGGAATATTGGTAATACGGATAATGTCACCAATGATTTCACGAAGATTTTTCTTTGTCAATAAAGCATTTACATATCCCACTTCTCTCGGTACATGTTGGTTAAATAAAACACGGCCAACAGTAGTTTCAATTAATTTGTGAACGAGCTCTTCTCCTTCACGAACATTTTCTCTTACCCTGATATGCGCATGTAAATCAACACGTCCTTCGTTGTAGGCAATAATCACTTCTTCAGAAGAATAAAAGGCTTTCCCTTCGCCCTTCATCTTTAATTCATCTGTAGATTTTTTCCCTTTCGAAATATAATACAGACCAAGTACCATGTCCTGTGATGGAAGAGTAATAGGCGTACCATTCTGAGGGTTCAAAATGTTGTGACTCGCTAACATCAACAATTGGGCTTCCAATACCGCTGCATTGCTCAATGGCACGTGCACCGCCATTTGGTCACCATCGAAATCCGCATTAAATGCGGTAGTTACAAGTGGGTGAAGTTGTATCGCTTTACCTTCTACCAATTTTGGTTGAAATGCCTGAATTGATAAACGGTGAAGCGTTGGGGCCCGGTTCAACATGATCGGGTGACCCTTCAATATATTTTCTAAGATATCCCAAACAATGGCTTCTTTCTTATCTACAAGCTTTCTTGCAGACTTCACTGTTTTAACGATACCTCTTTCAATTAATTTGCGAATAATAAATGGCTTAAATAATTCAGCAGCCATATCTTTTGGTAAACCACACTCATGTAGTTTTAACTCAGGCCCTACCACAATTACAGAACGACCCGAATAGTCAACACGTTTACCTAAAAGGTTTTGACGGAAACGACCTTGCTTTCCTTTCAATACATCAGAAAGAGATTTCAAAGCACGGCCACCTTCTGCTTTTACAGCATTTGATTTACGGCTGTTATCAAACAAGCTGTCAACAGCTTCCTGCAACATACGTTTTTCGTTACGCAAGATTACTTCCGGTGCTTTGATTTCTAACAAACGTTTCAAACGATTATTACGAATGATCACACGACGATACAAATCATTCAGATCAGAAGAAGCGAAACGGCCACCATCCAATGGAACCAATGGACGTAACTCTGGAGGAATAACGGGTATATATTGCATTACCATCCACTCAGGACGGTTTGTAATTCTTGTATTGGCATCACGTAATGACTCCACCACGCTCAAACGCTTTAAGGCATCAGCCTTACGTTGCTGAGAGGTTTCTGTAGCAGCAGCATTACGTAAATCAAATGATAATTGATCCAGATCAATCCTTCCAAGCATATCATGAACAGCCTCAGCGCCCATTTTAGCAATGAACTTATTTGGATCTTCATCAGGCAAATACTGGTTATCTTTTGGAAGTGTATCCAAAATATCAAGGTACTCTTCTTCAGTTAATAGATCGCCGGGGTTCTGCCCTTTGTCTGTACGGATACCCGACTGAATAACAACGAAACGCTCGTAATAAACAATAGACTCTAATTTTTTAGAGCTTACGCCTAATAAATAACCAATCTTGTTCGGAAGGCTTTTGAAATACCAGATGTGTACTACAGGCACAACAAGTTTTATATGGCCCATACGTTCGCGGCGCACTTTCTTCTCTGTAACTTCTACTCCGCACCGGTCGCAAACAATACCTTTATAGCGAATACGCTTGTACTTTCCGCAAGCACACTCATAATCTTTAACCGGACCAAAAATTCTTTCGCAGAACAATCCATCTCTTTCCGGTTTGTACGTACGATAGTTAATGGTTTCAGGCTTTAGAACTTCTCCAAAACTTCTCTCCAAAATGCTGTCTGGTGAAGCCAATCCAATGGTAATTTTCGAAAAAGTAGGTTTAGGGCGGTTGTCTCTTTTGTTAAAAGCCATATTGTAGATAAGTAGTTGTAAAAAAATGGGAAAACCGGTTATAGTATTTCAATGCAGCACCTGTTGCATAGTTTATCCCGTACGCTGATACGGGACGCTCTTGTACGGCAAGAACTATGATCATCAATTATTTAAGTGCTGAAATTTGAGATAATAAGGCCAATTTACCTAAATTAAGACGGCAAAGGTAAGGTTTCAGGGTAAAAAAACCATAGCAGTTTTTTAACGCCAGATTTTAACGGACTGAACTTTTGTTAACCTTAAATTCTTAAAGCGGCTTTGAAATATAACGTGTCTTGATGTCCTCATGGTTTCCATTTTCTTTCGCTTTGATTTTTGCCAGGTATTTTTCTCTAATAATATCCTGCACTGGTACTTTGCGTAATTTACTTTCCAGCCAGGAAATAATATCGAGGTATGCAAAAGCTCTGGTTTCAACACGATTTCTTTCCAGGCTCTTTAGTTTTTCCAGCAAGCTTTCAAATGCGGCTTTTATTTGATTCCTTGTTAACCCAAATGATCCCCGCAAGAATTTTAAAATCTCTTCTTCTACAAGACTTAAATTTTCCATTTTAGCCATGAACCGGTAAACAGATTTGATCAGGTATTCAAGGATGTCAAAGTTGCCCAGCTCATAATGAGCAATAAGGTGCAATAGCCGTGCATAGCATTGCAGGTCATTTCGAAGGTCTACTTTCCAGTTAATGATCTTATTTAAATAATCTATAGCACTTCCATATTCACCGCTCCCGAAATAAAGCGATGCGATCTTGTAGTAAAATATTAAAACCCGATGGCGGTCCATATACAATGAATATTCTGCAAGCTTCTCATCTATTTCTTTTACCAGCTTAATTCCTTCTTTAAACGTGCCGTGCATGAAGTGTTTGTTCAGCTTGGCTGTATATAAATAAATAAAAACCTGGATCTTATTATTATCGTTCTGATCAATTATTTCCGACAAAGCAAAAGCCTCAAACTGCTTAATTGCTTCATCAAACTTGCTGTAATTCTGCAGATCGAAATGAGCATTTAAAAGATTGTGTAACCCTTTTATATAGTGTGCTGTTTCTACTTCAATCATAAAAGGTTCAGCAATAAAAAGGTCTACCCATTTTTGTGTATGGCGATAATATAAAAGAAAGTCTTGCCGCATAAATGCATACCAGCAATAGCTTTGATAAAGATAAAGCCGCTCGTAGAAACCAGTTAACGGGATTGTGTTAGAAGGCAACTGGCTTTGGAAATATTCTGTTAGTTCAGTCTCATCTTTCTGAGTTCTCGTATGGCCATTTTTAATGTACCAGCTATACAATTGAAGGGAGAGGTTGGAAAGTTTTGTGATTAACAAAAGTCTTTCATTAACTCTATCTGCTTCCGTAGTAAGCTGGTCAGCTCTATCCTGCATACTCCTGGTAATGTGCAGCGATTCAATTCTTTTCTCCAAAAAGATTACCTGCACTAAAAGACTTACCTGGTTATGTGCTTTAGCCGTTTCTTTTATTTTATCTAAAATTTTTAAGCTTTGGAGATATAAACCCTTGTTGTAAAGTATGCGGGCATAATCTAATTGTTCATGAAGTTGTATATCTATATTTTGTTCACTTTCCAACAAACGTAAACTGGTAAGCAACTCCTTATAGAGATGCGCTTTTATATTAGATAGCTGTTGCTTTTTTATGGAGGGGCTTTTCTTTAATAAAACGGCTTCATCATAATCATTCATTTTATCCAAGGCATCGAAAAGCTGTATGATTTTTAAGTCCTCGTTTGCTGAATTCCTTTTCACATAAAGCTTAAAATTGCGCTTTTCAGACTTTTGCAAAGAGTGAATTAATTGAAATAAAGCATCTGTAGATCGGTTGGGCATCGTAATTCATTTAACCGGAAAACCTTGCCTGGAGCAACATCCAGAAAAATATCCCGTTTTTCACCAGTGTAAAACTGTTGCAATATTAGTTTTTAAACCCATTTTTCTCTTGCTACATTTGATTCGCAGGCTGTTTTTCCCCAATTTATAAGCAAGCAATCGTTTAAACAAGCAGCCTGCATTTTTTATCACCATTCCATTATTCTTATGGCTAATAACAAAGTATTCATTTTCGATACTACACTCCGCGATGGTGAGCAAGTACCGGGCTGTAAGTTAAACACTAAAGAAAAGATAGAACTTGCTTTAAGGTTGGAAGAGTTAGGTGTGGATATTATTGAAGCTGGTTTTCCTATCTCAAGCCCCGGCGATTTTGAATCAGTTAACCAAATTTCGAAAATTATAAAAAATGCAACTGTTTGTGGTTTAACCAGAGCAGTACAAAAAGATATTGAAGTAGCTGCCGAAGCGCTTAAACCTGCCCGCCGTCCAAGAATTCATACAGGGATAGGTACTTCTGATTTTCATATTAAAAGCAAATTCAACTCTACCAGGGAAGAGATTTTGAAACGTGCGGTGCAGGCTGTAAAATGGGCCCGCAATTATACAGATGATATTGAGTTTTATGCAGAGGATGCCGGGAGAACTGATAACGAGTATTTAGCCAAAGTGGTAGAAGCTGTAATTGCGGCTGGTGCTACTACGGTTAATATCCCCGATACCACAGGTTATTGTTTGCCCCACCAGTATGGAGAAAAAATTCTTTTTCTTGTAAACAACGTATCCAATATTGATAAAGCCGTCATCTCCTGTCATTGTCATAACGATTTAGGCCTGGCAACTGCTAACTCAATTGCAGGTGTAATTGGCGGTGCACGGCAGATTGAATGTACCATTAATGGGTTGGGAGAACGTGCTGGCAATACTTCACTTGAGGAAGTAGTAATGGTGTTACAACAACATAAAAGCTTAGGCTTTCACACTAGCATACAAACGAAGTTATTGAACCCTATGAGTCGGTTGGTATCTGAAACAATGCGTGTGCCTGTTCAGCCAAATAAAGCAATTGTTGGCGCCAATGCTTTTTCTCATTCGTCCGGTATACACCAGGATGGGTTTTTAAAAGATTCATTGACGTATGAGATTATAAATCCTGAGGATGTTGGTGCAGATGGAAGTAAAATTGTGCTTACTGCAAGAAGCGGACGGAGCGCTCTTGCACATCGTTTTCAAAAATTAGGGTTTCAATTCAACCGTAATGATATTGATGTATTGTATGCTGAATTTTTGAAAGTTGCCGATACAAAAAAAGAAATACAGGAAGAAGATTTAAAGCAATTGGCTAATCAATACCAGGCCTCCCCCATCCCCTCCGAAGGAGGGGCTCAGGTGCAGCAGCCAGCGTAATAGTAATGTGTACTCAGCAAAAAATATTTGATTAGTTATGGCCGATTCAGCAAATACAGATGCATCTAAGTTCCCCCTTCGGGGGACAGGGGGCCTGGGCCGTGGCTTCACTATTGCCGTAATCCCAGGCGATGGAATCGGACCAGAAGTAACCCAGCAATCTATCCGGGTATTGAATGCTGTTGCAGAACAATTCGGTCATGAGTTCAAATACAAATATGCCTTGATGGGAGCCGATGCTATTGATAAAACAGGAACCGCATTACCCGCTGAAACAATGGAAGCCTGTTTGGAAAGCGACGCTATTTTATTTGGTGCAATCGGCCATCCAAAATATGATAATGACCCCACGGCTAAAGTAAGGCCGGAACAAGGATTGTTTCAATTGAGGAAGTCATTAGGCTTATTTGCAAATATTCGTCCTGTCAACTCCTACCCCTCGTTGCATCATCTTTCACCTTTGAAAGAAAAACAATTAGAAGATGTTGACTTTGTTATTTATCGTGAATTAACAGGTGGCATTTATTTCGGGGAGAAAAAAATGGCCGAAGACTATACAGAAGCTTCTGATTTATGTATTTACAATAGAAGTGAAATTGAGCGCATTGCGCACCTGGCTTTTCAATCTGCACAACAACGCAAAAACAAACTTACACTTGTTGATAAAGCTAATGTTTTAGAAACATCACGTTTGTGGAGAAAGGTTGTACAGGAAATGGCGGAACAATATAAAAATGTTGTAGTTGATTATATGTTTGTTGATAATGCTGCTATGCAAATCATTATTAATCCCAAACAGTTTGACGTAATCCTTACTGAAAATATGTTTGGTGATATTCTTTCCGATGAGGCATCTGTAATTAGCGGGTCATTAGGTTTATTGCCTTCTGCTTCAGTGGGCAATAGTTTAGCGTTATTTGAACCCATTCATGGCTCCTATCCACAAGCCGCCGGACAAGATATTGCCAATCCTATCGGCTCCATCCTTTCTGCAGCAATGATGCTGGATTATCTTAAACTTTTCAACGAAGCTAAAATTGTTAGGGAAGCTGTTTCCTGGACCTTAAGCAATGGCTTTGTTACAAAAGACATTGATAGGATCAATTCTTATTTCACATCAACGATAGGAGAACTGGTTAGCGACTATGTAGCCAATAGAATTCCAACCAATGTGAATCAGTCGAATATAGAGTTAAGAAAGTCAACGATAATATAGTGAAATGGTGAATTAGTGAATCGTGAATCGTGAATAGTGAAAATGAACGCTACTACATGAAAAACAAGCAGCAAACTTAATCGTGATAATCAGTTTGATCATTATAATCCTGGTTCAGACAAAAAAATAGAATTTCAAAAGCATGAGTGAATTAAATAAATACAGCAAGACACTTACACAAGATGAAACCCAACCGGCAGCACAAGCTATGTTGTATGGCATAGGTTTGTCTGACGATGATATGAACAAAGCGCAGGTTGGTATTGTAAGTATGGGTTATGATGGAAACACCTGCAATATGCATTTGAATGACCTTGCAAAAATTGTAAAACAAGGTGTGTGGGATAATGATTTGGTGGGTTTGATTTTTAATACAATCGGTGTGAGTGATGGTATGAGTAACGGTACCGATGGTATGCGGTACTCGTTAGTAAGCCGTGATATTATCGCAGATTCTATTGAAGCTGTTTGTGGCGCTCAATACTATGATAGTCTTATTGCTTTGCCAGGTTGTGATAAAAATATGCCCGGTTCAATTATGGCAATGGGCCGTTTAAACCGCCCTTCAATTATGGTTTATGGCGGCACTATAGCTCCCGGGCATCATAATGGCCAGGATTTAAATATTATTTCTGCTTTTGAAGCCCTTGGACAAAAAATGGCCGGCACTATCTCGGCTGAAGATTTTAAGTCTGTAGTAAAAGCATCGTGCCCGGGCGCTGGTGCCTGTGGTGGTATGTATACAGCTAACACAATGGCTGCTGCCATCGAAGCTTTAGGTATGAGCCTTCCTTATTCTTCATCTAATCCAGCTATCAGTGAAGAAAAGAAAAAAGAATGTTTAGATGCTGGTAAAGCTATCCGCTTATTGCTTGAAAGAGATATCAAACCAAAAGATATCATGACCAGAGCTGCATTTGAAAATGCAATGGTGGTGATCATGATTTTAGGCGGTTCTACAAATGCTGTACTTCATTTAATTGCTATGGCAAGAAGTGTAGACATTAACCTAACCCAAGACGATTTTCAGGCTGTTAGCAACCGCATCCCTGTTCTGGCTGACTTTAAGCCTAGTGGAAAATATCTAATGCAGGATTTACACCAATATGGTGGATTGCCTTCCGTAATGAAATATGTTCTGAAACTTGGCTTGTTGGATGGCAATTGTTTGACAGTAACCGGCAAAACCATTGCCGAAAATCTGGCTGATGTTCCCGATTTAGATTTCGACCAACAAAAGATTATTCACCCCATTGAAAGCCCATTAAAAGCAACAGGCCATTTGCAAATACTTTATGGCAATCTTGCCGAAGAAGGAAGTGTTGCCAAGATAAGTGGCAAAGAAGGAGAAAGTTTTATAGGGCCTGCACGTGTATTTGACGGAGAGTTTGAATTGATTAAAGGAATAAATTCAGGAAAAATAAAAGCGGGTGATGTCGTCGTCATACGTTATGTTGGTCCGAAAGGCGGTCCGGGTATGCCTGAAATGCTAAAGCCTACTTCTGCAATAATTGGCGCTGGTTTAGGAAAATCGGTTGCTCTAATTACAGACGGAAGATTTAGCGGTGGTACACATGGCTTTGTAGTTGGACACATAACACCAGAAGCTTACGACGGTGGGCTGATTGCATTGGTTAAGGACAATGATGTAATTGAATTAGATGCAGCCAACAACACCATCAATTTAAAAGTAAAGGATGAAGAAATTGCTCAACGAAGAGCATCATGGAAACAACCCGAATTAAAAGCAACAAAAGGAATTCTTTTTAAATATGCCCGGCACGTGAAGAATGCAGCTAATGGTTGTGTGACTGATGAAATCTGAACCAGGATTTGGGAGGATTAAAAAGATTATCAGGATTTAAGCAACAGCCTTCATCTTGAAAAGAATCCTTAAAATAAAAAACCATGTCAACAGAAATAATAAACAAGGCAACAGAAAATATAGCTTCTACCCAAAACTCCCCTTCCGCCGTTACAGAAGTAAGTGGTTCTGTAGCTGTATTAGAGGCTTTACTGGCAGAAGGTGTAACCACCATTTTCGGTTATCCTGGCGGTGCCATCATGCCCATTTATGATGCCTTATACGATTACCGGGAAAAGCTGGAACATATACTGGTGCGCCATGAGCAAGGCGGTATTCATGCAGGCCAGGGTTATGCCCGCACATCAGGTCGTGTAGGAGTTGTATTTGCCACCAGCGGCCCCGGTGCCACTAACCTTGTTACAGGCCTTGCTGATGCTATGATTGATAGTACGCCACTTGTTTGTATTACCGGACAGGTGTTTGCACACCTGTTAGGAACAGATGCGTTCCAGGAAACTGATGTAATAAATATTACAACACCTGTTACAAAATGGAATTACCAGGTTACTGATGCCACTGAGATTCCTGAAGTAATGGCTAAGGCTTTTTACATTGCTAAAAGCGGTAGGCCTGGTCCTGTTTTAATTGACATTACTAAAAATGCGCAAATTCAAAAGTTCGATTATAATGGTTACACTAAATGTAACCATATACGCAGCTACCGGCCAAAGCCAATTGTGCGTAAAGAATATGTAGAGGAAGCCGCTAAACTAATTAATGCCGCTGAAAAACCATTTGTAATATTCGGGCAAGGTGTGATACTTGGCAAGGCAGAAAAAGAATTTCAGAAGTTTATTGAAAAAGCAGGTCTTCCTGCTGCGTGGACTATTTTAGGTTTAAGTGCTTTGCCAAGCGATCATCCGCAAAATGTGGGTATGCTTGGCATGCACGGAAATTATGGTCCTAATGTACTTACTAATGAATGTGATGTATTGATAGCTGTGGGCATGCGTTTCGATGATCGTGTAACCGGGCGTTTAGATAAGTATGCAAAGCAGGCAAAGGTTATTCATCTTGATATTGATCCTTCTGAAATAGATAAGAATGTAAAATCCACTGTTCCTGTTTGGGGCGATTGTAAAGAAACTTTGCCCCTTCTCACTGAATTGATAGAACAAAAAGTTCATCCGCAATGGTTACAAAAATTCAAAGAGTTTCAGCAAAAGGAAGAAGAGGTTTGCATCATTCCGGAAATGAATCCTGTCGTTGAACAAATGAGTATGGCCGAAGCAATTGATGCTTTAAATAATTTTACCGGCAATGATGCAGTAATTGTTACGGATGTAGGTCAGCATCAGATGGTAGCTTGCCGCTATGCCAAATTCAAACAATCAAAAAGCAACGTAACATCTGGCGGTCTTGGCACAATGGGCTTTGCTTTGCCTGCTGCAATTGGCGCAAAATATGGTGCTCCCGACAGAACAGTTGTTGCTATTATAGGTGATGGTGGTGTGCAAATGACGATTCAGGAATTGGGTACTATTATGCAATTTGGCATCAATGTAAAGATCATCATTCTAAACAATGAGTTTCTTGGCATGGTACGTCAGTGGCAACAGTTGTTTCATGATAAGCGCTATTCATTTGTAAATATTACCAGCCCTGATTATGTGATGGTGGCAAAAGGTTATGGTATAGAAGGACGAAAAATTAACAGACGGGAAGACTTGAAAGATTCACTAAAAACCATGCTGGAGCATGATGGCGCTTACCTGCTGGAAATAATGGTAGGCAAAGAAAATAATGTTTTTCCAATGGTGCCCCAGGGTTGCAGCGTAAGCGAAATAAGGTTGCAGTAAAGCCGGCCCCCTGTCCCCTGAGGGGGAAACTTAGGTAAAGCAAGCATTACCACAACAATTAGTTCTTTAAAAATTATAGTTCACTTCTCTTCTCCCCTCTCCATCTCTGATGGAGAGGGCCGGGGGTGAGGTCCCAAACAAAATGAAAGACAATAATTTTCTTGATATACCAGCTTCTTATGAAGGCATTGCAACAGCTACCAGGGAACTAGAGTTCAATATGGCTTCCGATTTATATACAGGAAGCTTACTAAAAACACTGGTAGCTTCAAAGCCATCAGGTAATTTTTTAGAACTGGGAACAGGAAGCGGTTTAGCCACTGCGTGGATGCTTGATGGAATGGATAAAAATTCAAAGTTGTTAACCGTTGAAAACAACGAGCTTTTATTAAATATTGCAAAGAAGGAATTAACAGATGAAAGAATCGGGTTTGTTTTAGCCGATGGATATACATGGATAAAAAATTATACAGGTGAACCATTTGATTTGGTTTTTGCAGATGCAATGCCCGGCAAATATGATTTATTTGAAGAAACGATTGCTTTGGTTAGAGAGGGAGGATTTTATATAATTGACGATATGTTTCCGCAGGCAAATTGGCCTGACGGACATGCAGAACGAGTCGAAGAGTTTATCAATATGTTAGAGAATAGAAAAGACCTCGTACTAACAAAATTAAATTGGTCAACAGGAATCATCATTGCAACAAAGATGTCAGATCAAAACAAAACCTATAAGGTTTAAGAAACCGTATAGGTTTGAACAGGAATGATAACAGAAATAGCTCTTTTACAAATCAGGAAAGGAATGAAAAAAGAATTTATTTATTCATTCCAAAAAGCCCAAAACATCATCAGTAAAATGAATGGTTATTTAGAACATAGCCTGGAGCAATGTTTAGAAGATGATCATAAGTTTTTATTACTTGTAAGATGGGAAACTTTGGAAGACCATACTATTGGATTCAGACAAAGTAAGGAATACCAGGAATGGAAGACTTTGTTGCATCATTTTTATGATCCTTTCCCTGTAGTAGAGCATTTCGAAAGGCTAAATGCCGAGAGCCTAACGCAAAACTCAGAAACATGAAACAAGAATTTACTATTACGGTATATACAGAAAATCATATTGGGTTGCTTAACCGCATTGCCATAATATTCTCACGTCGCAAAATAAATATTGATAGTTTGAATACTTCTCCTTCTGAAATAGAAGGCATTCATCGCTTTACTATTGTAATTGATGAAACAGAAGAAGTTGTGCGTAAACTTGTTCGCCAGATTGAAAAACAAGTAGAAGTTTTAAAAGCTTATTATCACACCAATGAACAAATTGTGTGGCAGGAAATGGCTTTGTATAAAGTGCCGACTGCGGTGATTGCGGAAAAAGTAAAGGTAGAAAGACTGCTACGCAAATATGGCGCAAGGGTTGTTGCAATACGTACTGATTACACAGTGTTTGAAACCACAGGGCAAAGAGAAGAAACAGAAAAACTTATTGAAGTATTGGCACCTTATGGCCTGATTGAATTTGTGCGAAGTGCACGTGTGGCTATTATAAAAGAAAGCAACGGCTTTCATGAAAAATTGAAAGAGTTTGAGCAACAAGAACCCGGAGAAGAAGTAATTGAAAATGAATACTTAGGAAAGCATGCGGAAGTATTCCCGGATACCGGGTATTAGTAGTGAATAGTCAATGGTGAATAGTGAGTGATTTAAGTTTTAGCTTGCTGCAATTGACCATTGCCCATTCACTATTCACCTAAATCAGTTAATATTTAAATTCTCATAAACAAAACAACCATGGCAAAATTAAATTTCGGGGGAACGGAGGAAAATGTAGTGACTCGGGAAGAGTTTCCATTATCAAAAGCACAAGAAGTTCTGAAAGATGAAGTTGTTGCTGTAATTGGTTATGGCGTACAAGGCCCCGGCCAGGCGCTTAATCAAAAAGACAATGGCATCAATGTAATTGTGGGTCAACGTAAAAATTCGAAAACCTGGGATAAAGCTGTTGCTGATGGTTTTGTTCCCGGCGAAACTCTTTTTGAAATTGAAGAAGCATTACAACGTGGTACCATCATTTGTTACCTGTTATCCGATGCTGCTCAAATTGAGTTGTGGCCAACTGTTCAAAAACATTTAACTCCTGGTAAAGCGCTATACTTTTCGCATGGCTTTGGCATTACTTTCAACGAGCAAACAGGTATCATTCCTCCAAAAGATGTGGATGTATTTTTAGTAGCTCCTAAGGGATCGGGTACTTCTCTTAGAAGAATGTTCCTGCAAGGTCGTGGTTTGAATTCAAGCTATGCCATTTTTCAGGATGCGACCGGCAAAGCAAAAGAAAGAGTAGTGGCTTTAGGTATTGCAGTAGGCAGCGGTTATCTATTTGAAACGGACTTCCGCAAAGAAGTTTTCTCTGACCTTACAGGTGAAAGAGGTACTTTAATGGGCGCTATTCAAGGGATATTTGCCGCGCAATACCAGGTGCTTCGTGATAAAGGTCATTCACCTTCTGAGGCCTTTAATGAAACAGTAGAAGAACTAACGCAATCCTTAATGCCACTTGTTGCGGAAAATGGTATGGATTGGATGTACGCCAACTGCTCTACTACTGCTCAGCGTGGTGCGCTTGACTGGTGGAAAAAATTTCGCGATGCAACAGCGCCTGTATTTAAAGAATTATATGAAAGTGTTGCAGCCGGTAAAGAATCGCAACGCTCTATTGATTTAAACAGCCAGCCGGATTATCGTGAGAAGCTGGAAGTTGAACTGAAAGAATTACGGGAAAGTGAAATGTGGCAGGCTGGTAAAGCGGTTAGGAGTTTACGTCCTGAAAACCAGGCGACACCGGCAGCTAAAGCTTCTAAAGCAGAATTCGTGAATAACTAATTTAGCAGACATACAGTTTTTCTGAAAAAATATTTATTTAAAAGTCAGTGGTGAGCATAACACCACTGACTTTTTTTTATTTGAGTAAACGTAAGGAGATGCCCTTTATTTTTTACATTCAAAGCCACAACCCAATAAAAAGCTTCCCCTTTGGCATGCATTTGCAGCTCATAATAATATCCGGAATTTTTTGTTTCATAAGACAAATAATCAGCGTTTTTCTAACTTTTCAGATATATTAACTGACTAACTGCCAGATGTTTCATTGATTAAAATGACTGTTTTTTTGTAACTTTATCCCTTTGCTTGCTGCAATTGCCAAATAAATTTTCAAACATATATCGCCTTTTTAAAAATCTTTTGAACGCTTATGACAAGCAACACTGGTTTGTATTCTCCTGCATTTGAACGTGACTCCTGCGGTATCGGATTTGTTGCTAATATAAAAAGCAATAAATCTCACCAGATTGTATCAGATGCATTAACCATTTTAGAAAACATGGAGCACCGGGGTGCTTGTGGTTGTGAGAACAACACAGGTGATGGTGCGGGCATCATGATACAAACACCGCATGAATTTTTCTTCGATGAGTGTTTAAAGCTGGGTGTGCATCTTCCTTCTTTTGGTAGGTACGCCGTGGGAATGCTATTTTTTCCAAAAGATACCCGTCTTAAAGAAGAATGTCGTGATATTTTTAACCGTGCTGTAGAAAAAATTGGGCTTGAAGTATTGGCCTATAGAAAAGTTCCTGTAAATCCTGAATCTGTTGGGCCCACTGCTTTATCTGTAGAACCGGAAATAGAACAGGTGTTTATTGCATGCCCTGATCATATCACAAACCCTGATGAATTTGAACGTAAATTATTTCTGCTGCGTAACTATGCAAGCCACACTATTAACAACACTATACGAAAAGATTCAGTTGGATTTTACGTAGCATCACTTTCTTACAAAACAGTTGTCTATAAAGGGCAATTAACCTCCAGCCAGGTCCGCCATTATTTTCCGGATTTAAATAACAAGCGCATTGTGTCGGCTTTCGGGCTTGTACACTCACGTTTTGCAACCAATACTTTTCCCTCATGGAAGCTTGCACAGCCTTTCCGCTATATTGCCCATAACGGTGAAATTAATACCGTACAGGGTAATATAAATTGGTTGAAGGCCGCTGAGACGGGATTTACATCACCATACTTCACAAAAGAAGAAATGGATATGTTGCTTCCCATCATTTTTGAAGGACAGTCTGATTCAGCCTGCCTTGATAATATGATTGAATTACTTACGCTTTGCGGCCGGTCTCTTCCGCATGTAATGATGATGTTGATACCTGAAGCATGGGATGGCAATGAATTGATGGATCCTGTGAAGAAATCATTTTACGAATTTCATGCTTCGTTCATGGAGCCATGGGATGGCCCTGCATCCATTTCATTTACCGATGGTAAAATTATTGGCGCCACCTTAGATAGAAATGGCCTTCGCCCATCCCGCTATGCAGTAACTACAGATGACAGGGTCATCATGGCTTCTGAAACCGGTGCTTTACCAATTGATCCAAAACTGGTTAAAGAGAAAGGGCGTCTCCAACCAGGGAAAATGTTTGTGGTTGACCTTGAGCAGGGAAGAATTATTTCCGACGATGAGCTAAAGTCAAAAATTTGTTCCCAAAAACCTTACGCAGAATGGTTGAATAGATATAAAATCCGCCTTGAGGAATTGCCTGAACCACGTGTTCTTTTTACGCACCTTGAGCACGACCAGGTATTTAAATATCAAAAAGCATTTGGTTATTCAACAGAAGACCTTGAGCATATAATAGCGCCTATGGCGCTTGATGGAAAAGAGCCTATTGGCTCTATGGGAACTGATGTTCCGCTTGCTATTTTAAGCGATCAGCCACAGCACTTAAGCAATTATTTTAAACAACTATTTGCACAGGTTACTAACCCACCTATCGATCCAATTCGCGAAAGATTAGTAATGTCTCTTGTAACGTTTGCAGGCAGTGCGGGTAATCTATTGGTAGAAGATCCATTAGACTGTCATACAGTGGCTTTAAATCACCCCGTGTTAACCAATCATGAACTTGAAAAGATAAGAAGTATAGATACCGGTGTGTTCCAGGCTAAAACCTTACAAACATATTTTCGTGCAGATGGTAAGCAAGGCTCCTTACAAAAAGCCTTAGACAGGCTTTGTCGTTATTCGATTGATGCCGTAGATGATGGCTTTGAAGTGATTATCTTATCCGACAGAGCCATTGATTCTGACCACGCTCCTATTCCTTCATTGCTTGCTGTGTCTGCTGTTCACCACCATCTTATCCGCAAAGGAAAGCGTGGGCAGGTAGGCATTATAGTAGAAGCAGGAGATGTATGGGAAGTACACCACTTTGCCTGTTTAATTGGCTTTGGTGCCACTGCCATCAATCCCTATTTAGCCATTTCTACTATTCGGGATATGAAGCTTACCGGCGCCATCCAAACCGAGATAGAAGTAGATTATTTAAAGAAAAACTACGTTAAGGCTATTAATGATGGCTTGTTGAAAGTGTTTTCAAAAATGGGCATTTCTACACTTCAATCTTATCAGGGAGCACAAATTTTTGAAATAATTGGGCTAAACAAAAATGTTGTTGATCGGTTTTTCACCGGTGCTACTTCTCGTATAGAGGGAATGGGGCTTGATGAAATTGCGAAAGAAACGTTAGCCAAACACGGTCTTGCCTTTAGTAAAAAAGATATTCCGGTGGAACGCCTGCCTACGGGTGGCGTTTACCAATGGAAGCGGAAGGGCGAGTTTCACCTCTTTAATCCGCAGACCATTCATTTACTACAATACTCGACCAAGATGAACGACTTCAATTCGTTCAAAAAATATTCAAAGCTGGTAAATGACCAAAGTGAAAAAGCATGCACACTAAGAAGCATGTTTGAATTTAAACGCAACCGCCCATCTATTCTAATTGAAGAAGTAGAGCCGGCAGAAGCTATATACAAACGTTTTGCTACTGGTGCCATGAGTTTTGGATCTATCTCCCATGAAGCACATTCTACCCTGGCTATTGCCATGAACCGCTTAGGTGGCAAAAGCAATACCGGCGAAGGTGGCGAAGATGAAATGAGGTATGAGCCGATGGCTAATGGCGATTCGATGAAATCGGCAATAAAGCAAGTAGCTTCAGGACGCTTCGGTGTTACAAGCTACTACCTGACCATGGCCGACGAATTACAAATTAAAATGGCCCAGGGGGCAAAGCCAGGTGAAGGAGGGCAATTACCCGGACATAAGGTAGATGACTGGATTGGTAAAGTGCGGCATTCAACACCGGGTGTTGGTTTGATTTCTCCACCACCGCATCATGATATTTATTCGATTGAGGACTTGGCGCAGTTGATCTATGATCTTAAAAATGCAAACAGGACGGCAAGAATTAATGTGAAGCTTGTATCAAAAGCAGGTGTTGGTACTATTGCAGCAGGCGTTACTAAGGCCAAAGCCGATGTTGTTTTAATTGCGGGCCATGACGGTGGTACAGGCGCCTCCCCAATTTCATCCATAAAACATGCAGGTTTGCCGTGGGAACTTGGCCTGGCTGAAACCCATCAAACTCTTGTAAAAAATAAATTGCGCAGCCGCGTGGTCGTTCAGACTGACGGTCAGTTAAAAACCGGCCGTGATGTAGCGGTTGCCGCCTTACTTGGAGCCGAAGAATGGGGCGTTGCCACAGCAGCGTTAATTGTAGAAGGTTGCATTATGATGCGTAAATGCCATTTAAATACTTGCCCTGTGGGTGTAGCTACGCAAGACCCAGAACTGCGTAGACGTTTTAAAGGCGATCCTGATCATGTAGTTAATTTTTTCAAATTTGTTACCCAGGAACTAAGGGAAATAATGGCAGACCTTGGATTTCGAACCATAAATGAAATGGTAGGACAGGTAGATTGCCTGGAACAAAAAACAGATATAAAGCATTGGAAATACAGTAAGCTTGATCTTTCGCCCATCTTGTATAAAGAGCCAGCTTCTTTACACACAGGTTTGTATAAGAAAGAAGAGCAGGATCATGGCATTGATCATGTAATTGATTGGAAACTATTGGAAAAAGCCAAACCTGCCTTGGAGAACGGGCAAAAAGTTTACGCAGAGTTTAAGGCTATTAATACGGACAGAACCATAGGGACGATTCTTTCAAACGAAATCTCTAAAAAATATAAAGGTGCCGGATTACCCGATGATACGATTCATTTTAAGTTTACCGGTACAGCAGGCCAAAGCTTTGGTGCTTTTAATACCAGTGGCGTAACTATGGAATTGGAAGGCGATGCTAACGATTATTTTGGTAAAGGTTTATCTGGTGCTAAACTTATTGTTTATCCTTCCTCGGAAGCGGGATTTGTGCCTGAAGAAAATATTATTATTGGTAATGTGGCTTTTTACGGAGCCACTGCCGGAACATCTTACATCCGCGGTAAAGCCGGCGAACGGTTTGCTGTAAGAAACTCTGGTGTAACCGCCGTTGTAGAAGGCGTTGGCGACCATGGCTGCGAATACATGACAGGTGGAAATGTTGTGATTCTTGGAGATACGGGAAGAAACTTTGCTGCAGGAATGAGTGGAGGTATTGCTTATATATATGATGTAAAAGGCCAGTTCTCTACATTGTGTAATAAAGAAATGGTTGATCTAGACCCGGTAAAAAATGGAGACTCAGCAGAATTACGTGATATGATTGAAAATCATTTTGCCTATACAGGTAGTACGGTAGCAAAATTTATTTTGGATGATTTTGATAATCAGCTGAAAAACTTTGTAAAAGTATTTCCAAGAGATTACAAGAAGGTTTTAATGGAAAAAGCCGGAAAGGTGAAGGTTGGTTAACGGTTGCCGGTTTCATGGATCCGGTTACCGGTAACTGGATCCCTGACTTGGGAAAAAGGCGTCATCTACTTAAAACTTACAACTTACAACTTAAAACTTATAACGTAATTATGGGTAAGCCCACAGGTTTTTTAGAGTTTACAAGGGAGCTGCCGTCTAAACGGACACCTGAAGAAAGATTGAATGATTATAATGAGTTTGCTGACCGTTATACTGATCAAAAGCTGAACCAGCAAGCGGCACGTTGTATGGATTGTGGCGTTCCCTTTTGCCACAGTGGCTGTCCTTTAGGCAACGTGATCCCAGAATTTAATGATGCCGTATATCGCAAAAGCTGGAAAGAAGCTTATGATATTCTGTCTTCCACCAACAACTTTCCGGAATTTACAGGAAGGATATGTCCAGCTCCTTGCGAAAGTGCCTGTGTATTGGGTATTAACCAGCCCGCTATTACCATAGAAGAAATTGAAAAACATATCATTGAAATCGCTTTTGACCAGGGTCTTGTTCAACCTAACATTCCTAATATAAGAACAGGCAAAAAAATAGCAGTTGTCGGTTCCGGTCCTGCAGGCATGGCAGCTGCAGCGCAATTAAATTATGCTGGTCATTCCGTAACTGTGTTTGAAAGAGATGATGCGCCAGGTGGGTTGCTGCGTTATGGTATCCCCGATTTTAAACTTGAAAAATGGGTGATAGATCGCCGGATTGAGTTAATGGTAGAAGAAGGAGTGGTATTTAAATGCAAGGCAAATGTGGGTGTAAATATTAGCATCAATGATTTGCTGAGAGAATACAATGCTATCGTATTGGCGGGTGGCTCAACAATACCGCGAGACCTCCCGGTTCCCGGCCGGGATTTGAAAGGAATTTATTTTGCCATGCAGTTTTTGAAACAGCAAAATAAGAGAGTGTCAGGTAAAGATCCATTGGCAAATGCGCAAATCGAAAGCAATATATTTTCAGAAGAGTTGAGTGCAAATGGAATGAACGTAATTGTTATTGGCGGGGGGGATACCGGCAGCGACTGCGTGGGCACATCTAACAGGCATGGTGCGGCCTCAGTTACTCAATTTGAGTTGTTGCCAAAACCTCCTGAAGACAGAACACCTATTATGCCGTGGCCTACTTTTCCCATGGTTTTAAAAACCACTTCTTCTCACGAGGAAGGTGCTAACCGTCATTGGGCCGTGGCCACCAAAGAATTTATTGGTGATGAAGCAGGAAATCTTAAAGCCTTAAAAGTGGTAGATCTTGAGTGGAAATTAACGGAAGATGGACGGCCTGCACAATTCGTAGAAGTTCAGGGTTCTGAAAGAGACATGCCCTGTGAATTGGCATTATTGGCGATGGGATTTGTCCATCCACAGCACCAGGGTCTGCTTCAGGAATTAGATGTAGAATTAGATGAACGCGGAAATGTAAGAGCCACTGAAAGGGATTATCATACAAATATTCAAAAAATATTCACTGCGGGAGATATGCGCAGAGGACAATCTTTAGTAGTTTGGGCTATAAGTGAAGGGAGGGAATGTGCACGAAAAGTAGATGAATATTTAATGGGAAGTTCTGTATTAGAGTCGAAGGACCGAAATCTGATAGCTTTATAAAAGTTAATTAAGACATTAATAAAAAGCTGCTATCAAGCAGTTTTTTTTATTTTCAGTTCGTTCTACATTATAATAAAAAAAATATAAACTTTTTTAACGCAAAAGAAATTTATTTATGTAGTTTAGCATAAGAAATAAGTTATTAAACTAATTCCTAACATAAAACACTCCCTTTATGCACAAACTCTCTCTCAAAGGAATTCTTCCTTTCTTAGTTCTCGTGGCTGTTGCGCTTGTGGCCATGTTCATTAAACCGGAAACGGATTTTGTTCCGGCGGCTGGTGGCCCACAATATAGCAGTTCGGATATTGCATGGGTACTTATTTCAACTGCCCTTGTATTTTTAATGACCCCCGGCCTCGCTTTCTTTTATGGTGGTATGGTGCACCGGAAAAATGTTATTTCAACAATGATCAAAAGCGTAGTAGCTGCCGGTGTTGTTGGCGTACTATGGGTAACAGTCGGATTTAGTTTAAGCTTCGGCGAATCAATCAATGGTTTTATTGGTAATCCTTCTACTTATGCTTTTTACAAAGGCGTAAAGTCGGGCGCTGCATGGCCATTGGCAAATACGATTCCGCTAACCTTATTCTCTTTGTTCCAGTTAATGTTTGCTATTATCACGCCCGGTCTTGTTGTAGGTGCGGTAGCAGAACGGATTCGCTTTACTTCTTACATTCTTTTCATTGTATTGTTTAGCTTATTGGTATATGCACCGGTTGCGCATTGGTCCTGGCATCCCGAGGGCTTTTTAGCTAAAATGGGTGTATGGGATTTTGCAGGCGGGACAGTAGTACATATTACTGCAGGTTGCGCAGCTTTAGCGGGAGCTTTAGTATTAAAACGCCGCAGAGTGCATGTGGAAAAAAGAGAAATTCCGCCTGCAAACGTTCCGTATGTATTAATAGGTACAGGTTTATTGTGGTTTGGTTGGTTTGGTTTCAACGCAGGATCTGCTGTAGGTGCTACACCACTAGCTGTTAATGCATTTGGCACAACCAATACTGCTGCTGCTGCCGCTGGTTTGGCATGGATGTTTTTTGACGTATTAAAAGGCAAAAAGCCTTCTGTACTTGGCTTTTGTATTGGCGCTGTTGTAGGTTTGGTAGCTATCACTCCGGCTGCGGGTTATGTAGGTATACCCCAAAGCATCATCATTGGTGTAATAGGTGCAGTCATTTCAAACATCGCTGTTAGCATCAAACAAAAATCAAGACTTGATGATACTTTAGATGTATTTCCTTGTCACGGACTTGGTGGTATGGTTGGTATGATCATGACCGGCATATTTGCCAGCACTGCGGTACATGGAATCACCGGAGGACCAGAAGGTGCATTTTATGGTAACGGTTCTTTCCTGTTCACACAGCTTAAAGGAATGGCAATTGTTGTTGCTTATAGCTTTATAGTTTCTTACCTCATTTTCAAATTAATCAACTTAATCAATCCAATACGTGTTTCTGAAGAAGATGAGCTACTAGGATTAGATGAATCTCAGCATAACGAAAAATACATGCAGGGAACTCTTTTGGTAAATACTACCGGTAAGATGGCTGAAGAAACGCCATCAGAAATTTAATAATTGTCCACAAAATAAAGGTACAGCTCTAATGAGCTTCTGACCAAGCCCGGAGCTGTACCCATTTCTAAATCAAAAACTAATTTCAATGTTAAGAAAAATTTCCCTTAGTCTATTAACTATTACATCGTTTCTATCCGTTAAAGCACAAGATGTAGTTGATTCTGCTAAAACTGCTGAAGCTTCTCCAAAAACCTTCGCCGTTTCTGGTTATGTAGATGCGTACTATCGCTTTAATTTTAGTAATTCCAAAGAAGCAACTAATAACCTAACCAGCTTTACCAATTCACAAAACTCTTTTGAATTAGGAATGGCTTCTGTAAAACTGGAGCACTCTATGGGTAAAGTTGGCGTTGTTGCCGACCTGGGTTTCGGGAGAAGAGCAGAAGAGTTTTCTTACAACGATGAAAATACCTTGTTAGCTATCAAACAAGCTTATGTAACCTACGCTCCTTCAAGCAGCTTAAAGTTTACTGCAGGTAGCTTTGCTACGCATGTAGGTTATGAATTGGTTGATCCCCACCTAAATCGTAATTACAGCATGAGTTATATGTTCTCTTATGGACCATTCTTTCATACGGGCGTAAAAGCTGATCTTACTGCTGGTAAAAGTGGATTTATGGTGGGTATTGCTAATCCAACTGATTTGAAATCAGCAAATTTTTCACAAAAATGGCTGATAGCCCAATATAGTTTGGCAGCAACAGATAAAGTAAAATTGTTCTTAAATTACCAAGGTGGCAATAAGCAGGATGAAGACAAGACACGTCTTAGACAATATGATCTTGTTTTAACAGCAGGTATTAGTGATAAATTCAGCATTGGGTATAATGGAACAGTTCAAAATCGGACTGCCCGACAAACTGGTGGAAAATATGGCGACGGCAATAGCTGGTGGGGTTCTGCAGTTTATCTGAATGTTGATCCTACAACTTCTTTTGGGTTAACACTACGGGCCGAATACGTAAGTGATAAGAAAGATGTGCTAGGCGGGTATATTAATTCAAGCATTTTTGCTCCAACGTTATCAGCAAACTTTAAAGTTGGTGGTCTAACTATCATTCCTGAAGTAAGATTAGATAACAGCAGCAAAGAAATTTTTGAAAAGCGTGATGGATCTACAACAAAAAGTACCTCCTCTGCTTTAATGGCTGTGGTGTATAAATTTTAATTCTCACAATAAAGCTCACTAAAAGAGGCGCTATTTGCGCCTCTTTTATGTCAACTATAGAGGAATTTAAGCTGAGTTCCTTCCTGCATTAATAATTCCAAAAGAGCAACGTACAATCAATCTTTCCAAAGATTCCTTCAGCGGATCTTTCTTTCCCTTCTCCTCTATGCTTCTAATCCTTGCCATGGCATATTGCTGAATACTGGTTAATGGTAACACAATACGTTCCCGCATTTGTATAGACAATTGGTCAACCGGATAATCAGCCATCAATTCATTCTTATCAGTTAAAAGGAAAATATATTTAAGCGTTAGCTCATATTCATCCGAGATGTTATTCCATATTTCTCCATATTCATCGTGATCAGACAGAAAAGCTGTTAATGGGAAAAAGCATTTCTTCATAGCCATTTCACAATTGTCCATCAGGGTTCTAAAGAATAGAGAACTCTGGTACAAATTTTTCACTTCTGCAAACCTGCCTTTCTTATCGAGTGATTGTAAAGCGGTACCTACACCATAAAACCCTGGTACATTTTGCTTTAACTGACTCCATGCCCCTACAAAAGGAATAGCCCTGAGATCTTTTAATGCAAGCTTAGAAGAACTTCCCCGCTTGGCCGGACGACTTCCAATATTTGTTTCGCTATAAAATTTCAACGGGCTTACGTGAGCAAGGTAGAGCAGGAACTTAGGGTGCTCCTTTAGTGAATTGTATGACACTAGACTTTCGTCAGCAAGCTCCTGTAATAACTTATCCTGATGCTCTTCAAGGATGCTTTCACTACGTGAAAAAAGATCGTTTGTAATGCCTGCATTGAGCAGCTGCTCTATATTGTATTGTGCAGAATCAATAGTACCGAAGTTTGAACTTACGGTTTGTCCCTGTATGGTAAGCTGAATTTCTTTATTAGATATATTTTTACCCATAGAAGCATAGAACTTATGGGTTTTGCCACCACCTCTTGCAGGAGGGCCACCCCTGCCATCAAAGAACACAACATCTATATCATACTCCTTGGAGATTTTAGTAAGGTTTTCTTTTGCTTTATAAATACTCCAGTTGGCCATCAGGTATCCGCCATCTTTTGTTCCATCGGAAAAGCCCACCATAATGGTTTGGCGATTGCTTCTTCTTTTCAAATGCTGCCGGTAATGCTTGTTTTCATACAAGGTTTTCATTATTTCCCTCGCATGTTTTAAATCTTCAATTGTTTCAAAAAGAGGAACGATGTCTACCGTTAGCTTTTCTTTCTTCCATCCATTTAATAAAAACAATCCATAAACTTCTATTACGTTTAAAGCGCTATTGCACTGGCTAATGATATAGCGGTTGCAGCCCCATTCTCCACTTTCCTTTTGAATAGCCTTAATAGTTTTGGCTGAAAGCAAAGTGTCCTTTATTAACTCGTCTTCGTACAAATTAATATCGGCTTCCCCGGAAGTAGTAAGCAAAAGTTCTATCTTCTCTTCAGAAGTTAACTGTGCGTATTTCTTGGGCAATAAACCTTCCTTTTCTGCTACAGCTTCGAGTACTGTATTGTGTACCGAACTTTCCTGGCGTACATCAAGCGAGGCGAAGTGCAAGCCGAACACATGCACTTTGTTGATTAGCTTATCCAACATAGGCAAAAACAAATTGCTATGCTGGTGAACAATTATTTCCCGGATATTAATTAAAGCATCAAGTATCTCTCCTTTCGTTATGTCGGTTTTGCGACCAGGAATAAAAAGATTGTTATACAGCTTAACCTCTAAATCTGCAAGAATAGAGTCTATGCCTTTGAAGGTAAGCCTTCGCTTTAAGCGCCTTACATCAAGGTAATAGCATTTTATAATGCTGGTACGTAATGTATTGGCCACCTTTAATGTTGTTTCACTTTTTACATTAGGGTTGCCGTCTCTATCACCACCGGGCCAAAAACCCATATTGATAATGGGGTTATCATCCTGAATGGCATAAGGGAACTGTTCCTTTAAAAAAGTAATAATCCTTCCAGCTGCGTTATAAAATACATTCTCCAGGTACCAGATCAAACTAATAGCTTCATCATAAGGTGTGGGTTTTTGTTTATTATAAAAAGGCGTTTTGCCCAACTGCTGTAAGTACAAATTAATCTGGCTTGCATTGTTCTCAATAACAGCTCTTGATAAATCATTAATGATACCCAGTACAGAGCCTGGATAAAACTGTGTTGGGTGGGCGGTTAAAACCAGCCGTATTGAAAAATCTTTAAGCTTTTCAGTAAGCGCTTTTTCAGAATTACTAAATAACACCTCAGATTCCAAATGTTTTAAAGTACCGGCACCTGAACTTTCATGCACATCCTTAAATGCAGCATCTTCAAGCGCATCAAATAGCACTACCTGCCGCTCTACATATTGAACAAAGCGAAAGAGCAGGTCTATTTTCTCACGCTCATTATTTTCATTATGATAAGTAAAGCGCTCAAAAAAATCATCAATAATTTGTGCAGGGCTTTTCATCTTTTTATAACCTTCTTCGCAATGACTTAATAATAGAGAAAGCAGTATGCCTGTTTTTTCTATACGATGAAAAGGGAGTGATGTAAACAGGCTATTGTATAACTGGAATTTTAAGCCAACGTTACTTTTAAACTGCTGCAATCCGCGGGATGATTGGTGGTCCATTAAAAAAGATGAATTTAAAAATCAGGTAATAGTATTCGCAAGCAGCAATCCTAATAAGCTTGAAAATTACTGCAATAGGCTATTATTATAAAATGTTTTTCAGTTTCTTTGCAGGTAACTTTAATAATATCTATCTTGCCGCCTCAAAATTTCAAACTTTTGACAATCCTTTGTCAACATATAATCTCTCCAAAAATGATAGCTGCACTGGCTATTACATCTACAAATACTACAACCCGTAAGGGTTGTATATAAGCATATCGCCAACCGGGCTTTTATCAAAGCTTACCAAAAGAAACAAATACATTCGTTCACAATTTTCTATCAGCCATAACGCTGATAAAACAGAAATATAATATGCAAGTTTTAAAGTTTGGCGGCACTTCTGTAGCCAATGCAGAAAATATAAATAAAGTAGCAAGCATTGTAAAACTTGCTTCACCACAGAATAAAACAATAGTTGTTGTATCAGCATTGGGTGGTATTACAGATTTATTGCTGCAAACCGGCGCTTTAGCTTCTAAAGGCGATGCAACTTATAAGCAGCTTTTACAGCAAATGACGCAACGGCATATAACTACCGTAAAAGAGTTATTACCTATCACCAACCAAAGCAGCATACTTAGCCTGGTAATGCAGCAGTGCAACGAGATTGAAGATGTATGCAACGGAGTGTTTCTTTTGGGTGAACTATCTCCTAGAACAAAAGATAAAATTGTAAGCTATGGCGAGATGCTTTCATCCCAAATTATTTCAGCATATCTAAGTTCAACCGAAGTAAAAAATACCTGGGTTGATGCAAGAACATTGGTTATTACTGACTCTAATTTTACCAATGCAAATGTTGATTACGAGATTACCAATAAAAAAATACACCAATACTTTTCCAATTCCACTGAGCAACTATTCATTGTCCCGGGCTTTGTATCTGCTGATATGGAAGGCTATGCTACAACACTTGGACGAGGTGGCTCAGACTTTACAGCGGCAATTTTTGGTGCAGCCGTTGGTGCAAAACTTGTAGAAATATGGACAGATGTTTCCGGGATGATGACTGCTGACCCACGCCTTGTGCCAAACGCAAAGCCCATATCTAACATATCATACCATGAGGCAATGGAGCTCTCGCATTTTGGCGCCAAGGTAATCTACCCTCCTACCATACAGCCTCTATTAAGAAAAAACATTCCTGTATGGGTAAAAAATACTTTTGCTCCGGCCGATCACGGAACCGTGATAGAGGCAGAAGCAAAACAAGTGAACGGCAATATCATTCGGGGCATATCAAGCATTAATAAAATCGCACTACTAAGTCTTGAAGGCAGCAGCATGGTGGGCATTCCAGGATTTTCTAAAAGATTATTTGAGGCCCTTGCTAACCACACCATTAATGTGATACTGATAACACAAGCCTCTTCGGAACATTCTATTTGTGTTGGTGTAGATGAGTTGAATGCAGAAAAAGCAAAAGGGGTTATTGATGCAGCATTTAGTTATGAGATAGAAACCGGAAAAGTAAACTCCCTGCTTGTAGAAAAAGATGTCGCAATAATAGCATTAGTGGGTGATAATATGAGAAGCCATCCCGGCACTAGTGGTAAGATGTTTGGGGCATTGGGAAGAAATGGGGTAAATGTGCGTGCCATTGCACAGGGTTCTTCTGAAAGGAATATATCAGCCGTCATAGCAAGTGCTGATGTTAAGAAAGCCGTCAATGTTTTACATGAAGAATTTTTTGAAACGGCTTATAAACAAATAAATCTTTTTATTGTAGGCACAGGAAACGTAGGTGGAAAACTATTAAGCCAGCTAAATGGACAGCAAAAATATCTTGCTGAACATTTAAGGTTACAAATAAATGTAGCAGGAATTGCTAATAGCAAAAAAATGGTGTTCAGCGATGAAGGAATTAATTTAAAAAACTGGAAAGCAGCATTGGATAATGGAAGTAACATGAACATTGATGAATTTGTAAGTACAATTCAATCAAAAAACCTTCGCAATGCAGTGTTCGTTGATGTTACGGCAAACGAGGTGGTAGCTTCGGTTTATGATCGTCTCTTTGAAAAAAGTATTTCTATAGTAGCCTGCAACAAAATTGCCTGTTCATCACCTTATAGCAATTATAAAAAATTAAAAGATCTTTCAAGGGAACACAATGTTTCTTTTCAATTTGAAACGAACGTGGGAGCAAGTCTGCCAATAATAGGCACATTAAATGACCTGTTAAGAAGTGGTGACGAAGTAAAAAAAATACAAGCAGTGTTAAGCGGCACTCTAAACTTTGTGTTCAATAATTACAACGCTACAAAAAGTTTTGCCGGTGTAGTAAGACAAGCGCAAAAAGAGGGATTTACAGAGCCAGACCCACGGCTGGATTTAAGTGGTAAAGATGTAATGCGCAAAATTATGATCCTGGCAAGAGAAGCTGGTGAAATGCTTGAAATGGAAGACATATCCAATACACCTTTTATGCCCGAAAGTTGTATGACGGGCAGCGTAGAAGATTTTTATGAGGAAATGGAAAAACAGGAAGATCATTTCAAAGCTTTATACTATGCAGCAGAAAAAGAAGGAATGAAACTTAAGTTTGTTGCTCAATACGAAAATGGCAAAGCTGTAGTGGGCTTGCAACATATAGATCCTGCACACGACTTTTATCACCTTTACGGGAAAGACAATATCGTACTATTTTATACCAACAGGTATATAGAGCAACCAATGGTTGTAAAAGGCGCAGGCGCCGGTGCAGAAGTAACTGCTTCGGGTGTATTTGCAGATATATTGAGAGCAGCAAGGATTTAGAGTAGTTGACAGTTGATAATTGGCAGTTAACAGTAGCCCTAACCCATATGGTATCTGGTAACAATAAAGAATTAGTTATGAGAACGATTAAAGTTCAGGCTCCCGGCACAGTAGCAAATTTGGTTTGCGGGTTTGATGTTTTAGGCATGTGCCTGCATGCGCCTTATGATGTAATGGAAGTTAGCCTGCTACATGAAAAGAAGATTATCATTCATAGCGCTGATGGATACAACCTTCCTGCCAACCCTGCTCAAAATACCGCCGGTGCTCCGCTGATTGAAATGCTCCATGAGTTGAATGAAAATATAGGCTTTGAAATTACCATTCACAAACACATTAAACCCGGAAGCGGCATTGGTTCCAGCGCAGCAAGTGCGGCCGGTGCCGTAGTGGCTGCTAATATTTTATTAGACGGCAGATTTTCAAAAGAAGACCTTGTACGCTTTGCCATGTTTGGCGAAAAAGTAGCCTCAGGCGTAAAGCATGCCGATAATATTGCTCCTTGTATTTATGGAGGCATTACCCTTATCCGTTCTATTTTTCCTCTTGATATCATTTCAATTCCTTCACCCGATTTATTTGTAACCGTTGTGCATCCGCAAATAGAAGTGAGGACGGCAGATGCAAGGCAAATACTTCGCAAAGAAGTTTTGCTTAAAGACGCTATTAAGCAGTGGGGTAATATTGCCGGCCTTGTGGCGGGTTTTATGAAAAATGATCTTGATCTTATTGGACGGTCTTTAGAAGATGTGATTATAGAACCCGTGCGAAGTATTCTAATTCCAGGCTTTGATGAAGTAAAACAAAAGTCGAAGGAAGCAGGTGCATTAGGTGGTGGCATTTCAGGTTCCGGGCCTTCCATTTTTATGTTGAGCAAAGATGAACAAACAGCAGAAGCAGTAGAAAGTTTAATGAAAGAAATATACACACGTATTGGCATTCCTTTTCATACTTATGTAACTACTATCAACCCGCTAGGAGTAACAGTGATCCCTTAATTTATTATTGCGGATTGGCGATTGCAGATTGGCCTCAATCTGCAATCGCCAATCATAAAATCTAAAATTTAAATGCTCTATTATAGTCTTAATAAAAAGTCTCCTAAAGTATCCTTTAAAGAAGCTACTATAAATGGGCAGGCTCCTGACAAAGGTTTATACTTTCCGGAAGCAATTCCAACAGTGCCCGATGATTTGATTACGCATATTGAAGCTTATTCAAAAGAAGAAATTGCATTGCAGGTCATCCAGCCTTATGTAGGTAACTCTATCCCAGCTAATGACTTGCGAGGCATTGTAGAAGAAACGGTTGATTTTAATTTTCCTTTGGTACATCTTACAGAAAGCATATCGTCGCTCGAATTATATCATGGGCCTACGCTGGCTTTTAAAGATGTAGGAGCCCGTTTCATGAGCCGTTGCCTTGGCTACTTTGTACAAGGCAACAATAAAAAAATAACGGTATTAGTAGCTACTTCCGGCGACACAGGCGGCGCTGTTGCCAATGGCTTTTATGGTGTTGATGGCGTTGATGTTGTTATCCTGTATCCCAAAGGAAAAGTAAGCAGTATACAGGAATTGCAGCTAACAACACTGGGTAAGAACATCACAGCATTGGAAATAGAGGGCCGTTTTGATGATTGCCAGCAAATGGTGAAACAAGCATTTGCAGATGAGGATATAAAGAACCAAATGTTTTTAACTTCTGCTAACTCCATCAACGTAGCCCGTTGGCTTCCACAGCAGTTCTACTATTTCTTTGCCTATCAACAATGGACTGAAAAAAAAGACGCTCCTGTTATTTCTGTTCCCAGTGGCAATTTTGGAAATATATGTGCAGGCATGCTTGCCCACCAATCGGGACTGCCAGTGAAACATTTTATTGCAGCCTGTAATGCCAATGATATTGTTCCTTCTTATTTAGAAAGCGGAAGCTATCAGCCAAAAGAAGCAGTGGCTACGGTATCAAATGCTATGGACGTTGGCAACCCCAGTAATTTTGTGCGCATATTAGAAATGTTTGAGCAACAGTTTGATGCGTTAAAAGGTAAGTTAAGCAGCTATAGTATAACCGATAAAGAAACGATTGAAACCATCCGGTCTGTTTATAACGATCATCAATATCTCTTAGACCCACATGGAGCCGTGGCCTACCTTGCACTTGAACGCTATTTGGCTAATAAAAATGACAAAGGCTTTATACTTGAAACAGCACACCCAGTAAAATTTCCTGATGCTGTTGAACCTATTATAGGCAAGGGAATAGATGTTCCTGCTTCTGTTAGTTACTTATTGAATAAGAAAAAAGAAAGCATCAACATGGGTGTGGATTACAATGGGTTTAGAGAGTATTTGTTGAGTAGGTAGCTTCTTTGTCAACACGATTTAATCGCCAAAACCTAGGGCTGTAGATGAGTTGCACCTGAATTACAGGGTGTTTTTCTAGTGTCGTCTTTGTGTGCCTTGCAAATGTACCTGACTTAGTGCGTTAACTATTATGTGATTAAAGTTAGTAGTGATTGATTATTTACTTCCTGAAATATTTCATTCCATAAAGTTGTCATTGGAACTTTGGTGGTATCGGGTTGCCCTAAAAGGTGATTCAATTTGTTGTTGTAAAAGCTTATTAGCCGATGTGGGTTCTCCCCATTCATTACCCAAGCTACTTGTTTTGGAGCATCAGCATTTTGTGTCCATTCATAACATTGGATTGCGGCATTAGTCAAAATCTTAGTGTTATCAGATTTTATCCATCTTAAGTTTTCTTCCAACTCAATTTTATATTCTCTTGTTTGTCCTGCACCGTTGTCAAAACGGAAATACAATTGTGCTGCTGCTGGAAGCAAAACAGGAAACTCAAAATTCCCCAATCGTTCTACTAATGATTTTGCAATGTCAAGTTCTCTTGTAAAAATTGGCGTTCCAATGTTGTCGTGAGAAAACGGATTGAAATACCAGTCCTTCAAATTTTTTAAATCAACTAACTCGGTTGCATCAATTCCATTTTCCGAACAGTATTTAATGAAGGCAGTTAAAAACTCATTCAGCGTTCTTAGGGGTTTTATAATTCTTTCACCAGTTACAATTTCCTCGTACTCGTTTAAATGTTTGTTGGGCGGAAGTAATATCTTGATTCTTGCTTCTAATGCCTTCCGTAAATTATTTACGCATTCAGGATATTCTTTTTTCTTGTAGTAATAATCGGCTCTTTGCAAAAAGTTAAGTGAATTATAAACTAGAGGAGTGTTGAAAGTGTTTCCATCTTTTCTATTGGCAAAGAGTTCCAAGTAATGCCACTTACCATTTGACTTGGTTTCTAATTCCTTCTTTGCAACTTCAAACCAAAACCTGTCGTAAGTGGAAATAAATATTTGATAGTTGCCAAAGAATGGTGTTGGTTCGGTTTGCACAACCTCACCAATCATTTGAATTCTTTCCCCAACGGGATTGTCGCCATCAACAAACTGTTCAATTATTGGCTTCTTAAAACTTTTTAGAATTTCCAAAAGCGGAAGTCGGTTGCTCATGTCTAACCCAATGAAAATATCATCAAGGAAAATAAGTTTGAAATCAAAATTGTCTTGGGGTGTGTTGATGAGTGAAGCCAAATAAATTGAGATTGCCAATGCTGAAAGCCGAGCTTCATTCAAAACGGTCAAGTGGTTTTCTTCTTCGTTGTCTGTGTTCTCACCAAACAAAGTAACATTCAAGTCAACTTCACAAATCGGATACTTTCCCCACCTATCCATTTTTGGTGAATGATGTTTTACAATTTCGCTTCTGCCTAAAACAAGTTGAACATTAAAATCATTTTCAAAATATTTCAGAATGAAAGGCAACAAAAGATTGATTCTATTTATTTCATAAATCAATCCTCTTGTGAATCTTTCTAAACCTTCTTCCTTATACCATGCTCTTGGGATAAATAGGTTTTCCCATGAACGCTGAAAAGTTTGCTGTGTAACAGAATTTTTCTGCTTTGATAAAATTGATTCAATAAGTAACTGTGCAAACTTTAACCGAAATTCCTCTCTGTCTTTCGGATTCTCCATCAAATAGGTTCTCAGCAATTCTCTGTAAGAAAGAAAACTGTTTAACAGATTTGCTTGTGCTATGTAATTTGTTCCCTGAACATCTGCCGTTGGAACTCCAAATATTTTTTCTTCGCTCCCTGCATTGTCTGTGAAAGTAATTTTGACTGCGACTTCATTTGACACTTCAGCTTCATTTGCTTCACCTGCATTTTCTGTTCTTGTTTTTGGAACTGCAATGTGTCGTGCAGGAATTACTTCAAGTGTGTTGTCGGAACTATTAAAAAATTGTTTTAGCCCTTCATAAATACTTGACTTGCCACTTCCATTTTCTCCATACAACAAAACACTCCTTCCCTCAGGAATAGCAATCTTGTTTTCTTCTCCACTATCGTAGAAAGCTTTGTAGTTGACAAACTCTATGGCAGTAATCCTTTTCATTACCCGTTGCTATTCATTATTAATTCTATTTGCGGAATAGCAAGCATGTTGAACACTGCTTCTTTAACTGGATGCTTGTCTTGATTTATAGAAACATAAATTTTACGAAGTTGATGCAACGGTTTTTCTTTTTCAGATAACTCTGGCAACTCCATTACATATTTTGCGATGTTTAATTTTCTGCTTTCAAATTCCTCTTTAAAGTAAAGCTCAAAAATCATTGCGTTGGCAATTTGTTCAAAGTAGATAAACATTAATTTGTCAATGCTTTCGTTTGAGTTTTCTTTTTTAAGTGCAACTAAATAGTCAACCAACTTTGAGTAAGGAATTTCTTCCGTGTCGTTAATTTGCCTTACTGGAATTTTATCAAAGAAAACTTTTCTCAATTCTCTGGTGCCGCCTTGCAGTTCAGGGAAGTTGTCAGAGAAAGTGTATTTGAAAAGTTTAGAGTTAAAAAAGCATGTCAAGTATTTTATGCTTTTACCTGATAAGATAAAACTCTTGTCATTGGAATAGTAATGGTCTTTCTCATCATAAACAAAAGGCAAATACTTTGTCATGTTGGGATAAATGATTTTAGGGTGTTCAAAGTTTGCCCAATAAGAAATTTGATCTTGAGTTTCAAACCATTTGTTACCTGTTTTTTTTCTCCCTTTCCCATCTTGCTCTAATCTCTCTTTTCCAACTGATAAAAGATAATTCTTAACTGCTTGGTATTTTTCAATGTCAATATCTAAACTTGGAAATGTGCTGATTAACCAATAGTTTCCATAGTCAGGATACCATGCAGAAATATCCTTACCTCTCAAAACGGGTTTCAATATTTCAATACTCTTAGGCTCGTCTTCAATAAGTTTTGCTTTTATATCTTCTGGAATTATAAACGCTTCATTAAAGCCAGTTTTAACTCCGTAGTTGATTACAACATCCCACTTGTTTAATGGGATCCCTTGTTGCTCAATAAAATCTTTAATGTCATAAATATCTTTCTCACCAACAACCCAGGCGTTATGACTTAATGAAGTGAGAGTATAACCGTTTGCGTTTACATACTCTGCCAAACTTTGGTCTGCCAAATTGAAGTCGTTATTCATTCGCACTGCATGTAAATCTTTTGTTTCATACCGTGTTGCCTTCGGTTTGTTTTGCAGTATCAAAATATTTGTGTCAACAGTCGCTGTGTCAAATACCTGAATGTTTCCAAAGTCAATAAGCAATAGCGGATAAGTTTTCTCTGCAAAAAATTGTCGGGTGCTTGCACCATAATTTGCTCTCATCCATTTGTTGGAAGTGATGTAACACAACACCCCTTTGTCTTTCAAAAGATTTACTCCTCTTTCATAAAACAAAGAATAAATGTCGCCTGTTCTTTCAAATGTGTCGTAACCTAATTTGGCTAAAAGGTTTGCCAACTTGCCACTGTCTTTTTGCAATTGCACATAAGGCGGATTTCCAATTACAATATCAAATCCATCTTTTATTCCAAACATCCACCAGGGGTCAAACCAGGAACAGCTTTTATTTTCAAAGGGATTAAACTCATATAGCTTTGTGTAAATCTCATAATTCTCTTTAGTCGTTAGTTCTCTCAGGCTAAGCAAGTCGGTTTGCACTTTTTTAAACTGCCGCTCTATCTTTAGTTTTTCATCGCTGCTCACCTTAAAGTAATCGTGTCGTATTTTTTCCAATTCTTTTACGGCAAGTGCCGCCTTGGCTTCCATGTCATTTCCACTCAGCTTGCCCAAAGGAATGAGTGTATTTGCACAAACAATTTTAAAATCAAGGTTGGGTAATGGCTGTGGTTCCTGTTCATCTACCACTAAACTTAACCAGAAACGCAAACGGGCAATATCAACTGCTCCTGCATCAATGTCAACTCCATAAATACTTTCCTCAATAATATGCTTCTTAATATCTGCATCGGTAATGCCTTTCTTAAATCCTTTTAACTCCTGCAGGTAAATCTGCGCATTAAATATTTCCTGCAACAAACCCATAGGAAAAGCCCCTGAGCCAATAGCCGGGTCGCAAATTTTAACCTGTTCCAGTGCATCAATTATTTTGTATGCCTGTTTTTCGGCAAAGCCTTTTTCATCTGTATTAAGTTCCTGCTGCTGGATGATTTTTTCAATGGCATATTTACCCAATTCATTTTCGCCAATGTGCAATTCAGGATGTGCATACAGATAAGCCTTCAAACTCTCCTTACACATATAATGTACAATCTCCTTAGGCGTATAGAAGGCGCCTTTGTCTTTATTATCCTCCAACAGGTTTTCAAAAATATGCCCTAGCATCTCAGGGTCAACAGCTACGGTGTGTTCATCGGGAGCATCTTCATACACGGTAAAGTTGTAATTATTAAATGTTGTAAAGAGCCGTTCAAATATTTCTTCTGGCAAAAAGAGCTTGTTGTATTTCCTGTCGTGGCTGTCATCAAACAAGCCGCCATTCAGGTAAGGAAAACGTTCCTCTCTTGCGCCATTTTCAGAGTCTTCGTTATTGAGCCGCGAAAAGAATAAAGGAACCAGTTCCCTTGCATAAAAATCATCCTTGTTCTTCGACTTTCTAAACAGGTCGTACAAATAATTCGGAGCCCCTTCTCCCCATTTTTTGCCTTTGCCAACAGCCAGCCAGCCTTTCTTCTGTATAAAATAGAGAAAAACAATTCTTCCCATCATTCGCTTGCAAAAATCACGGGCTGCTTTTTCTTCTTTGCCAAACAATGCAGTTAACTGCCAGTCAGGTTCACGGATTATCTGCTCTACGTACTTGTTTCCTTTTTTTCCATAACGCTTGCCTGTGAGGAACTGAACAAAGTCTTCATAAATCTCTTTGTAGTGTTTAAAAAACTCCTTGCTGAGTTTTTCTACAGAGAATGCTTCTTCAAAGTCATCCAATGAAAGGAACTGGAAAATATTTTCCTTTTGTTTTTGAATGAGTTTGTCAAAACGAACTGCAGCCGTTAAAGCTTTTTCATTTTTTCCAAAGAGATATGTGTAACGTTTAGGGGCTGTTTGCTTGTCTTCAATTTCATTGCTAACAGCATTTTTTACTTTCCTTTTGCTGATGTAGCTGAAACGCCATTTGTCTCCTTGCACAAACACCACCATCGCGCCTGCCACCTGCCTGGTAATATCCTTAATGAGGTTGCGTAAGGCAACACGATTTCGGGCTATGTTCACCTTCTCATTCAACTCCACTTCAAAAATTCCGATGTTGGTATATTCATTTATTTCATAGTTACCCAAACTCAAACATTGCCTGCTAAGGGTTTTGTCGGAAAGAAGAATGACACGGTCTTCCGCATTCAGTTTATGGTTGGTAAACTGGGCTTTCAAAAAGTTTTTCCAAACCTTTCTTTCGTAAGGGCCTTCCAGTATTTGTCTTATTTCTGTTACGGTCATTTGTCTATGTCTTTACTAAAAATTTCGGCTAATTGGTGAAGTTTATTTGCCAACAGTTTTTTATCAATAAGTTTAGTTTCATAATCAGCAATAACGGTGGGGCTGGTGTTTCTTGCCATAGCGTATTCTACCACCTCCGTATCTTTTCCTTTGCACAATAGAATTCCGATACTTGATTTTTCATTAGTTCGTTTCACATCCCTGTCCAATGCTTCTAAATAAAAATTGAGTTTGCCTAAAAATTCGGGAGCAAAGTCTTCAATTTTCAATTCAAAAAGTACCAGGCATTGTAAATCTCTATGATAAAAAAGCAAATCTGTATAATAATCTTTATTGCCCACCTGCAAGCGATACTGGTTACCCATATAAGTAAAGCCTTTACCTACTTCCAATATAAATTTTTGAAGGTTTTGGGTGAGTGCTTTTTCCAGGTCTTTTTCTGAATGGGTCTCGGGTAAGTCAAGGAATTCAAAGATGTAAGGATCTTTAAAAAAGTTTTGTTGTAATTGTGCCGGCAATGCCTGCACAGTTTTATTGCCCAACATTGTTCTTTCATAAGCAGCGGTGTTCAACTGCCTTTCTAATTCCCGAACCGATAATTTTTCTTTTATAGATAATTGGAAATAAAACAATTTTTCTTCAACCGTTTTTGTTTTGTTCAGGATATGCAAATGTGCACTCCATTGTATTTGTGTCAACGCGGTTGTCACAAATTTTTCACCTTCATTTTTTTCTATTTTCATTTGTGTCATCACTGTTGACACAATTAGAGGATTAGAATAAGTTTCATAAAACTGCTTCATTCTGTAAAGGCCTCTGCGGTTAAATCCTGTAAGCCCAGGCAGATTACTTTGTATATATTTAGCCAGCTCATCAACAACAAATTCTCCCCAGATACCCTGACTTACTTTTTGAGAAACCATTTTACCCACATTGAAGTAAAGCATGACCAATTCAGCATTTGCCTTACTGAAAACCCTGCCCCGGGCTTCCTGAATGAGCAAAAGCACTTGTTCAAAGTCATCATTTAAGGTGATTTTTAGCTTACCCATATTATACAAACGTTTCTGAAATAATAATTTTCGGCTGTAAGGGTTCAGGTTCTTTCTTTGCCTGCCTTTTTATTTTTGAAGTGTATTTTCTGGAAAGTTTTATCAACTCATTTTCCAGCTTTGTTGCGTTGGTTTCGTTTCTTAGTTTATACACTTCATTTGTTAGGTTGGTATATGTGCCGTGTTTCAACAAAGGCAACAGGTTTGTTCCTGCTTCAATAGCCTCGGGTGATGAAAGAATTTGATTTGCCCGCCAATTATTCAAATCGTTCAATGCTTTGTTACTTCTTACATCCAGTTTATCGTCTGCACCGCCAATCATTTCATGTGTTGTGATGTCGGTGGTAAACTGTTCCAGAATTTTGTTGATGTGCGTGTAATGAACTTCAGGTACAGGAAAAAGACATTCTTCATTTTTTGACGCTTCAAAAATTCCTACAGCTTTTTCAAACGGAACGGAAAAAGATTTTCCTTCTGCATGCAGGTAAATATTTTTGTAGTCACCATTCTTTACAAATGCAATGCTGGTTTCTTTTTCTTTTGCCTTGCGAACACAACGAACTTTCAAAGGCATTGTCCTGATTGTGTTAAAGTGTTCTTCGTTTTGCTCACGATATTTTCTAAGCCATTCCAACCATTGTGTTCTGATATCTGGTTCTTCCTCCTTCTCTTCAAACATTGACCACTGTTCAATAATTTCTCTCAGTGAATAAATGCGGCTATCTTCTCCATAAGCTGTATGGCTGCTTTGCAGTTTTGCTTCGCTTCTTTCTTTCAGGTTAATAACCATGTCGCCGTGTTGCGAAGGATAAAAATTGTAATTATAAATGAACTGCGCTTTTGTTCCTATACGATTAATACGACCCAATCGCTGAATTAATCGGGTGGGGTTCCATGGAGTGTCATAATTCACAATCACATTAGCCCGGTGGAGATTTATTCCTTCTGCCAGCACATCGGTAGTAAGGATAATGTCAAAATCATTTCTGAAAGTACCTTCGTAGTTTGCATCAAAGTTTTCACGAATTGTTTCAAATTCTTTGTTGCGGTTTTCAGATGTGATGCTTAAAACCTTGTAGCTGGTTTCTTTTTTTAAGCGGTCTGTTAAGTAAAAGAGTGTGTCAGCTGATTCTGTAAATATGACCAGTTTGCCTAACTCATTTTTGACCTTATTGAAGTATTCTGACTTAAACAATCGTATAAAGACATTCCACTTGGGGTCGTTATGTTCGTCAACGGCTTTCCATCTTTCATTTAACGCATGTAAATGTTGGTAGTCGTTTCGCAAACCTTCAATAAATCCATTTTTGAAATCAGTTTGTTTAAACTTTTTATTCTTCGGCTTTTCATCATCTATCTTTAAGATTTCAATTTCAATTTCTTCATCGCTCAAACCTTTGTTCAGCATTTCAGAAATGTCCAGGTCGGGAGCAATGAAAATGTTGTCTCTTTCGTACATTTCAATCATGTGCTTTGTAGAAGCAGTGATTTTATTGAGCGATTTTTTAAAGGCATAAAAACTACTCTCTAATCTTTTTATAAGTTGCGTTTGCATGATGAATGCAAGCGAACGGGAAATCGTTTGGGCGCTTTGGTATAATCCATTATTGGCTTCATCCGTCAGGTAAGCAATTGCCTGATAACGAAAAAAGTCAATTCTGTTTGAATCAATAATACTACTTGCAGTGTCTACAAACAGTTCTCCTAAATGATTTGGTAGTTCATATTCGTTTGCAATTGGGTCTGCAACTTTTGGAAATATAATTCCCTGTGTATCCAAATCTTTTTTATAGCGGTCATTCTTCTTCAAGTCAGTTCGTGTTCTGCGGATAGTAATGTCCTTTACCACCTTATCACGAATGTCAGTGAATATTTCCTGAATGGCATCAAGATTCAACGGTGATTGCTGAATAAGAGATTTGTAACGAATAATGTGAGGATAGAAATAACGTTGCAAATTAGTTTGACTTAAGTTGCTGTTACGTATATCCTGAAACAATGAAATGAGATAGTAGATATCCTCAGGTTTATTGTTTAAAGGAGTTGCCGAAATCAGCACAACTTTCTTTTCTATTCCTTCAACGTTTCCAATGTATTCCCTGCCTGCTTTGCAAAGTATTTGAAGATTTTGAAACTGTTGGCTTTTATGGTTACGGAACTTATGAGCTTCGTCAACGAGAATCAAATCATAATGTTCTTTGTCTGCATAGTTGTGGTCACCCTCAACAATTTTGTTCAAGCTTCCATTGGAGATGAAATGACACTTCTCGTCAATTCTGAATTCTTTGAAAGTGCTTTTCCAGTTTTTTTCTAATGCTGGCGGATATACAACCAAGACTTTTGTTTTTGGTCCGTTATTGATGATAAACTTCTTGGCAAGCAAAGCTGCCATCACAGTTTTGCCTGTACCCACCACATCAGCCAAAAAGAAACCGTTGTGTTTTAACAACAATTCATAACCCTGATTGACTGCATCAATTTGATAACTCAGTTTCTTAAACTTCTTCAATGGAATGTCACTGATACTGTCGGGGTCATACTCAATGTTTTTCCCAAAGAATTCAATCAAAAACTTCACGAACAACTCAAACGGAGTAGGGGTAGCATCCAAATAAGTTTTCTTAATTAGCGAAGGAGCATCAACAGGAAGAATGGCTGTGCTTTGCAGCCAAAGTTTTTCAAATTCATCATCGGCAAATTTCACATTGGGGTAATCTCTCAACTCAATATTCATTTCATAGTTGTGTGCTACATCTTCTAATCCTAATCCTGGTGCAGTGAGATTAGATGACCCCATAATAACCATCCCGTTTGGATTGTGTTCATTGAATTTTGGCGAAAGGAAGATATAAAACTTAGAATGAAGTTTCTTTGTGTTGTGTGCCCTTATTTCAATTCTGGTATCAACAATGTCACGAATGAGTTGTAAAATTCCATCTTCTATAGCCTTGCCGTATTTTGCATTGACAATATCGTCCTGAATTGATTGAATGAATGTTTCTTTAGCATCTTTAGCATTAAGATTAAACAGCAGCCCCTTCCTTTGAGCTAAAGCAATAAAAGGATCAACATTTATCCCGGCAATGATTTTTATTTTCATGTCTGTAGGAAAATGCTTGCGAATAGCAAAGTAACCGGAAGCCCTGAAATAACCAATAACCGATTTAAAGTATTCTATATTTTGCATGTGCTCAAAGACACCTACAAATTTTTTGTATAGAGAGTTTGTGCCTTGGTTGGTAAAAAAGTTACTTCCCATTACTTTTCTTCTTTTTAATTTGTTGTTCTGCTGCTTTTAGTCCGTCCGTTAAATGTTCCATTCCTGCAAAGTCTTTACTTATTTTTTCTGCAATAAATTTTGTTTGAACTTCTTTTAAGTCAAGTTTTAGAATTTCTGCATGTGGTTGCAAGTAGTCTGGTGATGCTGGTCTGTCTCCCCGCTCAACTTTGCTCAATGTTGAAGTATCAATGTCAAGATGCGCCGCTACCTTTCGTAGAGGTAACTGCATTGTCTCTCTTGCTTTCTTGATGTAATCCCCAAATGTTTCGCTACTCATTTAGACAATTTATTTTGGACTGATTTGTCAAATATAGAGTATTGATTGCAGGTAAAGTTGGCGGCAATGTTTAGCTAAAATTTATCTCTTACGCATACTATTATAGCCGATCAGATTACCTCATCGAGGCTTGGTGGATTGCGTATTGCAGCCTTATTTTGAGTTTCTCTTTATCTCTGGATTTTGTTATGCTTTGTATTTGGAAATCTCATGGTACAGCATTGGAATGTTCTCAGGGTGCATTAAAAATATGATACTTAGGAAGAATAACATGCACGATTAACTTGCCTCAACCGCTTTTGTTTAATCTAACGCTTCCTTCACAGTTTAGGGTACGGAATATGGATAAGTGTAGGTAGTGGTTTAGTTAAAACAATGCCATGCAAAAGATCTACTCCTTATTACGTAATAACAAACAGTCAGGGCCTTTCAGCCTTGAAGAGTTAATACAATCTTCACTCATGCCCTTCGATTTAATCTTGATAGAAGGCAGAGGCGGCGGATGGGCTTATCCTTCTGAAATTGATTCTTTAAAACCCTATCTTGAAAACCTGCAAAATGCCTTATCATCAAAAAAGGAAGAGTCCTTAACAGCACCGGATTCATCGGTCACAAAAAATATAGCCCAACCTTTTACAGTTGACACAAATACGGCAGCAAAAGCTATCCCTTCTACAACTACCCATGTTTATATAAGTTTGCCTCCAGGTAAGTTTTTGAATACATACAATTCACAAGCATTGGTAGAACAAATAACAGACGAAGAATCTCCCCAAGCAAAGCTCGAGCGAAAAGCAATTGAGCTTCGTAATAAAATTCAGGCTTACGAGCAAAATAAAAAAGCTCCTAAAGACACCCATGATATAGACACTAAATATTCACGTTCTCTTGATGATATAAAAGATGAATACACAAATTGGCTAGATAAGCAACAGAAAAAGAAAGTAACCATAAATAAAAAGACTTTAGGTATAGCGAGTGCTATCATTGGCTTTTTAGCAATTGCCTATTTTATTGGCAATTATTTTTTCACTGCTGATGCGGCTTTGATAAAACCATTTGCAGTTCAGGATCAACCTCTATATGTACCAATAGAAAGCGACAATAATCTTAATGAAGAGACTCTGAAAGCAAACAATGCAAAACCCAAGGCTAAAGCATCAGATAATCATTTGCCAGGTAATAAAGTCATCACTAAACCAGGAAAGGCAAACGATAAGGTTTCAACTTATATTGATTCTCTAAAGAATGCTAATAGCAGGAAAACAGAAATCGTTATAGAGGAACCTGAAGACTTGATTGAAGAACCTAAGATAACTTCAACCGGAGAACGTACCGCAAAAAAACGGGAAGAGAATAAAACTAATAGTCCGCAATCCAAGAGGATTGAGCAGACTTCAGAACGAAATGCTACATCTATAACACAACAAATAAAGCTTAGCAAATCAACACTAAATAATAGTAACTACCTCACTGTTTATAACAACAGTAACCAGTTTATAAATTTTGTTGCTGTTGATGTATACTATTACCAGGCAGGTACTAAGCTCGTTCAAAAGAAAACACTTTACTTTAATAACCTCGCTGCCAATACTAACTTAAAGCTCCCGGTGCCAGAACATAAAAAGGCTGAATCAGTAAATTATGAATTGGGCCTGATAAGCAGTGACAGAGGGCTATATTATGCCAAACAATAAAAAAAGCCGCTCTTTTGCAGGAGCGGCTTTGCTATCATAAATAAACTCTTATTCAAACTTCAGATCAAGTCCTAACCCTCTCAACTCATGTACTAATACATTGAAGGATTCAGGAACACCAGCTCGTGGGATGTTCTCACCTTTTACAATTGCTTCATAAGTTTTTGCCCGTCCGATGATGTCATCAGACTTAAGCGTTAGCAACTCCTGAAGAATGTTAGATGCTCCATAGGCTTCCAATGCCCACACTTCCATTTCACCAAAACGCTGACCACCAAACTGGGCTTTACCGCCCAAAGGTTGCTGTGTGATCAAGCTGTATGGCCCGATAGAACGTGCATGCATTTTATCATCTACCATGTGATGCAGCTTGATGATATAGATAACACCGACTGTGGCTTTCTGGTGAAAACGTTCACCTGTTTCGCCATCGTATAAGTATGTGTGACCAAACATCGGAATACCAGCCTGCTCGCAATACTTAGCAATGTCTTCAGTAGATGCACCGTCGAAGATTGGAGTTTCAAACTTGGTATCAAGTTCAATACCAGCCCAACCTAATACAGTTTCATAGATCTGTCCAAGGTTCATACGAGAAGGTACACCAAGCGGATTCAATACAATGTCAACCGGTGTTCCGTCTTCAAGGAAAGGCATGTCTTCTGCACGAACAATCTTTGCAACAATACCTTTATTACCATGGCGGCCCGCCATCTTATCACCTACCTTAAGCTTACGCTTAACGGCAATGTAAACCTTGGCTAACTTCAATACACCTGCAGGAAGTTCGTCACCGATAGAGATGTTGAATTTCTCTCTCTTATAACGTCCTAACTCTTCGTTGTATTTAATATTATAGTTGTGTAACAAAATATTGATCTGGCCATCAATCTTTGTATCATTAGTCCATCCCAATGGATTAACGTTTTGATAGTCGATGTTAGCAAGGTTCTTTTGCGTGAACTTAGCGCCCTTACCAATCAATACTTCTCCAAAATTATTACTCACACTGGCAGAAGATTTTTCCTTCAATAGGGTTAGCAATTTTTCCAGCAACACATCCATCAAATCTGTAACGTTCTTTTCGTGGATTCTTTCCAGCTTTTCAAGTGAAGCTTTCTCACGAACTTTTGCGTTCTTATCTTTTTTAGCTCTCTGGAATAATTTCTTGGAGATAACTACACCTTCCACACCATTTGGTGCTTTTAAAGAAGCATCTTTCGCATCGCCGGCCTTGTCACCAAAGATGGCACGTAAAAGTTTTTCTTCCGGCGTTGGATCAGACTCGCCTTTAGGTGTGATCTTACCAATTAAAATATCGCCTTCTTTAATTTGAGCACCTATGCGGATTATACCATTCTCATCCAGATCCCTTGTAGCATCTTCTGACACGTTTGGTATATCGGGCGTGAGCTCTTCTTCACCCAATTTTGTATCCCGCACTTCTAACTCGTACTCAGAAATGTGAACTGACGTAAATAAATCTTCCTTTACAACACGTTCAGAAATCACAATCGCATCTTCAAAATTGTACCCTTTCCAAGGCATGAAAGCAACCTTAAGGTTTTTACCTAAAGCAAGCTCACCATTTTTAGTAGCATAGCCTTCAGTAAGGAAATCACCATCTTTTACTCTTTGGCCTTTTTTAACAGCAGGCTTTAAGTTGATAGAAGTTTCCTGGTTGGTCTTCATGAACTTTGTCAAACGGTATATTCTAAGATCGTCTTCAAAAGAAACAAGACGTTGGTCATCATTACGATTATAGCGCACATGAATTTCGTTTGCATCAACAAATTCAACAACGCCATCTCCTTCTGAGTGAATCTGAATACGTGCATCACGTGCAGCTCTTCCTTCCAGGCCAGTACCAACTACTGGTACATCAGGACGCAAAAGCGGTACGGCCTGGCGTTGCATGTTCGATCCCATCAAGGCACGGTTAGCATCATCATGCTCCAGGAACGGAATGAGTGAAGCACTTAAACCAACGATCTGGTTTGGTGCAACATCCATATATTCCACATCATTTTTATCAAGTATCGGGAAGTCACCTGTTTCTCGGCTTACAATCTTATCTTCAGAAAAATTGCCTTTTTCATCCAATGGCGTATTTGCCTGGGCAATCTTGGCATTATCTTCTTCTTCTGCACTTAAGAAAGTGAGTTGCTTCATATCTACTTTACCATCTTTTACTTTGCGGTAAGGAGTTTCTATAAAGCCCATCTCGTTAATGGCAGCATGAACACAGAGCGTAGAAATCAAACCAATGTTTGGTCCTTCCGGTGTTTCAATCGTGCATAAACGGCCGTAGTGACTATAATGCACGTCACGCACTTCAAAGCCTGCTCTTTCACGACTTAAGCCACCTGGCCCAAGTGCGGAGATACGACGTTTGTGTGTTATTTCAGAAAGCGGATTGGTTTGATCGAGGAACTGCGATAACTGCGACGTTCCAAAGAATGAATTGATTACAGAAGAAAGTGTTCTTGCATTAATCAAATCTACTGGTGTAAATACTTCGTTATCACGAACGTTCATTCTTTCGCGAATGGTACGGGCCATACGGGCAAGACCAACACCAAACTGAGCATACAACTGCTCACCTACTGTTCGCACCCGACGGTTTGATAAATGATCAATATCATCAATTTCCGCTTTACCATTGGTTAAGCGAACAAGGTATTTGATGATGAGGATGATATCTTCCTTTGTTAATGTCTTTTGTTCTATGTTGGCATTTAAACCAAGCTTACGGTTGATTTTATAACGACCAACTTCGCCCAGGTCATAACGTTTGTCTGAAAAGAATAATTTATCAATAATGCCTCTGGCCGTTTCGTTATCCGGAGCATCAGCACCACGAAGCTGGCGATAAATCACCTGAACCGCTTCAAGCTCTGAGTTAGATGTATCCTTATTTAATGTATTGTAGATGATAGCATAGTCGCCACCAACATCTTCTCTTTGTACGAAAATGCTTTTGATATCCATTTCTGAAATGGTATCCACTGCTTCTTCATCTAAAATAGAATCACGTTCAAGAATCACCTCGTTTCTTTCAATAGACACTACCTCACCGGTATCTTCATCTACAAAGTCTTCAACCCAGCTTCTAAGAACACGGGCTGCCAGACGACGACCGAGAAACTTTTCAAGATCTTTTTTGTTGCCTTTCACTTCATCAGCCATCCCGAAAAGTTCCAGAATGTCTTTATCTGTTTCGTAACCTATAGAGCGAAGTAAGGTAGTTACAGGAAACTTTTTCTTACGGTCAATGTATGCATACATCACATTATTAATGTCTGTTGCAAACTCCATCCACGCACCTTTAAAAGGAATTACTCTTGCAGAGTATATTCTGGTTCCATTGGGGTGAACAGATTGACCAAAAAATACACCCGGTGAACGATGTAATTGAGAAACTACTACACGCTCAGCACCATTGATCACGAAAGTACCACGGGGCGTCATGTAAGGAATGTTTCCTAAAAATACATCCTGAACAATAGTTTGAAAATCTATGTGCTCTTCATCGTTACAGCTTAACCGAAGCTTTGCTTTTAATGGCACGGCATAAGTTAAGCCACGCTCCATACACTCTTCAATAGTGTAACGGGGCGGATCAATAAAGTAATCAAGAAACTCAAGTACGAAGATGTTACGTGTGTCCGTAATAGGAAAGTTTTCCTTAAACACACGAAAGAGACCTTCGATATTTCTTTTGTCAGGAGTTGTTTCCAACTGAAAATACTCCTTGAACGATTGAATCTGAACAGCAAGAAGATCAGGGGTATCGGCGATGTTTCCAATCTTTCCGAAGTTGATCCTTTGTTTCATTGTTGTAGAAGGCATATATGTATAAACCGGTTTTAGTGTTTGTTGACGATGCAAATCATTTTCATGCCTTTATTAAAAACTAATAAAAGTGTATGAAAATCAAATACTTAAAGTAAAATTTGTAACGTCAAAATGTTTTTTGGCCAAAACTAAAGGATTGCAAAAGTAAGGATTTAAGCTACACAACCAAGAAAATTTCCTTATCAAACATTGTGCCCCAAGAACTTTTTTGTTTATTTTAGGAACTATCGAATGAATAGATGGCAACAATTTTCAAAGGACTATTTGACCTTCACTAGAAAGGAGCGCATAGGAATATTATGCATAATTACAATTGTATTAATCATTTATTTACTTCCCCGGCTTTCTGCTGAACCGCAAACAGCTTTCGTGAAAGCCGATGATACAATTTTGCAAAGCATAGACACGCTTATTGAGAAAGATTCAAAAAAACCTACAAGATATGAAGACAACCAAGTCTCTTATAAATACGAGCCATCTGCCGGTTCCTCAATACAGGGTGAGCTTTTTGTATTTGACCCGAATAAATTAAATCTGGAAGGATGGAAAAAACTTGGCTTAAGTGAACGAACTGTCAATACGATTAATAATTATAGAACTAAAGGTGGACGCTTTTATAAAGCGGAAGATGTACAGAAAATATGGGGCCTGCCAGAAGGTTTTTATAACAGAGTAAAAAATTACATTTCAATACCAGGAAAAGAAACAGCTAACCAAAGACAATTTACTGCTTTCGATATAAAGCCAGCTAAGAAAATTTTGAATGTGGAAGTCAATAGTGCAGACACTTCTGCTTTTATTGATCTGCCTGGTATTGGCGGTAAGCTTGCAAACCGCATTGTTGCTTTTAGAACTAAGTTGGGTGGGTTTTATTCCATAAACCAAATTGCCGAAACTTATGGGGTGGCCGATTCAACGTTTCAAAAAATTAAATCCTACCTAAGTATTGATGAAGGAAAAGTTCACAAAATCAATATTAATACGGCTACAAAAGATGAATTAAAAATGCATCCATATATACGCTGGAACTTAGCCAACGCAATGGTAGAATATCGTAATCAGCACGGCAAGTTTACAGATATTAAAGACTTAATGAAAATTGCGCTGATAGACGGAATTACTTTTGAAAAAATTTATCCTTACCTAACCCTGTAACCTTCACCATTAAAAAGTGAATAGGAAAACGTTGCATTGAACAGTGGCCTCTTACTTTACTTAGCTTTCAATCTAGAAGGGTTTTGATAAGTATTCCAAAAAATCAACAAATGGATCTCCTGCTTTTGTTGCACTATTTTATAAACAAGTGAAATTCTTTTATGAAGCAGTGTGTTTCTTAAATAACTAGTCTTTTTGTTCTTTGCTATTCCTAACTCAAGTTGTTTTGATAAAATTTCGATTTTGCGTTCTACCAATAAAATAAAGTTCGCAACTTCTCTTCCGGTCCAATTTTCTTGCAAATAATATATGTTATGCAAATACGTTTCAAGTGCCTTAGCTGTCCATACTATTTGGCAAACCATTGGGGGTGGCTTGCTTTAACTTGTTCTGTGGTATATATTTCGCCATTATCGCTTTGTTGCAATGCCAATTCCAAATCTTTTTTTACTTTATCCGGCATCGTTTCCCACCAACCTTCATTCGCATCAACTTCCAGCATAGCATGAATCATTTTTACGACCTTATCATCGGCTGTATCTATATATTTTTTTACTTCAGTCCTCATCCGCTTCAAAGGATTCATAATATTTATTTACTACAAATCTAATTTTTATACCCCTAAAAAAAAAGTCCCGCTTTTCAGCGGAACTAATCTATTCTAAAGAAAGAATTCAATTAAGCGATTTCTACATCAGCACCGGCTTCTTTAAGTTTAGCAACTAATTCATCAGCAGTAGCTTTATCAACACCTTCTTTAATAGGTTTTGGAGCGCTATCTACTAAATCTTTTGCTTCTTTCAAGCCTAAGCCAGTTAGCTCTTTCACAATCTTTACAACATTTAATTTAGAAGCACCAGCGGCTTTCAAAATTACGTTGAAAGATGTTTTTTCTTCAACAGCAGCTGCGCCACCACCGTCAGCCGCAGCAGCAACTACAGTTGCAGCAGCTGGTTCAATACCATATTCTGATTTTAGAAAATCGGCCAATTCCTGTACTTCTTTTACAGTAAGACCTACTAATTGTTCTGCAAGAACTTTAACGTCTGCCATTATGTTTAAATTTTTCCCGTCTTCACAGCTATTGCTCCGACGGAGGTTTTAAAAAAATTGCCTTTAATTGTCACGGACTGAACCGCGACTACCCTCAGGCCTGGGTTATATAATGTGCAAGGGGCAACTACATAAGCAAAACTTGCTCGTTGCCCATTGCTAATTATTCCGATTCAGCAGCCGTTGCTTCAACGCCAGCAGTTTGCTTTTCGTGGTGTTGCAATAAAGCAGCCAACACTCTCTTTGCAGGCGATTGTAATAATCCAATCACTTCACCAATCAATTCATTTTTAGTTTTGATCTGGGTTAAAGTTTTTAAATTTTTATCACCTGTATAAATATCGCCATTGATGAAAGCAGCTTTTAATTCTGGCCTTTCACCTTTGCTTTCTGTACGGAAAGAGCTAATAATTAAAGCTGGCTCTTTAGGATTCTCGGAAAATAATAATGCGGTTACATTATTTAAAGAATCGAATAAGCCGGTGTAGCTATCGTTACCTAAAGATTCCAATGCTTTCTTAATCAATGTATTTTTTGCAACACGCATTTCTACATTTTTGTCGAAGCAGGCACGGCGTAATTTAGATACTTGTGCAACAGATAATGATTCTGTATTAGTAACATAGAAGTTATTGTATTGAGAGAATTTTCCCTTTAATACTTCTATTATTTCGTTCTTTTGTTCTTTAGTCATTTTTTAAAATTTTGTCTCAACTTAAAGGAGGAGTCTTAAAGTCCTCTCCTTCAGGAGAGGATTAGTGAGGTTTAATGAACAAAACCTTTTGTGTCAACAGGAATACCAGGGCTCATAGAGCTTGCCATTGTCAAACCTTTAAGGTAAGTACCTTTCGAGGTGGCAGGCTTAGCTTTAATGATGGCATTAATCAACTCCTGGCTGTTTTCAGAAATTTTTTCGGGAGTAAAAGAAACACGGCCTATAGAAGCATGAATGATACCAGCCTTATCTACCTTGAAAGCAATTTTACCGCCCTTTACTTCATTTACCGCAGCAGCTACATCATTTGTAACAGTACCCGTTTTTGGATTTGGCATTAAGTTGCGAGGACCTAAAATTTTACCTAATCTACCAATCTTAGGCATTACAGCAGGTGTAGCAACAATTACATCAACATCTGTCCAGCCACCTTCTATTTTTGCTACAAACTCATCCAAGCCTACAAAGTCAGCACCAGCACCTTTTGCAGCAGCTTCCTGGTCAGGACCACAAAGCACCAATACTCTTTTGGTTTTACCAGTACCATGAGGTAAGCTAACCGTACCACGAATAGCCTGGTCAGCTTTTTTAGGATCAACGCCTAAACGGATGTGTAAGTCAACTGAAGCATCGAACTTAGTTGTGTTTACTTCTTTAACTAAAGATGAAGCATCTTTTAAAGAGTAAACTTTATTTTGATCAACTTTTCCGTTGATTGCTTTTCTTTTTTTAGGAATGAAAGCCATTTTTAAATTCTTTTAAAAGTGTTCAAATTATTTTGCCGGTGCCCCTTCTACAGTAAGACCCATGCTGCGGGCAGTACCTGCTACCATTGAAGCAGCGCTTTCGAGTGTAAAGGCATTAAGATCAGCCATTTTATCTTTAGCTATATCTTCTACTTGTGCCCAGGTAACCTTGCCTACTTTCTGGCGGTTAGGCTCTTTTGAACCACTTTGAATTTTAGCAGCATCCAACAACTGAACTGCTGCAGGAGGTGTTTTAATTACAAAGTCGAATGACTTATCGGAGTAAACTGTCAGTAAGATTGGGAGAACTTTTCCCATTTTATCTTGCGTCCTTGCATTAAACTGTTTGCAAAATTCCATGATGTTTACACCTTTGGAACCAAGCGCAGGACCAATTGGAGGTGCAGGATTAGCCTGGCCACCTTTGCACTGAAGCTTTACATAGCCAGTGATTTCTTTTGCCATTTTCTTTGATTTATTGGTTCAAGCGACCTTTCATCTCCGCGACTACCAGGTCTCCCAAATTCCTCTTTTCCCAAACAGGGATATCGAAAAGAACTTTTAGGGAGCGCAAAAGTAGGTGAAATTATCGGAGAATTTGCAGTTGAAAAAAAAGAAAAAGAAATGTAATAAGCTCTAGAAAGCAAAAGCCACGGACTGTTGGATCCGTGGCTTAATAATATTTATTTGATTAGTTAATTCAACTTTTCAACCTGCATATAATTCAACTCTACAGGTGTAGAACGACCAAATATTTTTACCGTCACTTTTAATTTTTTCTTTTCGTCATTCACTTCTTCAATTACACCATTAAAATCATTAAACGGACCTTCAATAATTTTGATGGTTTCGCCAATAATGAACGGCTCGCTCATGCTTACTCCGCCGGCTTCTGCCATTTCATCCATCTTGCCGAGCATCTTATTTACTTCAGCCTTGCGTAAAGCAATAGGATTTTCTTTGCCAAGAAAATGTATAACACTGGTCGTGTTCTTTATTGTATCACGTAAATCATCACCAAGCTTTCCTTCCAGTACTTCAATCATAACATACCCAGGATAGTAGTTACGTTCACGCATCACTTTCTTGCCGTTTTGAACTTTATATACTTTTTCAACGGGCAAAAACACCTGCTTCACAATCTCTGTCCAGCCATTTCGGGAAATTTCTTTATCTAGGTATTCTTTAACTTTACGCTCTTTGCCACTAACAACCCTTAATACATACCACTTAGTTTCCTGTTGTGGAAGTTCTTGCTGTTGTGACACCTGTTCTTCTGTATTTTGACTAGTAGATTCCATTGTTTAGAACAATTTGTAGATAAAATTCAAGCTACCAGCGGCAATGAAATCCATTACCCATACAAGAGCCGTAATTAAAAGCGTTGCACCTAATACGATCATAGTAGACTGCTGTAACTGTTGCCAGGTTGGCCAGGTTACTTTCTCACTCAGTTCTTTAAAAGATTCTGAAAAATAATTGGATATTTTATTCATGAAATCAATTTGATAATTAGACAATTTGCCAATGATTTCAGTTGCACACTGGCAAACCTGCACATTAATTTATTAATCAGCACGGGCACTAGGATTTGAACCCAGATCAAAGGTTTTGGAGACCCGTATGCTACCGTTGCACCATGCCCGTAAACTAATTAGCTAATTAGCAAATGAGCTAATTAGCTAATTAAATATTTATTAAAAGTAAGCGAATTACTTTAAAATTTCAGTAACCTGTCCGGCACCTACTGTACGACCACCTTCACGAATGGCAAACTTCAAACCTTTTTCCATCGCAATTGGTTGAATCAATTTTACAGTAAGAGAGGTGTTATCACCAGGCATAATCATTTCTGTTCCTGCTGGCAATTCTACTTCACCGGTTACGTCAGTAGTTCTAAAATAGAACTGAGGACGATATTTTTGGAAGAACGGTGTGTGACGTCCACCTTCTTCTTTGCTTAATACATAAACCTCACCTTTAAAATCCGTGTGTGGCGTAATAGAACCTGGTTTACAGATAACCATACCACGACGGATTTGAGATTTTTCAATACCACGTAATAGTAAACCTGCATTATCTCCAGCTTCTCCTTCATCTAACAACTTGCGGAACATTTCCACACCGGTGCAGGTAGAAGTAAGTGGCGCATCCATTAAACCAACGATCTCAACAGATTCACCTACTTTAACACGGCCCCTTTCAATACGGCCAGTTGCTACTGTACCACGGCCAGTGATGGAAAATACATCTTCCACAGACATAAGAAACGGAAGATCTACAGGGCGTGGAGGCAAAGGAATGTAGCTGTCAACAGCTTCCATTAGCTCGTCAATGGCACCAACCCATTTAGCGTCTCCTGCTAAAGCACCTGTAGCAGAACCTTTAATGATTGGTGTATTATCTCCATCAAAACCATTTTTTGACAATAGTTCACGAATTTCCATTTCAACCAACTCAATCAACTCAGGGTCATCTACAAGATCTACCTTGTTCATGAACACCACCATGCGAGGAACACCTACCTGGCGAGCCAAAAGAATATGCTCTCTTGTTTGAGGCATTGGTCCATCTGTTGCTGCCACAACTAAAATAGCTCCATCCATTTGCGCAGCACCGGTAATCATATTCTTCACATAGTCGGCGTGACCAGGACAGTCAACGTGGGCATAGTGACGATTAGCCGTTTGGTACTCAACGTGTGCTGTATTAATGGTAATACCCCTTTCTTTTTCTTCAGGTGCACCATCAATCTCATCGTACTTCTTAGCTACATTACCCATACCTTTTGTTGCAAGGATAGACGTAATTGCTGCGGTTAATGTAGTCTTACCGTGGTCTACGTGACCGATGGTACCTACGTTAACATGGGGTTTATCCCGCTTAAAATTCTCTTTTGCCATCTTTATCGGTTTTTAGTTGTGGAGTTTTTAAATTTTTGTTTTTGTTCCTCCTTCTCACCAACTAAAAGTTTGAAGGAAAATTTTTATGTTACCAGCACCAGAACACTATTAAGCTTCTGTTGCGTCGCACTCTTGTACATTTGAGCCATCAATCATCAGCTTTCAGCAGTCAGAAAATCTTAAGGCTAATTACTGAAAGCTGACAGCATCGGAGCCGTTAGTGAGAATCGAACTCACGACCTCATCCCTACCAAGGATGTGCTCTACCCCTGAGCTACAACGGCTTTTGTCAAAAACGTTGACAGTTGACCGTTGTTAGTTGACAGCAGATAGAATCCGTCAACTGTCATCTCCCATCTGTCATCTATTCTGAGCGGAAGACCGGGCTCGAACCGGCCACCTATAGCTTGGAAGGCTATCGCTCTACCAAATGAGCTACTTCCGCATGATGATTAGCTAATGTGATAATTAGCTGATTAGCTGATTAAAATACAAAAGCCATTTTGCAAAGAACTTTCTACAATCAGCTAATCAGCACATTTACTAATCAGCTAATTGTTTCGTGGGCAGAGTAGGGTTCGAACCTACGTACTCGTGAGAGAACAGATTTACAGTCTGTCGCCTTTAACCACTCGGCCATCTACCCAATTTTAGTACAAAGTAAGAACTACGAGGTACGAGTGTAAGTTACCACTTCGTACTTCACTGCGTAATTCGTACTTAGACAGAGCCACTTGTCGGAATCGAACCAACGACCTACTGATTACAAATCAGTTGCTCTACCAGCTGAGCTAAAGTGGCAAAAATCTAAACTTACAAAAAGAACTAGCCCTCAAAATTTTGGGAAGGCAAAGGTAACGGAATTAGATTATCAGCAAAATAATGACAAAAAAAATCTGCCGGGTTTGTACAAAAAAAAAGACCCCTGAAAAACCAGAGGTCTTGAGTTATTAATTTTATGCGAATTGCTTTTCTTTTTTTCTTTTTATTTGATTGACTACCGCTTCAAAAGCTTCGTCAAAAGATGATTCAAAAGATTTACTGGTTGATTTTACAAAAAAATCTGCTTTCGGTACATGAACTCTGATCTCGGCTATCTTGTCCTTGATGTTATGTACCACATTATCTAGCTTCAAAAACACATCTACTTTAATAATCCGGTCATGAAATGTGTTTAACTTCTCAAGTTTCTTATTTACGTATTCTACTAATTTCCTGTCTGCATCGAAGTGAAGCGTCTGAATGTGTACGTTCATAGAAATTTTTTTTAACTGTGAAACAATAAATAAAAGAGCTGGCTCATGGTTTCATGAGTTCTTTATGAAGTTAAAGTAACCCAGTTTTTATTCCAAGAATAATCAAGTAAAAATTAATAGCTAAATTCATTTTTAAGCCTTTGGATGAGCTTGTTTATACACCTTTTTTAGCTTATCAATGGTGTTATGAGTATAAACCTGGGTAGATGCCAGACTGCTATGGCCTAACAGCTCTTTTACTGCATTCAGGTCTGCACCATTGTTCATTAAATGGGTGGCAAAAGTATGACGCATAACATGGGGGCTTCTTTTTTCAATAGTGGAAACAAGGCTCAACCATTTTTCGATACTTGTATAAACGGTTCGTGATGCAAGCTTTTTATTTTTCTCATTAATAAAAAGCTCAGGAGGCTGCATTTTGTGGGATAGTTTTGCTTTTGCTTCCAGGTAATATTTAATCTCCTTTATTAGTTCGGCACTTATTGGAATAACACGTTCTTTATTGCCCTTCCCCAAAACTTTTATCGTATTATTTGAAAAGTCTATTCCATCCACCTTTAAATTAATCAACTCACTTAAACGTATACCTGTGTTGTAAAAAAGAAAAATAATCAGTCTGTCGGTTTTGCCTTTCCAATCATCTCCAAAGTCTACATGATTTAATAATGTACTGATGTCATTTTCAGAAATAAAGTGGGGTAACCGTTTCTCATTTTTAGGAGCACTGATCTTAATCATTGGTGTTTTATCCAACAAACCCATTTTAATGGCATACTTAAAGAAAGAACGTAAGGTGGATATTTTTCTATTAATGGTTTTAGCGGACATGCCAGCATCTTTTAAAGAGGCCAACCAACTACGGATGTAAATATGGGAAAGGTCATTTAAATCTATACCTCCATAAGTTACCTGCAAATAATCCAAAAAACTAAGCAGGTCTGTTTGATAAGATATAATAGTGTGCTGCGAATAGCGCTTTTCAAATTGAATATAATTAAGAAAAGGCTGGATGATTGGATGTGCGTGTTGCATAAAAAAACAATAGCCGCAAAGTACTAAAAACCTTGCAGCTACTAAATATTGATATAGGAAGTATTAAACTTCGATCTTTCCGCTGGAAATCTGTTGCTTATAAACCGCTTTCAGTACCTGGCCTCTGCGACGAACAGATGGCTTAATAAAGGCTTGTCTTTCGCGTAGTTGCAATAAAATTTTAGCTTTTTCAAACTTCTTTTTATACTTTTTTAAAGCTTTATCTATGTTCTCACAGTCTTTTGAATCTATTATTAGCATGCGTTATACCCTTTTAAATATTTTTAGAGCGGCGAAGATAGGTGCAGTTTTTCATTTTTTTCAAAACAAAATGTAAAAAACCCGAATTTCACACCATGTTTACAGGCATCATTGAAGCAGTTGGAAAAGTAAAGCAAATTACGGTTTTAGGCACAAACAAAACTTTTTGGATAGAGTCAACGTTATCGCCCCAATTAAAAGTTGATCAGAGCATTTCCCATAATGGTGTTTGCTTAACGGTAGAGGAATTAAGGGAAGGCAATTATAGGGTAACGGCTGTGAAAGAAACTTTGCAGAAAACGACCTTGGGAAAATGGGAAATTGGCGACAAAATAAACTTAGAGCGATGTTTATTGCTTACAGACCGGCTTGACGGGCATTTTGTTCAGGGCCATGTTGATGTCACGGGTACCTGCACTAAAATAAAAAACGCATCAGGAAGTTGGGAACTTACATTTGAATACCCAAAAAGGTTTGCTCATCTTATTATTGAAAAAGGTTCTATCAGTGTTAATGGCATCAGCTTTACAGCGTTCAACGTTAGAAAGAATACATTCCAGGTAGCAGTTATTCCGTTTACATGGCAGCATACCAATCTTTCCTTTCTGAAAAAAGGCCGCAACATAAATCTTGAATTCGATTTGATTGGAAAGTATATCTACAGAAAATTATCTTTGTAGGCCTAGCTAATATCTATCTCATTAAAACTACAAACAATACTTCGCCAGCAAGGGTTCATTATCCTGCCTTGGATGGAATGCGTGGCCTGGCAATACTTATGGTAATTGCCTACCATAACTTTAGTTTCATTACTCCTTTTTCTTTTGGCTGGTTAGGGGTTGATCTTTTTTTTGTGTTATCGGGGTATCTAATAACCGAAATATTAATAAATACAGAACAAGATCAAAAATTCCTAAGAAACTTTTACATAAGACGAGTTTTAAGAATTTTCCCTCTTTATTATTCTACATTGCTTGTTGTCTTTTTTATTTTACCACGTATACCGAACCTTCCATTTGATCTGAAATATTATGTAGTCAACCAAAGCTGGTTTTGGTTTTATTTGCAAAATTGGCTTTTGATTCTTAAGCCATCATCCGGCACTAATCTTATTCATCATTTTTGGTCGATTGCGGTGGAAGAGCAATTTTATTTGGTTTGGCCATTGATAATTCTACTATTACGAAAGCCCAGGCATCTGCTTATGTTAATGCTAATCATTTTAATTTTTATTATGTTAACACGCACCATGCTTTGGCTTTATAAAATTGACAACCTTACTTATTATAGCTTGTATGCATTTACACGGGTTGACGGTATTTGCATTGGTTGTATAGTTGCTTTGCTGAAAAAAGTAAAGCCTTGTTTTATAAATCAATATCAGCCATTTATAATTCTTTCATTTGCTTTTCTGAATTTTGGTTTTTTCCTTTTTAACAGGATTTACGAATTCACATTTCCATATTTTGCATTAATAGGTTATACAACTTTTGCAATGCTCTTCGGGTTATTGGTTCATGAAGGAACACGCCATAAAAAAACAGTATTGAATAAGCTTTTATCCTGGAGGCCATTGTCTTTTCTCGGTAAGCTTTCTTTTGGACTATATATATTTCATTGGCCAGTCTACCTTATTTTTTTCCCATATTTAATCAATGCACTAGGTCCAGTTAATCAAAATCTAATCCTGGTAAAGCTCAGCTCATCTATTATTTGTGTTATCATCGCAATAGGTGTAAGTGTAATTAGCTTTTATGGTTTTGAAAAACATTTTTTGGTATTGAAAGCAAAGTTTAAATAAACCGTTCTCAATTATGTATAAATGACGGATACGAATGAAAATATGAATAGCTGCGATTTAACTGTGGTGATACCTTGTTACAATGAAGAAAAAACCATAAGCATTACTTTACAAAAAGTATTAAATGAATTAAATGCTCTAAATATTTTATTTGAACTGATTGTAGTTAATGATGGATCTACTGACGATACCGCAAATCAATTGAAACCTTTTTGCCAGGGAAAAAAAATAAAAGAAATAACACACGAGAGAAATAAAGGCAAAGGAGCCAGTATAAGGGCTGCCCTAAATATTGCATCAGGTAAAATCTTTGTTATTCAAGATGCAGATTTAGAATACGACCCAAAGGATATATCCAGGTTTATAGGGTTGGTTTTAGATGATAAGGCTGATGTAGTATATGGCTCAAGATTTAAAGGTGGCGAGCCACATAGGGTTTTATTTTTTTTCCACACTATTGGAAATAAAATACTTACTTTTTTTTCAAATCTTCTTACGGGCATTAATTTAACTGATATGGAAACAGGTTACAAAATGTTTAGAACAGATAAATTACGAAGCATAACATTAATAGAAGACCGCTTTGGATTTGAACCCGAGGTTACAGCAAAAATTAGTCGTTTATCCAATATTCGGATTTTCGAAGTAGGAATTTCTTATTATGGAAGAACTTACAATGAAGGAAAAAAAATACAATGGCAAGATGGTTTCCGAGCTATTTATTGCATTTTAAAATACAACCTTTTTCAAAAGAAATAAATTTGAATACCAATTTGTATAATGGCCTTAAGACTCTGGAGACGATTAATAAGGCTGACCAATTTAATAAGTGGATGTACACTCGCATAAAACCATACCTCTGCGGCAACACCTTAGAGATAGGAAGTGGTATTGGCAATATTGCAAAATTTGCTTTGGATGATGGAGTGGAACTTACCTTATCAGACTACGAAACCACGTATTTAGATTTTCTAGCACAAAATTTTAAGACCAGGAACAATGCAAAAGCCTTTCTGCAAATAAATTTGAACGGAAAAAACTTTGAAGAGGACAATAAAAAGATAAAGGAAGGCTTTAACTCTATTTTCCTGCTAAATGTTTTAGAACATATTCCAGATGATGAAGAAGC